>NZ_JAGPOX010000079.1 GCF_019038435.1 Nocardia alni
CGGTCACCCCCGACTCGATCGCCTGCACCCAATTGATGCCATGACGATGCCCCTGACCGACCTCGATCTCCTGCGCCAAAAGATCCGCCCCGAAACCGATCCCGCCCTGCTTGAGCGCCTCGATCGCGGTCAACTTCCACAACGGCCGCTCGGCCACTCTGACCGCCTGCGCCTCCAACGCCTCAGCCAGCTCACGCGCGATCAACCGCATGATCCCGGCCCCCTCGGCCTCGATCAACGACACCGCCCACGCACCGAACAACGTCGAAAGCGCATACGCGATCTCCGCGGCCATCAACGCCAGCGTGATGATGATCTGCAACTTCGCGTACTCGGTCTGCGAACCCATATCGAACACCGAGTCCGCGAGCTGCTCGAGCCCCTTCACCATCGACTCGACCGAGTTGTCCCCCGAGAAGAACTGATCGAACTGCGATTTCATCTGATCCGCACCCGAACCGGAATAACCGGACAGCGCACTGTCCACCGCCGCGTGCAACGGATCGATGATCCCGTTCAACGAATCAGCCGAATTCGACCAATCCTTGCTCAGCGCGAAAAGCTTGTCCTCATCACCCTTCGGCCACGAGGAACCAGCGAGATACGCCAGCCACTGCAGCTCGGGGGGGATTTCCAGACTCATCGCTCAACTCATCGATCAACGACAGTCGAGTGTTAACGAAAACTTCCCCTGCAGGTCACCCTCGAAGGTGACGTTCCGCGGGCCGGATCCGGTTGTGGCGAGCCGGCTCCGGGTAGGCGCAGCAACAGCCATGAACTGCGATCGCAATGCCGTGGCAACCGAATGTACATGCGCGTCAGTCGAATTCGTGAGATCGGATACCGCTCTCTGAATGTTCACGACGTGTACTCCTGCCCGGCCCGGGAACCCGTGCGATCAGCTCCTGGAGTAAACGGTACCGCAATCTTCTGATCCCCGGCTGTTATCGTTCTCGAGGTTGTTTCTTCATGTGAGCGATAACAGTTACGTGCGTATTACGTGCCTGCTTACGGCCGGATCGGCCCGATGTGCTAGGGCCGATCCGGGCCGACCGATCGGTCAGGAAACCAGCCCGCGACCGGTGGTGAGGGGCAGGTCGGTCGCGGTGAGCAGGCCGGTCCGCGCGCGCACCACGGCCGGAACGGCGCCGACCAGCCGGGCCGCCGTGCCGACCACGCCGGCGCGGGCGTGATCGCCGTCGCTGTAGAGCTGCAGGTCCAGGTGGTAATCCGGCTCGCCCTCGACTTCGACGCGGTAGCAACCCTTTCCGGCGGGTTGCGGCCAATCGGGCGCCAGGCTCGGATGCAGGCGGGTGACGTGCTGCAGGGCGAAAACCTCGCGCCCCGAGCGGATTCCGCTGATCCGGAAGCGGAGTGCGGCGGCCGTGCCGACGGGGATCGCACGGCCGCAGACCTCGAGCTGCTCTGTGGCGGGCAGGCGTTCGAATTCCTGTGTCACGCTGTCGAGTTCGACATCGAGCGCGGCGGCGAGTTGGCGGATCACGCTGCCCCAGGCCAGGGTGAGCACGCCGGGTTGCAGCAGCAGCGGTAGATCGTCCAGATCGCTGCCGAAGCCCATGATCTCGAACAACACCTTCGGATTGTCGTAGGTGGAGTAGTCCATGAGCTCCGAGCACACGACCCTATCGATGCGTTCGCTCGCGCCGGTCAGCAGCAGCGGTAGCCAGTCGTTGGCCCAGCCCGGGTCGATTCCGTTCACCCACAGTGAGGCGCCGCCCTCCTGGGCGGCCTCGACGATCGGGTCGATCGCCTCGGAAGGCAGTGTGCCGTAGGGGAACTGCAGGAAAACCGGACTGCTGGAGACCACGTTGATCCCGGCCCGCAGGAACATCTTCAGATCCTCGACCGCCTCCATCAGCCGGTCGTCCGCCATGGCCGTGTGCACGATGCAGTCGGGCCGCAGCGCGAGCAGTGCCTGTACGTCGGTGGTGGCCAGGATGCCGGTCGGCTGATCCAGTCCGGCCAGTTCGGCCGCGTCCTTACCGGCCTTGGCAGGGCCGGAAACCCAGACACCCACCAGTTCGAGTTCGGGCCGGGCGATGATGGACCGCAGCGCCCACCGCCCGACATTGCCTGTGCTCCACTGCACTACGCGATATGTCATGCCATGTCCTCACAGATCGGGAACGCCCAGTTCGAGGTTCGGGCTCTCGATGCCGCCGTCGACCTCGAGGATCTTTCCGGTGATGTAGCCGCCCGCGCGGGAGCTCAGATAGACGATCGCCGCGGCGATCTCCCAGGGCTCGCCCAGGCGGTGCAGCGGGGTGGCGTCCTCCATCTGCTTTTTGATCTCCGGTTGCTGCGCAACGACTTCCAGCGCCGAGGTGAGAACCGAGCCGACCGCGATGGCGTTGACCCGGATGCGCGGCGACAGATCGGTCGCGGCCAGCCGGGTCCAGTGCGCCAGGGCGGCCTTCGCGGTGCCGTAGGCCAGGAATCCGCGTCCCGGGCTGCGGCCCATCATCGAGGAGATGTTGACGACCGAACCGCCGTCCCCGCGCAGCATATGCGGCACGGCGGCCTGGGTGAGCGCGTGCGCGGTGGACACGTTGAACCGGAACGCCTCCTCGAGGAACTCCGGGGTGGTGGTCAGGAAGGTATTGGGCATGGTGCCGCCGACATTGTTCACGACGATGTCGATGCGGCCGAGTTGCTCGGCGGCGGTCTCGGCGAACGCGGTCACGGTCGCCAGGTCCGACAGGTCGCACGGGACGGTGACCGCTCGGCGGCCCAGGGCCCGGATCTTGTCGGCCACCTCGTCCAGTTGTGCGGTGGTGCGGGCGGCGATCGCGACGTCGGCGCCCGCCTCGGCCAGGCCCAGGGCGGTGGCCGCGCCGATGCCGCGCCCCGCGCCGGTGACGACGGCGACGCGGCCGTCGAGGCGGAAGTTGTCCAGGATCATTCGAAATTCCTCTCGGTGTGGTTCCGGTCACGAAGTCTTAAGAACTTGTGCTTAATTGTCAAGAGATCGTTCTTCGCCCGCTAACCTGCATGATGTGGCAGAAATGACGGCGAGGGAGCGGATCATCCTCGCGGCCGAGCGGCTGATCGCCGAGCGCGGGCAGTTCGTGCCGCTGCGCGATATCGCGGCGGCGGCCGGGCAGCGCAACAATTCCGCGGTTCAGTACCACTTCGGCTCCCGGGACGGGCTCATCGAGGCCGTGGTCGCGCAGCGCATCGCGATGCTCGAGGTGCGGCGCTTGGAACTGCTGGCCGAGCGCGCGCTCTCGTCGCACGGCTCACCGGACGATGTGCACACCCTGCTGGAGGTCCTCGTCGTGCCGATGTTCGAACTGGGCGCCCGGCACGGAATCGGGTGTTATGCGCGGTTTCTCGAGCAGATCCGCACCCATCCGGCGTTGACCGACGAGGCCAACCTGGTCGGGGAGCGCCGCACCTCGGTGCGAGTGATCATGCACCGGCTCGGGCGCGGCCTGCCCGGGCTGGCTCCCGCGCTGCGCGTGCGGCGGCTGCGGCGGCTGCCGACGGTGCTGTTCGCCCTGCTCGCCGATCACGAGCGCGCGGTGGAGGACGGGCAGGTGGAGGCCGGTGATGTGACGGCATGGGCCGAGACCATCGATATGCTCGCCGGAGTGCTGACCGCCCCGATCGTCGAGCGCGCGCTGCTCACATAGCGGGCGGCCCGTCGGCGGCGGTGGGTCGGACGTGGCCGGATCGACCTGGCGGCCATCGGCCGGCGACGGCTACCGTGGGTGCTGTGGATACCGTGGGCGGGCTCTGGGCCGCACCGAATTCGACCGGACCGACCGAAAGCCCTTCGGGCTGGCGAGCTCTCGGGCTGCCGACGCTGGTCGGTGGCGTGGCGGTGGCCGCCGCGGCGCTGGTGCACTTCCACGACCCGCATTCCCAGGGTTCGTACGGCATCTGCCCGTTCTACGCCCTGACCGGTTGGTGGTGCCCCGGGTGCGGTGGCCTGCGCGCGATGCACGATCTGACCGAAGGCCGGATCGTGGACGCGGTGCACAGCAATATCTTCCTGCTGCCGCTGATCCTCGGCTTTTCGCTCTGGTGGGGTGATTGGGTGGTGCGGCGCTGGCGCGGACTGTCGCCCCGCCCGTTCTCGATGAGCCGGATCACATTGATCGTGCTGGTCGTACTGCTCACGGCGTTCACTGTGCTGCGTAACACCTCGTGGGGCACCTGGCTCACGCCGGTGTAGGCATGCGGCATGCTGGTGTTCATGGTCGATTCGCTGAAAGCTCGAATACGCGAGAAGCTCCTGCGCCAGCTCAACGAGGACGGCGCTCCGGATGCCGAGTGGGATGATCCCCGGCAGATCTCGGTGGAGGAGGACCTGGAGGCGCTCGACGCGGTCGCCGAGGACGATCCGCTGGTGGAGGAGCTCGCGGCGCGGTACCTGGTGCCGTGAACCTGCACGTCGTTCCTGGGGTGCCTGCGCGTCATTCCCGCACGATTTCGGCGTGAATCCACCTCCGGTATGGATGGGGTTCCGGTGGATCCCGCCCGAAAGCGTGCTGGGATGGCGGAGTGGCATATGCCGAGGTGACGGGGTGGCACACGTGTGGATGACGGGGAGACGACAGGGCGATCAGAGGGTGCAGGGAGTGGCGCCGGTGGTGGCCGTCGGGGTGAGGCCGGGGCGGGTTTCGGGGACCGGATTCCACTGGCCGTCGGTGCAGGCGTAGTTCCAGTCCGGGCCGTGAGAGACCAGGGTGGCGATCGCATCGACCAGACGGTCCACGTCGGCGGCGGAGGTGCCCAGTCCGATGCTGGCGCGGATCGCGCCGTCCACGCCGAGGCGGGCCAGGAGCGGATGCGCGCAGAACCGGCCGTCGCGCACGCCGATGCCGTATTCGGCGGACAGGTAGGCGGCCACCCGACCAGGTTCGAATCCGTCCAGGGTGAACGCGACGATGCCGACGCTGTCCGCGCTGTCCGACCAGATCCGCAGGAAGTTCACGCCCGCAACGGCTTTCAGCCCGTTTCGCAGTCGCTCCGCGAGGGTGCGCTCGTGCTCGGCGGCGGTGCGCTCATCGATCGCGCCGAGCGCGTCGCAGGCCGCGGCCAGGGCGGCGACACCCAACACGTTGGGCGATCCGGCCTCGTGGCGCTGGGGTGCGGGCGCCCAGTCCGCGCCGGTCGTGGAGACCTGGCGCACCGCGCCGCCACCGGCCAGATACGGCGCCGCGGCGTCCAGCCAGTCCCGGCGGCCGACGAGCACGCCCGCACCGAACGGCGCGTACAGCTTGTGCCCGGAAAACGCGAGGTAGTCGATTCCGTTGGCGCACAGGTCGATCCGGCGATGCGGCGCCAATTGCGCGGCGTCGACCAGGATTCGGGCCCCGCACTGATGGGCGATATCGGCCAGGCGGCGCAGCGGCAGCACCTCGCCGGTCACATTGGACGCACCGGTGATCGCGAGCAGCGCCGCCGGTTTGACGCACAGTTCGGCGACGAGGCGGCGGATGGTCTCCGCGACGGTGTCCGCGGCGCGCACCACGCGGCGGCCGTGGCGGGTCCAGGGCAGGAAGTTGGCGTGATGTTCGATGTCCAGGACCACGGTGTCGCCGGGTACGCAGGAGGCCAGCAGGTTCAGCGAATCGGTGGTGTTGCGAGTGAACACGACGACCTGGTCGTCGGCGCAGTGCAGGAAGCGGGCCACCGCGGTGCGGGAGTTCTCGTAGCAGTCGGTGGAGATGCGCGAGGCGTAGCCCGCGCCGCGGTGCACGCTGGCGTAGTACGGCAGCAGTTCGCTCACCCGGTCGGCGACCTGGGCGAGCGCGGGCGCGCTTGCCGCGTAGTCGAAGTTGGCGTATTCACGAGTTCCGCCCTGTACCAAGGGAACTCGCAGATCACATCCGGAGACGCGGGCGATCGGGGCGCAGCTGGAATCGAGTACGGCAGTCATCACAAATCCCATCGGGTGAGGACCCCGGGGAAATGATCAACGGAGTCCGCGCTTGCCGCACCCGGTCGGGCTACGGCCCGGTCGTCACCCGGAGCACCCCGCCGCGGAGGAGGGTTGCCGACCAGCTAGCCGGGGCTTGACGCTGGCACTCATGACCTGGCACCAGGTTGGCAGATGTCCGGAGACCTTGTCAACTCCCACCCCGATCGTGTCGGCGCGCCAATATTCGCTTGTCATCGCCGCTGAACTGCGCTTCCGTGGATCGGTGAGCGTCTCGTTGCTGCTGGGCTTCATCGGGCTGTGCGCCCTGCTGGCCCTGACCCCCGGACCGGACACCTTCCTCGTGCTGCGCTTCGCGATGTCCGGACGGCGCCCGGCGATCGCCGCGGCCCTAGGCTCGGCGCTGGGCGGAATGGTGTGGGCCACGGTGGTCGCCGCGGGCGTGGCGACGTTGTTGCAGGAGTCCGCGACGACGTATCGGATCCTGAAGGTGATCGGCGGAATCTACCTGCTGTACTTGGGAATTCGTACACTGCTCGCACATCGGCGGGCGGCGGGCGCCGGATCCGCGTTCTCCTCGGAGGCGACGGCCCGAATGATCCCGGCGCGTTCGGCATTCGCCGCGGGGCTGGTGTCGTGCCTGTTCAATCCGAAGGTGGGTCTGTTCTATCTGGCGGTGCTTCCGCAGTTCCTGACCCGGGTGACATTCGCCGGCACGTTGACCCTCGGGGCGATCGAATGTTGCATCGGCGGAACGGTATTGACACTCGTCGCTATCGCGGCGGCACGGACTGTCACGCTGCTGCGCAGGCCGCGTGTGCGAGATCGCTTGGAGCAGATCAGCGCCGGGGTGCTCGCCGCCCTGGGAATCGGCACCATCGCCTCGGCGACGTGAAAGTATTTCACCGCATTTCGTGCGCGCCGTGGTAGGCCCCGTTGTAATACACCAGGGGGGCGGCGATGGGGTGTTCGTCGGTGTTGTCGTGGACTCTGGTGACCAGCGCGATGACCAGGGTGTGGTCGCCGATCGGGAGCAATTGGTGAACCGTGGCGCGGACCCACAGCGGGGTGCCGTGTAATACCGGCTCGCCGGTGTCCAGGGGGGTCCACAGCGAGGAATCGGTGAAACGGTCGGTCGCGTCGCGCGAAAATCGTTGCGCCAGATGTTTTTGGTGTTCGCCCAGGAAATGCACCACGAGTGAATCGGCTGCCGACATCGCCTCGATGCTCGATGAGGTGTGCGCGATATTGAAGGAAATCAACGGTGGTTCGGCGGAGAGTGAGGCGAACGAGGTCGCGGTGAAACCGACGGGGCCGTCGTCCTGCCCGAGTGTGACGATCGTCACTCCGGCTGGATAATGCCGCATCGCCGCGCGGAACTGCGCGGCGGTGATACCGCTGAGATCGTCCACTCTCTCCACAGAACCAACCTACGTCGCGTGTCCGGCGAATATTCCGGTGTGGTCCATTCGGCTGGTCAGTCGACGTCGATCGCCAGGCCCGCTGTGATCCGTACCAACTCGGTGAAGGAGGTGCGGAAGACGGTATTCGGATGCCCACCCGCGGCCCACAGTTCGCGGTGCCGCGACAGCGCGTTGTCCACATAGGTGGACAGGTTGGTCGGATGCCCGACGGGCGCGACCCCGCCGATGGGCTGCCCGGTGACCTCGCGCACCATGGTGACCGGTGCGCGGGTGAGCGCGCCCTGTAATCGCTGTCCGGTGCGCGCCAGATCGACCTGATGCGCGCCGGACACCAGTAACAGCACCGGGTCGTCGTCCAGGAGGAACACCAGCGATTTGGCGATCGCGCCCACGTCGACACCGAGGGCTTGCGCGGCCTCCTCGGCGGTGTGGGTGGGTTTGGTCTGGGTGAGGATCACGCCGTGGTGGCCGCGGGCGATGAGCGTGTCCGAAACCCGGGTTGCGACAGTGGGTAACGACCTGGCCATGGCACCAGAGTAGAGCCGATGCCGGGTTGTCGCCGGGTGGAACTTCGCGGATGGCCGCCCGGCGAGGCAGGCAGCTCAGTATTCGGGATAGCCGATCAGCGGCCCGAGCATCCCCTCGATCCGATCGCGGGTGATGCGCGCCAATTCCTGCGCCGTACGCTCGGAAACCGGTTCGCGGGCAACCGAATCGAACGACCGATCCAGATCGTCCCTGGACAACGCGAGAATTTCGACGGCGGCCGTCGCGAGCAGCGCGTCACGATCCGAATAGGGGCGCGCGTCGGCGAGCCGTTCGGACCACGTGACATGGCCGCAGCATTCGTACAGCGCGTGTACCGCGCTCGTGCGGGGCAACGCATTGAACCGGTCCAGCCCGAGACCTTTGTGCATCAACATGACATACCTGTGCGCATCAAATCGAGGATCTCCGGATACCGAGGGGATAGGGGCATATCACTGAATAATCCGTCCGATCGAGGGGTGATGGCACTGCGGCACACTATATTTTGCGGACCTTTTACATGGGTGTCCGTACCTCCGGGAAGGGCCGCTACGCTGGGCAGATGACCGAATGGAAGGCCTTTACCGTCGATCACCGCGACAAGATCGCGCAGGTGACGTTGACGGGTCCGGGCAAAGGCAACGCCATGGGCCCCGATTTCTGGCGCGAGCTGCCGTTGATCTTCGCCGAACTCGACTCCGATCCCGAGGTGCGCGCGGTGGTGCTCACCGGCTCGGGCAAGCACTTCTCCTACGGGCTGGATCTGCCCGCGATGGCCCCGACGTTCGGGCCGCTGCTCGCCGAGCGCGCCTTCGCCGCACCGCGCACCGAATTCCTGAACGAGGTGCGCCGGATGCAGGCCTCGGTCACCGCCGTCGCGGACTGCCGCAAACCCGTGATCGCCGCGGTCAGCGGCTGGTGCATCGGTGGTGGACTGGATCTGATCGCCGCCGCCGATATCCGGCTGGCCAGCGCCGACGCGAAATTCAGCCTGCGCGAGGCGAAGGTTGCCATCGTCGCGGATATCGGCTCGCTGCACCGGCTGCCAGGCATCATCGGCGACGGGCATCTGCGCGAACTCGCGTTCAGCGCGAAGGATATCGACGCCGCCCGCGCCGAAAAGATCGGTCTGGTCAACGACGTCCACCCGGATCAGGACGCGGTCCTGGCTGCCGCGCACGAGTTGGCGGCGGATATCGCGGCGAATCCGCCGCTGGTGGTGCAGGGCATCAAGGATGTGCTGGACCAGCCCCGGGCCGGCCGGGTCGCCGACGGGCTGCGCTACGTCTCGGCGTGGAACGCGGCATTCCTGCCCTCGGAGGATCTCACCGAGGCCATGCAGGCGGTCTTCGAGAAGCGCTCGCCGGACTACAAGGGACGCTGAACTCACCCGCCGACGCCCGGTGGGAGATCTCCCACCGGGCCAGGGGTGGTCATCAGTGCCCGCCCTGCTCCTTCAGACGCGCGAAGGCCTCGTCGACGAGGGTCTCGGCCTTGGCCCTGTCGCCCCACCCGTCGACCTTGACCCACTTGCCGGGCTCGAGATCCTTGTAGTGCTCGAAGAAGTGCTCGATGGCCTTGCGGTCGAACTCCGGGATGTCGGTGACGTCCTGGATGTGGTCCCAGCGCTTGTCACCGGCGGGCACCGCGACGATCTTCTCGTCGCCGCCGGCCTCGTCGCTCATGATGAGCACGCCCACCGGACGGGCCTCCACGATCACACCGGGGTAGACCGATTCGGGAAGCAGCACCAGGCAGTCCAGCGGATCGCCGTCCGAGCCGAGGCTGTTCTCGACGTAGCCGTAATCGGCCGGGTAGACCATCGGGGTGTAAAGGTAGCGGTCCAGCCGCACCCGTCCGGTCTCGTGGTCGACCTCGTACTTGTTGCGCTGGCCCTTGGGGATCTCGATGGTGACGTCGAACTCCACGTCAACTCCTTCGTCTGATGCTCGTGTTCGTACTCGGGGCAGGCTCGACTCGCCAGTTCGTTCGGCGGAACGCCGGCGAAGTGAGGATAGTGTGGTCGGTGGGCGCACCGGTGCGGCAGGGACGCGATACAGCGGTGTCGCAGGGCTCGAGAGGGAGACTACGGTCAGGTGGCAGGGCGAAATAACAGGAGAAACCGTCGTGGCAGACACCGGGGTCTGTGGATCGGTGTGAGCGTCGGCCTCGTCGTGGTCGTGGCGGTAGCCGCGGCGGCGGCGGTCAGGTTCAAGCCGTGGACCGAGGAATTCCGGCACCACGGGCTGAAGATCACCGCGGCGCCCGCTCCGGTCGCGCCCTCGCCCCAGGTGGCCGCGGCTTCTCCGAATGCTCCCGAACCCAGCAGTCAGGGCCTGACCTCGGCGCTCGCCCCGGTGATCGCCAGCCCGGATCTGGGTGCGTTCAGCGGTGTGGTGACCGACGCCGCGACCGGCGCCGCGCTGTGGAGTTCCGGCCAGGACAAGCCGGTCATCCCCGCCTCGACCACCAAGATCCTCACCTCGGCGGCCGCGCTGCTGGTGCTGCCCGCCGATCATCGCGTCACCACCCGCGTGGTGGCCGCACCGGAGGAGAACGAACTCGTCCTGATCGGCGGCGGCGATCCGACCCTGACCGCGAACCCCGACGGCAAGGGGTATTACCCCGACGGCCCGAAACTGTCCGATCTGGTCTCGCGGATCCGCGCCACCGGCCGCACCTTCGGCAGCATCGTGGTGGACAACTCCGCCTACACCGGTCCGACGCAGGCGCCGGGCTGGGACCCCGCCGATATCGCGGGTGGTTCCTGGGCGCCGATCGAACCGGTCATGCTCGAGGGCGGACGCCTGGGTTCGGCCGAATACGCACCGCGCACCCCGACTCCGGCGCTGGACGTCGGACGGCGGCTGGCCCAGCAGTTGGGGATGGATCCGGCCAAGGTGCACGTGGGCAAGGCCCCGGCCGACGCCACACCGGTCGCGCAGGTGCAGTCCGCACCGCTGTGGGAGCGGCTGACGCAGATGATGACGGACTCCGACGACGTGGTCGCCGAGTCGATCGGCCGCGAGGTCGCGGCGGCCACCGGCGCCCAGCCGTCCTTCGCCGGCGCCGCGCAGGCCGTGCTGACGGCGTTGAACGCGGCCGGATTCGATACCTCCGGGGTGGTGCTGCACGACACGAGCGGGCTGTCCACCGACGACCGCATCCCGGCCCGGCTGCTGAACAAGATCATCGCCGAGGCGGCGGCCGGACCACAGGGCGCCGGCCAGAACACTACCGAGAGCGCCACGGTCGGCGCCACCTCGGCGAGTACGGGCAATCCGCTCGCGCCGCTGCTGGACTATCTGCCGGTCGGGGCGGGTACCGGCTCGCTGGCCTACCGCTACACGACCCCGCGTGACAAGGTCGCCGCGGGATGGGTGCGGGCCAAGACCGGAACTCTGTCGGTTTCCAGCGCGTTGGCCGGGTATGTCCTGGATGACGACGGCCGGGTGTTGACCTTCGCGCTGATGTCGAACGGTGGGTCGACGGATCCGAGCCGGCTGGCGCTGGATGCCGTTGTCGCGACGCTGCGTAACTGTGGATGCTCCTGACGGGTGGATGAGATGACCGGTTCCGAAGAACAAGCCGAGCAGGTCCTGGTCGATGCCGCGACGGGTGAGCTGATTCGCAAACCCAAGCATTCGACGTTGGCCGGCGCGATCGACTGGCAGCTGGCCGCCCGTGCCGGCGCGGCTCTTGTCCCGGCTGGACCCCGGACGTCGCGATATTCGGCCGAACAGGTCGTCGCGGAGCTGGCCGAGGTCTCCGCGCGCGCGGAGGGCCCGGTGCGGGAGGTGAGCCTGCTCGCGGACGACGGTGCGATACCGGAGGCCAGGATCGTGGACCGGCCGGGCTGGATCCACGCGGCCGCCGCGTCGATGACCGAGCTGACAGGCGTCGGTGCCGGCGAGGGCGGTCGGCTGCGGGGTAAGCCGGCCGGGCTGCAGGCGGGTGCGATGCTGGCCTTCCTGTCCACGGCCATCCTGGGCCAGTACGACCCGTTCAGCGGCCCGGACGGCACGCTGCTGCTGGTCGCGCCGAATATCGTCATGGTGGAGCGCGCCCTGGGCGTCTCCTCGCCCGCCGACTTCCGGCTGTGGGTGTGCCTGCACGAGGTGACCCACCGGGTGCAGTTCTCCTCGGCGCCCTGGCTCGGCGACTATATGAAGCACAATGTCGAGGTCCTCGGTGACGTCGGCGACGAGCCGCTCACCGAGATGCTCTCGCGCCTGATGGACGAGGTGCGCGAGCGCCGGTCCGGCGATGCGAGCGCGGATCCGGCCGACCGCGGCGTGCTCGGCCTGCTGCGTGCCACCCAGGCCCCGGCGCAGCGCGAGGCATTGGATCGGCTGCTGATGCTCGGCACGCTGCTGGAGGGGCACGCCGACCATGTGATGGACGCGGCCGGTCCGGCGGTGATTCCGACGGTGGAGCAGATCCGGCAGGCCTTCGATCAGCGCCGTCGCCGTCCAGCGAATCCGCTGCAGCGGCTGCTGCGCGCGCTGCTCGGGGTGGACGCCAAGGTCGCCCAGTACGTGCGTGGCAAGGCGTTCGTGGACGAGGTGGTCGGCCGGGTCGGCATGGCGCGTTTCAACACGGTGTGGACCGATGCCGAGACCCTGCCGCGCACCGATGAGATCGCCGAGCCGGGGCGCTGGATCGCCCGGGTGCTGGGCTGAGGCATGGCGGCGCCGGGCGGTGACAGGGTACGGCCGCTCCCGCAGACCCCGGCGGCGCTGGAACTGCGACATGCCGTGCGCGATTGGCTGGGGCGCTACGCGCCGAACGGTGTCGTTGCCGTGGGCCTCTCCGGGGGTGCGGATTCGCTGGCCCTGACGGCGGCGGCCGTCGCGGAGGCCGAGGTGGTCGACGCGCTGATCGTGGACCACGCGCTGCAGGCGGGGTCGCAGGCCGTGGCCGCCGCGGCGGCCGATATCGCGCTGGGGCTGGGGTGCCGGTCGGCGCGGGTGCTCACGGTCGAGGTGACCGGCGAGGGCGGTCTCGAGGCGGCCGCCCGCAGTGCTCGATACGCCGCGCTCGATGCGGCGCGCGGCGGCCTGCCCGTGCTGCTCGGCCATACCCTCGACGATCAGGCCGAGACGGTGCTGCTGGGGCTCGCGCGCGGATCGGGCGCGCGCTCGATCCGCGGTATGGCCGATTTCGCCGATCCGTGGGGCCGTCCGCTGTTGGGTGTGCGCCGGGCCGCGACCCGGGAGCTGTGCGCCGACCTGAGCCTGACCCCGCACGAGGATCCGCACAACGCCTCGCCCGAGTTCACGCGGGTGCGTCTGCGCACCGAGGTGCTGCCGTTGTTGGAACGGGTGCTCGGCGGCGGTGTCGCCCCGGCGCTGGCCCGGACGGCCGAGCAACTGCGCGAGGACGGCGCCGTCCTCGATGAGCTTGCTGAAAAGTTGCTGAACGCCGCGAGTGATGCCGGATCACTCTCGATAGAGACCCTCGCCACTGCGCCGGTGGCGCTGCGCCGACGCGCCATCCGGTCCTGGCTGCTGGCCGCGGGCGCAAAAGCATTGACGGACAAGCATTTACGCGCGGTCGACGCGTTGGTCACGAACTGGCGGGGCCAGGGCGGGGTGGCCGTGGGCGGTGCGAAGCCGGGGACGAGGTTGGTTGCCAAACGCGAACATGGGAAGCTGACGCTGGCGTTTACACCACATTGATCCGGCGATCGGGATCATCGCCGGATCATCACCGAAGGGAACCCACGCACGTGTATGGGGACGACATCGCGTCGGTATTGATCACCCAGGAACAGATCCAAGCGAAGGTCGGTGAACTGGCCGAAATCATCGCCAAAAGATATTCGACGGATGTACCCGAGTCCGATGGGACCGCCGCCCCACTTCGTCCGGAGGGGGACTTGCTCCTGGTCGGCGTCCTCAAAGGCGCGATCTTCTTCATGACCGACCTGGCGCAGGCCCTGCCGATTCCGACTCAGATGGAATTCATGGCCGTCTCCTCGTACGGCTCGTCCACCTCCTCCTCGGGTGTGGTGCGCATCCTCAAGGATCTGGACAAGGACATCGCCGGACGCAATGTGCTGATCGTCGAGGACATCATCGATTCGGGCCTGACCCTGTCCTGGCTCAAGCGGAACCTGTCCAGCCGCAATCCGGCCTCGCTCGAGGTGGTGACGCTGCTGCGCAAGCCCGACGCGCTGCGGACCCAGGTGGAGGTCGCGCACGTCGGTTTCGACATACCCAACGAATTCGTCGTGGGCTACGGATTGGACTACGCCGAGCGCTACCGGGATCTGCCCTACATCGGCACGCTGGATCCCAAGGTTTACAGTGCTTGACTAAGTGTGACTAAAATCACAGTTTTATAACACGGCCCGTCCGACCGGGCCGAGCCGTTGTTGCTGGCACGGCGATCGGGGGTGCGCAACCCTGCTGTGTGGAGGGTTGCGGTTCGTGGTGATCGCCGTTACTGCTGGTCGATCTTCTTTATTGTCGGCTGAATACTCGATTCGGCGGGGTCGTGGGGGGTTTCCGGAAATTCGCGGAGGCGCGTGCGCGGCCGTTTTGGTTAGGCAATATGCTGTCCTTAACAAACCTGCTGGCTGTTTCTTGCCCACAATCAAGACTGTGGGCCTTGATACCGCTGGATTTTCACCATCGATTCTGATAGCAAGGTGCTATGGACCCGCATTTGCGCGACCTGCGGTATTTCGTCGCCGTCGCTGAGGAACTGCACTTCACCAATGCCGCTCAGCGGCTGCACATCGCCCAACCCACCCTGTCGCGGCAGATCCGCCAGCTCGAGCGTCAGCTCGATGTGGTGCTGTTCGACAGGAACCAGCGCAGCGTGGCCCTGACCGTGGCGGGTAAGGAACTGCTCGAGGGGGCTCGCAAGATCCTCGAGCTGTGGGAGGTCACCAACGTCGCGCTGCAGGAGGCGGGTGAGGTCCTGCGCATCGGCATCCAGAGCTCGATCGGGCGCGGCCTGGTCGCGGATCTGGAGAGCGCCAGCGGGCATCGGCTCGCACTGCACTCGGCCTCCTGGACCGACCCGTCCAGCGGGCTGGCCGGACGTCAGGCGGATCTGGCGCTGATGTGGCTGCCGGTGCCGGATGTGGGCCGCTATCGATGGCAGGTGTTGCGCAGCGAGTCGCGCTGGGTGCTGCTGCCGGAGAACCACGCGCTGGCCGAGCACGAGGTCATCGACTTCGCCCAGCTGGCCGACCAGCCGTTCGTCGCGATGCCGCCGGAGGCGGGCGCGGCCCGCGACTTCTGGCTGGGCAACGACGCGCGTGCGGGACGCCAGCCGAAGATCGGCGGCGACGCCGCGACCGCGGAGGAGCGCCTCGAGGCGGTCAGCCTCGGCCTCGGCGTATGCCTGCTGGCCGAGAGCAATGTGCCGATGTACCGCTGGCCGGGCCTGACCGCGCGCCCGGTCTCCGGCCTGCCGCCGTGCGAGCTGGCCGTGGCCTGGCGCGCCGACGACGACCGCGCCACCATCCTCGACTTCGCGAACCGGGTGCTGTCCGGCGGCTTCGGCGCCGACGGCCCCGTCGCCGCCGTGGCCGCTGCGGCGGCAGACTGACCGCGTCGCTCCGCCGGCGCCCCGAGTTGCTCGAGCGCGGCTGCGGGATCAGGGCGCGGTGCGTCGCCAGGGGTGAGCCGACTCGAGCTGCGCGGCCAGGCGCAGCAGGGTCGATTCGCTGCGGGGCGGTCCGGCCAGCTGCGCGGCCACGGGGGTGCCGGTGCGCGGATGCAGTCCCATCGGCACGCTCACCGCGGGCCAGCCGACCAGATTCCACAGCGGGGTGAACGGCGAATACCGTGCGTTCGTCACGACATTCGCCAGCCAGCCGCGGCTGTGCCAGGCCACCGCTCGCGGCGGCGGGGTGGCCAGGGTGGGCGTTATCACGACATCGTGCTGGTCGAAGAACTCCAGCAGCCGGGCCTCGATGCGATCGACCTGGCTCGGCCGGACCAGTCCCGCGCGCAACACCGCGCGGCCCAGGGCGATATGTGTGCGGGTGCGCCGCTGTAGTCGCTCCGGATGCGCGACGGCGTCGGCCTCGCGCGCGGCGTTGGAGACCCAGCGCAACGTCAGAGCGGTGGTCGCGCCGGCGTACGGCAGCTCGGCCTCGCGCACGGTGTGCCCGGCCTCCCGCGCGACGTGGGCGGCGTCGGAGGCCGCCCGCGACCAGTGCTCGTCGGCCCGCATCAGGGGCGAGGGCGCGCCGACGGCCAGTGCGATCCGAAGTCCGGCCGGCGACTCCAGATCGGCGAGGGTGGGTTGATCGGCCAGGACCGACAGCACCAGCGCGGCATCGGCGACCGTGGTGGCCAGGACGCCGTTCTCGGCCAGGCCGCCCCAGGAGTCGAGGCCGACCTCGGCCGGGACCATCCCCCGGCCGGGCTTGACGCCGAATACGCCGCACGCCGCGGCGGGGATGCGGATCGAACCCATACCGTCGTTGCCGTGCGCCACCGGCACCAGACCCGCGCCGACCGCCGCGCCCGACCCGCCGGAGGAGCCGCCCGCGCTGTAGCGAGTGTTCCAGGGCGAGCGGGTGATTCGCGCCGGGGTGTCGGTGGTGCCGAACAGGCCGAACTCCGGGAGTTCGGTGAGCCCGACGACCACCGCGCCCGCCGCGCGCAACCGCCGCACCACGGGATGGTCGGCGCTCGCTGGGCGCTCGTCACCGGCCAGCGAGCCGCCCCGGGTCACCTCTCCCGTGACGTCGATGTTGTTCTTCACCGCGATCGGCACACCGGCCAGCGCCAGCGCGTCCAGGTCCGGACGCTCGGCCAGCGCCCGGGCCTCCGCGACGGCCTGTTCGGCGCGAACGAGGCTGAATGCGTTCACCTTCGGATCGCCGAGGCGAATTCTTTCCAGGGCGGCCTCGGCGATCCGTTCGGGGCGAACGGCGCCGTCGCGCACCGCGGCCGCGATGGCCGTCGCCGTGCGCAGGTCCGGCGGGGGATTGGTGTCGTGATCGGCTGTGTCTTCTGGTCGCTCGCTGCGCTCGCTCTTGCCTCCGCTGCGCTCCGGCACGAGCGAGGGCTCGGCTGTGTCTTCTGATCGCTCGCTGCGCTCGCTCTTGCCTCCGCTGCGCTCCGGCACGAGCGAGGGCTCGGCTGTGTCTTCTGGTCGCTCGCTGCGCTCGCTCACCGATACCTCCTGAGCGGCGCCGGTGGCGGTGGTCGTCATCGCGTCGGCTAGGGCGGCGCCCTCGTTCTGCATACTGTCAAGCCCCTGTCGCGTCGTGGTCGAAATGGGCTGATTCGGTGCTGATGCGAAAATTATCATTTAGGCATCGATCGGGGGATGATGGTGTCGGGTGTGGCGCAATCTTCCGACGTGACCGGGCGTGAGGTGTGTGGATGAGTGACAGTCCCGGCTCCGGTGGCCGGTTCGAGCAGCCAGTGGCCGGAACGGAATTCGGTGCTGTCGCCGAGTTCGCGGCGGCCTGGCAGAGTTCGGGCCGTCCACCGGAGATCGCCGACTACCTACCCGACGCGCAGACGCTGCGGTTGGGTGCGCTGGTCGAGCTGATCCGGGTCGATCTACGGCACCGCTGGCTACGTCGTCCCGCCCGCCCGGATGCCACCGCGGTCCAGCCGCCCAAGCGGCTGCGCGACTACTGCGCCGAATTCCCGGAACTGGCGCCGACAGCCATTCCGGCCGGGCTGGTGTACGAGGAGTTCGTCATCCGCCGCCACAGCGGCGACCGAGTGGATCCCCGGGACTGTCTGCGCGAGTATCCGGAGCAGGCGGCCGAACTGCGCGAGCTGCTCAATGCCGACGACGAGGATCAGAGCACCCGGCGCGGCGGATTCGAGACCACCGCCGGCGCGGCCGGGCTCACCGACACGGCATCCGCCGCCTGGCTGGGTGATCCGACCCGCACGACCGCGGACTTCATGGCGGACCCGGCCCCGGCCGACGGGCTGGACAGATTCCAGATCGGCCAGCGCGTCGACGATTTCGATCTGCTCACCGGGCTGGGCAGCGGCGCGTTCGCGCGCGTGTTCCTGGCCCGTCAGCGCACCCTGCAACGTCTGGTAGCGGTCAAGATCTCCGCCGACCGGGGTACCGAGCCACAGACGCTGGCCCAGCTCGACCACGACTACATCGTGCGGGTATTCGATCAACGGCTGCTGGAGGATCCCGAGGACCGATATCAGGCGGGGGTGCGCCGGCTTCGGCTGCTGTACATGCAATTTCTGCCGGGCGGGACGCTGCTGAGCGTGCTGCGCTGGGTGCGCGCCACACCGCCCGACCAGCGCAGCGGGCAACTGCTGCTGGACGCGGTCGACGCGGCGATGGAGGAGAAGGGCGAGATCCGGCCGTCCGACTCGAGCGTGCGCGCCCAGGTCGCGGGGCTGTCGTGGCCGGAAACGGTGGCGTGGCTGGGGCGGCGGCTGGCCGAGGCGCTGTCCTACGCCGATGCGCACGGCGTGCTGCATCGGGACGTGAAACCCGCCAATGTGCTGCTCACCGCCGAGGCAGTGCCGAAACTGGCCGATTTCAACATCAGTTTCAGCAGTGCGCTGCTGGACGACAGCCCGGTCGCCTACTTCGGCGGCTCGCTGTCGTACATGTCGCCCGAACAGCTCGAGGCCTGCCACCCCGATTACCAGCGCACCGCCGCGGACCTGGACACTCGCGCGGATATCTACTCCCTCGGCGTGGTGCTGTGGGAATTGCTCACCGGCGCGAAGCCGTTCGCCGATGCGAGCGCTTCCGACGATCGCGGTGACACGACCACCCTGTCCGAGATGCTGGCGCTGCGCCGGTCCGGAGTGGACGATCCGGCCCTGCAGCGATTGCCGCCCGATTGCCCGGCCGCGCTGCGGCGGGTGCTGCTGCGGTGCCTGGAACCCGACCGGGAACGCCGCTGGGCCAACGGCACGGATCTGGCCCAGCAGCTGGAACTCTGCCTGGATCAGCGGGCCCGGGATCTGGTCGATCCGCCCGCGGGCAGTTGGCGGCTGCGGCTGCGGGCGTGGCGCGTGGTGGTGGTCGCGCTGGCCATCGGGGTGCCGAATGTGATCGCGTCGCTGTTCAACATCCAGAACAACCGCTCGCTGATCATCGACCGGCTCGACGGATCCGCCCAGCACACCTTCATGGTGGTGACCGGCGTGGTGAACGGCGTGTTCTTCCCCGTGGGCATGATGGTGCTGATCTATCTGTCACGACGGGTGATCGCCGTGCCGTACGGCCTGCACCGAGGACGCGCCTACACGTCGGCGACCCTGGCGCAGGCCCGATCCGCGACCCTGCTGCTGGGGGATCGCACTGTGGTGGTGGTCTTTTCGCTGTGGGGACTGGCGGCGATCACCTTCCCGATCATCATCGAGCTGGAGACCGGTGAGGTCACCCCGCAGGTGCTGGTGCACTTCCTGTTCTCGATGCTGGTGTGCGGCGCGATGGCGGTGGCCTATCCGTTCTTCCTGGTGACCTTCTACATGATGCGGTGCATCTATCCGATTTTCCTGCGGCACGGCGACTTCGGTGCGCGCGAGGCACGCGCGCTGCGGCGCCTCGCGCGCCGCAGCACCACCTATCTGGCCGTGGTCGCCTCCGTGCCGCTGCTTGCCGTAGCCGGGGTGACATTTCTACCGCCGCAGGATATTCCGGGCGTCATCGAGGTCGTGCGGGTGTTGTGCGTCGGCGCGATCATCGCGTTCCTGATCGCCTACATCATGTTCCGGGCGCTCGAGCAGGATCTGCGCGCACTGGAGCGTGTGGTGGAGCCCACGGGGGCGGGCCGGAGGTGAGCGACGCGGCGACGGAATCCGTCGCGCGGTTCGCCGCCGATTGGGAGGCCAGCCTGCGCGGGACGCGGGCCGAACCGCCACGGCTGTCGCACTACGTTCCCGATGGCAGCGCGGTGCGGCTCTCGGTGCTCGCCGATCTGGTTCGCATCGACATGCGCCAGCGCTGGCAGCGCCCCGGGGCCCCGGGCAGGCGGATGGTGGACTATGCGCGCGAGTTCCCCGAACTGGCCGGCGGACCGCGGTTCGTCGAGCTGGTCTGCGAGGAATACGCGGTGCGGCAACAGTATCGGCGGATCGCGGTGTCGGAGTTCGTCGGTGAGTACGCCCCGGAGTTCCCGGAACTGGCTGTGCGGCTGCGAACGCTGCTGAACGGCCGGGACGACCCGCCGCCCGCCGAGGGTGATCCGGCCGACCCCGCGGCGGTCGGCATCCTGCCCGCCGATGTCGAGATCGGCGCGACACTGGACGATTTCGACCTGCTCACCGTGCTCGGCGGTGACGAGTCCGCGAAAGTGTTTCTCGCACGGCAGCGTTCGATGCAGCGGCTGGTCGCGGTCCGGGTCGAGGTGGGCGCCGGGCACGACGCGCACACCGTCGCGCAGCTGGATCATCGGTACATCGTGCGGGTATTCGACCAGCGGCTGGTCCCGGCGCGCGCGCGGCAGATTCTGCGGTTGCAGTACATGCAGTACATGCCGGGCGGCAGCGGCGACGACCTGATCCGCCTGCGGCGCACCGCGACAACGCTCGACGGATCGCTGCTGCTGCGGTCGGTGGATGCGGCCATGGCCGCCAAGGGGGAGATTCGCCTGGCGGATTCGAGTGTGCGGGCGGAGCTCTCGGCCCTGTCGTGGCCGGAGGCCGTGGCATGGCTGGGACGCCGACTGGCGACGGCGCTGGATTACGCCGACCATCAGGGGCTCGCACATCGCGCCATTCAGCCCTCGAATGTGCTGTTCACCGCGGAGGGTGTTCCCCAGCTGGCCGATTTCTCGCTGAGGAGTCCGAACACTGCTGCGGCACAACGTATTCGATGGTCCTACTGGTCGCCGGAGCAGCTGGCCGCATTGCACGATCCCGACGCGCCCGAGCCGGACGCGCGCGGCGACATCTATTCCCTGGCCGTACTGCTCTGGGAAATACTCACGGGCACAAACCCATTCGACGATACGCCCGCAGTCTCGGATGACGCCGGCCGCGATGAAGCGGTCGCGCTACTGCTTCGCCGGCGCCGGGCCGGTGTCGGCGCCGGCGCGATAGCACGGCTGCCGCCGGATACTCCGGCCACGCTGCGACGCGTGCTGCTCGAGTGCCTGGACCCGGATCCGGCGCGCCGCCGCCGGTCCGGCGCGGATCTGGCCGGTCAGCTGGAACTGTGCCTGGATCCGCGCGCCCGCGACCTGGTCGATCCGCCGCCGAACAGTCCGCGACGCCGAACCAGGGGCTGGCTGGCGCCGATCGCGGTGATCTGTGTCGCGCTGCCGAACCTGCTGGCCAGCCTCTACAACATCCGGTTGAACAAGGTGCTGATCATCGATGGGCTCTCGGCGGCTGCTCAGGCGCGGTTCGCCACCGTGGTCGCGATCAACAACGTGGCCACGTTCACCGTGGCGGGTGTTCTGATTCTGGTGCTGTGCCGTGGGCCCTTCGTGGCCGCGTACCGGCTCGCGCGCGCCGGTCCGTCGCGGGAGTTCATCGCCGATCCGGCACGGCTGCGGGCGCAGACGCTCACGATCGCGGACCGTCTGGTGTGGGTGCCCTTCGTGCTGTGGCTGGTGGCCGGGATCGTGTGGCCGTCGGCGTTGATGTGGTCCGGCGTGGTGCTGCCGTCGCACGGCGTGCTGCAGTTCTACGCCGCGCAGGCGGTCTGTGCGGCGATCGCGCTGGCCTATCCATTCTTCCTGGTCTCGGTGTACGTGGTGCGGTCGGTGTATCCACAGCTGCTCGTGATGGGCGGCGCCGGGCCCTCGGACGGTCGGCAACTGCAGCGACTGCAGCGGCGCAGCACGGTATATCTGGCGGTGGCGGCCGCGGTTCCGCTGGTCGGTGTTGTCAGCGTCACCTTCGTGCCGACCTGGCAGCTGGCGCAGGTGATCGTGGCGCTGCGGGTGCTCAGCGTGGGCGGTATCGCGGCCTTCGTGCTGACCTATTGGCTGTTTCGGTTGCTCGAGGCGGATGTGCGGGCCCTGCGGGGATGGTGCGTCGACGGTGTCGACGGGGGACACAGCAGGTGAGCGAGCACACAGACGGCCGAGCGTCCGTGCGCCCGTGATCCGCGGGCGGCTAGGGTCGGCGGAATGGTCCGCAACGATACCGAGATCTCGCTGGAGACGCTGGCAGCCCGGGTGTGGGAGCGTGCGAGCGCCCGAAGCGGCCGATTCGTGCTCGGTATCGCGGGACCGCCCGGCGCCGGGAAGTCCACGTTCGCCGCCGCCCTGCGCGACGCTCTCGACGCGCTGGCCGGTGCGGCGGTGGCGGAGGTCGCGCCGATGGACGGATTCCATCTGAGCAATATCGAACTGCGGCTGGCCGGTGCGCTGACCCGCAAGGGCGAGCCGGACACCTTCGATGTCGCGGGCTATCTCGCCGGACTGCGACGGCTGCGGGAAACGCCACTGGGACAGCCGGTTTCGTGGCCCATCTACGATCGCGAGCGGCACGAGCCCGTGCCCGGCTCGGTGGTGTTCGAGCGGCAATCGATCGTCCTGACCGAGGGAAACTACCTGCTGCTGGACGATTTCGGCCCGTCGACCTGGTCGGCGGTGCGTGAATTCCTCGACGAGACCTGGTACCTGGATGTTCCGCACGAGGTGCTGGCGGAGCGTCTGCTGCACCGGCACATGCGCGGCGGCAAGAGCGCGCGGTACGCCGAGACCAAGGTGGCGCAGAGCGATTTGATGAACGCGGAGCTGGTCGCCGGAACCCGGGAACGTGCGGATCTCGTGCTGTACGCCGACGGACCGAACTATCGCATCGGGTGAGCAGGATCGGAAATCAGCGGGGCAGGTCCGCGATCCAGGCGCGCGTGCCGAGATGGCAGCAGGCCAGCGTCGCGATCCCGGCGGCGCTGCGTAGCGCCTGCGGAAACGACTGTCCCGCAACGTGATAGTGGCAGAACGCGCCGTGCATGATGTCGCCCGCGCCGAGGGTGTCGACCGCGACCATATCGGCACCGGCCACCGCGATCTCGCCGCGCTCGTCCGGTGTCGAATACCGAATCGGCTTGCCGCCGTATGTGATCGCCGCGTGTCGCACGCCCTGCGCGTGCAGATGGTCGAACAGGCCGTCGGCCCCGCCCGCGACGCCCGGCGGGGCGAAGGCGGCCGAGCAGATCGCGATATCGATCAGCGGCAGCAGACCGGCGTGTGAATCCTTCCAGCGTCCCCCGTCCAGCACCACCGGAATGCCGCGTGCGCGGGCGGCGGTCGCGAATCCGAAGGCCAGCTCGGGGTAGTGCCCGTCGACCAGGACGATCGCCGCGTCGTTGAGCGGTCGCACATGGGTGGGGTCGAAGGGTGCGGAGATGGCCGAGCCGTCGAGCGAGACGATGGTGCGCGTCCCGGCCTCGGTCGCCACGATGATCGAGGACACCGGCGGGCGATGCCGCTCCCCGGGTGTCGCGTCCAGCGGGGCCACGCCGTGCTCGTCCAGATCGTGCCGGATCACGTGGGCCAGCTGATGCTCGCCCAGCGCGGTGACGAGCGCCGGTGTGCGCCCCGACAGGGCCGCGAAGGTGACCGCCGCGTTCGCCGCGGGACCGCCCGCACCCAGGAACTGATCGTGCGCCTGGGTCTTGGTGTCCTCGTCGGGATACCTCGCCACCGAATAGGCGATATCGAGGGTCGACAGCCCGACGAACACCGCAATTGCCATAGCGGCGGATTTTACAGATAGTTGCGTTGGCGTTCCGGGTTGCTCGAGCGGGTTGTCGGCTTGGCATGCTGTCGGTTGGAGTGTCCAGCTTCGGATACTGGCTGACTGTGTACCTCTACGCAAAGGAACTGGCGCGTGCTTGCGTGGGCGGGCGTAGCGAGCGTGTCGGGCCGAAGGTATCCCGATCTGCTCGGCCGGGTTGTCGGCTTGGCGTGCTGTGGGTTGGAGTGTCCGGCTTCGGATTCTGGCTGACTGCGCACCCCCACGGAAAGGAACTGGCGCGTGCTTGCGTGGGTGGGCATGTGCCGGAATGGCGGAACACCAAAGTCTTTATAGGTCGGCGACGCGACCTCTGGCGGAGTTGAGTATGTCGAGTACGCCCAGGCGACGCGGACCGTGTGCCCCGGCCGCACGCATCGCGCTCAGCGCCACGACGAGTTTGTTGGTGTTGTAAGGGAACCAGAGCGGTTCCTTCTGCTGCGTCGGGAGGATCGGCGTGGTGATCGCCTGTGCCCGGCAGTATTTGCGCACGCCGTCCGCGCCGCCCCAGCGGGCGCCGACGCCGGATTGCCCCCAACCGCCCATCGGCAGCGCGAAGTTGAACAGGTTGGCGAACATGTCGTTGATGTTCACCGCGCCCGCGTCCAGTTGCCGCGCAATGCGTTCCCCGCGCACCCGATCGCCGGTCCACACCGAGGCCGACAGCCCGTAGCGTGAATCGTTGGCCAGCGCGATGGCTTCGGTCTCGTCGGCCACCCGCATCACCGGAAGCAGCGGCCCGAACGTCTCCTCGGTCATGCAGAGCATCGAATGGTCCACCTCGACCAGCACCGTCGGTTCGAAGAAGGTGCCGACGCCGGTCGCCTGGCCGCCGGTCAACACCTTGGCGCCCTTGGCTATCGCGTCTTGGACATGTTCGGTGACGATGGCCTGCTGCGCGTCGTTGGCCATGGCGCCCAGGTCGTGCTCGGGCTTGCGGCCGTCGATGCCCTGTCGCAGCTCGCGCACGTGCGCGGTGAGTTTGTCCAGGAACTTGTCGTAGACCGGCGCCTCGACGTATATCCGCTCGACCGAGATGCACACCTGTCCGGAGTTGAACAGGGCGCCGAATGCGATTCCGTATGCGGCACGGTCGATATCGGCGTCGGCGAGCACGATCGCGGGATCCTTGCCGCCCAGTTCCATGCTGTACGGCAGCAGGCGTTCGGCGCAGGCCGTCGCGATCCGCCTACCGGTCGCGGTGGAGCCGGTGAACTGCACGAAGTCGACGTTGTCCACTACGGCCGCGCCGACCTGCGGGCCTCCGGTGACGACCGTCAGCACCGGTGGCGCACCGATCTCGGCCCAGCCGCGCGCCAGTTCCAGTGCCGACAGGGGCGTCACCTCCGACGGCTTGAGCAGTACCGCCGCGCCCGCGGCCAGCGCGGGGATCACGTCCAGGGCGGGCATGGCCAGCGGAAAGTTCCACGGCGTGATCACCCCGATCACCGGATACGGCCGATACACCGTCGTCAGGCGCTTGACCCGGGCCAGGGGGCTGTGCGGGGCGGGGTGTTCGTCGGCGAGGAACCGCTCCGCGCGGCGCGCGTAGTAGCCGAGCAGATCCACCGCGAAGCTGGGGTCGATCAGCGCGTCCACCCGCGGCTTGCCGGTCTCGGACTGCAGGACGTCGGCGAGGTGATCGTTGTTGTCGATCAGCCAGTCCTGGAATTTCAGTAGCCACCGCTTGCGCCCGCGCGCGCCGATAACCTCCCATTCGTGCTGGTGGAGGCGTAAATCCCGGACCGCGGCGGCCACTTCCTCGGCGGATTGCGCCGCAACCTCGGCCACGACCCGGCCGGTGGCCGGATTGCGGACGACGAGTTCGGTGGGCCAGGTGCGCGATTCGGTATCGGACATGGTGTCGGTTTCTCCCGGGCGCTGCGTTGTTGTGACGTGGGAATCTGTTTCCTGGGTCTCGATCGTGTCACAATCACGCCTCCGGCGATCGGCGTTAGCGGTCAACCCATGGCCCTGACTGGCCGTCCGGTGGCCGCCGGGTTCGGCGCGCAGGAGGATTCGACCCTCCACCGGATGTGGAGCGTTGCTTGTTCAGACATGTGGCAGCCGGGTCCGGCGTCCACGGCGGACGAGCCGGACCGCCGCGGCCTCATGGTCAGTCCGTGCTGGCGAGTCTGCGCAGCGGTGGTTCGGTGGTCGGCGGCACGCGACGATCGGGAAGTTCGGCCAACAGTGCGGTGGTCGCCGCGGCGACGGCCGCGACCGCCTTGTCGAAGGCCGGTTTCGTCGTCGAGGACAGGCCGGTCAGGCCACCGACCTTTCGCACGTATTGCTGTGCGGCCGCGTAGATCTCCTGCTCGGTCGCAGGGGGCTCGAGCCCACGCAGGACGGTGATGTTCCTACACATGGGGCCGAGATTAGCCCTCGACACCCCTGTGCGATAGCGGAAGAATCAGGATATCTGGGTGTAACACCGGGGGATATAACGCCACAGAGCAAGATCGATGGGACACAATCGGTGTCATGGCTGCCCGCGACCTGCCGACGTTGACCACATTTCCCTACGAGGAGCTGGATCGCCGCGAGGACGATCACTGGTCCGGCGCCCAGGTCTCCGATGACGAGTTGCGCGCCCTGTCGCTGGGCGCGTTCTACTCCGCGCGCTGGGATGCCTTCCACGACGCGCTGCTGCTGGGTCCCGAGCGCGAGCATCCGCTCGGCGACCGGCGCGAACTGGCCATCGACACGCTGACCGGCGCGTGGGGCATCACCGACGGCGCCGAGGCGATGGCCTCGATGGAGCAACTGCTGGAGGGGATGCACGGACCCCTGTACGCCATGGTGCATCCCCTGGTGATGGCCGCGATCAACTCGCCCGAGCGGGACCGCTTCGGCGAGCGCGCCGACCGGCACCGGGCCTTCCTGCGTCAGGTCGGCGCGTTTCGGGGGATGGACAACCCCGAGGCGCTGGTGCGCGACTACGACATCTGGTCCCAGGCGATCAAGCTGGGGCTGGTGGACCATCTGGTACAGCCGCTGCCCTCGGACATCCAGGCGTGGGATCTGGCCCGTGTCGTGGCGGTGGCGCGCATGGCGTTCACCGCCGGATACCTGGACGCCGACATCTCCTGGGAGTACGCGATGCGGGCGCTCGTACCGGCCCAGCGCCGCTACCGCAACTGGCGCCAGTTCGGCGACGCCTTCCTGACCGGCTGGACCTACTGGCAGGCCTGCGAGGACCTCGCGGAACTCAAGTCCGGCGGCGTGGACCGCCGCCTGGAGCTGATCCGCCTGTGGCAACGCCAGACAAGCCCGTGGCGGCGGATCTCGCTGCAGCCGGAGTAGGCGTGCCGAACCGTCATCCCGGCATGCTTGTTGCCGGGATCCCGCGCTGGATTCCAGACAGGCACGCCGGAACGACGGCGTAAACCTCTAATCCGGCAGGGAACGCAGGATCCCTCGCCCGTAGCGCTGGAACTGGGAATCGTCGACCATGCCGAGGGAGTGACGCTCCACCAGCAGGTCCCACTCCGAGTACAGCTGGGCCACGCCCGGGTCGGGCGGGGCGATGGCGCCGTCGGCGGCCTCACGCTGGATGGCGAAGTTGAGCGCGCCGATGACGCGATCGGTGTCGGCGCGGTCGGCGCCGGCGAACCGCATCGTCTGGTTGCCGTCGAAGACGTGGATGCCGTATTCGGCGGACGGGTCGTCCGGGGTGTCGGTGGCTTCCTGCGGGTCGGAGGGGCGCGCCGACAACAGCGCCGCCACCGGAACCTCGTAGGCGGCGTGGTCGGTGGCGCCGACGGACAGGAACAGCAGCCGGCGGGTGGTGACCGCCAGCAGCCCGCGTCCGTTCGGAGCCTGCGCCGTGGCCAGGGCGGTCTCCAGGGTGAATTCGTCCGCGCCGACCATGCGGTGCAGCGCGCCGATCGCCGGCTTGGTCTCGCGCCTGGGCGCCATGCGCCGCACCGCGCGATCCACATCCGCCCGGGTGGGCCCGGACTTGCCCCAGGCCGGGGCGGGAGGCGTGAGATCGGGCACCGTCATATCGATGCGCTGGGTGGCCAGGATCTGAGTGTTGATCCGCTCCACGATCACCGTGGCGGTCGGCATGTCGTGTTCGGAGATCAGGACCGGCAGTGGCGTGCGGTCGGCGGGGACGCCGGTCAGCACGGGGCTGGGGTACCGGAGATAGATCTCGATGACCACCGCGTCGTCGGCACGCCGATTCAAACGCACCTTCAGCAGATCGGAAACCGGCACGTCGAGCACGCGCTCGCCGTCGCTGCCCGGCCGCAGGACCTGTAGTCGCCCGCCGCCGTGGCGCAGTATCGCTGTGGGTGTCCGTAGCTCGACTATGTCCATACCCCCTGCGCTCTGTTGAAGTGCGGTGTCGACACCGCGGGGTTGTGTTGTCGCTCACAATAGGTGGTGCATGCCATGATTATTGCTACTTGGATAGATGCCGTGGGCGTCGACCCGAGTAATGGCCGGGAACCACCTGCGTGCTCCGACCGTTTACCTACCGAACTGCATTAGCTGCCGAACTGCGCGATGTATCGACTAGACCGTACGCGGTAACGTGGCTTGTCCGCATCCTTACGCGCTTCGCGAGGCGTTCCGGGCGCGGACAGTGTTCGAGGCATGAGTGCCCGACGCATCAGTGCCCGATCGAAAGACACCGGAAATCACCGGAAAGGACTGGCCCGCCGGCCGACGCTCTATGAACCGCAAGACAGTGTTTCGCAACCTGGCCATAGTCGCGGGCATCCTGCTCGTGATCTATCTGGTCAGCTATTTCAGCAACGACACGCGCGGCTGGAAGAACGTCGATACCTCGGTGGCGCTCACCCAGCTCGCCGACAAGGCCAACGTCAAACAGGTTCAGATCGACGATAAGGAGCAGCAGCTCCGCATCATCCTGAACAAGGGCAACGACGCGACGAGCAACCAGACTCAGATCATCGCGAAGTACCCGGGCGGCAGCGAGGTCTCGGCACAGGTCCTCAAGGATGTGCAGGATTCCGGCGCGCCGTACAACACCACGGTCAAGCAGGACAGCTGGCTGACCCAGGTGCTGCTGTTCGTCCTGCCGATGGTCCTGCTGCTGGGGCTGTTCGTCTTCGTCATGGCCCGCATGCAGGGCGGTGGTCGCGGCGGCATGATGGGCTTCGGCAAGTCCAAGGCCAAACAGTTGTCCAAGGACATGCCCAAGACCACCTTCGCCGACGTGGCGGGCGCCGACGAGGCGGTCGAGGAGCTGTACGAGATCAAGGACTTCCTCCAGAATCCGGCCCGCTATCAGGCCCTGGGAGCGAAGATTCCGAAGGGCGTGCTGCTGTACGGCCCGCCGGGCACTGGTAAGACCCTGCTGGCCCGCGCGGTCGCGGGCGAGGCGGGCGTTCCGTTCTTCACCATCTCCGGTTCGGACTTCGTCGAGATGTTCGTCGGTGTCGGCGCCTCGCGCGTGCGCGACCTGTTCGACCAGGCCAAGCAGGCCAGCCCCTGCATCATCTTCGTCGACGAGATCGACGCGGTCGGCCGCCAGCGCGGCGCGGGCCTGGGCGGCGGTCACGACGAGCGTGAGCAGACGCTGAACCAGCTGCTGGTCGAGATGGACGGTTTCGGCGACCGCACCGGCGTCATCATCATCGCGGCCACCAACCGGCCCGACATCCTGGATCCGGCGCTGCTGCGCCCGGGTCGTTTCGATCGGCAGATCCCGGTGAGCAATCCGGACCTGGCCGGTCGTCGCGCGATCCTGCGCGTGCACTCACAGGGCAAGCCGATCGCGCCCGACGCCGATCTGGACGGTCTGGCCAAGCGCACCGTCGGCATGTCCGGCGCGGACCTGGCCAACGTGATCAACGAGGCCGCGCTGCTCACCGCGCGCGAACACGGCAACGTGATCAACGGTTCGCAGCTCGAGGAGTCGGTGGACCGTGTCATCGGCGGCCCGCGGCGCAAGAGCCGGATCATCAGCGAGCACGAGAAGAAGATCACCGCCTACCACGAGGGCGGCCACACCCTGGCCGCCTGGGCGATGCCCGATATCGAGCCCGTCTACAAGGTCACCATCCTGGCCCGCGGCCGCACCGGTGGCCACGCCATGACAGTGCCCGAGGACGACAAGGGCCTGATGACCCGCTCGGAGATGATCGCCCGCCTGGTCATGGCGATGGGCGGCCGCGCGGCCGAGGAACTGGTGTTCCACGAGCCGACCACCGGCGCGTCGTCGGATATCGACCAGGCCACCAAGATCGCCCGGGGGATGGTGACCGAGTACGGCATGAGCGCGCGCCTGGGCGCGGTGCGATACGGCCAGGAGCAGGGCGACCCGTTCCTGGGACGGTCCATGGGCACGGCTCCGGACTACTCGCACGAGGTCGCCCGCGAGATCGACGAGGAGGTGCGCAACCTCATCGAGGCCGCGCACACCGAGGCGTGGGCCATCCTCAACGACTACCGCGACGAGCTCGACGCGCTGGCCACCGCGCTGCTCGAGCGCGAGACCCTGCACCGCAAGGATCTGGAACAGGTGCTGGCCACGGTCGACAAGCGCCCGCGGATCACCGCGTTCAACGACTTCGGTGATCGCGTTCCGTCCGACCGGCCGCCGGTGAAGACGCCTCGGGAGCTGGCCGCCGAGCGCGGTGAGCCGTGGCCCGAGGAGCCGGTGACCCCGATACTCCAGGCCGCCCAGCCGGTCCCGACCAACGGATATCCGCCCGAGGCCTATCGCGGGGCGCAGCCGGGCTATGGGGCCCAGCCCGGATATCCGACGGGCCAGCCGGGCTATTCGGCGCCCGGGGCGGCCCCGGGGTATTCGCATCCGCACGGTTCGCGGCCCGATTACGGCGCCCCGGCCGGTTGGTCCGCTCCCGGCTGGCCGCCGCAGGAGGAGACGGGTCAGCAGCCGGTACGCGGTGGCACGGAGAACGGTGGCTGGGCCCCCGCTGGCGGTCAGCGCTACGGGCGTGGCGGCACCCAGCCGAACGACTCTCCCGATAACGGCTATCCGCCCCGGGGCGAGGGCGAAGGCAACGAATGGGATGGACCGAACGGTCACCGTTAACCCTCGGTGATTAGGCTCGAGATCGGGGTACCGGAGATTTGCCGGTGCCCCGACCCGCGCCGCCAGGCGCCATAGATTGTGTGGAGGTGTCCGCGAGTGTCGGCCAACAACAACCGCGCGGCGGCCCGGACGTCCGACGAGATGTCCGATACGGCGATCACCAACGGCATGGTCGCGCTCGAAACCGGTCGCGGCTTCGATCAGGAACGGGCCGAGGCTGCCGTGCGAGAACTGCTGCTCGCGGTCGGCGAGAATCCGGACCGCCCGGGGCTGGTCGATACTCCAGCCCGCGTCGCGCGCGCGTACCGCGAGATGTTCGCGGGTCTGTACACCGAGCCGGACGCGGTGCTGAACACCACCTTCGACGAGGGGCATCAGGAACTGGTCCTGGTGCGCGACATCCCGATGTACTCCACCTGCGAACATCATCTGGTGTCCTTCCACGGGGTCGCGCACGTCGGCTACATCCCGGGCACGCACGGCCGGGTCACCGGTCTGTCCAAGCTGGCTCGTGTGGTTGATCTCTACGCCAAGCGCCCGCAGGTGCAGGAGCGTCTCACCAGCCAGATCGCCGACGCGGTGATGCGCAAGCTGGACCCGCGCGGCGCGATCGTGGTGATCGAGGCCGAGCACCTGTGCATGGCGATGCGCGGTATCCGCAAGCCCGGCGCGAGCACCACCACCTCCGCGGTGCGCGGTCTGTTGCAGAGCAGTGCCTCCTCGCGCGCGGAGGCCTTGGATCTCATCCTGCGGAAGTGAGCGCGGTGGCCACATTCGGAGATGAGCCCGTACGCCCGCGCGGTGCGCGTTCCTGCGTCGTGATGGGCGTGGTCAACGTGACCAGCGATTCGTTCTCCGATGGCGGCCGCTATCTGGATCCGAGCCTGGCGGTGGCGCGCGGGCTCGAGCTGTACGAGCTGGGCGCCGACATCATCGACGTGGGCGGCGAGTCCACCCGACCGGGCGCGGTGCGGATCGATCCGGCCACCGAGTCGGGGCGGGTGGTGCCGGTGATCCGTGAGCTGTCGGCGGCGGGCGTGCCCACCAGCGTGGACACGATGCGGGCGCCGGTCGCCGCGGCCGCGATCGAGGCCGGTGTCGCGATGGTGAACGACGTCTCCGGTGGTCGTGCCGACCCCGATATGGCGAAAATCGTTGCGGCTGCTGAAGTTCCGTGGATTCTCATGCACTGGCGCGCGGGCGCGGACTACCGGCACACCGGTCCGGCCGATCGGTACGACGATGTCGTCGCGGAGGTCTGGGACGAGCTGCGCACGCAGGTCGACCACGCCGTCGCGGCCGGGGTGCGGCCGGAGCGTCTGGTGCTGGATCCGGGACTGGGCTTCGCGAAGAACGCCGAACACAACTGGGCGCTGCTGGGCGCGCTGCCGCGTTACGTCGCCTCGGGCCTGCCGATCCTGATCGGCGCCTCGCGCAAGCGCTTCCTGGGCGCGCTGTTGGCGCAGGATGACCAGCTGCGTCCGCCGGACGGTCGGGAGGTCGCGACCGCCACGATCTCCGCACTGGCCGCCGAGCGCGGCGCCTGGGGTGTGCGGGTGCATGATGTGCGCGCCACCCTGGACGCGATCGCCGTCACCGACGCCTGGGGCCGGGCCGTCGACCGAACCGGAACCACGGAGGGAACGTTCACGCGATGAGACCAGAGCCTGAGCAGAGCCAGGACCCTACGGAGTTCGCGGCCCGGGTCGATTCTGGACTGACGGAGCGGGGGAGCGAAGCGGAGGCCAACCAGCACCGCATCGAACTGCGGGGGCTGCGCGCCTACGGCTATCACGGCTGCTTCGACTTCGAGCGCCGCGACGGGCAGGAGTTCGTCGTCGATATCACGCTGTGGCTCGATTTCACGAAAGCCGCTGCGACCGATGATCTTTCGGAGACCGTGCACTACGGTGAGCTGGCCGAGCGGGCGGTGGCGATCGTGCAGGGTCCGCCGCGCAATCTGATCGAGACGGTGGTGTCGGAGATCGCCGACGACGTGATGAACGATCCGAAGGTCACCGCGGCCGAGGTCGTCCTGCACAAGCCATCCGCACCGATTCCCCACGCCTTCAGCGACGTTCGCGTGGTCGCCGCACGCAGCCGCGAGGTGAAGTCATGAGCGGAGCGCAGCGGAGCGAATCATGGGCACAGCGCGCCCGGCGCATGACGGAGCCGAGCGTCAGCGAGGTGCGGTCATGAGCAGGGCGGTGCTGTCCATCGGGTCGAATCTGGGCGACCGCCTGGCTCATCTGCGCAGTGTCGTGGATGCCTTCGCGCCGTGGCTGATTCGAGTGTCCTCGGTGTATTCGACCGCGCCCTGGGGTGGTGTGCCGCAGCAGCACTACCTCAATGCGGTTCTGCTGGTGGACGATCCGTCGGCGGATGCGAGGGACTGGCTGCTGCGCGGCCAGGAACTCGAGCAGGCCGCCGAGCGCGTGCGTGAGGTGCGCTGGGGTGCGAGGACTCTCGATGTGGATGTGGTGTGGTGCGCCGACCGCCGGTCCGACGGTGTGCGCGTGTGCCGCAGTACCGATCCGACGTTGACGCTGCCGCATCCGCAGGCGCACAACCGGGCCTTCGTGCTGACGCCGTGGTTCGAGATCGAGCCGGAGGCGACGCTCGAGGTGCAGGGACGGCCGAGCCCGCTGCGCGACCTGCTGGACGCGCTGGATCCGGCCGAGCGCGAGGGCGTTCGACTGACCGAACTGACATTGCGCCGGGCGGAGCCGTGATCGAACCTCGACGATTCGCGGTGCGTACCGGCGGGCCGGAGGCGGCAGCGGAGCGTCACCACGGAGGCCCTCGGAAGCGCCGCCATTCATGTGGAGCTGCCGGCGGCGCAAATGAGGCACTGGCATGAATGTGATGCGGCCGACCAAGCTTCTGGACCTTGCGGCGAATGTGCTGATCGCCGCGGTGGTCGCCTGGATCGCCACGCGGTGGGCGTATTCGAGTTTTCCGCCGATCACGGTGATCGCGGGCGCCTCGCTGTATCCGGTGGCGGCGCTGGAGGCGGTCCTGGCCTTCGTGATCCGGACCAGGGTGGGCGATCGTCGCATCGGCGATGGTCCCAAACATATGCATCCGATCACCGCCGCGCGGGCGGTCGCGCTGGCCAAGGCATCGGCGCAGGTGGGATCGCTGGCGGCCGGGGTGTGGCTGGGATTCCTGATCTGGGTGCTGCCGCAGCGCTCGACGCTGCACGCCGCGGGCTCCGACACACCGGGCGCCATCACGGGGTTGATCGCGGGCCTGCTGCTGGTGGCCGCGGCTCTGTGGCTGGAGTATTGCTGCCGCGCGCCCAGCGAGCCGCCCGATGAGCCAGCAACTTAACAGCTAACTTAGCCGCTCGAATCACCGATTAAGCTGCACACCGGAACTCCCGGCGCAGGCTACCCTTGCGGACATGGTGTCGCCCGCCCGTAGCAGTTCTTCCCGCCGCCGACGGGATCATGCGGGGAAATTGGTCATCGGCAGTCTGATTCTGCTCGGTCTGGTCGCCAGCGCATTCCTGGTATTCAGCAGCAGCGTGCAATTGGTCCGGGTCGGTCTGGTGGCGGCGCTGTGGGCCGCGGTGATCGGCGCCATTGCCGCTACCCGCTACCGCCGCGAGGCCGCGGCCGACCAAGCGAAGGTGCACGACCTGCAGACGGTGTACGAGTTACAGCTCGAACGCGAGGTCACCGTGCGGCGCGAATACGAGCGCGGCATCGAGGCCCGGGTGCGCCAGGAGGTCGGTGCGGACGCCGGCGAGATGGCCGCGCTGCGCGCCGAGCTGACCGTGCTGCGCGAGAGTCTGCAGCGCCTGTTCGACGGCGATCTGCTCGTCGAACGTCCCGCCCTGCGTGCCGATGCGGTCCGCCTGCAGGAGTTGCCCGGTGCGTCCGCCGACTCGGCGAACGATAACCCGGAGGAAACGGACGGTTGGGACGCCTGGAGTTCGCCGGTGATTCCCCGCTATCCACTGACCCCGGTCTTCGAGCCGGACCACCCCGAGCCCCCGGCCTTCGCCAGCCCCGACGACGAGCCGGTCACGGCCGAGACCTCGGTGATCACCGCCGAGGATCTGGCGGCACTGGACGCGGACGAGGCGCGTGGCTCGGCCGACGACGCCGACGCCGATGCCGACGCCGACGCCGAGCCGGTGCCGGGCGCCGATCCCGAGTGGTCGCCGTTCGGCTTCGAGCCGTTCGAGGCCGCCGGGCCGGATGAGGCGTCCACGCCGGATTCGGAATCCCTGGAATCCATGGAAGCCGCGGAGTCCTCGGACGCCGATTCGCCGGATGCCGAGCCGTCCGAATCGCGGACGCCCACAGCCGCCGAGTCCTCGCGCTTCTCCTGGCTGTCCATACCCAAGCGGACGTCGCCGGCGCAGGAGGATCCGTCCACACGTCCGGTCCACACCGAGTCCACGCCGGTCGGAACATCCACCTCCACCTCCCGCCGGCGCCGCCGTGCGGAGTCCGAGGAGGACTTTCCGGGCCGCAAGCTCTCGGTCGCCGAGATCATGGCCAATCTCCAGTCCGAGCGTGGCGCACGGTAGTTAGCAATCTCACCAGGGCCTGGTCTGTCCCGGGCGAGAGCCGGGTCCTATTCTCGGTACGTAACGTCTGGTACCCGCGCATTCGCGGGACTGGAACTTTCTCGAGAGGACAACGGTGGCCTCGGATATGCCTGTGTCGCGGGCTGATCCTGCGCCCGCACGGCTGACGGTGGGAATCGTCTCGGCGGGACGCGTGGGTTCGGCACTGGGAGCGGCGCTCGAACGCGCCGGTCACGTCGTATTCGGCGTATCCGCCATCTCGGATGCGTCACTGCATCGCGCGCGTACGCGGCTGCCCGATTCGCAGATACTGCCGGCCGAGCAGGTCGCCGCACGCAGTGAGCTGCTCGTTCTGGCCGTGCCGGACACCGAGCTGGCGGGACTGGTGGCGGGCCTGGCGGCCGCGGGCGCGGTACGGGCCGGCACGATCGTGGTGCATACCTCGGGGGCCAACGGCATCGGCGTGCTCGCGCCGCTGGCCGAGCGGGGCGCGCTGCCGCTGGCCATTCACCCGGCGATGACCTTCACCGGTCACGACGAGGATCTCGCGCGCCTGGCCAACGCCTGTTTCGGCGTCACCGCGGCCGACGAGATCGGGTACGCGATCGCGCAGTCGCTGGTGATCGAGATGGGCGGGGAGCCGGTCCGGGTGGCGGAGGAGCACCGCACGCTCTACCACGCCGCACTCGCACACGGCAGCAACCACCTGGTCACGCTGATCGTCGACGCGGTGGCGGCGCTGCGGGCCGCGCTCGCGGGTCCGGGGCTGCTGGGCCAGCAGGTGGTCGACGACGAGCCGAACGGTCTCGCCGAACGCATGCTCGCCCCGCTGGCCTCGGCGGCGTTGGACAACGCCCTGCGCCGCGGCCAGGGCGCACTGACCGGCCCGGTGGCGCGCGGTGACGTCGAGGCGGTGTCCGCGCACCTGGCCGCGCTGGCCGGCACCGACCCACGTCTGGCCGCCGGATATCGCGCGCTATCGCTGCGCACGGCCGAGCGGGCCGGGAAGAATCCCGCCCTGATCGATTTGCTGGATGATCGCGGGCGACAGGAAAGGAACGACCGATGATCGATACCTCATTGCGTGGCGCGTACGTACCGGGCGAGCTGACCGTCCTGCACGATCCGGCGAAGCTCACCGCGGTGTCCACCGCCCTGCGTTCGGTGGGCCGCACGGTGGCGCTGGTGCCGACCATGGGCGCACTGCACGAGGGGCATCTGCACCTGGTCCGCCAGGCCCGGCGCACCAATCAGATCGTCATCGTCTCGATCTTCGTCAACCCGCTGCAATTCGGTGCGAACGAGGATCTGGACAAATACCCGCGCACCCTCGACGCCGACGTGGAGCTGCTGCGCGGCGAGGGGGTGGAGCTGGTGTTCGCGCCCAGCGCCGCCGACATGTATCCGGACGGCCCGCGCACCATGGTGCAGCCGGGGCCGCTCGGCGCGGAACTCGAAGGGGCGAGCCGGCCGACGCATTTCGCCGGCATGCTGACCGTGGTGAACAAGCTGCTGCAGATCGCCCGCCCGCACGAGGCGTACTTCGGCGAGAAGGATTACCAGCAGCTCACCCTCATCCGGCAATCGGTGCGGGACCTGAATGTCGATGTGCGGATCGTCCCGGTGGCCACCGTCCGCGAGCACGACGGCCTGGCCATGTCCTCGCGCAACCGCTACCTCGATCCGGTCCAGCGAGACCTGGCGACCACGCTCTCGGCGGCCCTGACCGCCGGCCGTCACGCCGCGGGCCTGGGCCCGGACGGGGTGCTGGCCGCCGCGCGCGCCGTACTCGACGGCGCACCGGATATCGAGGTCGACTATCTGGAACTGCGCGGCGCGGACCTGGGCCCGATTCCGGGCAGCGGCAACGCCCGCCTGCTCGTCGCCGCCCGGGTCGGCGCCACTCGCCTGATCGACAACATGGCGGTGACGGTCGGCGCCGACATCGACGGCCATCCGACCACCCCCGAAACCGCCGCGGCCCTGCGTTAGGAAAGACGAACCATGTTGCGCACCATGATGAAATCGAAGATTCACCGCGCCACGGTGACCCACGCCGATCTGCACTACGTCGGCTCGGTGACCGTGGATCCGGACCTGATGGACGCCGCCGATCTGCTGGAGGGCGAACAGGTCTGCATCGTCGACATCGATAACGGCGCCCGTCTGGAGACCTACGTCATCGCCGGGCAACGCGGCTCCGGCGTGATCGGAATCAACGGCGCCGCAGCACACCTGGTACATCCGGGCGATCTTGTGATCCTGATCGCGTACGGCATGATGGACGAGGCCGAACTGCGCGAGTACGCCCCGCGGGTGGTCTTCGTGGACGAGCAGAACCGGCAGGTGGACCTCGGCAGCGACCCGGCGCACGCACCCGAGGGATCGGGGCTGACGTCCCCTCGCTCGCTGACCCCGGCGTGACGGAGGCCGGGCGATGCTGCTGACCATCGATGTGCGCAACACCAGTATCGAGATCGGGCTGTTCTCCGGTAGCGGTGACCACGCCACGCTGGAGCGGACCTGGCGCATACACACCAACCAGCAGCTGACCGCCGACGAGTTCGCGATGCAGGTACGCGGGCTGATCGGCGAACGCATCGATCAGGTGATCGGGGTGGCGGCGCTCTCGACGGTGCCGCCGGTGCTGCGCGAGTTGCGCGACATGATGAGCGGCTATTGGAGCCATGTGCCGCATGTGCTGGTCGAGCCGGGCGTGCGCACGGGAATTCCACTGCTGGTCGACAATCCCAAGGAGGTGGGGGCGGACCGCATCGTGAACTGTCTGGCGGCCTATCACCGCTACAACTCCGCGGCGATCGTGGTCGATTTCGGCAGTGCCATCTGTGTGGATCTGGTGTCCGCCAAAGGGGAGTTCCTGGGCGGCTGCATCGCACCGGGTGTGGAGATCTCCACCGAGGCGCTGGTGGCGCGCACGGCGCTGCGCCGCATAGAGCTGGCCCGGCCGCGGTCGGTGGTCGGCAAGAACAGCATGGAATGTATGCAGGCCGGGGCGATATTCGGCTTCGCGGGCCTGGTCGACGGCCTGGTCGACCGGATCCGCGACGAGTTCGACGAATTCGCCGGTGACGATGTCGCGGTGGTCGCGACCGGTGCGAACGCGCCCCTGATCGTGCCGGAATCCGAGACCATCGACCGCCACGAACCACATCTGACCCATGAGGGCCTGCGCGTGGTGTACGAGCGCAACCAGCAACGTCGCAGCCCGCCTCCCCGCGGCTCAGGCCAGACTGGCGTGCGGCACCAGTAGCGTTGGCGGACGGCGGGAAGTCGGTGGCCGTCTCAGCCCGTACCCGGTGAGTTACCCGGACCGTACGAAATCAGCGGTTCCGCCGAGCAGAAGGAATCGGTGGCGATGGAGATGTGGCGTATCCGACAGGGTAGTTGCGCGATCCGTGGGTGCTGTTAGACTTCGGCTCGTGTCCTACCGCGTGAGCATCCAGGAGTGTTGTCGAGGCTGATTCGCCTCGGCAGTTGTCGGGGCTTCGTCTCTGCCCCCGACCGCCACACTTCTTCTGGAGTTTCGCCTCATGCGTACTTCTGCCGTCACCCTTTCCTCGCAGCATCTGCCGCGCAATTCCCGGCTGCCCGCCGAGATCACCGAGCGTGGGGTCGCCTCGGCGCTGCCCACCCGGCTTCGCCCGGCCGATCTGCTGCGCCTGACCGATGAGGGCGCCGAGGACGTCCTGGCCGGTCGATACGACCACCTGTTACCCGAGGGCGGCCTGTGGCCCACCGAAGAGCGATGGGCCACAAGACTTCTCGCCGATGACGAGGTCGACATCTGGCTGATCAGCTGGGTGCCGGACCGATCCACCGAACTGCACGATCACGCCGGATCGCTGGGCGCGCTCACCGTGCTCAGCGGTGCGCTCTCGGAATTCCGTTGGAACGGCAAGGAATTGCGCGGGCGCACGCTGTCGGCCGGAGATCAGGCCGCATTTCCGCTCGGCTGGGTGCACGACGTCGTGCGCGCACCCGGCCCGATCGCGGGCCCGGCGGATCCGACGCTGTCCGTGCACGCGTATTCACCACCCCTGTCAGCCATGTCCTATTACGAGGTCACCGGTCACGGCACGCTGCGCCGCAGCCGGACCGTACTCACCGATCAGCCGGAAGGCCCTGTGAAATGACCCATGTGACGATCGATCGCATGCTCGACGAGGCACGCGCGACGTTGACTCGGATCTACGCGTTCGAATTGCCGCAGGCGGTCGAGCGCGGTGCGGTACTGGTCGACATTCGACCGCAGGCGCAGCGGGTGAAAGAGGGCACGTTACCGGGCGCGCTGGTGATCGAACGCAATGTGCTGGAGTGGCGGCTGGATCCGACCAGTTCCGCGCGCTTGGCGCTGGCCGCGAACCACGACGTGGAATGGGTCGTGGTGTGCTCCGAGGGTTATACCTCCAGCCTGGCCGCGGCATCCCTGCAGCGGCTGGGATTGCACCGCGCCACCGATCTGGTCGGCGGATATCAGGCGCTGAAGGCGGCCGGACTCCTGTCGGCGGCGGCGGGCGCACCGCACTTCGCGCGCACGATGGGCGACTTGGTTTCGTTGTAATTTACCCGAATAGCCGGGCGGCACAGTCGTTTTCGCGCCGGTGTCCGTATTATCGCATTTCCGGCGCGTTTCGCGTCGCGGATAACGCGGCGTCGGCGGGTGGTCGAGAATTGACATCGACCGGTGCGTTAAAGCATTTCCCGCACACGATAGGGTAGGCGTGTGAGCTCCCCGAACACCCCTTCATCCGGCCGGGCCGCGGGCACGAATCCCGCGGGACAAAGCCGTCCCGCCGCAGCGGAAGTCGACGTACCCGAGCAGATGCGGATTCGCCGGGAGAAGCGGGAACGGCTGCTCGAGCAGGGCGTGCAACCCTATCCGGTAGTGGTGCCGCGCACACATACCCTCGCGGAAATTCGGGCCGCCTATCCGGACCTGGAACCGGATACCCCGACGGGGCTGGTCGTCGGCGTGGCCGCGCGCGTCATTTACGTCCGCAATACCGGCAAGCTGTGTTTCGCCACCCTGCAGGACGGTGACGGCACGAAGTTGCAGGCGATGATCAGCCTGAACGGTGTCGGGGCCGATGCGCTGGCCGCCTGGAAGACCGATGTCGACCTTGCCGACTTCGTATTCGTGCACGGTGAGGTAATCTCTTCGCGCACCGGTGAATTGAGCGTCATGGCCGATTCCTGGTCGATGGCGGCCAAGGCGCTTCGCCCACTTCCGGTCGCGCACAAGGAGATGAGCGAGGAATCGCGCGTCCGCCAGCGTTATGTCGATCTGATCGTGCGGCCGGAGGCGCGGTTCATGGCGCGGACCCGGGTCAAGGCCGTGCTGGCGCTGCGAAATGCGTTGGAGCGCAGGGGTTTTCTGGAAGTCGAGACCCCGATGCTGCAAACCCTGCACGGCGGCGCCGCGGCGCGGCCCTTCGTCACTCATTCCAATGCCCTGGATATCGATCTGTACCTGCGTATCGCGCCGGAACTGTTCCTCAAGCGCTGTGTGGTCGGCGGTATCGAGAAGGTCTTCGAGATCAACCGCAACTTCCGCAACGAGGGGGCGGATTCCACGCATTCGCCGGAGTTTGCCATGTTGGAAACCTACGAGGCGTACGGGACCTATGACGATTCCGCGCTGATGATGCGTGAATTGATCCAGGAGGTGGCGCAGGAGGTCTTCGGCACCCAGGTGGTCACCCTGGCCGACGGCACCGAATACGACCTCGGTGGTGAGTGGAACACCGTGGAGATGTACCCGTCGTTGTCGGACTCCCTCGGTGTGCGGGTCACCCCGGAAACCACGGTGCCGGAATTGCTGGCGCTGGCCGAGCGGGTGGGTCTGGAAATTCCCGAGGGCAAGGTCACCGCGTATGGCCATGGGAAGCTCGTCGAGGAACTGTGGGAGCACGTGTACGGCGACAAGCTGTACGCGCCGACTTTCGTCCGCGATTTTCCGGTGGAGACCTCGCCGCTGACCCGGCAGCATCGCAGCAAGCCCGGCGTGACCGAGAAGTGGGATCTCTACGTGCGCGGGTTCGAGTTGGCAACGGGCTATTCGGAACTCGTTGATCCGGTGATTCAGCGGGAGCGGTTCATCGATCAGGCCCGTTTGGCCGCGGCCGGTGACGACGAGGCGATGCGGCTGGACGAGGACTTCCTCGCGGCGATGGAACACGGCATGCCGCCTACTACCGGTACCGGTATGGGAATCGACAGGTTGCTGATGGCGCTGACCGGTCACGGAATCCGAGAAACGATACTGTTCCCAATTGTGCGTCCGACCTCTCGCTGAGCGCCTCTGGATTCATTGTCGAATCTCGACTTGGAAATTTCGGAATTAGAGGTATTCTCGACTCGGGTATCGGCCTAGTATGCGGGTCGCACGATTTCGAGAGGACGTTCATCTCATGGCAAAGAAGGTCACCGTTAGCCTGATCGACGATGTCGATGGGGAGTCCAACGCGGACGAGACCATCGAGTTTGCGATCGACGGTGTTTCATACGAGATCGACTTGTCTCAGGCAAACGCGGAGAAGCTGCGCGGTGGCTTGGAAACATGGGTCGCCAACGCGCGCCGCGTGAGTGGCCGGCGTCGCACCAAGTCCGCGGGTTTGAGCACTGGTGCGCCCAAGAGCCGGGTGTCGATGGACCGCGAGCAGAGCGCGGCAATTCGTGAATGGGCGCGGCGCAAGGGGCACAAGGTGTCGGCCCGCGGTCGTATCTCGGCCGACATTACCGAGGCGTACAACAAGGAAGTCGGCCGCACCAACTAGTAAGTGGTGCGCGCGTGGAACAAGACCGATTGTTCCATTTCGCCGCTGCCGTCCGGAGGAATCGTGCGACGTCCGGACGGCAGCGGCGTTTTCATACATATCGGATATAACCGAGGAACGGTGTTCGGCGGGTTCGTTCACGGCGATCTTGCTCGGTCTCCGGGCACGCGGCACCATGGAATCTGTGCAAGAACAGTCGCAGGCGGACGGGCAGGGGATCGAGGTGAGTGAGGTACGCGAGTCGTTTCTGCGCTTCGCCGACGACACTGGGCGTCAGCAGGAGTTGATGCTCAGCCCCGACAGGCAGCGGATCACCATCGGACGCTCGCCGCAGGCGGATCTCACGCTGTCCTGGGATGCCGAGGTCTCGCGTCTGCACGCCTCGGTGGAATATCTGGGCGCGCAGTGGACGATCGTGGACGACGGCCTGTCGCGCAACGGCACCTTCGTCAACGGCGAACGGCTGGCCGGGCGGCGCAGGCTGATTGCCGGAGACCGGATTCGCATGGGCACCTCCATGGTCTCGTTCCACGACTTCAGCGGCGTATCGGACGATGCGACCCGTACCTCCGCCGCCTCGTTCCCCACGCTGCGCTCGCTGACCGATACCCAGCGCGCGGTGCTGATCGCGCTGTGCCGCCCCTACAAGAACAACGCCGAATTCGCCACGCCCGCCTCGAACCAGCAGATCGCCGACGAGCTGTTCCTGAGCGTGGACGCCATCAAAACCCATCTGCGCACGCTGTTCTCGAAGTTCGGGGTGGAGGACCTGCCGCAGAACCAGAAGCGGGTTCGCTTGGCGGCGCTCGCGTTGCAGAGCGGCATCATCGCCGACCGCGACCTGTAGCTGTATTTTTGGCCTCCGCTTCGCTGCTGTGTCTTTGGCCTCCGCTTCGCTCCGGCGGGTTTTCGGCGCCCTGGGGGCGCGTCGGTCGGGCACCGCTGCTTGCTCCTTCGTCGCCTACGCAGCGGTACCCGACC
>NZ_JAGPOX010000007.1 GCF_019038435.1 Nocardia alni
GGTTTCGGGTGGGAGGTTTGTGGTTGGCTCGGGGCCGGGTTGCCGGGGCTGGGTGGTGAGGCAGGCAGTGGATGTGTCTTCGACGGCCTCTCGGAAGATGGGTTCGGCCTGCTTGTCGTCGAGCGTCCCTTCAGCGGAGGCATCGGGGGGTCGTGTCCCGGTCCGGGGCGCCGGAACCAGTTAACGTGCCGCCCTTGGCGTGGGGGAGTGCCTGCTCTTCCGGGTAACGGCAGTACCTCCCGGCACGCCGCCGCCCGGCCTACGGTGGTGATGTGAGCGGCAGCGAGAGGCACGAGCAGGCCAACGAGGTGCGGGAGTTCCTCAGCACCCGTCGCGCCCGCCTCACGCCTCAGCGGGCGGGGCTGCCGGTCTTCGGTGGTAATCGACGTGTGGCCGGGTTGCGCCGGGAGGAAGTGGCACTGCTGGCGGGGATGAGCGTCGATTACTACATCCGCCTCGAGCGCGGGAACTTGAGCGGCGCCTCGGACTCGGTGCTGGACTCCTTGTCGCACGCACTTCAGCTCGACGATGCCGGGCGGGCCTACCTCTACGACCTGGCCCGCGCGGCCACTGCGTCCGAGCGTCGGCCACCCGCTGCGACGGGGCGGATCCGACCGGTGATTCTGCGGATGCTCGACGCGATGACCGACCTGCCGGGCTACATCCGCAACGGGCGGTTCGACATCCTCGCCGCCAACTCTCTCGGTCGCGCTCTGTATGCCCCGGTGTTCGATTCCCCGTTGTTCGCGCAGCGTGGTCCGGTCAACACCGCGCGGTTCCTGTTCCTCGACCCTGGTTCCGCCGATTTCTGGCCCGAGTGGGAGAAGGCCGCCAACGACTCGGTCGCCTTCCTGCGCACCGAGACCGGCCGCTCGCCGCGAGACAAGGGCCTGACCGACCTGATCGGCGAGCTCTCCACAAAGAGCGACGAGTTCGCCCAGCGTTGGGCCAGGCACGACGTGAAGTTCCACCGCTCCGGCGTGAAGCGGCTCCACCACCCGCTCGTCGGGGACCTTGCCCTGCCTTACGAAGCCCTCGATCTGCCCGCTGACCCCGGGCTCCGCATCACCGTCTACTCGCCCGAGCCCGACTCGCCCGAACGCCGGACACTCGATCTTCTGGCCAGCTGGACCGGCTCGACCGCACTCGAACGCTGACAACCGTCACCCCGCGGCAACCGAAAGCATGCCGCTCCTGTCGGCCCAGCCCACGACCAACCGCTCCGCCGAGATGCTCATCGGCGACGTCTACTTCGACGTCGTAGCCCGCGGTCGGTGAGGTTCGGGCCCGGAACGACGGTGGCAGTATCCGTCACGCACAACCGCTGGTCAGCAGGTACATCACGGTAGTTCGCGCCGTCCGCGGGTCCACCTGAGCGACACCGCCGTCCCCAGACGCGCAGCGAACTCCAGCAGCAGTTCGACCAGATCCCGCAACGCGTCCGGTACCAGCCGCAGCGACAACGCATCCACCACGACCGACCTACATCCATGTAAGGCACGGTGAAGTGCGGGCGGCGGCGGGGACGTCGCGTGTGGGGCGGTTAGGCTCGGTGGGCCGGGTTTGCGTGTCCTAGAGAGAGTGTGGCGGAGTGCGATGGCGGTGAGTATCAAGGAGGTGGCTCGGCGGGCGGGGGTGTCGCTCGGCACGGTCAGCAATGTGTTGAACCGGCCGGACCAGGTCTCCTCCGCCACGCGTGATCGGGTGCAGCGGGCTATCGCTGAAACCGGTTATGTGCGTAACGATTCGGCGCGGCAGTTGCGGGCGGGGCGTAGCCGCACGCTGGCCATGGTCGTGCTGGATCTCGCCAATCCCTTCTTCACCGATGTCGCACGCGGCGCGGAGGAGGAGGCCGCGCGGCACGACGCGATGCTGGTGCTGTGCAACAGCGGGGACGATCCGCGGCGCGAACAGCGTCATCTGGAGCAGATCGCCGAGCAGCGGGTGCGCGGCGTGCTGATCACTCCGGTGGACGGCGACGGGGAGGACGCGCTGCGGACCCTGGCGGCTCAGGGGGTGCCCGCCGTGCTGGTGGACCGCAGTAGTGGCCGGCCGGATCGTTGTTCGGTGTCGGTGGACGACGTGCTCGGCGGGCGGCTGGCCGCCGAACATCTGCTCGCCGCGGGGCATACCCGGATCGGCTTTCTGGGCGGTCCGGACTCGATCACCCAGGTCGCCGACCGTCGCCGCGGGGCGGCCGAGGCGATCACCGCGGCGGGTGCCATCCTGGACGACATCCCAACCGCCGCATTGACTTTCGAGGAGGGTAGGGATGCGGCCGCCGAGTTGCTGGACCGTTCCGACTATCCGACGGCGGTGTTCTGCGCGAACGATCTGCTCGCGCTGGGGGTCCTGCAAACGGTGACGTTGCGTGGACTGTCGGTGCCCGGTGATCTGGCCGTGATCGGTTACGACGACATCGAATTCGCCGGCGCCGCGGCCGTCCCGCTGTCCTCGATCCGTCAGCCCCGCGAGGAACTCGGCCGCGCCGCCGCGCGTCTGTTGCTGGAGGAGGCTGTCGGCGACGGCGCACACCGGCATCAGCACGTGGTGTTCATGCCGGAGCTGGTCGCTCGCCGGTCCACCGGCGCGTAAGAGTCTGTCGGAACCTTGACTCGTCACGGCGGCGGCGGTTAAGTTCGATCGAGAAATGAAACGTTTCAACAGGAGCTGACACCCATGCCGGACCTATCCGATCCACGTGCCGTACTGCGCGAACAACAGATCGAGCTGCCGTCGTGGGCGTTCGGCAATTCGGGCACGCGGTTCAAGGTGTTCGCCCAGCAGGGTGTGCCGCGGGATCCGTTCGAGAAGATCGCCGACGCCGCGCAGGTGCACCGGTTCACCGGCGTGGCGCCGAAGGTGTCGCTGCATATCCCGTGGGATCTGGTGGACGATTTCGGCAAGCTCGCGCAGTACGCCGCCGAGCAGGGCGTGTCGATCGGGGTGATCAATTCGAATACCTTCCAGGACGACGACTATCGGCTGGGCAGCGTCTGCCACCCCGATCCCGCGGTGCGGCGCAAGGCGATCGATCATCTGAAGGCATGCCTGCGCGTGATGGACGCGACCGGGTCGACGCATCTCAAGCTGTGGTTCGCCGACGGATTGAACTATCCCGGTCAGGACCATCTGACCGACCGGCAGCGCCGCTTGGGCGAGGCCCTGTCCGAGCTGTATTCCGAACTCGGCGAGGATCAGCGAATCCTGCTGGAGTACAAGCTGTTCGAGCCCGCCTTCTACGCCACCGACGTGCCGGACTGGGGTACCGCCTACGCGCACACCCTGAAGCTCGGGCCGAAGGCGTCGGTGGTGGTGGACACCGGACATCATGCGCCGCATACGAATATCGAATTCATCGTGGCGTTCCTGGTCGCCGAGGGCAAACTCGGCGCGTTCGACTTCAATTCCCGTTTCTACGCCGACGACGACCTGATGGTGGGCGCGGCCGATCCGTTCCAGCTGTTCCGGATCATGCACGAGATCGTCGAGGCCGACGCGGTCACGCCCGCGTCCGGAATTCTCTTCATGCTCGATCAGTGCCACAATATCGAGCCGAAGATCCAGGCGCAGATCCGTTCGGTGCTCAACGTGCAGGAGGCCACCGCCAAGGCCCTGCTGGTCGACCGGCAGGCGTTGAGCGAGGCGCAGCGCGGGGGAGATGTGCTGGGCGCCAACGCGATCCTGATGGACGCCTACAACACCGACGTGCGCCCGATGCTGGCGGATCTGCGCGCTGATATGGGGCTGGATCCGGATCCGGTCGGCGCGTTCCGGCGCTCGGGGTATTTCGATAAGGTCGCCGCCGAACGCATCGGCGGGGCCGCCGCGGGCTGGGGTGCGTGACCGTGACCACCGAGACGTCGCGTGGGAGCGCCGAGACCGGGCGTTCCGCCGAGGGCGCCGTGCGCGCGCTGCTCGAACGCAGCAACCGGCTGGGCGCGGATCCGCGCAACACCAACTACGCGGGCGGCAATACCTCCGCCAAGGGATTCGATACCGACCCGGTGACCGGTCGGCCGGTGGAACTGGTGTGGGTCAAGGGATCCGGCGGCGATCTGGGCACGCTGACCGAGTCGGGGCTGGCCGTACTGCGACGAGATCGGTTGCAGGCCATGGTCGATACGTATCCGGGCGTGGAGCGCGAGGACGAGATGGTCGCCGCGTTCGACTACTGTCTGCACGGTCGTGGTGGCGCCGCGCCGAGTATCGACACCGCGATGCACGGTCTCCTGGATGCCGCCCACGTCGACCACCTGCACCCGGACGCGGGGATCGCGCTGGCCACCGCCGCCGACGGTGAGGCGCTGACCAGGGAGTGCTTCGGTGATCGCGTGGCGTGGGTACCGTGGCGGCGGCCCGGTTTTCAACTGGGCCTGGACATCGCCGCGATCCGCCGGGCGAATCCGCAGTCGATCGGATGCGTTCTGGGCGGGCACGGCATTACCGCCTGGGGCGACACGTCCGCTGAATGTGAGGCCAATTCTCTCGAGATCATCCGCACCGCAACCGAATTCATCGGGGCGCATGGGCGCGCGCAGCCGTTCGGCCCTGTCGTCTCGAACTACGCACCGCTGGATGCTGTTTCGCGGCGAGCGCGGGCGGCGGAACTGGCTCCGGTGATTCGTGGCCTGGCCTCGTCCGACCGCCCGCAGGTCGGGCACTTCGATGACAGCGAACCGGTGCTGGAGTTTCTGGCCCGCGCCGAGCATCCGCGTCTGGCCGCGCTCGGTACTTCGTGCCCGGATCACTTCCTGCGCACCAAGGTTCGCCCGCTAGTTCTCGACACCGCCGCCGACGCGCCCCTGGACGAGGTGATCGCGCGACTGCGGGAATTGCACGCAGCCTACCGAGCGGACTACGCCGCCTACTACCGGCGGCACGCGACCCCGGACTCACCGGCGATGCGCGGCGCGGACCCGGCGATCGTCCTGGTCCCCGGAATCGGGATGTTCAGTTTCGGACGCGACAAGCAGACCGCCCGGGTGGCGGGGGAGTTCTACCGCAACGCGATCAACGTCATGCGTGGTGCGGAGGCTGTGTCGCGGTATGCCCCGATCGAGGAGTCGGAGAAGTTCCGAATCGAATACTGGGCGCTCGAGGAGGCGAAGCTGGCCCGGATGCCCAACCCCAAGCCATTGGCCACCCGGATCGCGGTGGTGACCGGTGCGGGTTCGGGCATCGGTCGTGCGATCGCGGTGCGTCTGGCGGCCGAGGGTGCGTGCGTAGTGGTGGCCGATCGCGACGGCGCCGCTGCGGAACGGGTGGCGGGCGAGATCGGTTCGATGGATGTCGCCGTGCCGGTGACGGTCGACGTGACCGATCCGGACGCCGTCCGGCAGGCCGTCGCGGCGGCCGTACTGGCGTTCGGCGGGGTGGACCTGGTGGTGAACAACGCCGGGTTGTCGATCTCCAAGCCGCTGCTGGAGACGACCGAATCCGACTGGGACATCCAGCATTCGGTCATGGCGCGCGGTTCGTTCCTGGTCGCTCGGGAGGCCGCCCGGGCGATGATCGCCCAGGGGCTGGGAGGGGACATCGTCTACGTCGTCAGTAAGAACTCGGTCTTCGCCGGTCCGAACAACATCGCCTACAGTGCGGCCAAGGCCGATCAGGCCCACCAGGTCCGTCTGTTGGCCGCCGAACTCGGCGAACACGGCATCCGGGTCAACGGAGTGAATCCCGATGGTGTGGTGCGTGGTTCGGGCATCTTCGCCGGTGGCTGGGGCGCACAGCGGGCCGCGGTGTACGGGGTCGAGGAGAAGGACCTGGGGAGCTTCTACGCTCAGCGCACCATTCTCAAGCGCGAGGTGCTGCCCGAACATGTCGCGAACGCGGTATTCGCGCTCACCGCAGGGGAACTCTCGCACACCACCGGCTTGCACATCCCCGTCGACAGCGGCGTCGCGGCCGCTTTCCTGCGATGAGTGGTTCGATCCTCGCGGTGGTCGACGGTCGGCGTAGCGATGAGAGTCGTTCAGAGGACAATGAGTGCTGGTGTGCGGCTCCGGAAATGGAATCGCCTGCCGATAGTGTTGGCTGTGCGGTGGTGACTGGGGTATGGGGATGAGTGAGCTGATCCGCCTCGCCGACACGAACATTCCGGATGCTGTCGGCGGAAGCTTCGCCCCGCACCACAAATCTGCGCAGCCTCTCGGTCGTTCGTCTGGCCTCGCCTCGCCACCGATGAGCGGTCCGCTGCCGGCCGTGCGGTCGGGCCGGCACCGGGTGAACTGGAATGCGCAGGGCGTCATCGGGGGTGAGCGCGGCCCGGTTGGCGACACGAGCGGTACGGACGACCCGGTCGGAGACAGGGATCATTCACCGGGCGCTGAGACCAGGCCTGCAAGTGGTCGACGAGGGCCTATCTCGGGCGAAAATACCTTTGCGGCAGTCGATCTCGGCGCATCGAACGGGCGTGTGCTTCGCGGTGAGGTGACGGGTGAGCGTATCGTGCTGCGGGAAGTGCATCGATTCGCGAACGAGCCGTTGCGCCTCCCAGATGGTTTGCACTGGGACATCGGTGGGTTGTATCGGGAGATTTGCCGTGGGCTGACGGCTGCGGGTCCGGTGCGGTCGGCCGGGATCGATGCGTGGGCGGTGGATTACGGGCTGATCGGTGCTGACGGTGAGCTGCTGGGTTTGCCCTACCACTACCGCGACCTGCGGACACCGCTTCCCGGCCGGAATGCGCCGGACGCGCGAGAGCTGTTCCAGCGCAATGGGTTGGCCGACCTGCCGTTCAATACGATTCATCAGCTGCGAGCCGAGCCGGACCATCGACTGGCCGCGGCCGAGCACCTGCTGATGATCCCGGATCTGCTCGGTTACCGGCTCACCGGGCGGATGGGCGCCGAACGCACCAACGTCTCCACCACCGGGCTCTACCACATCGGGGACCGGGACTGGGATTATCCGCTGCTGCGTCGAATAGGGCTGCCGGAGGGGATCTTCGAGCCCATCAGCGATCCGGGTACAGCGCTGGGGTCGTTGCGGGAGCCGGTCCGCGCGAGCGTAGGCCGCGACGTGGAGATCGTCCGGGTGCCCTCGCACGACACCGCCAGCGCGGTCGCGGCCGTGCCCGCCGCGACGGATTCGTTCGCCTATATCTCCTGCGGCACTTGGTCACTGGTTGGGGTGGAGCGGCCCACGCCGCTGCTCTCGAAAGCCGCACGGGCCGCCGGATTCACCAACGAGAGCGGTGTGACCGGCTTCCGTTATCTGCGCAATGTCATGGGTCTGTGGCTGTTACAGGAATGTCAGCGCGAATGGCCGGGCCTGGATACGGCGACACTCTGCGCGCAGGCCGCCGAACTGCCCGCCCTGAGCAGTCTTGTCGACGTAGGCGATCCGGACTTTCTCCCCCCGGGAAGCAGGACCCCCGGCGGGATGAGTGCGCGCATCGCCGCCCGGTGCGACGGCACAACCCCGCACACACCAGCCGAGTTCGCGCGATGCATCCTCGACAGCCTCGCCCTCGGTCACGCACGCGCGGTGGCCGCCGCGGTCCGCACCGGAGGCCGCGATGTCGACCGGGTGCACCTGGTCGGCGGCGGCGCGCGGAACGACCTGTTGTGCCGCTCGACCGCGTCCGCGTGCGGGCTGCCCGTGGCGGCCGGTCCGGTGGAGGCCACGGCGGTGGGCAACCTACTGTCGCAGGCAATTACAGCAGGGGCGCTGCGCGGCTGGCAGGCCGCGCGGCAACTGGTCGCGGTGGCGTTACCGCCGGTGCAGTACGAGCCGAGCGGCGATCCGGCCTGGCGTGAGGCCGCCGAGCGGGTCGCGCTGCTCGAGCAGAGGCGCGGCACGGCATGAGGGTGGTGCTGCGTGCACGGCCCTGCACCTCCGCGTCGTGATAAGGGAGGATCCGCCGCGCTCCTGGATGGTGGGTCGGCATCCGTGCGATGATCGGCACGAGGTGCGGTGCGCGACCGTGCAGATATAGGTCTGGCGTCCGCGCGATGATGGGCAGCGCGTCTGGTGCGGTGGATGCCAGTGGCATTGGACCACGAGGGGTCCCGAGCCCGGACTTCCTCGTTGTGGTCATTGAGGATCCGCCTGCCCCAGGTGCTGGTCCAGCGCCCGCGCGATGGTGGGCAGGACGTGTGGTGCGGTCAGCTCCTGGTGGGTTGCTTCGATCTCGTGGGTGGTGATGGTGCCGGAGACGTTTGCGCGCCACCCTTCCGGGCCGACGATGTCGGAGGTATCGACGGTCGCGCTGAAATAGAGCATGTCACCGTCGAAGATCGGACGTTGGTAGCGTGCTGCGGCCTGTACCGAGGAGTTGTAGGACGTGGTGATCCGCTCGATGGTGGCGGCGTCGACGACCTGCGCGCCGATCTGTGCGCAGATCAGGTCGGCCGCCTCCTGGGCCGTCGCGTCGGCGGGAACGTCCTCGATGCCGAATACTGCGCCGAGACCGTGCACGATCTCACCGGCGGTGTAGGTTTCGGTGGTCTCAGCCCCCGTATCGCCTGCGGAATCGAGCAGAGCGAGCGTGCCGATCTCCGCTCCGTCCGCCCGCAAGCGCGCCGCCGTCGCGTGGGCGATGGTGCCGCCGAGCGACCAGCCGAGCAGATGGTACGGACCTTCCGGTTGCACGGTTCGGATCTCGCGGGCGTACCGCTCGGCGTAGGCATCGATCGACTGGGGTGGCGGTTCGAGGCCGCCCAGTTCTGGCGCCTGGAGTCCGTAGATCGGCCGGCCCGGCCGCAGCGCCTGTGCCAAACCCCAATAGCACCACGATGTTCCGGACGCGGGGTGGATGCAGAACACCGGCGGCCGATCACCTCCGGTCCGGATCGGCAGCAGTACCTCCAACGGCAGCCCGGTGGGAGCCTGAGTATCGGCCGCCTCCGTGGCCGCTGCCAGTTCGGCGATCGTGCGATGCTCGAATATCTGTTGCGGATGGATGGTTACGCCCTGTGCTGCCGCCCGCGAGACCACCGCGATGGCCGTGATGCTGTCGCCGCCGATGGCGAAGAAGGCGTCGTCCACTCCGACTCGCTCGAGACCGAGAACTTCGGCGACGATCGTCGTGAGACGTTCCTCGGTCGGTGTGGTCGGCGCCCGATACGCGGCGGCATCGGTCTCGAATACCGGCTTCGGCAGGGCGGCGCGGTCGAACTTGCCGACGGCGTTGCGCGGCACCTCCTCCAGGACCATGAATTTCGCGGGAACCATGTATGCGGGGAGTACTCGGGCCGCCGCCGCGGTCAGACTCGTGGCGTCGAGTTCGGCGTCGAGCTCACCGACGACGTACGAGACCAGCGTCGTGGCGCCCGTGGGACCGTCGACGCCGAGGGTCAGGGCGAAGGCGACGCCATCGATCTGCCGCAGTGCCGCGTCGATCTCGCCGAGTTCGATACGAACTCCGTGGATCTTCACCTGGAAGTCGGTGCGTCCGACATACAGCAACTCTCGCATCGCCGTGCGCCGCACCAGATCTCCGGTGCGATACATCCGATCTCCCGGTGCACCGTACGGATTGGCGACGAATCGCGCGGCCGTGACCCCCGGTCGATCGTGGTAGCCGCGGGCGAGAGCGGGCCCGGCGAGATACAACTCACCGAGGACGCCGGCCGGTACCGGACCCAGCCGGGCATCGAGAGCCAGGGCTCCGGCCCCGCGAATAGGCCCGCCGATGGTGATCGGCGTGCCGGCCCGCAGCGGGCCCGATGTCGTTGCCCAGATGGAGAATTCGGTCGGGCCGTAGACGTTGCGGACAGTGCGCCCGGTCGCCCATCGTTCGACGAGTTCGGTGCTGAGCGACTCCCCGCCGAAGACGAGCGTCCGCACGCTGTCCGCCGCGGCGGGGTCGAGCGTGGCGAGCACGGTCGGCGTGAGCGACACATGGGTCACCCGTTGCGTCGCGATCAGCTCGTCGAGCCCACCGCCGCCGACCACCCGCGGCGATGCGACGACGAGTGCGCCACCGGATGCGAAGGCCGACAGCGCCTCGAACAGCCAGGCGTCGAAGGCGGGCGAGGCCGCCTGCAGCACCCGCGCGGTCTCATCGAGTTCGAGCGATTCACGCAGTGCGGCAACCAGATCGGCGATGCCGCGGTGGGTGACGCAGACACCCTTGGGTGTTCCGGTCGATCCGGACGTGTAGATCACCCACGCGGGATTGTCCGGCCGAATCGGGCGAACCAGCTCTCGTCCGATCGGTGTGTCCTTCGATTCCTCTCCAGCCGAGGCGAATTCGACGTCATCGAGCGCCAGCCATCGAACCACGTCCGGCAACTTCGCCTCGTACGCGCCGACGGTGAGACCGATCGCCGCGCCGGAATCGCGGAGTAGACGGTGGATTCGCTCGACCGGTTGGGCGGGGTCGAGCGGCAGGAACGCGGCACCGGTCTTCGCCACGGCCCACAGCGCCACCATCAGCGAAGTGGATCGCGGCAGCGCCAGCACGACGATGGTCTCGGCGCCGACGCCGCGGCCGATGAGGTTACGGGCCAGCCGATTCGACGCCGCATCGAGCTGGCGATAGCTCATCACGGCCCCGTCGAAGACGACCGCGGGCCGCTCCGGCCAGGTCGCGGCCGTTGTCGCCAATATCGTGGGCAACATGAGCGACTCGCCGCCCGACGGCGGGCCGATGAGGATCGCCGCGGCTCGCTCGGCGTCGTCCAGAATCTCGGCATCACCGACGGTGACCGCGGCGTCGGTGACGAAGGCGGTCAGCACACGCTGATAGCGCGCGGCCAGCGAGACGGCGGTGTCCGGATCGAACAGATCGGTGGCGTACGTCAGCCGAACGTCGATGCCGTCGGCCTCACCCGTGCTCGAAAAGCGCTCGCGCAGTTCGAGAGTGAGGTCGAAGGGCGTCACCTGACGGTTGATGTCCTCCACCCGCACCCGCAGGCCGGGCACCTCCAGTACCGGTTCGACGAAATTCTGCATCACCAGCAGAACCTGGAAGATCGGATGCCGCGCGGCCGATCTGGCCGGGTTGACGATCTGCACGATCCGTTCGAACGGCACATCGGCGTTGGTGAACGCGTCCAGGTCCACATCCCGCACACCGGAAAGGAATTCGCGCAGCGCGGTGTTCGAGTCGACGGGGGTGCGCAGCGCCAGGGTGTTGACGAACATGCCGATCATGTTCTGCACGGATTCCGCGCCGCGACCGGCCATAGGCGTGCCGATCACCACGTCCTCGCCGGCGCCGAGCCGGGAGAACACGATCGCCAACGCGGCATGCGCGAGCATGAACATGCTGACGTTCTCCGCTCGCGCGAAACGCGTGAGCGCGGTGTGCAATTCGCCATCGATACGGAAATCCAGATCCAGGCTGCGCAGGGAGGGCAGCGCGGGACGGGGGCGATCCAGGGGCAACGGCATCACGTCCGCGAGGGCCGTGAGGCGCTGCGTCCAGTACTGGATCTGACGGGCCGACAGCGACTCCGGATCACGCTCGTCACCCAGCAGTTCGCGTTGCCACAGGGCGTAATCGGGGTACTGGACCACCCGTGGACGCCGGGCCAGGCCCGCCGGTCCGTCCAGATAGGCCGCGATGATATCGGCGGCCAGCGGAGTCGTGGACGCACCGTCGGCGCTGATGTGGTGCACCGCGAGGACGGCGACATGTTCGGCCGGGCTCGTCCCGCGGATCCGGTACAACCCGATCCGCAGCGGAAGCTCGCGCGTGAGATCGAAGCCGGACCACGCCAGCTCATCGATCCGCTCCCGCAGCCCGGGCCCCTCGTCCACGTCGATGACGTCCAGGCCGGGCGTCACGGTCTGCGCGTCGAGCACGACCTGGTGCGGTCCCTGCGCGTCGGCCGGGTACACGGTCCGCAGACTTTCGTGCCGCGCGATCACATCGGCCACCGCGCGCCGCAGAGCCGCCACGTCGAGATCGCCGCACAGGCGCAGCGCGACCGCGATGTTGTATGCCGCCGACCCCGGATCCAGCTGGTTCACCGCCCACATCCGTTGTTGCGCGGGCGACAACGGTATCCGGTCCGGCCGGATCCGCGTGCCCGGAAGCGGCAGACCGCGCGCGCCGGCGGCCGGGATCACCCGCGTGCACAGGGTGGCGACCGTCGGCGCGTCGAACAGATCCCGCATCGTGATCGCCGAGCCGAGTTCCAGGTTCACTCGCGCGATGACCTGGGTGGCGAGCAGCGAATCTCCTCCGAGTTCGAAGTACGATTCGTCGACGCCGACTCGCCGTCGTCCCAGCACATCCGCGAATATCGTGGCGACCGCCCGCTCTTCGGCGGTGCGCGGTGCGCTGTATCCGTTGCGACTGGTACTGAAATCCGGCCGCGGCAAGGCGTTTCGATCCAATTTGCCGACCGGTGTCAGCGGAATCCGGTCGAGTACGACGATATTCCCCGGCACCATGTGCGGGGGCAAGGCCGCTATCGCCCGCGCGCGCAGGCGGTCGATGTCCAGTTCGATTCCCGCTTCCGGCAGTACATGCGATACCAGCACGGTCCCGCCGGTCGGCCCGACACGATCGAGAGTGACCACGAACTTCACCTGATCGTCGCGCCCGAGCACGGCATCGATCTCGTCGAGTTCCACCCGCTGGCCACGAATCTTCACCTGCGCGTCGTTGCGGCCCAGATAGTCCAGTGCGTAATCGCCGCGATCGTCCGGGGCGATCCACCGCACGACATCGCCTGTGCGGTACATGAGTTCGCCCGGATCACCGTACGGACAGGCGACGAACCGGCTCGCCGTCAGGGCGGGACGATCGTGATACCCGCGCGCAAGGCCGGGCCCGGCGAGATACAACTCGCCCGGAACACCCGCTGGTACCGGTCGCAGCCACGCATCGAGCACCGCGATCGACGCTCCGCGGATCGGTCCGCCGATGGTGATCGGATGGTCCGCGCAGAGGTGGGCGGCGGTGGCCCACACGGTGAACTCCGTCGGGCCGTACAGATTGGCCAGCGGCACGTGGGTCGACCATCGGCGCACCAGTTCGGGTCCGGCGGCTTCACCGGCCAGGGCAAGCAGCCGCAGTCCGTCGGTCGGTTCCATTGTCCCCAGCACCGAAGGGGTTGTCACGCAATGGGTTACCTGCTCAGTTCGGATCAGGTCAGTGAGAGCCTCGCCGGCGGACACCTCCGGCGGCGCGATCACCAGACGTGCGCCCTGCGCGTGCGCGAGCAGAATTTCGAACACCGAGGCGTCGAAACTCGGCGAGGCGACCTGAAGCACGCTGGCCGTCGCGTCGACATCCAGCGACTCCTGCTGCGCCGTGGTGAGATCGGCGAGACCACGCTGGGTGATCACGACCCCCTTCGGTGTGCCGGTGGATCCGGAGGTGTAGATCAGGTATGCCGCATGGGCCATCCGCAGTGGTGTCGGCCGGTCCGCGTCGGTGATCGGCTCGGCCGAGCAGCCGCGCATTTCGCACTCGGTGCCCGGATCGTCCAACCGTAGCCAGTCGACCGTGTCCGGCAAGCTCTCGCCGGTCAGGCTGATACCGATGTGGGCTGCCGAATCCGTGAGCATGTGGGCGATCCGCTCGGCCGGATAGTTCGGATCCAGCGGGACGAATGCCGCGCCGGTCTTGGCGACGGCCCACACCGCGCGGACCCATTCCGGCGATCGCCGCAGGGCCAGTGCGACGAAGACATCCGGCCCGGCGCCGCGGCGAAGGAGCACCCGGGCAAGCTGATTGGCGCTCGCGTCGAGCTCCCGATAGGTCCGGGCGCTGTCACCGCGACCGATGGCGATCGCATCCGGATCGACCGCGGCACCGGCGCCGAGGATGTCCGGCAGCAGTCGCGGCGGCACAGCGCGCGGGCCACGCCTGGGCAGCACGGCGGCGAGTTCCGCGTCGTCGCACCGCGGTACCGCCGGCACGGGGGCGGACGGGTCGCCGGCGATTCGGGTGATCACCCGGACGAAGCGATCCAGCAGATGCCGCAGGGCGGGTTGCGCCGACAGATCGGCCCCGAGTTTCAGCGTCACCCGCAACCCGCCGGCCGTTCCCGCCGTGGCCCGGGTCGGAATCACGATGAGGGCCAAGGGATATGGCGACGAATCGACGGTCGCGGTATCGACCAGCCGAATTCCGGTGAGGTCCAGCGCCTCGGTGAGCGCCCCGGAGTCCATCGGGTACGACTCGAAAGCGACCATGGTGTCGAACAATTCGGTCTGTCCGGCCCATCGCTGGATCTCGCGCAGTCCGATATGCCGGTGGTCGGCCACCGCGGCCTGTTCGGAGTGGATCCGGCTCAGCAGATCGGCCACCGACTCGCGCGGGTCGAGCCGTACCCGCACCGGAACGGTGTTGATCAGCAGGCCCACCAGGTCCTGCGCGCCGGGCAGTTGCGGCGGCCGCACCGACACGGCCGTGCCGAACATGACGTCCGTGCGCCCGGTGAGCAGTGCGAGCAGCATCGCCCATCCGGCCTGGACGACGGTGTTCACCGTCGCCCCCGCCGCCCGGGCGGTGTGCTCGAGCGCGGTGACGGTCTCGGCCGGCAACTCCACCGAGACGATCTCGTCCGCGGCGCGCGGGGAGGCCGGGAGCGCCGAGGTGACCCGGGTGGGCGATTCCAGGCCAGACAGTGCCTGCTGCCAGGCGGCTTTCGACGTCTCCGCATCCTGCTCGCCCAACCAGGACAGGAACTCTCGGTACGAACCCGCGGCGGGCAGAACCGAGGGATCACCCGAACTCTGGTACAGCGCCAGCAGTTCCCGCACCAGCAGCGGGCCGGACCAGCCGTCCAGCACGATGTGGTGGTTGGTCATCACGAGTGTGCAGGTGTCGATGTCCGTGCGGGCGAAGATGAATCGCAGGAGCGGCGGGTGGGCGAGGTCGAATCTCGTTGTGCTGTCGAGTTCGATCACGCGGTCGGCCTCGGCGCGGTCGGCCGGATCGAGGACGCGGAACTCGACCGGTACGCCGGCGAGCACCACCTGCCGCGGGCCCTGGCCGGTTTCGACGAATCCGGTGCGCAGGCTCTCATGACGGTCGACCAGCGCCTGCGCGGCGGCTCGCAGCCGGTCGGCGTCGACCGGTCCGGTGAGGGTGAACCGGGATTGCACCAGGTAGTCGTCGGTCGCGTCGATGTCGTAGCGGGCGTGGAAGAACATCCCGGCCTGCAGCGGCGACAACGGCCACACGTCCACGAGGTTCGGATAGTCGAGCTGCCAGCCGTCGATCTGCTCCTGGGGCACCGGGGTGAGCGGGAAGTCCGAGGGAGTATGGCCGCCCGCGCCCGGCGAGAGCGCATGGCCGGCCAGCGCGGCCGCGGCGCGATGCCAGAGTTCGGTGATCTCGTCGATATCCGTTTTGCCGATCGCCAGTGTGGCGTAGGTCCACGTGAGTGCCAGGCGCGGGCCGTCGATGGTGTGCCGTACCAGGGCGGCGATGTCGACGACCTTGGACAGCGGTGTCCTGTCGTCGTCGGTGATCGCGAAAAGCCGTGGCAGCCAGAGTGTCTCCCGCTCCGTCCGGTCGGGCCCGTCGGTCGCGGGGCGACCCAGGTAGCGGAAGCCGATCCGGGGCGCGCGGGCGGAGTCGAACAGATCCGCGGTTCGCGGCCCGAGCCGGCGCAGCATGTCGAAACCGATGCCGTCGGCCGGCACGGCCCGCAACTGCTCCTTGACCGCCATGAGCGCCGCCCCGGCGGCCGCGCCGCCGGCGAACGCGTCGTCGAGATCGACGCCCGCGAGATCGAGGACGACCGGATAGTCGAAGCGGAACCGTCCGACCGTCCGGGCCAGGTCGGCGCCCGGAACAGCGCGCTCCCGGCCGTCGCCCTCCACGCTGAGCATCGTCGCGGTCCGGTCGTCGCCGGTGCCTACGCGGCCGTCGCCGATGCGAAGGCGCCAGGCGCTCAATGCCATCGCCAGCGCGGTCAGGAGCGCATCCTCGGGGCGGCAATGAAACCGCTCCGGAATGACGGTCAGCAGGGTATCGGTGAGATCGGGCGGGATCGCGGTACGCAACCGCGCCGAGGTCGCCCTGATGTCCACGGCCGGATCCAGGTCGGAGGCGCCGACTCTCGGGTCGATCGACCCGAGAATCCCTTGCCACACCGGCAATTCGCCGACCTGGTCGGCGGCCTGCCGGCCCAGCCCGCGCGCCCACCGCCGGAACGACGTGCCGACCGGCGGCAGCACCGCGGGCGCCCGTTGCCCGGCGACGCTCGCGGCCGACGTACCGGCCACACTCGTGCACGCGGCGGCCAGGTCCGACAGCAGAATGCGCCACGACGCCGCGTCCACGATCGAGCGATGCAGGACCAGCCACAGCAGGGACGGGCCGTCGGCCGGTTCGATGATCACGAAGCGCGCCACGGTTCCCTCGGTCGGATCCAAAAGCTCTGTCGCGCGCCGCAATTCGCGCTCGCACGCCTCGCCGAGGTGCGGGCTCGCCGGGACGACGGTGATCAAGGCGTCCGCGTCGACCGCACCCCGGGGGCGCACGGTCATCATCCAGCCGGAGTCCTGGGGATGCAGGCGCATCCGCAGCATGTCGTGATGGTCGATCACCGCGCGTATCGCGGCCGCGAACTGCTCGCGGCCGATGCCCGCGGGCAGTTCGGTCAGGATCGCCTGGCCGTTGCGTTTCCAGTAGCCGTCCGGTGCGATTCTCGCCGTCATCGACATCAGTGCCGGAGTCGGGTCGATCGGTCCGACTCCGCCACCGGGCAACTCGGCGAGCGCCTGATCGTCGATGTCGACGGCCACCGCGGCCAGTGCGGCAACCGTCTTGTGCTCGAACATATCCTGCGCGGAAATCTTCAGCCCGGCGGCCCGGGCCTGCGAAAGAAACTGGACGGCAACGATACTGTCACCGCCGAGGGCGAAGAAGCTGTCGTCCACCCCGACCGAGTCCACGCCCAGCGCCTGCGCGAAGAGCGTCGCCAGTGTCGCCTCGCGCGGGGTGGTCGGCGCCCGCCCGGCGCCGTCTCGCGGAACGAAATCCGTTGTGGGCAGGGCTTTACGGTCGACCTTGCCCGACGGCATCCGGGGGATGTCCTCGACGACGGTGATCGCCGCGGGCACCATGTACGACGGAAGGGTGGCGACCAGGGCCGCCCGCAGCCGCTCCGGCCGCACGTCCGCGCCGGGCTTGCCGACGACGTACGACACCAGCACGCTGCCGCCGGCGGCAGTCCGAGTCCCGATGGTGACGGCCTCATCGATCTCGCCGCCGCGGCGCAGCGCCTCGTCGATCTCGCCGAGTTCGATCCGGTAGCCCCGGAGCTTGACCTGAAAGTCGGCGCGGCCCACGTATTGCAGCGTCAGCTCGCCGTCGTCGTTCCTCGACCAGCGCACGAGATCGCCGGTTCGGTACCTGCGGGCGCCCGGCTCGTGCGGATCGGCGACGAACCGGGACGCCGTCATGCCCCGGCGGTTGTAATACCCGCGTGCGACTCCGGCGCCGCCGATGTACAACTCGCCGATCGTGCCCAGCGGAACAGGTCGCAGCCATGGATCGAGCACGGTCGCGGTGGTCCCGCGTACGAGGCTGCCGATCGTGATGGCCCGATCGGGCCGCAACGGGCCGCTGAACGTGGAGGTGATGGTCGTCTCGGTGGGTCCGTAGGCGTTGACGAGCCGCCTGCCGGACCATGCGACCGCGAGTTCCGGCGGGCACACGTCGCCGCCGACCTCGACCGCGCGCAGATCCGGAATCCGCCGCGGGTCGAGCGTGGAGACGACCGCGGGCGTCGAGTCCAGATGGGTGACGTGGTGCTCTCGCAGCCTCCGTGTCAGCTCCTCGCCGCCGTACGCGGACGGCGGAACCACCGCGAGCGTGGCGCCGGTTCCGAAGGTGACCAGTAGCTCCTCGATCGAGACGTCGAAGCTCGGCGGAATCACATGGGCGACGACGGAATTCGCCGAAACATCCAGGGCGGCACGGCAGCTGGCGGTCAGGCTGGTCAATCCCCGATGGGGAACCATGACACCCTTGGGCAGCCCGGTGGAGCCGGAGGTGTAGATGATGTACGCGGTCTGGTCGATGGTGCAGCGCCCGAGCCGCTCATCGTCGCGGATCGGGTCGCCGGACTCCGCCGCGATCCGTTCGCGCAGGGCGGGATCATCGATGGCGGACCAGCACACCGTATCCGGCAGCCGGTCATGGGCCGCGGCCACGCACAGGCCGCTGGCGACACGGCTGTCGGTCACCATGTGCTCGATCCGGTCGGCCGGGTACTCGGGATCGATCGGCACGAACGCGGCGCCGGTCTTGGCGACGGCCCAGACCGACTGCACCGACTCGATCGAGCGTGGAATCGCGATCGCGACAGCCTGTTCGGGGCCGACGCCTTCCGCGATGAGAACCCGGGCCAGGCGGTTCGAGTACTCGTCCAGCTGGCGGTAGGTGAGCTCGACGGTCTCGTCGACGAGCGCGATCGAGTCGGGGGCGATCGCCACCCCTTCGCCGAGGATCTCGGCGAAGGTCCGGGTCGGTTCGGCCGCGCGACCGCGGGCGGGCACGACCACCGAGCGCTCGGCAGCGGACAGCGCGTCGAGTGTCACCAACTTCGCGGCGCCGTCGGCGGCCACGAAGCGGTGCAGGTAATCGAGGAATCGCGTCCGCTGGGCCGTCAGCTGGTCGGAGCCGTACAGGGCGGAATTGGCCTGGAAGTCGATGCGCGTGCGCTCGCCGCCCACCTCCGGATAGAGATTGACGAACAGGTCGTCGATCGGCCCGGAGGTCAGGACGTGCAGCCGGCCGGTCACCGGCCCGAATTCGAGCCGACCGGCCATCATGAGGTTCACCGACGGCCCGAACGAGGCGGCCTCGTCCATCGGCCACCCGAGGTCACGGACGATATCTTCCTGACGGTAGCGCTGGCGGCGCAGCGCTCCGGTCAGCTCGGTCTGGGCCGACCCGATGACCTCGCGCACGGTGGCGCCGGGCCGCAGCCGCAGCCGCAGCGGGACGACATTGGCGATCATTCCGCCCGAACGTCGCAGCCACGCCGTGCTGCGCGCCGAGACCGGCAGGCTCAGAACCACTTCCGCTGCGCCGGTCATCGACCCCAGGTAGGCCGCGAACGCCCCGACGACGATCGGCGCGAGGCTCGACGACTGTGCCGTCGCGACCGCGGCGATCAATTCCGTTGTGTCGGGTGGCAACTCGCCTGCGGCCAGGATCGGATGCGCGTTCGCGGGGGCGGTGCGCCCGGCGAGGCCGATCGGATCGGCCATCCCGGCCAGATGCTCGCGCCAGTACTCCCCGTCGGCCCGGAATCGATCCGAATTGCGATATGCCACATCATCTTCGACGATCCGTCGCAGTGCGTCGGCCGTCGCCGGCGGGGCCTGGTCGCCGCGCAGTGCGGCGTTGTACAGCTGCGCGGTGCGCTGCACCATCGCCAAGGCGCCCATTCCATCGATCACGATGTGATGGAAGCGCGAATACCAGAACCATCGTTCGTCGGACAGGCGCAGCAACGCCGACGACACCAGGCGATCGCCGAGTAGGTCCAGTGGCCGCGAATACTCCGCCCGCATCCAGGCGTACGCGGCGGACTCGGGATCCGGGTCGTCGCGCAGGTCCAGCAGCACGTAGCCGTCGTACAGGCTGGTGTCGACGACCTGTAGCGGCCGGCCGTCGAACTCGGCAATCCGGACATAGCCGGTGCCGAACTCGCGGCCGGCCTGGCGCGCCGCTGCCGCGAGCAGGTCGAGATCGATTTTCCCGACCAGTTCGATGTATTGGGCGATGGAAATCGGCATCTCCCCGGCGAGCTGCTGGGCGAACCAGATGCCCCGTTGTGCTGCGGAGAGTTCGAATGCGCCATCGGGCATGGTTGCGCCCGGATGCGCTGGCAGAACTGATATTTGACGCATAATCAATCTCATATTCGATGGGATGAATCAAGCTCGTATCGGCCTCATTGCCACGGGCGTGTATGTCAGGAATCTCATGCTGACCAGTACTCGATGTATTCGATACTGCCGCCGTCCGGGATGGGTCGGAATTTCATCGATTCCGGTCGGTCTCATCCCCGTGGATCACCCTGGTTCCGGTTCGCCCGTTTCTCCAGGGCAGTCCCTGTCGCCTTATTATCTGTAGCTTCGGTAGAAACCTGGCTCCCGCCTCCGTGGTTTCGAACTCGCCCCCGTCGCCGATCCCGGATCGGCTGGTACCGCGTGCGCTCTATATCGTCTCGGCACGTCTTCCCCTGGTCGTGATGTGCGCTCCGCTGTCGGATCGCGCACCTGTTCAGCTACCGGTCCCGGCCGAAGGCCCGAACATCACCTCGTGGGTGAAACCTCGTCGTTTTTCGCTCGGGTACCGCCGAAACCGGCAGAAGACCAGCCTTCCAGGGCCTTGTAACGGCCGGGGTGAGCATGAAGTACAACTTGGTCCCGGGACTGTAACCGCTGTCGGATCATGCTACGGGAGATCCAGTAAACCAATGGTTATCGAGCGATCCGGGGATGCTCGCCGTCGGCGAGTCCAACGGCCCAGCATCGGAAACCACCCGAGGTCACCGGGCAGGTCGACACCCGTATGCACTGGTAGGGCTGATATCTCACGCATATTCGACCTCGTGTTCTGTGGAATGAATCGAGCTCGTATCGGCTACGTTGCCGAGGTGGAACATTCCATTAATCGCTTTCTCGGTCGTGAATGTTAGGCAGTTTGCGAGAACGATACCGATACGCAACGCATTCGGTACTGCCGCGCACGAAGGATCGTTCGTATTTAAATGACCCCGGTCGGTTTAGGTTTCCATAGGTGAATTCGGCGAACTCCGGTTGGTTTCATCACCAATTTCGGAGAATTTTAGGGACGTTCGGCCCTTGCTATTTGTAGCCGCTTTTCAACAAAACTTTTGCTCCCGCCGCGAAACTCTCGCGGCTGAGCAGTTCGAAGCCGAAGGCGTCGGCGAGCCGATTCGTCGTGTCGAACGCGGCGCAGATCGCCAGCGCGTCGCGGATCTGCTGGGGTGAGACATCCGTGGACAACACATTCCGCATATCCGCGGCGCTCACCGTCCCCGCCCGGGTCAGGGTACCGAGCATCCGCAGCGTCGCCCGGAGCCGATCGTCGATGGGGGCAGACTCCAGATCGGTCAGTACCGCGTGCACCTTGGCGTCGTCCTGGTACGCCTGCCCAGCGGTCGCGCTGTGCGCGCCGATGCAGAACGCGGACGCGTTGACGTTCGAGACGTAGGCCGCCATCAACTCGCGATCGGCCACCGACCAGTCGGAAGGTCCGCGCATCGCCTCATGGGTGAACTTCTTCGCCCGGTCGCCGTAGAAATCGGGGCGATAGAAGACCAGCTTGGCGGCATCCGGCAGCGATTGCCCCGAGAACATCCGGATGACGGCGAACAGCGCCTTGGTCCCCGGGCGGTAACCGCTGTTGAGTATCTCGAGTCGCATTATCGGATCTCCTCGCCGCCGGTGGCGTCGTCCAGCGCCGCGAGCCCCGCGTCGTACAGCCGGGCCGACCGGCCGACGGCCGCCGATATGACCAGCTCGAACAGTTGGTCCTCGGTATGGCCCGATGCCTTCGCCGCGGTGAAGTCCGCATCGGTGATCTCCGTCGGCCGCGTGACGACCTTGTCTATCAGCGACTGCACGTCCGCGGGGAGATCGGCATCGCGGAAGGCGCGGGATCGCTGGTCCGGTGGCGTCCGCCCCGCACCGTGCAGGACGTTGTCCACCAGCGCTCGGTACATCGCTCGTTTGTGGTCCTTCTCGGGCACGGTGCGCCTCCTGTCCCGTCCGCCTACCTTCTGTGCTCACAATAGGCCTTGTCAGGGTGGTCGGAAGCGGGTAATTCGTGGAAGGTTCGGTGGTTCATCCAATAACGTGATCGAAAGACCCGTTGTGTCCGTGGAAGTGAGGCTCGTATGACCAGTGCCGACGGCATCGCACCCACAGGAGAGTGGTCGGACGTCGAGGCCGGCAGCCGACGGATCGCCGATATGGCACGGGGTGCGGGCGAACGGATCGACGCCGCGCGCAGGCTTCCCGACGAGCTGGTGGACGCGTTGCGTGATTCGGGCCTGTTGCGCGGCGGCGCACCCGCGGAGGTCGGCGGCCTCGAATTGCCTCCGGCGGTCGCGCTGCGTTGCGCGGAGGAGGTGGCTCGCGGTGACATGTCGGCCGGGTGGTGCGTGTCGATCGCCGTCACCAGCAGCCTGCTGGCCGCGTATCTACCGCCTGCCGGCCGCGCGGAGTTGTTCGGCGGGGGCCGTGGCGTCGCCGCCGGAGTATGGGCGCCGCAGGGCACGGGACGGCGGGTGCCGGGAGGCGTGGCGTTGTCGGGGCGATGGGGGTTCTGCAGCGGCGTCAACCATGCCGATGTGCTGTTCGTCGGTTTCCTGCGGGAGGACCGTCCGGAGCATGTCATCGCCGCGGTGCCCACCGGCGACCTGGAGATCCTCGATACCTGGCACACCCTCGGCCTGCGCGGCACCGGCAGCAACGACGTCGTCGCCGATGAGGTGTTCGTTCCGGACGAACGGCTTCTCTCGCTGGCCGACGGGCCGCTGATCGATCGGCCGCTGTACCGATTCCCGCCCTTCGGTTTCTTCGCCGCGTGTATCACCGCCGCGGCGCTGGGCAACGCGCGTGGGGCGATCGACTCCTTGATAGAATTGGCAAGGGAGAAAAAGGGTATCGCGTCGCGCCGCACGCTGGCCGAACGGCAGAGCACCCAGAACGCGGTCGCCGCCGCGGAGTCGTCGCTGGAGGCCGCGCGGGCGCTCTACTATCAGGCTGTCGAGGTCGCCTGGCAGGCGAGCCGGACCGCGGAGCCGGTACCGGTCGAGGCTCGCGCGCGACTACGCCTCGCCGCCACCCACGGCGTGCGCACTGCGGCCGATGTGGTCCGCTCGATGTACGACCTCGCCGGCGGCAGCGCGATCTACGACAGCTCACCGCTGCAACGAAAATTCCGCGACGCCTTCACCGCCACCGCACACTTCCAGGTCAACGAGGCATCCCGCGACCTGCCCGGACGGCTCCTGCTGGGCCTGCCGAGCGAGGTGGCGATGCTGTGAGAGAAGGAGGTCGCACGTGACGACGTCGAATACCCAATGCAGGCTGGTCGCCCGGCCGGTCGGTCTGCCGAAGGCCGCGGACTGGGAGATCACCCGGGAACCACTGCCGGAGCCCGGCGAGGGTGAATTCGTCGTCGAGGTCGAATATCTGTCGATCGATCCCGCCATGCGTACCTGGATGAATGCGGGTCGCTCGTATGTGCCGCCGGTCGGGATCGGGGAGGTGATGCGCGCCTTGGGGATCGGGCACGTGACCGCTACCCGGCATCCCGGATTCGCTGTCGGAGAACAGGTGTCGGGCGTCTTCGGAGTGCAGCGCTACGCGGTGTCCGACGGCGACGGCGTGACGAAGATCGACACCGCCGCCGGACCCGCGCCACTGCACCTCGGCGCACTCGGCATCAGCGGCCTGACGGCCTACTTCGGACTCCTCGACGTCGGCAGGCCCGAGCCGGGTGACACGGTATTGGTGTCGGGGGCCGCGGGATCGGTCGGCAGCGTGGTGGGGCAGATCGCACGGATCAACGGCGCGCGTGCCATCGGGATCGCCGGCGGCGCCGACAAATGCCGCTGGCTGGTCGAGGAAGCCGGGTTCGACGCCGCCATCGATTACAAGACGGCCGATCTGCGCGCGGAGCTGAAAGCGCACGCGCCCAACGGCATCGACGTCTTTTTCGACAACGTCGGCGGCGCGGCATTGGAGGCAGCCCTCAACCGCCTGGCACGCGGCGCGCGAATCGTGCTGTCCGGCGCGGTATCCCAGTACAACGACGCGCCGCGCGGCCCGGCGAACTACATGCAACTGCTCGTCGCCCGCGCATCGATGACAGGTTTCGTCATCTTCGACTACGCCGAGCGCTACCCGGAAGGCGTTGCGCACCTGTCCGAATGGCTGCGAACCGGTCAGCTGCGTTCGCACGAGCATATCGTGCGCGGCGGGATCGAGGACTTCCCGGCGACGCTGCTCGAGCTGTTCAACGGTGGCAACCGCGGCAAACTCATTCTCGCGCTCGACCCGTGAGCATGGTGCGCCTACATTAAGTGTTACATTCGGGGTACATTTTTGCCGTTATGGTTGGGATTCATGACAGCCAACCACGCATTTCGTTTCGGTGTCGTCGCCAATCAGGTGTCTTCGGGCGAAGAATGGCTCGCGCTCGCGCGGCGCGCCGAATCACTCGGGTTTTCCACTTTCCTGATGCCCGACACAATGGAATCCGGCCCGCGCGCGACGATGGCCGCGCTGCCCGCACTCGCGATGGCCGCCGCGGTCACCGATACGCTGCGCCTCGGAACATATGTGCTCAACAACAACTTTCGTAACCCGGTGTTGCTGGCGCGGGAGAGCGCCACGGTGGACCTTTTGTCCGGTGGTCGATTCGAACTCGGTCTCGGTGCGGGGCATTCGAATCCGGACGAGTACGGCAGGCTCGGAATTCCGTCGTATTCGGCGTCGGCGCGGGTGACACGACTGGCGGACAGCGTGGCGCTGATCAAGGCGCTGTTCGATGCTCAGCGCGTCGATGCCCCCGACGGTTCGTATCCGGTATCGGGCGCGGACGTATTTCCGCAGACCGTCCAACGGCCGCCGCTACTGATCGCCGGTGCGGGAAACCGCCTGCTCGAATTGGCCGGCCGGACAGCGGATATCGTCGCATTCGGCGGCAATGTCACCGATCCCGATACCGTCGCGGGCTTCGTGGAGCGGGTACGTCGAGCCGCCGAAAGCCGTTTCGAAGAACTGGAATTGAGCATGAACCTCATCGTCGCGGGCGAACGCCCCGATCCAGCCGTCGCCGCCTTCCTCGGTCCCCACCTGGATACTCTGATGAGATCCGGATCGCTGCGGGTACTTTCCGGAACACCACAGCAGATGTGCGACGAACTCCTGGCCCGCCGCGAAAAGCTCGGCATCACCTATTGGACCGTGCCCGCACCGCTGATGGACGCGATAGCACCGGTGATCGAACACCTTTCGAACCGCAATTAGATCGAACGCGGGAGGAATTCTTTCACGTACGGCCCCGGGCATGGACTCAGATCGTAGTGAAGTCGGCCATCATCGCCATGTCCTCGTGTTCGAGGTTGTGGCAGTGGAGCAGATAACGGCCGGGGTAATCGGTGAACTGGACGGCGATCTCGGCGGTTTCGGCGGGACCGAGGTCGATGGTGTCCTTCCAGCCGTGGTCGCTTGGACGCAGTGGGTGATCGTTGCGGGTGAGGATGCGGAACTGGCCGAGGTGGGTGTGGATGGGGTGGTGGAAGTCGGTGGTGAACCGCCAGAGTTCGGTGTCGCCGAGGCGGGGCTGGGCGATGTCGGTTCCGGGCTGGTAGAGGCGGCCGTTGATGCGCCATCCGCCGGGATAGTTCTGGAAGGCGAAGGTGCGCGTGGTCCGGGCGCTGGCGGGGTCGAGCGTGTTCGGGGCGGTGAGTGTGTGCGGGATGCGGGCGTCGTCGGTGGGTGCGGGGCCGGTGGCGATGTCGAAACGCATGATTCGGCCGGTGGAATCCGAACCGAGGGTGTTGGTCAGTTGGACGCGGGCTCCGGGCGGATAACGACGGAAGTCGACGATGACGTCGAAGCGTTCCGCGGGTGCGATCGGCAGGTCGTCGTGGGCGATCGGGCGGTCCAGAAGGCCACCGTCACTGCCGATCTGGACCAGCCCGTCGCCCCCGGGCGGCGGCGGATCGAGGCGGAGCCGATAGCGGCGGGCGTTGGAGGCGTTGAGCAGGCGCAGGCGATACTGTGCCCGGTCGACGGGCAGGACGGGCCAGGGGGCGCCGTTGACCAGGATGACGTCGCCGAGTACGCCGTCTCGGTAGGCGGAAGTGGTTCCGGGAGTGTGGAAGTCGGGATCGGCGAGGGGGTAGTGGAGTTGGCCGTCGGCGGTGAAGGCACGGTCTGTGATCATGAGGGGGATGTCGCGGTCGCCACGGGGGAGCGGCAGCGCGTCCTCGATATCGTCGTGGATCAGATGGAATCCGGCGAGTCCATACCAGACGCCGGGGCCGGTGAAACCCATGCGGTGGTCGTGGTACCACAGCGTTGCGGACGGTTGCCGCAAGGGATACACATAGTCCCGGTAGCCGACCATGGTGGAGCCGGGCAGGGTCATCGCGGCGTCGCCCGGTTTTGCCGCGACGGGCGCGATGAGGTCGAGGGGATATCCGTCGCTGTCGTGCGGCGTGTGCCCGCCGTGGAGGTGGACCACCACCGGATGCGGAAGCCGGTTGACGTGACGAACCACGGTTCGCCGGCCCGCGCGGGAGATCAGAGTCGGCCCGGGGAAGCTGCCCGCGTAGGTCCAAGCCGTAGTGGCGAAACCGGGCAGGATGGAGACCTCGGCGAGGTGCTGGGTGATCTCGTAATAGTCGGTGTCGGCGGTCACGCGAGACGGTCGCAGCGTCGGCGGGATCGGCAACAGGCTCTGGAATGCGGGCGGGAGCGGGCACCGGCTGCGCAGTAGGACACCGGATTGTCCGAGGCGAGCCCATCCGGCGCCGATGATCGTTCCGCCGGCCGTTACCGCGGCGGCCGCGAGGAATCGGCGGCGGTTGGTCCGGGCCGTCACCGCTGTCCCCTTGTCGGCTCGGCGGTTCGTTCCGCGTTCGCGAACCGCAGTAACCGCACCGTCCCGAATATCATCAATACCCCGAGAGGTACGTGCACGAGCAGGATGCGATGCGTGCCGAGCAGAATCTGCACCACGGCGGAGACGGCCAGTACGGCGGCCGCGCTGATCACCGGGGTGGGTACCGTGCCCCGAATCCGGCCGGCAAGCGCGAGCACCGTGACCGCGACGGCGAGACCGGCGATCGCGAATCCGTTGATCCGGTGGACGCGCAACATGTCGAAATGCCCGGACAGCAGCGCACCGGCGAGCACGGGTTGCGCCCACACCATCATCGCGAGCGCCAGACCGGCTGCCCGTAGCGTCGCCGTCATGCGGCGAACTCGGCGACGGCGGTTGCGGCGCGGGCCATCGGCCTGATCCGTTGTTTCATGCCTCGACCGTAGATCCAGAAATGTGCCGCATGTGTAACACTTAAAGCGTGAGCGCACCACACCCCGGCACTGCCCGACAGCGGGGTCCCCGCACCGACGCCCGCCGCACCGACGCCCTCATCCTGCGGGCCGCCGCGCACGTGCTGGCGCACAATCCGGCCGCCACGATCCAGCAGATCGCCGACGAGGCGGGCGTCGTCCGCCTTACCGTCTACCGCCGCTACCGCAACCGTGACGCGCTGCGCGCCGCGGTATTCGAGGCCGCCGCCGAGGAAGCCCAACACGCCATCGACCAGGCCCTCGCCCAGCACATCGACACGGTCGCCACGCTTCGTGCCCTGATCATCGGCATGGCCCGCATCGCCCAGTCCTACCCCCTCATCACCGTCGGCACCGACCTCAAACCCCTTCCAGGACAATCACGTCGGCCCACGCCCCCGCCGACCAGCAGATCGATGCACCGCAACCTCTACGACCTATTCGTTCGCGGCCAACGCGAAGGCGCCTTGCGCACCGACCTCCCCGCCGAACTGTTCCCCCTCGCCATCACCGGAACCCTCAACACCGCCATCCGCTTCACCGCCACCCTCGGCCTCGACCAGGACCAACTCGGCGCCCACATCGCCGACCTGATCCTGCACGGCATCACCGCCCCGGCGGAGCGGTGAGGCGAATGAGAATGCAGGCGGTGACCGAGGGACCTCGCGCCTAGCCCAGGGCGAAGTTGGCGAGCGCTGTCGATACCGGTTCGGGCTGCCCGTTGTTCTGTTGCGCGGCAGCGGTGACGACGTCGAGGTGGTGGTAGCCGGGGGCGATGACCACGTCACCTGTCGGGCGGTTGCCCGAGGCCAGGACCAGTCCGCGCCCGGCGAGCACGGTGAGGACCGGGTGGGCGGCGATTCCGTTGGGGTAGCGCAGATGTGAGGCGATCTGGGGGGAACCCGCGTTCAACGGATCGGTCGCAAGGCGGGTCGGGAAGTAGTCCTCGGTGAAGGGGACCGGCTGTTCGGCCAGGCTGCGTGCGAGTTCGGCGATATCGGTGACCTCGGTGCCCGGGGTGGCGTAGCGGGCCATGGAGGGATCGAGGCGGTTGTACGGGCGCCACGTGTAGAGCGGGCCGGGGTGGCCGGGTGTGCTGGGCTGAGTCGGGAATCCCAGCCGGTCCGGGCCCAGGAAGCTCGACGTCGCCGGTCCGAGCGCGGTGGCCGTATCACGGTCCAGGGGAACGGATTTGTCGGCGACCGGGCCGCCGAAGAAGAAACCGAGGCCCGCCTCGAGGAAGGCCAGTGGCTGAGAGTTGTTGCTCAGCAGCGCACCTAGTGCCGCCCCGTTGGTGAACCGGAAGTCGCGCACCGACGGCGATCCGGTCAGCATCGCGGAGTAGTTGCGAGAGAACAGGAATCGCAGTGTCGTCTCCATGCCCGGGGTTCGGGGGAGCCGGGCCACCAGATCGCTCACGCCATCGGGTTTCAGGTCGGCGGCCAGCCCGGCGATGGCCAGCAGGGTCATGGTCTCCGGCCCGATGAGCACCGGCAGATCGGCGGTCGCGGGTGCGACGCGCAGCTCGAGCGCGGCCTGGGTCGCGTCGAACGACAGCCCGGTCGGATCGGTCAGGGAGGGCGCGCCCGACAGCGCGGCCATGGAGGTACTGACCTCGCTGTCCAGGGCGAAATACCCACCGCACTGCCGATATCCGGGGTCGCCCTGGAAATCCCATTTCGCGAAGAATCCGGTGATGACGCCGCCGAGCGAATGGCCGCCGCACAGCACCTTGGACTCCCGGACCCGCTGATCGGGTAGTTCATGCCGCAGCAGGTCGTATTGGTCGCGCACGGTCTGAGCGATGCCGATGTGGTCGAGCCAGGCGACGGGTTTGCTCTCGAACCCGCCGAAGGTACGGCCGCCGACCGCTCGCCCGCCGTAGTAATAATCGAGCGCGACATCCGAATTATGTTCCGACAGAGCGGCCTCGACTCCGAGATGGTCGTCGAGACAGTTGGAGCGGCGGTCCAGCGCCCAGAACTCGATGGGCCGCCCGCGTCGCGCCGCCGCGGCCACGGTATTGCGCGCGACACTGTCGAATGCCGCCGCGCCCTCCAGAATTCCCGGCTGCGCCACCAGGATTCGATCCGCGTCGGCGGCGTTGGCCGGTCCGTTCGCGTCACGGTAGCGCAGATACGACAGCCAATCACACTCGGCCGGATGTGAACCGATGTCGGCAGGCAGCGGAATATGCACCCGCACAAGCGATTCTGCGACGCCATCGGACGGAGCCGAGGTATGGACGAATGTCTCAGTGCGGTCGGCCGGCCCCTGCGCGAAGACCGGCGCGGCGGCTGAAGCGACGAACAACAGTGCGGCGCCGCACACCAGGGTGCATTTCGTGAATCGCATGATCCGTCTCCGCCTCGCTCTCGGCAATCGGCGGCGATGCTACTGCCGCGCATGCACCCGGGCACGGAATCGTCCGTGCAGCCGGAACAAGCACAAACCGATCGGCCGCGAGTTGTTCTGCTGCACAGTTCTTTCGCCCGCGCACTCGGCGCACGGATGTAGCGCTCGTGCAGACCCTGTCACTCGTGTCCGGATCGAGTACGACAGTGTGCCGGATCGGCCCGCGTCTCAATCCATGTGCCGCGCACCGAAGGCGCGCAGCAGCTGATCGGCGAGGCGCTCGAGGAAGTCGGGTTCCACCGGGGCCTGGCGGACGGTCAGTCGCCAATAGATCGGCGCCGCGGCCAGGTCGAGGGCGAGTTCGAGGTCCAGGTCGGCCGGGAGTTCGCCGCGCTCGATCGCGCGTCGCAGGACCGTCGCGCCGAAAGCGCGGCGGGGCTCGCCGATGGTGGCGGCGATCGCGGTGGCCAGCGCCGGATTCCGGACGGCCTCAGCCGTGAGATCGGGCAGGATTCTGGCGAAGCGGGGATGAGTGAGCCACTCGTGCACCGCGCGCAGGGTGGCCAGCAGATCACCGCGGACCGATCCGGTGTCGGGAATCTCGGCGCGCGGCACGCTGAAATCCGACAGCACCGCGATCACCATGTCCTGTTTGGACGGCCATCGTCGGTACAGCGCACTCTTGCCGACCCCCGCCCGCTTGGCGACCGCCTCCATGGACAGTCTGCCGTAGCCCTGCGCCGCCAGTTCGTCCAGCACCGCCGCCTCTATGGAGGACGTGACGTGCGGTTGCAGAACAGCGGCGCCGGCGGCGGCGCGTTTGGCGCGTTCGGTCATAGCGTCACTATACGTATGGACGGTACCGTCCCGTCGCGTCTATAGTTACGTCGGGACGGTACCGTATCGTCCTTTAGGATGGAGGCATCATGAGCGAACCACTACGCACCGCCGCCGAGCTGTTCACCGAGTCGTTGCGGTTGCTACTCGCCAAGGACATGCTCGGTTACGCAGGGTTGTGGGCGGCCGACGGCATCATCGAATTCCCCTTCGCCGCAGCCGATTACCCGAAGAAGCTGGCAGGCCGGGCCGCGATCGAGGACTACCTGCGCGGCTACCCGGATCTTCTGGACGTGCGGGAGATCGCCGCGCAGACCGTGCACCGGACCGAAAATCCCGATGTCGTGCTCGCCGAGTTCGAGGCGATCGGGGTGGTGATGGCCACGGGTAAGCCGTACCGGATGAGCTACGTCGCCGTGCTCACCGCACGCGCCGGTGAGATCGTCTCCTACCGCGACTATTGGAGTCCGCTGGCCGCCGCCGAGATCATGGGCGGACCGGCGGAACTGACCGCAGCCTTCACCGGTTCAGGCGGCAGGCATGAGTGAGCGGACGCCGGACGCGGCCGAGCCCTTCCCCGTGCGACGAGAGGGTCTCGGAAGCGAGCGAGCAACGGACACAGCGAAACCCTCAGTCGTGCCGAAGGGTAGCGGGCGAGCGCTGGGTGCGGCCAAGTCCTCACTGGTGCCGGAGGGTAGCGGGCGAGGGCCGGGCACCACCGAGCCCTCACCCGTACCGGAGGGCAGCCGAGGGGAGCGAGCAACGGACACAGCCGAACCGTCACTTGTGCTGGACAGCGTCGGGCGAGCGATGGACACAGTCGAGCCGTCATCCGTACCGGAGGGCAGCCGAAGGGACCGAGCAACGGACACACCCGAGCCCTCGCTTACGCCGGAACACAGCGAAACCAGAAGCGAGCCGGTGGTACTGGTGATCGGTGGGACCGGCACGACCGGCAGCCGGGTGTGCACCCAACTACGCCGGGAGCGGGCCGTCGTGCGTGTCGCGACCAGGACGCCCGCCGGTCCGGAGCAGGTGCGGTTCGACTGGGACGCACCCGGTACCTATGAGCCCGCGATGACCGGCGCGGACCGGGTCTACCTCATTCCGCCGCTCGGCGTGGCCGACCCGGCGCCACAGGTCGAGCGATTCCTGACCACTGCGGTGCGCGCCGGTGTGCGCCGGGTGGTGCTGCTGAGTTCGTCCGCGGTACCGCTTGCCGGGTCAGGACTCGGCGCACTGCCGCCGCTGGTCCGCGCGCTGGCGCCGGAATGGGCGGTGTTGCGGCCGTCGTGGTTCATGCAGAACTTCGTCGGTACGCATCCGATGGCGGACGGTATCCGGGAACGTGGCGAAATCGTCACCGCGACCGGACAGGGCCGGGTGGCCTTCGTCGACGCCGAGGACATCGCCGCAGTGGCGGTGCGAGCCTTACTGGATACCGTGCCGCACAACACGTCTCATCTCATCACCGGCCCCGGAGCGCTCAGCTACACCGACGCGGCCCGTATCGTGGCCGACGTCGCCGATCGACCCGTGCGGCACCGCCCCATCGGCACTGCCGAGATGATCGCGCTGTTGGCCGGCGCCGGTCTCTCTGCGGAGTACGCCGCATTGCTGGCCGGGCTCGACGAGGACATCCGACATGGCACGCAGGACCACGTCACTTCCATCGTGCCGGACGTCACCGGACGACCGGCACGCTCGTTCGCCGCGTTCGCGGCGGCCAATCGCGACGCTTTCGCACCGGACGACAATCGCACTGTCTGAGGAGGATTCATGCGCGCTCTGCTCTTTCGAGAGGATCCGCAGTTCTGGTTCGAAACACTGCGCCTGCTCGGCCACGCCGCCTTTGGCGGCTCCGATATCGGGGAGGTGATCGCGACCGCCGAGGGCATCACGCCGGGCGACTACGACGCCTGGCACGACGCGTGGCTGGGTACCGGCGAGCGTATCGCGGCCGAGGCGACGCGCAGTCGCGCCGGCGGCCACCGAGTCAGCGCCCGGGACGGCTTTCTGCGAGCCTCGACCTATTACCGCGCGGCCGAGTTCTTCCTGCACGAGAATCCGGACGATCCGCGGGTGTCGAACGCCTACGAGCGCAGCGTCGACTGTTTCCACGCGTTCGCGGCCCTGAGCGACCCCGTCGTCGAACCGGTCGAGATCCCTTACGAGGGAACCGTTCTGCGCGGTTACTTCTATCGTGCACGCGGGTCGGCCGGGCAGTGCCCAACCATCGTCCTGCACAACGGATTCGACGGCAGCGCGGAGGAGATGCATTTCTTCGGGGCCGCTGCGGGTATCGAACGCGGCTACCACGTGCTGACATTCGACGGTCCGGGTCAGCCCAGCGCCATCCACCGCGAGCGTCTGGTACTCCGGCCGGACTGGGAGAACGTGGTCGGCCCGGTGCTCGACCACCTGGCCTCGCGCCCCGAGGTGGACGCGGCCCGGATCGCCCTGCTCGGCCTCAGTCTCGGCGGCATGCTCGCGCCCCGGGCGGCGGCGTTCGACTCCAGGATCGCGGCGGTCGTCGCGGTGGACGGGGTCTACGGCGCCAGCGTCCCACTGCACCAGCCGATTCCGTTGCCCTACGCGGAGATCGTGCGCCGGGCCGATGCCGCGACTGATCCCGAACTCGACCGCATCCTCGACACGGCCATCTCCGAGAGCCCTACTCTGCGTTGGGCGTTCGGCCACGGCAGGTATGTCACCGGGACCGGGAGCCCACGGGAGTTCCTCGCCGCGTACATGAAGTTCAACCTGTTCGATGGCGTCGCCGAGAAGATCGCTTGTCCCACGTTGGTCTGCAAGGCAGACCAGGACCTCTTCTTCGCCGGTGGTGACGGCATAGAACCGGAGCCGGATCGGCTGTACGAACGGTTGACCTGCCCCAAGACCTTTCTGTGTTTCACCGCAGCGGAGGGTGCGGACGCCCACTGTCACAGCGGAGCGCAGCGTCTCGCGCTCGGACGGATCTACGACTGGCTCGACACCGTCTTGTCCGCCGCGGCGGCATGAAGCCGGAGTTGGTAGGGCTCCGCGGACCATCATGTGCTCATTCGGCGGTACTGCGGGCGTACCGTCCCGGTGTCGTTCCGACGATCCGTTTGAAGTGCCGGTTGAGATGTGGCTGGTCGTGAAAACCTGTGGCGGCGGCCACATCTCGGGTCGGCATGCCGCCCAGCAGTAGCGCGCGGGCGCGGTCGACGCGGCGCGAGATCAGATATCGGTGCGGCGGCATGCCGAATTCGCGGCCGAAGGCGCGGATCAGGTGGGTGGGGTCGGCGTGCAGCGCGGCGGCGGCCTCGGTGAGCGAGAGGCCGTCGGTGGTGCGGGCGTCGAGCAGCTCTCGCAGGCGGTGGGCCAGACGCGGATCACCGTGCCGCGCGGGCGGTTCGACGCCGCGCAGCAGGACGTGCAGGCGGTCGTTGATGAGCGCCAGGCGGCTCGCGGCCTCGAATTCCGCGCCGGGGTCGGCCAACGTCGCGTGCAGCTGCCGGATTCTGCGGTGCAGGAGCGGGTCGGTGAACGTCGGGGTGTCGACGGCGTGACCGATCATCGCCTCGGGCAGGTGCACGGTGTCCAGGTAGAGCACGCGTTTGCGGAAACCCTGTGCAGTCGCGGCCTGGCCGTTGTGCGGCACGTGCGGCGGCAGCAGCGAGACGACCGAGCCGAGCGCGCCGTGTTCGTGATGGTCGAGCTCGTAGCGGATCGCGCCCTGGTCCACGATGAGCAGCGTCCACGAATCGTGGGCGTGCATCGGGTAGACGTGCTCCACGAACCGGGCATGAAAAACCTCGACGATGCCCGGCACCGCGGGCTGCCAGGCCAGGACTCGCTCGCCCGCACCCGTGTGTGGGCCGACCGAGCCGTCACCGCCGACCATGCCAGAATCGTACAAGCCTCGACGTGGGGGATCGGCGCACAGTCCTCTACATGGAGAACAGTGCCGTCGAAAACCCGACCACCGAGACCGTGCGATTCGATACCAAGATCGCGGTCCTACTGCGGGACGACCTCCAGACCTGGCAGCGGCTCAACGTCACGGCCTTCCTGGTCAGCGGCCTGGGCACCGCATTCCCCGAGGTGATCGGGGAACCGTACGAGGATGCGGACGCGACCGTGTACCGGCCGATGTTCCGTCAGCCCGTACTGGTCTTCGAAGGCGGCAAGGAGGTACTGCGTTCGGCCCACGACAAGGCATCGACCAGGGGATTGTCGACGGCGGTGTTCACCTCCGACCTGTTCGCCACCGGCAACGACCGCGACAATCGCGCCGCCGTGCGTGCGGTCGCCGCCGAGAACCTCGATCTGGTCGGTATCGCCGTCTACGGTCCGCGCAATGTCGTCGACAAGGTGTGCAAAGGTGCGCGCATGCACCCGTGACCTGGATTCGCGCACCGAACTCGCACCCCGCGGCCTTGCATGCGCCGATTGCCGCGCCGCCGCCGATCGATGAATGCACCGGTCATGGCCCTGATTCGGCTCCGCCGCCCACTGGACCGGACGCCGTACGGGGTGCGAGCTACGCGGTCCCAGGCCCTCGGCAGACTTGGCTAACTACCCGCATCCGCCGTCGTGAACGGCAAACCGACCCCCGTTACCCGGCCTGTTCTCGCGGTGTGTCGTTACGACGCCCGGCGTTCGGTGATGTTCAATCGGTGCCGTTGCAGTTCCAGCGAACGAGTGAAAGGTAGTAGACATGGCACTTCCCACCATGACGGCCGAGCAACGCTCCGAGGCGCTGGCGAAAGCGGCCGCGGTCCGCAAGGCGCGGTCGGAGCTCATCGAGCAGGTCCGCAAGGGCAAGGTCTCGATGAACGAGGTGCTCAAGCGTGCCGACAAAGAAGACCTGGTGAAGAAGACCAAGGTGGCCGCGGTCATCAAGGCGCTGCCGGGCATCGGACCGGTCAAGGCCGCCAAGCTGATGGACGAGGCCGAGATCCCCGCGGACCGCCGCATCGGCGGCCTGGGCTCCCGCCAGCGCGCCGCACTCCTCGAGGCCCTGAAGGCCTGATCCCCGGGAGGCGCTCAGCAACTCCGGCCCACCCCGCTGACCTGCTAAAATTCCCGTGATTTGGTCCAAGCGGACTGATCCGATAACCTTGCTGAGCACCACCGGTCCGGGTGGCGGAATGGCAGACGCGCTAGCTTGAGGTGCTAGTGTCCTACTAATGGACGTGGGGGTTCAAGTCCCCCTCCGGACACAGGTTGAATCGAAAGCCGCTGCCTCGCAGCGGCTTTCGTCGTTTATCGGCCCGATATCCGACTTGAACCCCTGTTCGGTGGGTGCAAGTATTCGAACGGATCACCATGAGGAGCTCCGCAAGGTTTTCGGCTACACAATGGTCACTTGGATGTCGGTCGTGCCCTCGTTGACGATCTCGTAGAGGTCGCCGGGGTCGCCGTGGGTGAGGTCGAAGGTGTGCGTCCCGTTCCACGGTGCGTGGCCGAACATTCTGGGGTAGCTCCACGTGGTGGTGGCGTACCAATGGAGCGTACGCACCGTCTTGCCGGTAATCTCCCGCGACATCACGTCTTTCAGTGCTTGACTCGCCTCGTACTCGCCCCATCGGACGACAACCCTGAAATTCGGATTCGCGTTGTCCGGTGCCGGTTGAACGACAACGGTAGCGGTGTGTGGAGCGCGTACTCCCGTTGCGGGAACGGCGGGCACTTGGCCCCGGTAGACCTCGTTCGGTTGCAGTGTGAACGGCACGACCATGTCCTTTCGAGAAGAGGCGAGCACGGATACCGGCCGAGCCGCATCCCGCTGCGCCGCACAGTAATTACAACAGCAGTACCGCTGCTCTCGTCTCGAATCGGGCGTCGGTGGGAGGTGACTGGACGGTCTGTCGCCTCGATCGCCCAGAGCCCGGGGAGGCCCAGGTGTGGTCGCACACAGCGCTGCTCGACGTGGGTCGAGGGTCGCTCACCCCCGTGGGGTGCATCGGGGCCTTGACAAGGGGCCGGAGTCCGGTCTCGACGGTAGACGAGATCCGTAGGCGCCACTGCAGATCGGTCGCCAGTTGCCGGCCGGGAGGAGAACACAGGGGGACACGTCATGAACCTTTCCGTACGGCCGGTCCGGCCGCACGTCGGAGCCCCGGCGTGCAACCGACCGGTTCGAAAACCATGGCGCGGAAGGGGTTTCAACCGGGCAGAGGCTGGTTCGCCGGCACGGGTGGCATGTGCGGCATCGCCTGGGCGGTGGGTCTCGAGGTTGAGCGAATGAGAGGTTGACATCATGGATCCGGTATCGCTGGGTCGTGCGGCGGCGGCGCTGCTGGCGTCGAAGTTCGCGAAGGGACAGGCCGAGGACGCCGGGCTCGAGGACTTGGCGCACGGACGCGGGCCCGATCCCGAATACGGCATAGCCGACCCGCCTGCTCAAAGATCCATGCGCACAGATCAACTCACGCGGCCGGCCGCCTGCCATCTGTACGGAGAGCACTCCTGCTCGCGTTCAAGTCCCCGTCCCATCTGCACGAATTGCGCTGGGAGACAACCTATGTCAACCGGACCGGGGATCCGCGCACAGCTCCTCGCCATGGTCGGCCGCACTGCCGCGCTGACCGATCCGGAAAGTGACGACGTGCCCATGCTGCGCGAGCGCTACGGTTCAGTAGTTGAAGTCTGGCGCGTCGACGGGGACGACCGGTGACCAGGGGTTGTGGTGGAGGTCGCGCTCGTGGATGGGGGTTCCGTGGAACCAGCCGTGAGTGCGGTCCTCGGGGGTCGTTTCATGAGCGTCGATGTAGCTGAGATCCAGCCAGGACCACTGTTCGTGGGCGGGGCAGGGTCCGGTTCGGAGGCGGGGGTCGCTGACCACGTCGGATTGGACCAGGACGTCGAGTTGGTAGGCCGCCGAGAACGATCTGGCGGCGTCCCGCTCGGCGGGCCGGGTGTCGCGGTGCCAGGTGGTACTCACCGCGCGGTCGTCACCCAGGCCGCCGGCGCCGACCGAGCGCGCGGCCAGACGGCGAACCATGTGCGTCGATTCGACCAGGTCTGTGTATAGGTCCTGGGTGAGAAGGGAATTGGCGTAATGTCCCGGTGCGGTTACCGAGATCATGGCCCCGCCCGGCATCCTGCGGTCGTGATGCCGGCGCAGGTGCGCGCCGGTGTGGAACAGTTGCACGCTGCCTTTGAATAACCGCAGTATGCCATCGCGCCCACGCAGCGGGATGGCCTCGGTATAGATCACATCGGGTTGGATGGGTGCCCGTTCGGTGAGATACAGCGATGCCAGGTCGGTGCATGTCCAGGCGAGCTCGACGCTGGGGCGGGCACGAGCGAGGTGGGGGCTGTTGAAAATCACCAGAAACGCGCTGCTCTCGCCGCGTGCGGCCCGTTCCTTCCAGGTTCGGCGGTCCGCGGCGATCCGGTCCGCGACCGTGTGTGGTCCGGTCTCCAACATCTCCTGGCTGATCCAGCACAGGTTCATCGCCAATCCGCGTGCGGGTGCACCGGATTTGGTAGCCATCCGGCCGAAAACGCAGGGCTGGTGCCGCGCGGCCCAATCGAGGAACGCCGCTCGTTTCACCTGTTCACCGGCGTCGGACAACAGAATCTCATGGGCGGCGTCGATATCGGGACCGAACGACGTCCCGGCCGGATACTGCGGAAGCTCGTGAAGTGCGTCGAGCGAGGAACCAACCGGAATCGGTGTCATCGTTGCCTCGGTGTCGGGGGCGATGAAGCTCTGGCCCGAGCAAGTCTGCTCTGTGGCCTGCCCGACCGCACGCTGCCACTCCGTCAGGCCGGCACATTGTGTCAACACGACACCCCTGGCCACAGACCCGTTGGATGATGCCCCCGGCGATCTCGGCCAGGCGCAGGCTGAAGAACCCGCCGAGTACAACCTCGATCCGGTACTCGGTGGTAACGGTCCACAATCGCTCGATGGAACCGCACGGCTGCGAGCAGGTTGTTCAGCTGCTCGAACGCATCATCGCCGACACGGGCTCGGACTTCGGTTTCCACCGCCAACGGCGCGTGCGGACTGACAACGAAGACGGACTCACTTGTCCCCGGTGGGTTTCGCCGGCACGTTGATCCAGTGGGTAGTAGTCCCTCGGAAAGCGCCCGACCTCGGACGGGCATCGAACACAGAACCAGCTACAGTGACTCCAAATCTGTTCGTAGCGAATAGTTTCGGCGGGAGACACATGGTGAAGTCCAGAATCGGTCGGGCTGCGGTAATGCTGAGCGGGCTCGTGGTGGCAGCGGCGGCGGTCACGGTTTCGTCGGGCACGGCGTCGGCTTACGTCGGTTCCGGATGTGGTGGCCGCGACGGCGGCAAGCACACTGATACCTGGTACGCCAGCGCGTGTATCAACGGAGACGGCGGCGCCATCAACTACTACGGGCACACCGATTTCCCCAACGGTGCGCCCGCCACCATTCACCTGTGGCTGTGGGACTACACGGCAAAACCGGGTGGTGTGCAGGTGGCGAAGACCGATTTCCCCGTCGCGGCCGGTCCGCACGACTACCGCACCCGCAGCCTCGCTCACCCGGCTTCCGGGCACGATTACAAAGCGGAGATGCGAGTGGACTGGGGTGGCGGCAATGTCGACACCTATCTGAGTCCCGATCTGCTCAACTGATCCGAAGAAACCGTGCTGGTGATCGACGCGCCGTTCGGTGAAAACGGCATGCCCGCAATCGAATCCGATTGCGTGGCAAAGCTCGTAAGGCCGGCGTCTCGCGAATGCGAGGCCCCGCGGCGGGTCAGAGGGTGAGGACGAGCTTGCCCTGGAGGTGCCCGTCGTCGAGCAGCCGGTGGGCGTCGGCGACGCGCTCGAACGGGAACGTCTCCTGCACGTGGACGCTGAGCCTGCCCTGTTCGACGAGTTCGACCAGACCTCGCAGGGCGACCGGATCCGGGTCGACCGCGATGCCGCTGAAGCGCATGCCTGCCGCCTCGAACCTTCCGACGAGCTCCGAATCCTCCTCGGCAACAGCCGTTACCAGATGCCCGCGCGGGCGGAGTACCGCGAGCGATCGTTCGACGGTCTCGCCGCCTATCGTGTCGAGTACGACGTCGATGTCTCGGACCACCTCGGCGAAGTCGACTGTCGTGTAGTCGATCACCTCGTCGGCGCCGAGCCCCTCGACGAACTTTCGCTTGCTCCCGCCGGCGGTCGCGATCACGTACGCGCCCAACGCTTTCGCGATCTGGATCGCGACATGGCCGACCCCGCCGCCACCGCCGTGGACCAGGACGCGATCGCCCTCGCTCACGCCGCCGAGATCGACCAGGCCCTGCCACGCCGTCAGCCCCGCGATCGGTAGCGCCGACGCCTCGACGTGCGACAGCGAGGCGGGCTTGTGTGCCAGATGCAACGCCGGCGCCGACACGACCTCGGCGTACCCATTGGCCGCCCGCGGGAACAGTGGCATCCCGAACACCTCGTCGCCAGGCCGGAAGCGCCATGTCTGCGGCGCCTGTTCGACCACGCCGCTGATGTCCCAGCCGAGGATGAACGGCGGGGTGCCGATCAGCGGGAACTCGCCGGCGCGCAGGCGCGCCTCTAGCGGGTTCAGCCCGATCGCCTTGACTCGAACGAGGACCTCGGTCGGGAGGGGCCGGGGCTCGGGTGCGTCCACGATGGTGAGTACCTCGGGACCGCCGAGCGTGTGCTGGGTGATGACTCGCATACCTCGACGATGCGCGCTACAGTACGGGCGTGCCACCGGTTTTACGCCAGGATATTCCAGTAACCCGCCAGCACGAGCCGGTGTTCCTCTCGATCGACGATGCGCCGGCCTGCGAGCCCATGGCGCACGGTGAGGACATCGCCGCGCACTTCCACGACTATGGCCAGCTCAGATATGCCGCCTCCGGAGCACTGGTCACAGCGACCCGGGTGGGTACGTGGGTGGCGCCGGCGAGCCGGATTATGTGGGTGCCGCCCTTCTCCGTGCACAGCAGCCACGCGTATGGCCGGACCGATGTCCGAGTGCTCCCGGTTCCAGCGGCGCTTGCCGAGCAACTGCCGCCCGAGCCTTCGGTTTTCGTGGCCAGTGCGCTGATGCGCGAGGCATACCTGGCGATGACCAACGATCGCGAACCGGTCGACAGCCCCCGCGCCCGCCTGCTGTTCGAGGTCGTCATCGCCGAGCTCGACCGCGCCCCGCAGGAGTCGCTTCGCCTGCCGGAGCCGAACGACGTTCGCCTCAAGGCCGTCACCGACCTGCTGCACGCCGACCCGGCCAGCCCGGCGACGCTGGCCGAGCTGGGGCACCGAACCGGCTCGAGCGAACGAACCCTCAGCCGCCTGTTCGGCAGTGAACTGTCGATGAGCTTTCATCAGTGGCGCACGCTGCTACGCATACAGCGGGCATTGCTCGAACTCAGCGAAGACGCCTCGGTCACCGACACCGCCATGCGACTGGGCTGGGCGAACCCGAGCAGCTTCATCGAAGCCTTCACCGAACTTGTCGGCCAGACGCCCGGCCGCTACCGCTCGACAGCGCGCGCAGCTCACGACTAGCGTCAGCGTGGCGGGTTACCCGTAATTATTGGCGGAACAGTGGTGGCACGCCGATTGCCGCACCGCGCATCGTAGAGACATGACGATCACTCGAGAGGACACTCTCCTCACGCCGGATTTGATCGAGAGATACACCGCCGCCGGTTTCTGGGCGGACGCCACCCTTGCCGACGTCTTCAGGCGCAATGCCGGCGAACACCCGGACAAGATCGCGTATGTCGACGACCGGTCGGAGGTCACGTGGGGCGCGCTGTGGCACATCAGCGGCGAGGTGGCGGCCGGTCTGGCGCACCGAGGGGTCCGGCGTGGGGATGTCGTCGCGGTGCAACTCCCGAATCGAGTCGAGTTCGTCTACATGCTGGCCGCCGTCGTTCGCCTGGGCGCTGTGTTCTGTCAGTTCCCGCCGGACTATCGCGCTCGCGAGATCGAGTTCATCCTCCGGTTCTCCGAGGCACATACCGTGGTGGTGCCGGATCGGTTCCGGACCTTCGACTACGTCGAGATGATCGATGGGATCCGGTCCCGCCTCCCCACAGTGGTCAACACGGTCGTCGTGCCTACCGGAGAGTCTCCGACCGCGCTCGAGGAAGGCACGTGGGTCACGCTCGACCAACTCCGCGGTGACCTTGATCCCGCGGCCCCCGCACCTGACCGGGCCGGCGACGCGAACGATGTCATGCGCATCGCCTTCACCTCGGGGACTACCGGTGAACCCAAGGCGGTGATGCACACAGCGAACACCACCTTGTTCACCATTGCGCAGGAGGTCGAGGAGCGAGGCGTCGACGGCGACTCCACCCTTCTCGTGCTCCTGCCTGTCGGGTTGAACGCGGGCTTCGGCGCGATCGTCGAGACCGCGATCGCAGGGGCTCGCGCCGTACTGATGGAGAGGTTCCAGGCAGCTGCCGCACTGGAACTCGTGGAACGGTACGCGGTGACGACGTTTCTCGCCGCACCTACCGCCCTTATCGCGATTTTGGCCGAGGACAGCCTCGGCGACAGGGATCTCTCGTCCTTGACCGTAGTGCAGACAGGCGGGTCGTCAACGCCCGTGAAAGTACTTCGAGAGGCCAACGAACGGCTCGGGTGCCCGGTGGTCGACCTGTACGGCATGTTGGAATCCGGCGTGACGTCATGTACTTCCCAGGATGAGCCCTATGCGGAATGGGTTGGCACGGCCGGCCGGCCCCATCCGTGGCTGCAAGTCCGAATCCTCGATTCGGATGACGCCGATGTGCCCGTCGGCACCGAGGGCGAGATCGTGGAGACCGGCCCGACAATCACGGTGGGGTATTACCGCAACCCGGCCAGGAACCAGGAGAGTTGGACCTCGGACGGGTGGTTCCGGTCAGGGGACCGTGGCTACCTCGATCCGGCCGGCAGGCTTACGATCTCGGGCCGGTCCAAGGACATGATCATCCATGGCGGCGCCAACATCTGGCCTCGGGAGCTCGAGGAGGTGCTGGCCGAACACCCAGGAGTCGCGCAGGTCGCGGTGATCGGCATCCACGACGACTACTTCGGCGAGAACGTGTGCGCCTGCGTCATACCGCGGCCCGGCACCGGCCCCACGCTGGCGGACCTCATCACTTTCATGAAGAACGACGTCGCCAAATACAAGCTGCCCCAGCACCTCGAACTGTTCGAGTCCTTTCCTCTGGGACCAACGGGAAAGGTCCTTAAACGTGAACTCGCCGAACAGGTCGAGACGCGTCGCACGGCGGCCACGTCCAGCGAGGCAGGCCATCAGCTCCATCACCGTGTCACTGTCGGCAACCATTCGAGAAAGGTCTAGGCGTTGAGCGCAACAACACCCCGACTGATCGACTTTCATTCCCATTGGGGCACCGCGCAAGGCTGGAAGGGGAGCCCATTCGAAACCGCAGAGGATCGGAAGGCTGTGGAGGGCTACTTCAAGTGGCACATGAGCTTCGTCAGTGAGCAGGAGCAGGCCGCCCGGTTTCGTCAGGCCAACGCCCAGGTGATGCTCGACCTCGCATACACGTACAAGATGGATGTCGGCGCGGTGCGAGACCAGCACGACTACGCGTTCGACTTCGCTCGCGACAATCCCGACGTCGTGCTCGGTAACTGGATCAATATCGATCCGACACGGCCGGAACACGTCAAAGAGTTCGAACGCTGCCTGAGCGACGGGCCGGGGCTGGTCGGGCTATCGGTGCACCCGTTCGCTCCTGCGGCCGGCCGGCCGGACGAGCCGGCGTGGGAGACCTGCCTGAATCTGTGCATCGAGGCCAATCGTCCGGTGTTGATGCTCGTGGGTATGACGGGACTCGGCGCTGGGACTCGCGGGGGCATGGGCATTACGCTCGAGGACTGTCATCCCCGCTACGTCGACCGGATCGCGGCCAGGTATCCCGATCTCAATGTGATCGCGGCTCGGGTGGCGTGGCCGTGGCAGTCGGAGATGATCGCCATCGCACTGCACAAGGCGAATGTCTGGATGGAGCTGCACGGCTGGTCGCCCCGCTACTACTCCGACGAGCTCACACGCGAGATCGGGAAGCGACTGCGCAAGCGGGTGTTCTTCGGAGCCGACTACCCGATGCTCAGCCACGAACGACTCGCGCAGGAGTGGCGTGAGCAGGGCTTCGCGCCGGACGTCCTCGACGACGTGTTCCACGGCAATGCCCAATCGTTCCTGGCGTCGATCGGGGTTAGCTGATGGACCTGGGACTGACCGGCAAGGTGGCCATCGTCGGCGGCGGCAGCGATGGCTTGGGTTTCGCGATCGCTGATCGTCTGCTGAGCGAAGGCGCCCTCGTCACGATTTTCGCGAGACGCGCGGAGAAGATCTCGGACGCCGCAGGACGCCTCGCCGATAAGTACGGCGAGGAGCGGGTCCTTGGACTGGCCGCCGACTGTTCGGACGCTGCCGACCTGGACCGAGTCACGGCCTCGACAGTCGCCCAATTCGGCCCTGCCGTGCACGTTCTGGTCACCAACGACGGCGGACCGCCCATCCGTCGAATCGACGAGCTCACCGACGACATCTGGATGCAAGCGCTGGCACGCCACTTCTTCTATGTGGTGAGATCTGTGCGAACGACTCTGCCGCACATGACGACCGAGGGCGGCAGCATCCTGAACGTAGTCTCCGGCGTCGTCGAGCGCCCGGCCATCGGCATGGCGGCGCCTGTCGCGGTGTGGTCCGCGGTGGTCGGCTACGCCAAGACCCTGGCCCTCGAGGTCGGGAAGCATGACATCACCGTCAACACTCTGCTATCCGGGTTCTTCGACACACCGCTTTTGAACAAGACGCTCGGCAGACAGCCAGAGCTCTCGAAGGCCGGCCTCGGAGTCGGCCTGCCGATGGGACGCATCGGCGAGCCTCGCGAGTTCGCCGACCTGGTCGCGACGCTCGTGTCGCCGCACCTGAAATTCGTTACCGGAGTCGTAGCCCCGATCGATGGCGGGTCGAGCATCGGGATGAGCGGGAGCTTGGACTCGCCGTCCACTTCGGCGTGAGGGCGGTGACCTACGTCTTGCCTCGACGCGACCAGCCGGCCCGCGAGGATGCTCGAATTCTCCAGGAGGAACACAGTATGTCGGTACTTCCCGCGACCAGCCGTGAATGGCACCTGGTTGCACGCCCCCACGGCGAACCGCGGGCGGAGGACTTCGCCCTGCGCGAGGCCCCGGTCTCCGCTCCGGGCGAGGGCCGCGTCCTCGTGCGCAATCTCTACTTCTCGGTCGATCCTTACATGCGCGGCCGGATGAACGACGTGGAGTCGTACGCTGCGCCCTTCCAGCTCGACCATCCCATGGCCGGCGGCGCGGTCGGCGAGGTCATCGCCTCCGACGCCGAGGGCTTCGCCGTCGGCGATCATGTGCGGCACCAGCTCGGCTGGCGTGAATACGCCGAGCTGCCCGGCGAGGACGCCGTCAAGGTCGACGCCTCCCTCGCCCCGCTCAGCGCCTACCTCGGAGTGCTGGGCATGACCGGCCTCACGGCGTACGCCGGACTCTTCGAGAGTGCCTCCTTCAAGAAGGGTGACGCGGTCTTCGTGTCCGGCGCCGCCGGAGCGGTCGGTAGCGTCGTCGGCCAGCTCGCCAAGATCAAGGGCGCCTCACGCGTCATCGGCTCGGCAGGCTCCGATGAGAAGGTCGACCTCCTCATCGAGGAATTCGGCTTCGACGCCGCCTTCAACTACAAGAACGGCCCCGTCGCGAAGCAGCTGGAGGAAGCCGCCCCCGACGGCATCGACGTCTACTTCGACAATGTGGGCGGCGAGCATCTCGATGCCGCGCTCTCTTCACTCAACCTGTACGGCCGTGTCGCCATGTGCGGCATGATCTCCCAGTACAACAGCACCGAGCCGACCGCGGCCCCGAGCAACCTCATACTGGTCATCAGCAAGCGACTGCGGCTGCAGGGCATGCTCGCATTCGACCACTTCGGGCTTCGGCAGCAGTTCGTTCAGGACGTCGCCGGCTGGCTGGCATCCGGCGAACTCGAATATCGAGAGACCGTGGTCGAGGGCATCGAGAACGGCTACGAGGCATTCGCCGGACTCCTCCGCGGTGACAACACCGGCAAGATGATCGTATCCGTCGTCCCTTAGCGGTCACTCCTGGTGGTGATCAGCGTCCGATGCGTTGCTGTGGATGGTGGTGGGCGAGGTGCCGGCGCAGCAGGTCGCGTCCGTAGTCGCCGCCGTTGGGGGTGCGCACGATGGTGTGGACGTGGAACGGTTCGGGCTGGTCGTTGTCCAGGAAAACGCCTTGGTGGCAGTCGTATTCGATCAGGACGACGGGGCTGTGGATGCGGTAGTAGAAGGCGTCGTCGTTGCCGCTCCCGCCGACCCAGGCGATGTGCGTGTCATCGAGATGCCGCTCGACGCCTTCCATGAATGCGGCGGCGGGACCGTCCGGGAGTCGCTGCGCGTAGGTCTTCACCAGGTGGAGCAGCGATTCCCGCTGCCTGTGGGAGAGTCCGCCGGCCGGTAGTCCCGCGTAGGGGATGACACGGTTGTCCTGGGCGGCGCCGCCCCGCTCCCTGCCGTTGACCGGGTCGGCGAGTTCGGCGGGCAGGTCCTGCACCCGCATCGACGGGTTGAGAACGGCCCGCCGGGCCTGTTCGGGGCGCAGGCTGCGCCGCAGGTCGAGTCCGGCCGTGCGTTGTTCGTCGAACAGGCGCAGGCCTTTGTGCGTGCCGCGGTCGGCCTCGGCGGGCTCGGCGCCGAGGAAGGTGGGAGTCAGGACCATCTGCCGGCCGATGATGAAGCAGTGCATGTCGAGGTGATGCCCCCACAATTGCCATCCCCACGGCTCCGTTGTCGACGGAGTGCCGAACACCGCGAAGAAATAGGCGTACTCGGCAAGGGTGTCACGGTAGCTGTCGACCAGCTCGCCGAGCGCGGCGTTGAGTTTCATCGCGGTCCGAGCGTCGGAAAACCCGGTGGCGGACAGGGACTCCTCGACGATCGCGAGCGCACGCGCACGCTGCGCGGGCTCGAGATCCGCCAGCCGCAGACCGTGCGGATCCCAGTTCGGAAAGGCATTGATCCACATGCGCCATTCGTCCGCATCGACGGCGAACAGGACGTCTTCGCGCTGCGCGGGAGTGAGGCGGTCGAGGAAGGCGGTCGCCGCCTTCTTCGCGGGCCCGGGATCCCAGCCGGTGTCTTGGAGGGCGAACAGATCGGGTACGACGTGCCCGTCCGTCGTGATGCCGACCAGCGGCTCCTTCGCCTTCTCGAGCACGGGCGGGAACGACTCCCGGATCGCCTGGAGATGCGCGGGAAGGGCCGAGAGATCCGCCCGGCCGTCCTGGATCGGGAGTCCGAGGACGGGTCCGAATCCCCGGTAGTGCGTCTTTTCGTCCATGATGGAATATGCCTTTCTCGCCGGGACTACCTCAGTGGGCGAGGTTGACGTGTACCCGGTGGTGGTCGCCTTTCTCGATCAGGTCGATGAGCCCGAGGGCGTAGTCCGGTGCGGAGATCGCGCCGCCGTCCTCGGGTGCGACCGCGACGTCGTCGCCGAGCCGGTAGCGGCCGAGTCGTTCGCCGGGTACGTGGGCGCCGAACCGCAGCGCCGGGCTGACGAAGACCCAGTCGAGTGTCGCGGGCGTGGCAGGAAGATCCTCGATGACGAACGCCGCTCCGGCGCGGATTTCGTCGTGAATCTCGGCGGGGACGTTGCTCAGGTCTGCGACGAACCGCTCCGCGCCGGGCGCGGGACGCAGCGAGGAGTGGCCGCCGACGATGTACAGGCGTACGCCCGCGGCATCGGCCAGACGCGTGATGGTGCGGTGGACGTCGCGCCAGGTGCCGGCCAGCGGGCCGCGTGGAGCGAGTGCGGCCACCACGACGTCGGAACCCTCGATCGCCGAGGACAGCATTGCCTCGTCGGTGGCGTCGCCTTGGACATAGGTCACGTTCGGAATCGGCGCGTCGGGGAGCGAACGGCTCAGCGCGGTGACCTGGTGACCACGGGCGGTGGCCTCCGCGACGATAGCTGAACCGGCATAGCCGGTGCCGCCGAGGACGAGGATGCGAGACATGGGGTGCCTTTTCCCGAGGAGAACATGGCGCCGGACGACGCCTGCGATTACCGTATGAGTGCAACTCTCCGAGGGGAAGAAGGCACTTTGTGGTAACCACTCAGGCGGAAACGGCGCTCTGGGACAGCCCCTACCGCGCGGACTGCCCCACTCGCCGCATCCTGGATCGCATCGGCGACCGGTGGACGGTGCTCATCGTGGTCTCCCTCTGGGACGGCACCGCCCGCTTCTCGGAACTGCGCCGCCGCATCGAGGGCATCTCGCAGAAGATGCTCACCCAGACCCTGCGCGGCCTCGAACGGGACGGACTCGTGCAGCGCACCGTCCACACCGAAGTCCCGATCCGCGTCGAGTACACGCTCACCGAGGCGGGCCGCACCCTGTGCGAGCCACTGCGCGCGCTGCAGGAATGGGCGGTCGCGCACCTCGGCGACGTGTCGGCCTCGCAGGAAGCCTACGACCGCGCTGATCGACCTTCTCCGGACTTCACTGATCGCGACAGGAACCCTGCGACGGCATGACGCCCGCCTCTGGATCGTATCGACCCATAGGTTGTTCGTGCGGGGGCCGGCCGCACCGATACCCATGAACACCCGCAGCCTAGCCTTGCTGCGGGACGGAGGTTGGTGTCCGACTCCCCTCCGGGCACAGCGGGAAACGAAAGCCATTGCAGTGCAACGGCTTTCGGCGTATCTGCGAGCTGATCGAGGCTACGCGCGAGTCAACCGAACGCCGTTGCTATGCAACGGCGTTCGGCATATTCAGGGCTGCGTGTCGATCAGGTTTGCCGCCGAGTCGTGGTTCGAGTTGGCGAGGTTAGCCTCGGGGTGCATGTGGGCGAGTAGCCGTGCTGGTGGTGCGGGGTACTCGGAGACGGGGTGCTTGTGGCTATACCCTGGCGGCGGCGAAAGCGGCTGCTGCTGAGGCGTCGGTGCCGTAGGTGAGGTGGGCGGCGGCGTTTGCGCCGGCGGGCTGGCATATCGGGTCGCCTGTGGCGCAGAAGTCGTCCGTGCGGCTCGCGTAGGTGCCGGTGACGCTCTTGCCCAGGGCTCTGATCGGGTTGCCGAACAACAGGATCGCGGCGACCTTTGGTTGGATCGCGGAGGGGATCGTGGCGGTGCTGGAGCCACCGACCGTGGCGCCGGCGCTGCTGATGCCGATCGAGTTGTCCACCACGTTGGCGCCCTGGGAGTAGCCCAGGAGGATGAACTCCTCTTGGGGGCAGGCCGTCGCCTGGCTGGTCAGGTGATTGACCAGGTCGGTGTTGCCTTGCTGCACCGAAGACGGCTCGACCAGGCTCGCCGGATAGTTCACCGCGTACGAACCGAGTGTCTTGCCCGTCAGCGCCGACTGCAGGGCCGAATACACGGGCTGGCCGACGACCGTACCCAGACCGGGCGACTCGAAAGTACCCCTGGCCGCGTCCAACTCGACATCCGTGCACGACGAGGCCGTGGTCGTCGCGGTCGTTGCCGGGGTGGTCGTGGCCGGAGTCGTCGTAGTCGTTGCCGGTGTGGTTGTGGCCGGTGCCGGTGTGGTCGGAACGGCCTTGGACGGATCGGCGGTGGCCATGGCCGTGCCGCCGACTGTCAACATCAAAGCGGCGGCGCAGACGTGCACGGTCTGGCTGAATCTTTTGTGCGGCAACGAGTTCCACATAGTCATGGCGAATCACGCTTCTTCGTCTCGAGGGGGAGCGGGCATCCCGGCCATTCATTACTAAGCGGTCGGTTATGCCTGGTGACGTGCCTCACCGTACTGGCGGGTAATACGAGCGTCAACGGGTCGCTGCACGGCGAATCATCAGCTATAACAGGATCTTTCGCGTTCTCGTCAGCGATGAGCCGTACGGTGGGGGCCGTGCGAATGGAGCCGACACCAGCAGAGGAAGCCCCGGGGGCCGTGGCGAGCGTGCTCGGACGGTCGCTGGAACAGCAGATCGAACGTCACCGATTCCCGGAGGGCTACCGGCGAATTTTTCACGTTGCGATCGAGGCCTTCGCCGAGCGCGGCTTCTACGCCACCTCGACGCGCGATATCGCTGCTAGAGCCGGTATGAGTCCGTCCGGGGTTTTTACGCATTTCAAAACGAAAGAAGAGGTTCTCTATCGGATCGCGGTCGCCGCCTTCGATCTCACCGAAGAAATTACGGTTTCGGCGGCAAACAACTCGCTGGCCCCTACGGACCGGCTTCGCGCACTGGTATTTACGCTCACCGCCTGGCTCGCCCATCACGGCGCTTCCGTACGAGTGGTGCTGAATCAGCTCGATGCGCTGACGCCCGAGCATAGGGACGAGATATTCGACAAGCAGCGCGCGATGAATCAACTTGTGCGCGGCATCATGAAGGACGGCGTCGAACGCGGCGAATTCGACATACCGGACATCCCCATCACGAGTATCGCGGTGCTGTCGATCTGCGTCGATACCGCCCGCTGGTATCGACCCGGTCATCACCGCACCACGACAGAACTCGGCCACCATCATGCCAACGCGGCATTACGTATGGTCGGTGTGCGGGAAATCCCTCAATCTTGAATTCTGGCTCCGCTCATTGTATCCATTTTTCGATGAATAATCATGAATGTCGAATACTCGAATTATGACTCGTCATATCATCTGCCTTCGGAATGCGCGTCGGGCAACTGTCGGCTCAGGGGTTTCCAGGGCCGGTGAACCTTACCGGCGGGAAGTACAGTCGGGCGCGTGGAGATGCGGGAGATCGAGGCGTTCCTGGCGGTCGCGGCGGAGTTGCATTTCGGCCGGGCCGCACAGCGCCTGCATCTGACTACGACCAGTGTCAGTCAGGCGGTGCGCACGCTGGAACGTCGGGTCGGCGCGCCGCTGTTCGAGCGCACCAGCCGTCGGGTGGTGCTCACCGCGCTGGGGGAGCAGTTGCGGGCGAAGGTCGAGCCGGCGTTCGCCCAGTTGCACGACGCGGTGAGCGAGGCGCAGCGTTCGGTACGGCTGCCGTATCGTGACACGCTGCGGGTGACAGTCGCTTCCAGCCTCTCGCATGTGGTGGGTAAGCGAATCAGCGACGAGTTTCGCGCGGCGTGCCCGGATTGTGAGCTGATCAAGGTCGAATACGATTCCGGCGAGTTGCTCCGGTGGCTGGACGGCGGCTTTTTCGTCGATGACGTGTGCGTTGCCCGGGTGCCCGAGGTCGATCCGCTGCCGTTGCCGGACTGGGTTGCGGTGGGGCCCTTGTTGTTTCGTGAGTCCCGGGTGGCCTTCATGAGCCCGCGGCATCCGCTGGCGCGGCGCGCGAGCCTCGATGTGGAGGACTTGGCCGACTGGGATGTCATGCGCGCGCAGGGATACGGTCCCTACGCGGATGCCTGGACACCGGCACGGACCCCGAGTGGCAGGCCGGTGCGGCGGGTGCAGCAGACCCGGTGGACCTATCTGTACGACATTTCGGCCCTGCTCGCCGACGGAACGCTGCTACATGTGTCGACGCCGGCCGTGGGTGATGTGCTCGGCAGCGATCTGGTCGCGCGGCCGATCACCGGTTTGCCATCGGTGCGCGTCACGCTGCTGTGGTCCCGGCATGCCGCGCATTCGCGGATCACCGAATTCGCCGCCGCGGCGGCGAACGCCTTCGCCGAGTCGCGATCATGCGGTTGAGCCGCACGATCGTCACCAGAATCGTCGTTGTCGGCCGGTGCCGATGCGCGGCAGAGTGGTACCCATGTCCACGGCAGAAATCATCACCGTCATCGACGCTGTCTTCGACACCGTCGATGCCAAGAAGTTCGACCAGACCGAGGCGTTGTTCACCGAGAATGTGTGGGTCGATTTCACCAGCCTCAATGGCGGCGAGCCGGCCACACTCACCCGCACGCAATTGGTCGACGCCTGGCGCCAGGGTCTGCATCCGAAGAAACAGAGCTTCCATATGGTCGGCCACTATCGGATCGCGGTCGACGGCGATACCGCGTCCGCGGCGGTGAAGGGATACGCCTACAACGTGCTGGACGCCGATCTCGGCGGCGGCATGTGGGAGGTCTGGGGCACCTACGACATCCCGTTGCACCGGACCGCCGACGGCTGGAAGGCCAGCGGAATCACCTTCCACGCCTGGCATTCCCGGGGCGCCGACTCCGTCCGCACCCACGTACTGTCGCAGTGACCCACGCTACAGCCCTGGCGTTCGGGCGGGCACGGCGGGGGAAGGGTCGCGAACGTATTTCAGGAATTGCTGCCCACACTGACCGAACACATGGCTCTGGAGGAAGCCGAAATCCTTCCGCTGTCCGAGAAATACATCACGGCCACGGAGTGGAAAGAACTGGTCGCCCACGCGATGGGTGCTCGGCGACCTTCCGTCGATCGGAACTGCACACTGGTCCGCTGGGAACCGTTCGAGCAGGAGAACGGCGTCGTGAACGAACAGGCCGTGGTGGCTCGAGCGTCCTGGCAGCGGTAATGACGTCGTCGCGGGATACTCAGCGGCTGGGGTCCGGCGTGGTGAGGTAGGCGGTCGCCATGGTGGAGACCTCTCCGGCCCACTGTCCCCAGGAGATCCCGTCCGGCCAGATGTGTGCGGAGGTTGTGCGGTGGATGCCCGAACCGGTGATTGTGCGTGCGGTCAGGACCAGCGCGGTCATCGGATCGGGGCGGCGGACCTCGTCGATGTGGCGCATCGCGGCGCCGAGGAAAAGCCGCTGGATGGTCTCCAGGGCGCGGGCGCCGCGTTCGGCCAGTTCCTTGTTGCGGTCTCCGCCGAGCACGGACGGGAGCACGTGCGCACCCGCCGAGAAGCCGTCCGCCAGGGCACGGGTGAATGTCTCGACCGTGCTCGCCAGGTTGTCGTCGGCAGCGTCCAGTGCTTGGGCCAAGCCCTCCTCGACCCGGGTGAGCAGCCTGTCCTTCACCGCGTTGAGCAGCTGGTCCTTACCCGCGAACCGGCTGTAGATCGAACCGATCGACACGCCGGCGTGATCGGCGACCGCGGCCATGGTCAGCTCGTCGGAACTCATGGTGGCCAGCAGTTGTTCGGCCGCGATCACGATCCGCTGCAGCGCCGCGCGGCTTCGCGCCTGCTGCGGCGGGTTGAACCCGGGCGGAATCTTGTCGGCACCCACGGGGCTGACGTTACTGGTCGGCGGCACGATGTAGGTCACCGGCTCGGGGGCGGCCGCGGTCACGGTACAGGCGGACAGACTCCTCCGGCGCCGGCTCGCATGGCTTTCGGGGGGACTGCGATAGCGGCTCTCCTTCACGGATGCTCGTCCTGGGCCGGTGCGAGGGTGCGTTCGAGGAAGCTCAGCACGCGTGCCCGCATTTCCGCCGTCTCGAATTGCGGGCCACCGTGATCGCCACCGGCCACATCGACGAACGTGGCATCCACGCCGGCCGCGCGCAGTGCCTCGTGGAAGCGCACACTTTGCCGCTGTCCCACTCGCATGTCGGTGTCGCCGTGGCAGATCAGCATCGGCGGCGCCCCGGCGTGCACGCGATCGATCGGGCTCGCGGCCCGGGCCCGCCCGGGATCGTCGGCGGGCACGTAGCCCAGGAAGCGGCTCTCGGTGGAATCCGGTGTGCCGGGCAGTTCCACCGGCCCATCCGGATGGGCGTCCTGCCCGAAGGTCGTCCAGTCGGTGGGGCCGTAGAAGTCGATCACGGCGGCCAGGTCGCTGGACACCCCGGCCGAGGTCCCGAGGTCGCCTTCCAGTTCCTGGTCGCCGTTGGTCAGCCCCGCCATGGTGAGCAGGAACGCGCCCGCGGACGAACCCCATCCGGCGATGCGGTCGGTCCGCAGGCCGTACTGGGCGCCGTTGGCGCGGACCCACCGGATCGCGGCCTTGACGTCGTGCAACGGACCCGGATACACCGCCTCGTCGCGAAGCCGGTAGCTGACCGAGACCACGGCGTAGCCGGCCTCCGGCAGGAACGGCCACGGCCCCATCTCCTTGAGCCCGGCGATCCAACCGCCGGGGTGGGCATAGACGACGACCGGATGCGGGCCGGGCCGATCGGCCGGTACGTGGATGTCCAGCAGTAGTGGCCGGTAACCGAGCACGACCGCGTAGCCGATGTTGCGATAACTGACGGCTCCCGGGATGAGCCGCTGCGGTTGCGGTGTGCGAAGTCCTTCCGGCGCGGCGTCGAGCATGTTCACCCCCGACAGCCCGGCCAGCAGTTGGGCCGGTGGCAGATTGCGGCCCGCGAGTGCCGCCGATGGCTGTGTATCGGTCATTGATGTTTCTCCCGATTTGCGGTGTGCCAGGGTTCGTTTCGGTGTGTCGGAGGGTTAGACGCGGAGCATCGCGGCCATCGGGGGCTCCTTGCCGGACAGGTACCAGTCGCCGAGCCAGACCTCTTTGGCGTCCGTCGAGTCGTGCGTGGCGAAAGTCCTTGCGTTGCGCCAGAACCGGTCGAACCGGTACTTGTTCGAGGTGCTGCGCGCGCCGGTCAGGTCGAAGATCCCCTGGGTCACGTTCAGCGCGGCACGCACGCACGCGACCTTGACCGCGATTGCCTGGGTGAACAATTCGGTCGCGGATTCTCCCGGCCGCAGTCCCTCCAGATTCCCCGCGCTGCGCAGCAGGAACGCGCGGGCGCAGTCGAGGTCGACGGCGAACTCGCCGATCCGGCGCCGGATCAGCGGATCCTCACCGGCACTGGCGAACTCGGGCAGGCTCGCGCGGTCCAGCTTGCGCACGTAGTCCAGGCTCGCGTCGAACGCGCCCAGGCCAGGGCCCAGCAGGATGATCGCGTGGAGCAGGAACACGTACGGCAGCAACGCTCCCTCCGGTCCGGCTCCCCGGTAGAAGTAGCCGTCCGGCACGAAGACGTCGTCGTAGACGATGCTCTGGCTGTGCGTGCCGCGCTGTCCCATCACGTCCCAGTCGTGCTTCATCGTGACACTGGGCTGGTCGAGCGGGACGAGTGCGTGGTAGCGACCTTCGGCACCCTCCACCGCGAGTCCGACGTTGGCCCAGCCACCGCTGCCGCTGTTGGTGTTGAACGTCTTCGTGCCCGTCACGACCAGGCCGCCGTCGACCAGCCTGCCGGTCACCGGCCCTCCTGCGCCGGTTTCCGCGTTGGAGGCGCACAAGCGCACGCCCTCGTCGCGGATCAGCCGGGCCAATTCGGCCTTGGTGCTTTCCGGCAACCCGTTGTCCTCGGCGAAAATCTCCAGCGTCACCAGGGTTTGCACGCCGTAGTTCATGCCGGCCGCCGAATCGCCGCTGGCGATGTCCATCAGGATCTTGAAGAACTCCTCGGTGTGCTGGGTCGCCCGGGCGTCGCTGATCCCGCCGAAGCGGTGCGGCAGGTTGAACGCGAACAGCCCTTCCTCCCAGATCCGCCGCATACCGAACTCGGTATCGGTGTTCTCCGAGTCCACCTCCGCGGCGCTGTGCGGCAACTCCCGCCGAAGCGCCGCCGCGGCTCCGGCCAGCTGCGCGATTCGCTGCGTAACGCTCGACCGAGCGGCCTCGTGCTGGTCAACACTCATGGGATTTCTCCTGTCCGGGGGAGGAGGCTGTCTCCGCACAAAACCGAATGCGAATTCGTATTTGGTATAGCCCTGATGGCGGCAGTGTGTCAACCGTCACGCTGACGAAGCGGCACGGTGCGGGCCGCACTGCCCGCGTCGCGGTGCATCGCCAGCACGCCGAGCAGCGCCGCGAGCGGCAACGCCGCGACGATGAAAAACGCGATCGCATAAGCGGTGTGGCGACCGTCGGCGCCGAAAGCCCCGCCGATCGCGGCGCCGAGACGGAGGGCGACGGCCGCCGCGGCGACGCCCAGGCCCGACGCCAGTTGCTGTGTGGTCGCGGCGAGCGTGTTCGCGTGCGACATCTCGGCCGGAGGCACATCGCAGAAGCTCAGGGTGTTGTAGGACGTACCGCCCACCGAGCGCGCCACGCCGCTGATCACCGCGATCACGATGATGACGACCAGCGGGGTGCCGGCCGTGACGAACGCCGCGGCCACGAGCGATCCCGCCAGCGTGAGGCAGGCGACGAGGAGCACCGAACGAAATCCCCAGCGATTCAGGATGGGAGTCGTCGCGGGTTTGATCCCGATGTTGCCGACGAACACGAACAGTACGATCGCCCCCGATTTCACCGCCGACCAGCCGAATACCTGCTGGAACAGCAGGGGCAGCAGGAACGGCACCGCGGCGATGGCCATGCCCGACAGCGACCCGCTGCCCACCGCCACCCGGAAGGTCGGAATCCCGAGCGTCCTCAAGTCGACCAACGGATGTCGCGTCCGCAGCAGATGCCGGACGGCCAGGACGAACAGGACGAGAGCGGGCGCGCCCACGGCGGCGAACAATCCCCATCGCGTCGTCTGCTGCGACAGCAGGTCCACGGCATAGGTGAGCCCGCCGAGGCCGAGGCACGTCAGGACGACGCCGACCCAGTCCAACGGTGGTGGGGCCGTGCCCGGCACTTTCGGGATGAGCCGGAGCGCGACGAAGAAGGCGACGAACCCGAGCGGGATGTTGACCAGGAACAGCCACTGCCAGCTGGCGTAGGTGGTGATGAGCCCGCCCAGGAGCGGGGCGAACACGGGCGCGAGCAGCGCGGGCCACACGATGTAGGAGATCATCCGCATCAGGTCGGACTTCTCGACGTCGGCCAGGACCGCGAGCCGCCCGACCGGCACCATCATCGCGCCGCCGACGCCCTGCAGGACCCGCCAGGCCACCAGTTCCGGCAGGCTGGTGCTCAGCGAGCACAGCAGGGACGCGACGGTGAACAGCGTGATCGCCGACAGGAACACCTTCCGGGTGCCGAAGCGGCCGACCATCCACCCGCTCAGCGGGATCAGCACGGCCAGCGTCACGAAATACGCCGTGATCACCAGGCCGACGGCCGTCGCCGTCACGCCCAGCGCCTGGCCGATCCGGGACGCGGACGTCGAGACGATCGTGCCGTCCATGATTTCCATGAAGAAGCAGCCGGCTACCAGAAATCCGGTCCGGCGTTGTCTGGCGGTGATCATTCGGTCAGCCGAGCCGGCCGCCGCCATCGATGTTCAGCACCGAGCCGGTCATATAGCCGTTGCCGATCACCATCAACGTCGCCGAGACGATGTCGGCGGGGACGCCGACGCGACCGACCGGCATCCGGGCGACCGCGTCGGCCAGAACCGCGGCTTTCTCGTCGCCGAGGCGATCGAGTGCCCCGGAATCGACGAGCCCGGGTGCGATCGCGTTGACGCGCAACGGCGCGAGCTCCACGGCGAGGGCCTGCACCAGAAACGCCAGACCGCCGTTCACGGTGGCGGTGACCACCGCACCGGGCGTGGGCCGCCAGGCGGCCTGCCCCGAGAAGAAGGTGTACGAACCTCCGGGGCGCATCGCCGCCGCGGTAGCGCGGACAAGGCGAATGGGGCCGAGGATCTTCGCATCGACAGCCCGCTCGATCGCGGCGTCCTCGAGCGTCGCCAGGGGACCGGCGGCATGCATCGAGACCGTCGACACCAGATGATCGATCGCGCCTATCTCGGTGCCCAGCCGGGCGATCGTCTCGGGCAGGCTCAGGTCGACCTGCACAACGTCCGCCCGCCCCGGCGCCAGATCGGCCACCTCGGCGAGCGCCTCGGCGGACCGCCCGGCAACGACGATCTCGGCGCCCGCCTCCGCCGCCGCGAGCGCGATGGCCCGGCCGAGGCGCGAACCGCCACCGATCACTGCCACGCGCTGCCCACTCAGATCGGTCATCGATGACCTCCAGAACATGAATATTGGTTCTAATTCATTGCGTCCGGAGAAGCGTACCTCGGTCAACCGCGTGTGGGCACGTCGAGAGTTACCGCGTTCGTCGCGCAGGCGGACTCCGTGGTGGACGGTCCTGGATCCGGCGGAGAGCTGGGGGGCGTCGTCGCGATGGGATTACACGGTGGCGGCGGTGAGGTCCGCGGCCAATTCGGCGACCGTTTCCGCGGCGCAGGTTCGGTTGTCTCCCACGCCGCCGGTGGCGCCGCGTTTGGCCCAGCCGACGACATATAGTCGGTCGAGCGGTTCCCCGGTGGCGGGTGAGACGATCCTGCCGCGGTGGTTCGGGACGATGCCGTTGGCGTCCAACGGTATTCCCCGGATCTGGGCGGTGCTGAATCCGGCGGCGCAGATCACCGAGTCGGCGGGGAAGGACCGGCCGGAATCGGTGATCACCGACAGCTGCTGTGGGCCGAAGGATCGGATATCGGTGACGGCGCGGCCGAACGACAGGACGACCCGCAACCGGTCGACGTCGGTGGGGTCGGCGGCGGGCAGCGCGGACAGGCCTCGGCCGAGTTCGCCGCCCGATCCGGCATTCGGCTGTGCTCCGGTGCTGTCCACGACCAGTTCCACGGTCTCGAGGTGGAGAAGTTCGTGGAATGCCGAGAGGGTGAACGCGACACGGTCGGGGCCGGATCGCGACAGGACGGTCACCTCGCGCACCGGTCGCGTCGCTGGCGGTCGCAGACTCCGCTGGGCTAGGCGGCGCACGACGTCGAGGGCGACGTTGCCGGCGCCGACGATGACGCACCGTGGACCGGATACCGTCGGTGCATTCGCGTCGGCAGGGCTGCCGGTGAGGATGTCGAGGGCTTGGTGGACTCCGCCGGTCCGCATCATGTCGCCGGTGAGGCCGATGGCGCGGGGCTGGGAGGCGCCGCACGCCAGGACGACGGCGTCGTATCGCATACGGAGTTCGGCGATCGATACGTCGACGCCGATCTCCGTTCCGCAGACGATCTCGACCCGATCGTCGCCGAACGGCAACTCGAACAGCCGGATCATTTCCCGGACACCCTGCTGGTCGGCGGCCACGCCGCGCCGCAGCAGACCGCCGATCCGATCGTCCTTCTCGAAGACCGTGACACGGACCGAGCTCGAGCGTTGCAGCAGTTCCCTGACCGTGTAGAGGGCCGCGGGGCCGGAGCCGACGACCGCGATCCGGAATCGGCTGTGCGAGGTGCCCAGGGGGTTGCCGAAGCGGGCCGGGTGGGTCACCGGGGGCGCGACCGCGGTGCGCTGGTAGTAATCCCGGTTGCGTTGCCGGGACGGGGTTTCGGTGAGGGTGAGCAGGTGTTCGGGTTTGATCGCCGACGCCGGGCACGCATCCACGCACGCGGTGCAGTCGATACACGAGCGGGGGTCGATGTGCAGGGTCTCGGCGGCCTCGAAGCCTGGTTCGCCGGGGGTGGGATGGATACAGTTCTGCGGGCACACGCGGACGCAGGACGCGTCTTTACAGCAGTGCCCCAGGATTACGTGGGTCACGATCGCTCACATCATCGGGTGCGGTACACGGCGTCACAGCAGGTTGGATTGGCGGTATATCCAGCGTGCGCCGCGGTTGAGCAGGCCCTCGCGGTTGAGGAATTCGATGAAGTTCGCGGCGGCGGTGCGGAACATCATGCGGTGGTGTTCATTGCCGTCGATCTCGATTCTCACTATCTCCCAGTCCAAGCCGAGTCCGGTGTAGACGTCGCGGTTGATCAGGCTTTTGGCGATGATGTGGGTGCCCAGCGCGATGACCATCGTGCTGATGTATCGGCGAACCCGCGAGACTCGGGTGAGGCGATCGCGGATTTTGCTGCGTGCGAACACCATATGCCGCGACTCCTCCACGACGTGGATGTAGGCGGTGCGGCGGATGGGTGCGGCGACCGAATCGGTGGCCATCCAGTCGCGTTGCATGACGTCGAAGATCTCCTCGCCGGCGAGGATGATTCCGTGCGCGACCTCGTCCCAGGCAAAGGACCGAAACAACCAGCCGAGCAGGATCTGCAGCCGGCCGCGGCGGTGGAAATTCGAGCCGATGCTGTCGATGGCGTTGACGAACATCAGTGAGTGCAGGTTCTCGTCCGCGCACTCGTTGAGCAGGAATCGGACGTCCGGCCGTGCCGGGTCGGCGCTGTGGTTGCGGCGTAGCAGTGCCACCTGCAGCCCCAGTTCCAGCCAGATGCCGACACCCAGGAATTGGGCCACCTCGGTGCGGGTCAGCCGCACTCGTTCGGATTCCGTCATCCTGTTCCAGGTGGGTGTGCCGTACAGCGGCGACCATTCCGGCGTCATTCCGTGAAATCTGTCCTCGTCCGATCCGGTCTCGTAAACCAGGCTATTTCTCGGATCGAAGGAAAGCCGGTTGGCCGAATCGAGCAGCGACGTGAATAAATCACTGTCTCCGGAAGCCGTCATGCCCACTCCTCCTCATCTCGGGCCCGTACCCAAATCCGCAGAGATAGCGATCTAATAACTGCGGGGGCTTCGTCGGGAGGCCCGCCGGGCGCTCCAGCCCTGCATTTCATATGATAACAGTACGGCACTCCCGTGCACTCTCACAGACGTTTGTGACTTCGTCCATGTACATTGCGAATACACCCCGCCGCACTCACAATCGCCGTCACCGAAATTTGTGATCACAGCCTGGACACGAGATCTTCTCGTGATCCGCGCGAACTTTTTCTTCCCTGCGGGCTGTCGGAGCACATGGATCACCGCCATCACCTCGAAGGTTTCGACGCCCCCGGGCTTCAGCCGTACAGCTCGCCCAGCCCGATCAGGGCGACATCGCTTCTGTCGTCGGCGCCGAGTTCCTCGGTGAATCCCGTGCCCGAATAGCAGGCCAACGTGGTGTCGCGTGTATCGAACCCCTTGGCCGTGAGCAACTCCCGGGCTCGTCCCAGCCGGTGGACGTGACCGTGCCCAGCCACAGGATCTTGCGGGGAGCCCCCGGATACCTGCGCGGTCATCACCACGATCGTGGATGTCGGATTCCTCCGCAGCAAATATCGCGCCTCGCGGAACAGCGGCGACTGTCTGTTCAGGACGGTCCGCACCACCCAGTCGTCGAAATCCCCGAAATCGGCGGAGGTGTCGCCGCGAATGAACTCTTCCCGGTACGCCGGAGTGCCGCCGAGGATCATGTGCACCCACAAAGCCAGCCGCGGATCCGCGATGCCGGGCAATGCGGAAGTATATTTCACTGAAGTGTACTTCCGCATTGCCCGGGGCGGCGAACGGCACGTTGGATTCGGCGAGGATCACCACCGCGACGGTCGAGCGCGCCCTCGACGGCGGGCACCGCCGGGGCGAACCCACCGAACAGGCCGAACGCCTGGGCCGACCTTCCGGCCGCCGCGGGTGCTCGGAGGTCGCGCTAGCGTGGGAACAGTCGATGCAGCGATTGTTGATGCACTCATGGTGAGGAGTTCGCGGTGACCGTCTTCCGGCTTCGGGTGAACGGCGAACCGGCCGAAGTGGACACCGAACCGGACGCGCCGTTGCTGACGGTGTTGCGTAACCATCTCGGGTTGAAGGCGGCGAAGTTCGGCTGCGGAATGTCGTTGTGCGGGGCGTGCACGGTGTGGGTCGAGGGGCGGCCGACATACTCGTGCGACGTGCCGGTGGAAACCCTGGGCGATCACGAGATCCGCACTCTGGAATCCCTGGGCACAGCCACGGAACCGCATCCGTTGCAGCAGGCATTCCTGGACGAGCAAGCGGGGCAGTGCGGCTACTGCCTGCCCGGGATCATCATGCGCGCGGCCGCGTTCCTGCGCGACCACCCGGCCCCGAGCCGCGCCGAGGTCGCGCGGGCCTTGGAGCCGAACCTGTGCCGGTGCGGTAGTCATCAGCGCATCATCGACGCGGTACTGCGGGCGGGGCAGGAGGCGCGGCGATGATCAGATCTCCGAGCCTCGTCGCGAACCCGCTGATCTCCACCTGGCTGAGGTTCGCCGAGGACGGCACGGTCGTCCTGCGGGTCGGGAAAGTCGAACTGGGCCAGGGCATCCACACCGCACTCACGCAGATCGCGGTCGAGGAACTGGGCGTGGCGCCGGGCAGGCTCGTGCTGGCAGCACCGTCGACCGAGTCCTCGCCGGACGAGGGTTTCACCGCGGGCAGCCAATCGACCCAGATCTCCGGCGCCGCCGTCCAGTCGGTCTGCGCGGCCGCTCGTGGTCTGTTCACCGCGGCCGCGGCACGGCGGTCCGGCGTTCCGGCCGCCTCGCTGACCGTCGTCGACGGGGAGTTCCGCACGCCCGGCGGTGAGATCGTGGGTTCCTACGGCTCGCTCGCCGGCGAGGTGGAGTTGGGTGTCGAGGCCCCGGAGCTGCCGCCACGGGATGGACCCGCGCAACCCGACCTGCGGCGGATTGATCTGCCCGACAAGGTCTTCGGGCGGCCCCGGTTCATCCAGGACCTCGACCTGCCGGGCATGCTGCACGCCCGCGTGATCCGCCCGCCGCTGCTGCGCGCGTCCCTGCACAGCCTCCCGGACGGCCTGCCTGCGTCGATCACGCTGATCCAGGACGGCGACTTCCTGGCGATTCTGGCCGAACGCGAGGAACTCGCCGCCGCGGCGGCGGAGCGTCTGTCGCGATCGGTGCGCTGGGAACCTCGGGACGACATGCCCGATGAGTCCAAGCACGATGCCTGGCTGCGCATGCAGCCCTGCGAGACCTCGGTCCTGTTGCGCCGGGAGGGTGCGCGGGGGACCGGCATACAGATCCGGGCCGACTACTCCCGCGCGATGATCGCGCACGCCAGCATCGCGACCAGCTGTGCGCTGGCCCGGTTCGACGGGCGGCGCCTGGAGGTGTGGAGTCACAGCCAGGGTATCTTCCCGCTGCGCGCCGCGATCGCGGACGCACTCGGTATGGCGCAGTCCGACGTCGTGGTCCACCACGTCGAAGGCGCCGGTTGCTACGGCCACAATCCCGCCGACGACGTGGCCTTCGACGCCGCGCTCCTCGCGCTGCGCACAGATGGACGCCCGGTGCGGGTGCTGTGGGATCGCGCGGCGGAGCTGGGCTCGGCGCCGCTCGCCTCGGCGATGTCCGCGGACCTGTCCGCGGAACTCGGTTCCGATGGCAGCGTGCGGAATTGGACGTACGACGTGTGGAGCAACGGCTACAACGGACGCCCCGGCTACGCCGGAAACCCGGGTCTGCTCGCCAACGGCTACCGCGCGGGCGGGCAGGATCTGCCGCCGTCGGTGGATCCGCCTGCCGAGGCGGGGCTGGGCAGCGGTCGTAACGCCGTGCCGCCCTATTCTTTCGAATCGGCTCGCGTGACAACGCATCGGGTGCTGTCGATGCCCATCCGCACCTCGGCGATCCGTTCGCTGGGCGCTCATTTCAACGTCTTCGCCGTCGAGTCCTTCATGGACGAGCTGGCGGCGCGAGCGGGCGCCGACCCGCTGGAGTTCCGGCGCTCGAAGCTCGAGGACGAGCGTGCCCGCGCGGTACTGTCCGCCGCGGCGCGCGAAGCGGGCTGGGACCGGCGTGCGGAGACCGCCGAGGACGCCGGGCTCGGGCTCGGTTACGCGAGATACAAGAACCGGGGCGCGTATTGCGCGGTGGTCGCGGAGGTGGAGGCTGCCGAGGAGGTTCGGGTGCGCCGGATCGTCGTGGCGGTCGATGTGGGCCGGGTGGTGAACCTCGACGGCGTGCGCAACCAGATCGAGGGCGGTGCCATCCAAGCGGTCAGCTGGACGCTGAAGGAACAGGTGCGGTTCGGCCACGATGGGATCACCAGCGTGGACTGGGAAAGCTACCCCGTGCTGCGGTTCCCCGAGGTCCCCCGGGTCGATGTCCTCGTGCTGGACCGCCCGGATCAACCCAGCCTCGGCGCCGGCGAGTGCGTTGCCGGACCGGCCGCGGGAGCGATCGCGAACGGTGTCTTCGCCGCGATCGGGCTGCGGGTGCGCACTCTGCCTCTGACACCGCAGAACGTGGTTCGGGCCATCGGCTGAACCGGTTCTCGCCGTGGCTCCGCCGCGACGAAGTCGTCGAAACGGCCGTGGTCGATGTTCGGATGACGCCAACCTGATGGCCGTGTTCGCCGAGTGTTGTTCAGTGGCAAGGTGTCACCGCCATCGAGGCTGGGCTAACCTGCACAGTAACAGTGTTTCAGTGTACAGTTGTGCACGGAAAGATGAATGCACTCTCGATATCCAGGAGGCCGGGTGGCCATCACCGACATCGACATCTACTCGCATCTGACCGCAGCAGACATCGAGGCTCTCGGGGCCGAACTCGATGCCATTCGCCGCGATATCGAGGAGTCGCGCGGCGAGCGGGACGCCCGGTACATCCGGCGCGCCATCGCCCTGCATCGCGCACTGGCCGTCGGCGGCAGAGTCGCGCTGACGTTCAGCAACCGCAGGGGCGCGTGGCTCGCGGGCACCGCGTTGCTCTCGCTGGCCAAGATCATCGAAAATATGGAGCTCGGCCACAATGTGATGCACGGGCAGTGGGACTGGATGAACGATCCGGAGATCCATTCGTCCTCGTGGGAGTGGGACACCACCTGCCCCAGTGTGGGGTGGAAGCACTCGCACAACTTCGTGCATCACAAATACACCAATATCGTCGGGATGGACGACGATGTCGGCTACGGCATCCTGCGCGTCACGCGTGACCAGCCGTGGCAGTGGTGGAATATCGGCAACCCCGTGTTCAACCTGATTCTCGGGACCTTTTTCGAATGGGGCGTGGCACTGCACCACCTCGAGGTGGAGAAGCTGCGCAGCGGCGAGAAGGCATGGCGGCAGGCGTTCGGAGATCTGCGCGTCATCGGAACCAAGGTCGGCAAGCAGGCGGCCAAGGATTACCTGATCTTCCCGGCGCTGGCCGGACGGAATTGGAAGACGACGCTGACGGCCGACGCCACCGCCAACATCGTGCGCAACTACTGGGCGTACATGGTGATCTTCTGCGGTCACTTTCCCGACGGCGCGGAGAAATTCACCGTCGCCGAGTTCGAGTCCGAGGATCAGCCGCGCTGGTATCTGCGCCAGATGCTCGGATCCGCCAACTTCCGGGCCGGACCGCTGATGCGTTTCATGAGCGGCAACCTCAGCCACCAGATCGAGCACCATCTGTTCCCCGACCTGCCGAGCAACCGCTACGAGGAGATCGGCGTGCGGGTCCGGGAACTGTGCGACAAATACGATCTGCCCTACACGACCGGTTCTATCGGCGGCCAGTATCTCCAGTCGTTCCGGACGATCGCCAAGCTCGCACTGCCGAACGCGTTACTGCGTGCGACCTCCGACGACGCACCGGAAACGTCATCGGAACTGCGATTCGCCATCCGGGAGGGCATGCAGGCGCACTTCGGCATCGATCCCGCAACCGGCAAGCGCCGTGGATTGCGAACCGCCTTGCGCGAGTTGAAGAATGCTCGGGTGCGATCCGCCTCGGTAGTGGCTTGAATCCTGCTATCGTTCCGGATTGGTGAGGGTTCCGTGGCATCGTTCGACATGCCCTCGGCGGCCCCGGGGGTCGGGAAGGTCAGGTGGGGAACTTGATTCGAAATACTCTATTCACCCCGAGGCGTGTGGCGGCGGTTGCGGCGCTGCCGTTGGTCGCGGCGGCCGCGTTCGCCGGAGTCGCCTCCGCGGACACCGGTCGGCCCGCTACGCCCGTCGCCGGTATTCCGCTGGAGAAGGACACCGCTACGAACCCCAAGGCACGGTTCCCGGACCCGGTGTTGAACGGCGCGTCGCTGGGCGGCTCCGTCGGTTCGGCGGTCGGTTCCGCCGTCGGTTTGGCGACGGGCTCGGTGACCGGTTCCGCCGGGTCCATCATCGGCACCGTGATCGGCGCTATCGTGGGTGCCACGAACCCGAAAGTGGTTCCGCAGGTTCTACCCTGACCTTGCGACCCCGCGGTATCGCTGCCGTTCACCGGCTCGATACCGCGATCGGTCCACGTCGCTTCGAGCGCGGCACCCTGTGCCCCGAGAAGGAGAAGGACTGATAATGCGGAGCCCGGTTTTCGCGGTCTGGTACAGCGTGCTCATGAGTGGCGCCGAACCACTGCTGGTACGGCCGGTGCGCAAGGAGTTGCTGGCCGCCGCGCGCGGAAGCCTGCTGATCGTCGGTCTCGGCCCCGGCCACGACCTGTCCTACCTGCCGCCGTCGGTCACCTCGGTCACCGCGATCGAGCCCAATCCGGTGATGCGCAGGGTCGCCGGCCGCCGCGCACGCAAACTCGGCATCCGGTTCGACCTGATCGACGGCATCGCCGAGGCACTGCCCTTCGAGAGCGATTCCTTCGACACACTGCTGTCACCGTTCTTGCTGTGCAGCGTCGGTGACGTCCCGGCCGCACTCACCGAATTCCGCAGGGTACTCAGGCCGGACGGCGAACTGCTAGTCCTCGAGCACATTCGCGCCGAGGGCCCGATGCTCGGCAGGCTCCAGGATCTGGTGGACACACCCTGGCACGCCCTGAGCGACGGTTGCCACCCCAACCGGAGAACGAAAAGCGCTCTCGCAGCAGCCGGTTTCGCCGTCGCCGACCTTGTCACCGCAACATTTCCCCTCCCCACCCCGGTCTCGCCGTACCTGGTAGGCCGAGCCTCGGTCGACCCGCACCCCGCCTGACTTCTTCGGCGAGAGCGACGACGCTGTTGGCTACGGAGACATCCACGGCGGCGTCGCGGGCTTCGGTGATGTGCTCGGCGCGACGTCGGCTTCGGTGCAGTAGGTGGCGATGCGGATCGAGCGCATGCGGAGTCGGTAGGTGTGTTCGAGGTCGGTGACCGGTCGGTCGTGCGGGACTTCGGAGAGATCGTCGACCAGATCCCGATCCTGCTGCTCACAGGGTCGTAACGCGGTGGCATCCGCCCGCTGAGTGCGCGTCGTGGGGATCGGGCGATCGCGGGGGCGAACGGCGGTGGGGCAGTCTCGGCCGGGGCGTGGCTCAGCGGGGGGTGTCGATGTGCAGGGCGACCATGGGCAGCGTGTCGACAGGTTTGCCGGTGGCCTGTTCGATGGTGCCGCGCAGTTTGTCCCAGGCTTGGGGGTGCTGCTGGACGTAATGGTTCAGGGCGGTGGCGGACTCGGGGTCGCTCATCGGGGTGGCGGTGGCGGGGACGCCGCGCCGGAATCCGGTCCACAGGCGTACTCGCGGGTCGGCCTGGATGTTGCGGTACCACTGGGCGGTGACGCCGAATCCGGAGACGATCACGTATTCGCCGGGGGCGGGGTTGTCGACGATCTCGAGGACCACGAATCGTGGTGCGCCGCTGCGGCGTCCGGTGTGTTGCAGCATCAGCAAGCGGGAGCCGAAGACGAATCCGAGGCCGGCGCGGTAGAGCAGGATGGGGGCGCGCACGATCCACCGGGTTCGCAGGACTCGTGCGCCGAGGCGGGAGGTGAGACTGGCGTCGGTCATCTTCGTCCTTGTCGGGTTGCGTTGGGTTGCAGTGTCATTGGGTGTGTTCGCGGACGATGTCGGTGCGTTCGAGCTGGCGGGCGGGCGGTGGTTGTGAGAGCGCGGCGGTGGCTGGGGCGTGTGCCCGAATCGATGAAGATAATGGCACTATGCAACAGTTGCTATACGCATTATCGCTGATTTCGGGTAACGATTGTTCGCCACGCGCAGGGATGCTGGAACTGCTTCGGACAGTACGTAAGGTGGATATCCCCGGCTTCGGGCCGGGGTGACCGGTTACTGGCAGCGACAGAGGTGTTCCTATGCGACAAAGCGCAGGGGTGGTCGACGAGTCCGCCGACGAGATCACCGAAGCCCTGCTCATGGCGTCACGGTTGCTGGTCGGGTTGTCGGCGCGCTCGATCGCCCACGTCGACGAGACCATTACGATCACCCAGTTCCGCACCCTGGTCATCCTGTCCAGCCGGGGACCCTCGAAGATCGCCGATCTGGCCACCGCGCTGGACGTGCAGCCCTCGACCGCGACCAGGATGGTCGATCGGCTCGTCACCGCCGGCCTGATCGATAGGCATCCGAACCCGCATTCGCGTCGCGAGCTGGTCATCGAATTGACCGTGCGCGGCCACGAGATCGTCGATGCGGTCACCGCCCGACGCCGTACCGAGATCGCCGCGGTCGTGGCGAAGATGCCCGAGCCGGACCGGCGCGGGCTGGTCCGGGCGTTGAGCGCGTTCACCGAGGCCGGCGGCGAAACGCATCCGGCGGCGGACGGCGTCGGCTACCAGCTGTAACCGGGGGCGGTTCCACAACCGGGGGCGGTTCCGCGACTGGGGGCGGTTCCGCGACTGGGGGCGGTTCCGCGACTGGCGGCTGGGTTACGACGGGCGGCTGGGTTACGACGGGCGGCTGCGCTACGACGGGCGGCTGGGTTACGACGGGCGGCTGCGCTACGACGGGCAGCTGCGCCACGACCGGCAGCTGCGCCACGACTGGCGGCTGGGCTACGACTGGCGGCTGCGCCACGACCGGCGGTCGTGCCGCGATCGGGGCGGGGCCGGTAGCCGACGGCACCCCCCAGTCGATGCAGTACGCAACTGTTGCATACTGCCATTGTGGGCATGACGATGGAGACGCCGCCGCCGACACTGTCGGGCGTGCTGACCACGTGGACGGTGTCGCCGGTCGTGGACGGGCTTGTGCTGGCCGGGCTGGTGGCTTACCTGCTGCTGGTCTGGCGGATCCGCCGCCGGGGCGGCCGGTGGCCGGCGCATCGGGTGGTGTGCTGGTTCGCGGGCCTGGCCTGCCTGACGATCGCGATCGACAGTGCCCTCGCGGTCTACGCGCGCAGCCTGTTCACCGTGCACATGCTGGTGCATCTGTTGATGATCATGGTGGTGCCCGCGCTCGTCGTATGCGCCCAGCCGCTGCGGCTGCTCTACGACACATCGGGTCCGCGGGTCCGTTCGGCCGCCGACCGGCTTCGCCGCGGACCGCTTAGGTTCCTGGTCTCGGCGTGGTTCACCGTCCCGCTGTACAGCGCGGTGATCCTGTTGACGCACCTGACCGGATTCCAGCAGGCGATGTCGACCCACATGTGGATTCACGACTCCGAACTGCTGCTCTACTTCGTCAGCGGTTATCTACTGCTGCTCCCGCTCGCCGGCGATGAGCTGACCGTGGAACCGCCCTGGCCGCACGCGCTGCGGCTGGTGGTGCTGGCGGTCTGTATGGGGCCCGACACCCTCGTCGGGGTCACGCTGATGATGTCCTCGACCGTGCTGGCCCCCGCCTACGCCGCCCATCGCGCCTGGGGACCGGGCGCGCTGTCCGATCAGAGCACGGCCGGGGTGATCATGTGGGTCGGTGGCGACGGCCTGATGATGCTGCTCATGATCGTCGTCGCGGGGCAATGGGTTCGCTCCGGTGATCGCGCGGCCAGTCTGGGGCCCTGGCTCGACGGTATCCGACGCCGCGCCACGCTGGGCGACTCCGATCTCACCGGGGACGACATCGATGCCGAGCAGGCCGCCCTGGACGCGTACAACGCTCGCCTGGCCCGGCTGCACGGGCGCACCCCACACGCCGAACCCGCTGGTACACAACAGGTTAAGAGAGTGTGATGCGATATCGACGGCGTACCGCGCGAATAACCGTGCAGGCGATCGCGCTGTGCCTGGGAATCATCGCGGCGCTGACCGCATGCGCATCGAATTCCGGCGTGTCACAGGCATCCTCGGCGAGCACGTTGGACACCGGCAGCCCCGGCGATACCCTGCCGCTGGCGCTGGTGATGTCGCAGTGGCTCACCTGGCGATCGTGGCACGGCACCCGGCTGCCGTACGCGGACCGGTGGGGTCCGCTGCGGGTACGATCCGGCGTCGCAACGGGATTCGCGCACACCCCCGAGGGCGCCCTGCTGGCGATGATGCAGCAGCAGGCCCGGCTCGCGGCGGCCGACGACGCGGCCTGGCCTTCGCTGGCACGCGCGATGGCGGTCGTGGCACCCGCGGATCAGGTTCCGGCGCAGCGCGTGCCGACCGGTTTCGATACCCGGGGCGCTCTGCCGTTCTTCGCGGGCTTCCACTGGCTGTCCTATACCGCCGACCGCGCCGCCGGGGATCTGGCTCTGCAATTTCCCGATGGAACATTGAAATCGCTGCGGGCCCAGGAGGTCTGGCGCGGCTCGGACTGGAGGGCCGAGTTGCCCGCCGCCGGCGGCACGACGGTCCCGCTCGCGGGTCTGGACGGGTATCAGCCGTGGCCCTCGCTGCCTAGGCCGTGAGACCTGTGTGCGCGCACTCGCGGTGAATCGTCAGCGGTAGGAACTCGGCGGTACCGCGAGCCGACTACTGAAGGTGATCCCCAGAGTAAGCGAAACACGAATGCCGGATATGGGACCGATGGGTCCCGGTGCGGGACCCATGCCGCACCACATGGGTTCGATGACGACGATGCTGCCGGAGTGGGTGCGGCTGGTGTGGGCCCTGGTGCTGGTAGTCGTGGCCCTGCTGCACATTTGGCATGCGCGGTCGCTGTTGGGGCAGCCGCGGTGGTGGCATGCGGCGCACACCGCGATGGCGGTGGGCATGGTCGCGATGTACGCCGCAGACCCCATGGGGCAGATCGGGCTCGACCGCGTACTTCTCGCGATCTTCGGGGCGCTGGCGGTCGTTCTCGCCGTGGTGACGATCGCGGTGGGACGCCGAGAGGGTGTGGTGAACCCGCTCTGGGTGATCACCGGGCTCGATACCGCGGCGATGGCCTACATGTCGGCGGTGATGCTGTGGCCCGGCACGATCGTGCACGCCGGGACTTGGATCGTGATCGGGTATCTGTGCGTGGATGCCCTCGCCTGGATATTCGGTGTGTGGGAACGCATCCCGGTACTGGAACGTCCCCCGGTCGGGTTGCGGGGGCACGACTCGCTCGATATCCGGATCAGCCTCGCGGTCATGGCAGCGGGGATGACGTACATGCTGCTGGCGATGGTGTAACCGATGAGTACGAATTCGGTTCGGACAGAACGTATCGGCAGCCCCCGGGACCAGACAGTGAGTGCGCGCCGCCGCGGGCCGGGCTCGATCCCGACGCTGGCGATCGGTTCGGTGCTCGGCGTCGCGATAGTGCTGACGGTGACCGTGCTGGTGCGGGACGCGCCGTACGCCGGGCAAGGCATCGGTTATCCCGGACTGCCCAGCGCGGCGCTCTACGCGGTGTTGCGATGGGTGGCCGCGGTGGCCGGCGGTTTCACGGTGGGCGCGTTGGTGTTCGCGCTGTTCTGTGCCGCGGCTACCGCCCAGGGGGGTATCCAGGCGCCGGGGTATCGGGGTGTGCGGGTGGCCGAACTCGCCTCGGTGGTGTGGGTGCTGGCCGCGGTCGCGCTCGTCCCGGTGTCGGCGGCGGATTCGGCGGGCATGTCGACGTGGCGGATGCTGCGGATCGGCGGTGTGCCCGCGCTGATCGCGGCGGCGGAAAGGCCCAAGGCGTGGGTCGTGGCGGCGCTGTGCGCGATCGTGGTCGCGGTGCTTGTCCGGTTCGCGCTGTCGTGGAACAGCGTGTTCGGTCTCGCGGCGGTCGCCGTGGTCGCGGTGATCGCACCGGCGGTGGTCGGCAACGCCGGCGAGGGGCCGAATCACGATTACGCGACCGGCGCGGTCATCCTGTTCACCGCCGCGCTGTCGGTGTTGATCGGGCTGAGTTGGTGTGCGCTCGCCGGACACCGGCATCGCGCCGACCCGGCGGCGGTCGCGTTGATGCTGCGTCGTTATCGGATCATGGTGGTCCTGTGTGTGGCGGTCATGGCGCCCACCGCCGCGATTCTGGTGATCATCCTGGCGCCGCCGTCGCGGTTCGGCGGGTGGTACGGCCGGCTCGGCGTGGCCGCGGTCGTGCTACTGGCCGCGCATGCGGGCCTGGCGTGGTCGGTCGGGCGGATCCGGGCGGATTCGCGGTGGCTCGCTCGCCTGCTGCGGATCGCGGTCGTGGCCGAGTTCGGCTGGCTGGCGGTGTCGGTGGTGATGGCGATACAGCCCGCGCCCGCGTTCGCGCGTCAGTCGTTCACCGCGCAGGAGGTATTCCTCGGGTTCGATCTGCCGCGTCCGCCCGATGTGTGGCGGCTGCTGACGGTGTGGCGGTTCGATGTGGTGCTGGGTTCCGCGTCGATCGTGCTCGCGGTGGCGTATGTGGCAGGGGTGGTGCGGTTGCGGCGGCGCGGTGACGCGTGGTCGTGGCGGAGGCTGGTGTCCTGGCTGTGCGGCTGTGCCGGACTGCTGCTGGTCACCTCGTCGGGGATCGGCGCGTACGGCTACGCGATGTTCAGCATGCACATGGCCGTGCACATGGCGCTGAACATGTTCCTGCCCGAACTGCTGGTGCTCGGTGCGCCGGTGACGCTGCTGTTGCGAGCTGTCGAGCCGGCGGGCCGGGACGCACCGCAGGGTCCCCGCGAATGGGTGCTGTGGCTGATGCATTCGCGATTCATCCGGATCCTGTGTCATCCGCTGGTCGCGCTGGCGGTATTCGTGGTGTCGCTGTACGGGTTGTATTTCACCTCGCTGTTCGACCAGCTGATCCGGTTCCACTGGGGCCATCTGCTGATGAACATCCACTTCCTGCTCACCGGCTACCTGTTCTACTCGGCGATCATCGGCATCGATCCCGGCCCGCGGCGGCTGCCGCATCTGGCGCGACTGGGAATGTTGTTCGCGGTCATGCCGTTCCACGCGTTCTTCGGTGTGGCGACGATGTCGATGGACTCGTTGATCGGGCCCGTCTTCTATCCCGAGCTGCGGTTGCCCTGGATGACGGACCTGATGCACGACCAATGGCTCGGCGGCACCGTCGCCTGGATCTCCGGTGAGATTCCGGTGCTGCTGGTGGTGGGCACGCTGCTGGCGCAGTGGTCGCGGCAGGATCGTCGCGAGGCCGCGCGCGCCGATCGCCACCAGGACCGGTACCCCGAGGACGACGAACTCGCCGCCTACAACGCGATGCTCGCCCAGCTCGACCACGCCCGGCGTTGACCGGTCAGGGCCGGAACTCGCGCAGCCGCAAGCTGTTCCACACCACGAAGAAAGAGGAGAACGCCATCGCCGCCCCGGCCAGCAGCGGATTGAGCAGTCCGGCAACGGCAATGGGCAGGGCGGCGACGTTGTAGCCGAACGCCCACACCATATTGCCGCGGATGGTGCGAAGAGTGGCGTGCGCCAAGCCGATCGCGTCGGGCACGGCGGCCAGATCGTCGCGGACCAGGATGATGTCGGCCGCGCCGATCGCGACGTCGGCGCCGCGGCCGATCGCCAGTCCGAGGTCGGCCGTGGCCAGTGCGGGACCGTCGTTGATACCGTCCCCGACCATCGCCACGCGCCGCCCCCGGGCTTGCAACTCGCGGATCACCTCGACCTTGCCGGCGGGCAGCACCTCGGCGACGACGTCGTCGATGCCGACCTCGGCGGCGACCGCCCGGGCCGCGGCGGTGTTGTCCCCGGTGAGCAGCAAGGTCCGCAGCCCGAGCCGGTGCAGTCGTGTGATCGCGTCCGCGGCGGTCGGATGCACGGTGTCCGAGACTGCCAGCACCGCGACCGCACGGTCGTCGAGACAGAGGTAGACGGCGGTATGGCCGAGTCGCTGTTCGGACTCCAGCGCCGCGCGCAAGCCGGGCGGCGCCGCGATCCGCCGGGCGTCGAGCAGTGCGGGACTGCCGATGAGCACCTCGCGGTCCTCGACCCGGCCGCGGGCGCCGAGCCCGGGCAGCGCGGCGAAATCGGTGACCGGCGGTAGCTCACGATGCCGGGCGCGGGCGTGCGCGGTGACCGCGGCGGCGACGGCGTGCTCGGAGGCGGACTCCAATCCGCCTGCCAGACGGACGATCTCGTCGCGGTCGAGATCGGTGTGCACGGCGCTGACGGTCATCTCGCCCAGGGTCACGGTGCCGGTCTTGTCGAACACCACGGTATCGATGGTGCGGCTGGTCTCCAGCGCCTGCTGCCCCTTGACGAAGATGCCCAGCTGCGCGCCGCGGCCGGAGGCGACCATCAGCGCGGTGGGCGTGGCCAGCCCGAGCGCGCACGGGCAGGCGATCACGAGTACCGCCAGCGCGGCCCCGAACGCTCGGTCGGTTCCGCCGCCGGCGAGCAGCCAGCCGCCCGCGGTGAGCACCGCCAGCGCCAGCACCGCGGGCACGAACACCCCGGCGATCCGGTCGGCGAGCCGCTGCAGCCCCGCCTTGCCCTCCTGCGCCTGTTCGACCAGGCGGATCATCCCGGCCAGGCGGGTGTCGGCGCCGACCGCGGTCGCGGTGACGACCAGCCGTCCGGTGAGCGAGACGGTGCCGCCGCAGACCGGTGCGCCGGGCCCGGCCTCGACGGGTGTCGCCTCACCGGTCATCGCGGCGGTATCGATGCTGGAGAATCCCTGCGCCACAACACCATCGGTGGCTATCCGCGCACCGGGTCGCACCACGAAGCGTCGCCCCACCGTGAGTTCATCTGCGGGAATGGCGATTTCGCGGCCGTCGCCGGTGAGCACGGTGACGTCCCGGACGCCCAGGGCGGCCAGCGCGCGCAGCGCACCACCGGCCCGCCGCTTGGCCTTCGCCTCGAAATACCTTCCCGCCAGGACGAATACGGTGACGCCCCCGGCCACCTCCAGATAGATGGAGTCCGCGGACATGATCGCCGCCCACACGCCGTGACCGCGCACGGGCGCCGGGCGCGCGAACAACGTCACGATCGACCAGGCGGTCGCGGCCGTGATGCCGATCGAGACGAGGGTCTCCATGCTCATCGCCCCGGTGCGCAGGCCGGTCAGGGCGCGGCGGTGCAGAGGCGCGGCCGACCACACCACGATCGGCAGCGCCAGCGCGAGCAGAATCGCCTGCCAGCCGGGAATTCTCGTCGCGGGGACGGTCGCGAACATGACCGACAGGTCGGCCAGCGGGAAGAACAGGACCAGGGCCACCACCAGCCGCCGGAACAACGCGGCCGCGGCGCGATCCTCCGGACCGGTATCGAGGGCCGCCGTACCGGATTGGACGGCAGCCTCGTAACCGGCATCCTCGACAACGCCGCACAGCCGCTCCGGCCCGACCGCGCGGGGCGCGTCGACCGTGGCGATGCCGGTGGCGAAGTTGACCGTCGCGGTGACCCCGTCGACCCTGTTCAGCGCGCGCTCCACGCGCGCGGAACAACTGCCACACGTCATCCCGGTGACGACCAGCCGGACCCGCTCGTCCGCTTGCCGGTCGACCACTGCCGCCGCGGTTTCCGCCATATCCATCCCATCTCGCCCGTGCGTTTCGCTGTCGGTGATGGGTCGGATGGCGAGCGGGCAAAGTTCCCGGCGGGGATCAGACGCCGTGCCGGCGGCGATCGTCCTCGTCGTCGCGGCGCGCGGTGGCCGCGAGCAGATCCTCGCGGGCGCGGGCGATCCGGGAACGCATCGTCCCGACCGGGCAGCCGCAGACCTGCGCGGCCTCCTGATACGACAGGCCCAACATCTGGGTCAGCACCAGCGCGTCGCGGCGCTCGGGGTCCAGACCGTCGAGCAGCATCCGCACTTCCACCAGGTCTTCGAACGTGCGGCCGGTCCGCGGCCGGGCCGCACCCTGCTCGGCCGCGGACTCCCAGTCGTCGGTGTTCTGGATGCGCGGTCGCGCCATCGCGGAACGGACCGAGTCGACCACCACGCGTCGCGCGATCGACAGCAGCCATGCTCGCGAAGTGGACCGTGCGGCGAAACGGGGCAGGCTGCTGTAGGCGCGGACGAACGTCTCCTGGGTCAGATCGTCGGCGGCGCCCGCTCCGGCGCGATACGCGTGGAATCGCCACACGTCGGCCTGTAATGCCCGCACCCACTGCTCGAATGCCCGCCGATCACCGCGGCCCGCGGCCAGGGCGAGCGCGGTCAGCTCGTCGTCCCGGTCAGCTCCACGCACCCGGAAAACACTACTACACGCCGTCGTGGGAACTCCTCCCACGCGCTGCGCGACCATAGTTGTATGAAGTGCGAAACGGTCCGCGAAGCACTGTCCGCGCGCCTGGACGGCGAACCGGGGCCCGTGTCGGCCGAACTGGTCGATCAGCACCTGGCCACCTGCCCGGCGTGCCGGGACTGGTCGGTGCGTGCCGAACGCCTGCGGCGGATGCTGATCGTGCACACCGCGCCGCCGGTGCCCGACCTGACCGCCGCGATCCTGGACGAGATCCGGCCCCGGCACTCCGTGTCGCGGGTCGCCCTCGCCCTGGTGGCGATCGTCCAGACCGGCCTGGCGCTGGCGCAGTTGCTCGGCGCCGATATCGGCATGGGGCACAGCGATATCGGGGCGTTCATGATGGGGCATATGAGCCATGAGAGCGCGGCCTGGAACTTGGCCGTCGGCATCGGACTGGCCTGGGCCGCGCTGCACACCCGCGCCGCGGCCGCCCAGTTGCCGATGCTGAGCGTCTTCGTCGGCGTGCTCACCGCCGCGTCGCTGCTCGACCTCGCCGATGGCGAGGTCACCGCGGGCCGGCTGCTGTCGCATATTCCGGTGCTGGTCGGCGTCGGGCTGCTGTACCTGGTGTATCGGCGGGACCGCGACGATCACCGCCCGCCGAATCGCGAGACGCTCACCGCGCCCGGCGATTCGGCGGGCGATCGGCCGCGATCGCCGTTCGCCCGGCGCGATGCCGCACCGGATCACCGGCGACCGGCGAGCCGGCGCGTCGCGTAACCGAATTCACGCGGCCTGCCGGTCGGCCGGGCGCGGCGGCGAGTCCTGGAGCGCGGTCAGCACGGCGCGGTGCGTCAGCCAGCCGACGACCGTCTGACCGCCCGGGTCGAGGACCGGGATACCGGTGCTCTCCGCGCCCGTGAGCGCGTCGAGGCCCTCGGCGAGAGTGGAATCCTGGGTAATTCTCGGTGGGATGACCGCGAGGTCGGCGACGGTGGTGTGGGTGGGTTGCGCGCCGGTCATCGCCTCGGCCACCGCGCGGGCGGTGACGCAGCCGTGGTACCGCTGGTCGTGGCCGATCACCGGGAGCACCCCGTTGGCCGACAACCACACCGCCCGGCCCGCGGCGGCGACGGAGGTGTCGGCGGCGATCGGTTCGGGCATCAGTTCCATGACTGCCGAGATCGGCCGCCGATCCAGGCGACGGTCCGAGCGGGCGTGCGCGGCATCGAGATTCACGCCGCGCCGGGTGAGTTTGAGGGTGTAGATCGTCTCCTTCGACAACGCGCGGGAGATTCCGGTGGCCGCGACGATGGCCAGCATCAGCGGCAGGATGATCGTGTACTCGCCGGTCAGCTCGAACAGGATGATGACCGCGGTGATCGCCGCGCGCGTCGCACCCGCGAACGCCGCGCCCATCCCGATGAGCCCGTACATGCCCGGCGCGGCGCTCGCGCCGGGAAACAGGTGATTCACCACGACACCGAACGCGGTCCCGCCCATCGCGCCGATGAACAGCGACGGTGCGAACACCCCGCCGGAGCCGCCGATGCCGATGGTCAGGCTCGTCGCGATCATCTTGCCGACCATCAGCACGAGCAGCATCCACAGCACATACTTGCCGTCGATCGCGTGGGCCAGCACCGGGTATCCGACCCCGTACATCTGCGGCAGTACCAGCAGCAACCCGCCCAGGAGCAACCCGCCCACGGCCGGGCGCAGCCATTCCGGGCCCCGCCAGGCCCAGTCGCAGGCGTCCTCGATCCAGTACAGCACGTGCGTGAAGGCGACCCCGATCGCACCGATCACCAGGCCCAGCAGGGCGAAGGCCAGATATTCCCACCCCGATTTCAGGGAGAACGCCGGCAGGTCCAGGAACGGATGGTTACCGAAGGCCGCGCGGCCGATCACGCTGGCGGTCACACTCGACAGCACGACGGCGCCGAAGGATTCGGCGGCGAAATCGCGCAGAATCAGTTCCATCGCGAAGAACGGCCCGGCGATCGGCGCGTTGAAGGTGGCCGCGATGCCGCCGGCGGCGCCGCAGGCGACCAGGATCCGCAGCCGGTTCTCCGGGACCCGTGTCCATCGCCCCAGGCTCGATCCCCAGGCCGAACCGATCTGCACGATCGGTCCCTCGCGACCGACCGACCCGCCGCCGCCGATGCACAACGCCGAGGCCAGCGCCTTGACGATGGTGACCTGCGGGGGGATCCGGCCGCCGCGCTCGGCCACGGCGTACATCACCTCGGGCACCCCGTGCCCGCGCGCCTCGGGCGCGAACTTGGTGACCAGCGGGCCGTAGATCAGACCCGCCACGACCGGGGCCAGCAGCACGAACCACGATCCGAGCCACGGCACGTGCGGATTGGCGATGTGGCCGAGCGCGGAGTAGTCCGGAAAGCCGGACAGCAGCTTTGTGAAAGTGGTTATCAGCCAACGAAATACGATCGCGCCACCGCCGGCGCCCGCGCCGATGATCAGGGCGAGCAGTACCAGCCCGCCGCGGCTCTCGCGCACCCACTCCCACATCGGAACCCGCGCCGGAACCTGTAACGACCAGCGCCGCGCGGCAGCGGATCGATGTTCGGTTGTCGCCATCTCGCACCCTCATCACATTTCAAACAGTTGCACAGAGCAACAATTGTAGAGGGTAGGTGTTGACGGGGTGCGTGGCGGTCTCGCCAAGGGCGGCGCAGGGGCATCGAAACGGCGTGTGAGCGGGGTGAGATCCGGCGGGAGGGGATCCGCCGGGCTCGCTCGGGGCGTGCTGTGATGGCCGGTGCGTGAGTGATGGCGCCGATCACATCGGGGTGCTCACTGGCTTGTGCATTCACACAACCCCGGAGCCCTTCCGTCTCGTTCCGCTCCGAATCGCCGACTCTGCTCCTACGATGCCGAAATGTGACTCTCTTGTTAAGAGAGTCACATTCTCATAGGGTTTGCGCATCCGGGCGGCCGGCGATCCGCCGCCCTCGATCGAAAGGAACGACCATGCGCCATTTCGTTGTCCGTCCTGCCGTGGCGATCTGCGGGGTGACGGCGGTGCTCGCGGCCGTCGTGGGCTGTAGCAGTTCCAGCCATTCCAGCGCCGGTGCGTCCACGACCTCGGTGGCGGCGTCATCGTCCGCACCGGCCGCGGCCGCGACGGCGGCGCCCTCCAGCGATCCGACGGTGCAGGCCGTCACCAACACGTTCGTCACGTTCTTCAACGGTAAGACGCCCGTGAACCAGAAGGTCGCACTCGTCGAGAACGGCTCGGCGTTCGCGCCGGCCCTCCAGGCGCAAGCGAACAGCCCCACATCGGCGCAGACCACGGCGACGGTATCGAATGTGAAGCTCACCGATCCCACCCACGCCGCGGTGACCTACTCCATCCTGATCGGCGGCAGTCCGGCGCTGCCGAACCAGGACGGACAGGCCGTGAACGACGGAGGCCAGTGGAAGGTCGCGGTGTCCACCTTCTGCGCGCTGATGGCCATGCAAAGCGGTGGCGGAGCAGCCCCTGGTTGCCCTGCTCACTAGCCGCCACGAGAGGACCCCTGTCGGGCCGATCGGTCGTCGGTGCCGGTCGCCGAGGGCGACTGCGCACCGCCGGGTTCGCCTCAGCGGAAGGCGTCGGCGTGGTGTTCGCACCAGGCGCGGAAGGTCGCCGGGGCTGTTCCGGTGATGTTCTCGACGTCGTCGGTGGTGAATCCCGAGCGGTTGGCGCGGAACCACTCGTACAGGGCCTCCATCATGTGCGCCTGCTCGGGCGGGGTTCCGCGCTGGATGGCGGCTTGGGCGAACTCGTGCGGGGTGATGTCCTCGAAGTCGATCGAGTGCCCGGTCACCTCGGCGATGGTCTCGACCTGCTCGCGTGAGGTCAGGGTCTGCGGTCCGGTCAGGATGTACCCCTTGCCCGTATGAGCGTCGTCGGTCAGGGCGGCCACGGCGACGCGCGCGATGTCTTCCGGGGCGATCACGCTGTGGAGGCGGCCACTGGTCGGGTCGGCGACCCTGCCCGCCCGGATGGCGTCGCGCCACCAGAAGGCATTGGAGGCCAGGGAACTGGGCCGCAGATAGGTCACGCCGAGGCCGGACTCGCGCAGGACTTGTTCGCGCGCCGCGAGAGCGGCTCCCATCGGATTCTCGGCCAGCGGTTGCAGGCGCGCACCGATCGAGGAAAGCAGGACGATCCTGGGTACCGCCGCGTCCCGCGCGGCGGCGATCATCGTCATGGTCTGCTCGATTCCGGCTCCTGTCTGCATCAGGAAGATGGCCTCGACGCCCCGGACCGCTTTCGACACGCTCTCGGGTGAGTTGAGGTCGCCGATCGCGAGCTCGATCCCGGCGGGGAGACCGACGGCACGGGAGGGGTCGCGCACCAGGGCCCGAACGGGGTAGCCCTCGTCGTGCAACTGCCGCGCGAGCGGGCCGCCGACGTTGCCCGTTGCTCCGGTAATGAGATACATCGTCAGTTCCTTCGGGTTGCGGGTCCAGCTGTCATACCGCCAGTGTGCGAGGACTACGGCATCGACAAACAGGCCCGCTCGATCCAAGGATGAAGCGACCCTGGTACGGCGCGAGGACGGCTGACCGGCAGCGGGTTTCGCCGAGTGGTGACTGCGGACGGTCTCACCGAAGCCGGTATCGCGAGCGTGCGGCTGACCGATTCGGCAGCGATCATGGAACTCACTGGGCCGCCGCATCATCCGGTGAACAACGGCCCGCGGATCTGGATCGACTACCTGGTTCGCGTTCACCCGGCCGACTGAGCCGGGCGTTCCGTCTCCGGTCATGCCGACATGGGACCGCTGTCGTCTTCGTCGCGGTCGAGTAGCCGAGATCGGCGGAGGGCGACCAGGTTCGCGCGTATTCCGGTGGTGAGGGGGTGTGCGGGGCTGAGCACTCGTTCGCAGTCGGCGAGTAGCGCTGTGTACGACTGGATCGCTTCGTAGCGCCGATGGGCCGATTCGTAGGCGTGGGCCAGGTTGTTCCGGCAGGCGAGGGTGTCGGGGTGGTCGGGGCCGAGCACTCTGAGGCTGTCGTTGATGATTGCGTTGTGCAGGCGGATCGTCTGCTCGGGGCGTCGGGGGGTCTCGTCGGTTGCGATGGCCTGGTAGAGCTGGACGGCGTCGTCGAGTAGGTCCGCGGCCTGGTAGGCGTTGGCGAGATCGCGGCGGGAGGCCAGAGTACCGGGGTGGTCCGGGCCGAGCACCCGGGTCCGATCCGCGAGGACGTGCTGGTAGAGCTGGATCGCTTCAGATGTATGTCCGGCGGCGTGGTGAGCACAGGCATGGTGGTGGCGGGCGCTGAGGGTGTCGGGGTGGTCGGGCCCGAGCACTCGGGTGCGGTCGGCGATGACATGCCGGTAGAGATCGATGGCCTCGTCCGGTTGTCCGGCGGATTCGAGAGTGCGGGCGAGACCGTAGCGGGCGCTGAGTGCGTCGGGGTGATCGGCGCTCAGCACCCGGGTGTAGTCGGCGGTCACCCGCTGGTAGAGCTTGATCGCGCGGTCGATCTCGTGTGCCGCGCTGAAGGTGCGGGCGATTTTGTCGCGAGTGATGAGGGTGCTGGGGTGGTCCGCGCCCAAGACCCGTATTCGGTCGGTCAAGACCGCCCGGTACAGCTCGATCGCTTTGTCCAGGCGCCCGGCCGAGCGATAGGAACCGGCGAGGTTGTGGCGGGATCGAAGTGTCCAGGGGTGGTCGGGTCCGAGTACTCGTGCGCGGTCTTCCAGGACGTCTCGGTACAGCTCGATCGCTTCGGTCAGGCGTCCGGCCCAGCGGTAGGAGCCGGCGAGGTTGTGGCGGGTGGTGAGTGTGTCCGGGTGGTCCAGGCCCAGGATCCGTTGTCGCTCGGCGAGGACTTTCTGGTACAGCTCAATGGCTTTGGTGAGTTGTCCCGCAGAGGCGGAGGCGTAGGCGAGGCCGTTGCAACTGGTGAGTGTGTCGGGGTGGTCGACACCCAATACCTGGATACGGGCCAGCAGGACGGTGTTGAACAGCGGGATCGCCTCGGTGAGGTTTCCAGCCAGATGACAGGTGTAAGCCAGCCCGTTGAGGGATGCCAGTGTTCTGGGATGCGAGGCTCCCAGAACCTGGCGGCGGTCGGCGAGCACTTCCCGGTACAGGGCGCCGGCCTCTTGGAGGCGTCCGGCGGCGCGGTAGGCATAGGCGATGTTGTGGCGGGCGGCGAGAGTTCCGGGGTGGTCGGGTCCCAGGATGTGGAAGCAGTCGTCGACGGCGGCGGCCGCGAGGACGACCGATCGGGTGGTATCGGCGGATTCGACCAGTTGCTGTACGGCCCAGTCGCGTGCGGCAAGTACCTTCTCGACGACGGGGGTGCTGGTGGCGGCGGGAAGTCCGGTGCGCCAGAGTGCGTCGATCTGAGCGACGATGTGCGCCCCCAATTCCCTGCGGGACCATGCTTCGATGCGGTCGAACAGCAATGGCTGGATCACCGTCATCGTGTCGGTGACGAGTTCGTCGACCAGGCCGGCGGCCTGCGCGCGTTCACGCAGGATTCTGGCGACGAGTTTGTGCATGATGACGGCCTCGCCGCCGGTCGACCAGGACAGCAGGGACGCCGACGCGCATCGGTCGAGGGCTTCCTCCATGGCCCAGTCGTGCTCGGGCACCAGAATCCGCTGTACCCCTGTGGGGGGCAACAAGATTCGTTGCACACCCGCGGGGGAGAGCATGGCCATGACCCGCAAGAGAAATGACACCTTGGTGTCGACGTCGGGGTTGTCGCCGGCGGTTTCCACGGTTTGGATGGACAGCAGGATCGCCTGTACGAGTGGTAGGGGATAGTCGTGGCCGGTTTGGCGTCTCAGGACGTGGGCGAGGGGTTGTTCGGTGAGTAGTTGCCGATAGTGGGAATAGTCCAGGTGCCGGTTGATGATCGTTGCAGCGGCCACCGACAGCGCCAGTGGCAGGTCTCCGAGGAGTTCGGTGAGGTCGTCCGCTTCGGTCTCGTTGCTCAAGCCGGTTGCCATGGACAGGTAGGTGACGGATTCGGCGCGGGTGTAGACGCCTAGACCCACGGCCTCGCCCAGGGAGGTGAAGCGGTGGATGGTGGTGGTGATGATGATCCTGGTTCGCCCGGTGACGGGAAGCAATCGCCGGATCTCGTCAGGGCCGGTGGCGTTGTCGAACACCAGAAGTCCCGGCGCTTTGCGGCTGGACAGGTAGTCCCGCAGGTGTCGAGCCGATTTCGCGGAGTCGCCGGCGGGGTCGGAAACTCCCACTCGTGCGGCGATTTCGGCCATCCCCGTGTGCGTGGTGTCGAGGGTTCCGGCGTTGATCCAGCCGACCAACCCGTTTCCCGCATCGATTTCCTCGCGGGCGATCGCGGCGGCCAGGTGCGTTTTGCCGACTCCGCGCATCCCGGTCACGATCACCACGACTCGTGACTTGCCGAGCATCGCCCGGACCCGTCGCAACTCCGCGCGTTCGACGAAATGTGGTGGCTCCTGCGGGATCTCGCCCGCGATCACCTGCGTGATGTGGTGGTCGGGCGGGGCGTCGGCCACCGGCGGTGAGCCTCTGGATGGTTCGGCGAAAGGGGAGCCGACGAACCGGCCTCGGCGGGGCATCGGGTGCTCGGGTTCGCCGGTGATGGCGACCAGGAGATCGGCGATGTCGGTCATGGTGAAATCGCTGATGACATATCGGGTGGTGGAGTAGGAGGCCAAGAAGGACGGGATGTCCTCGATCGAGCGGCCCGGCAGTACCACGGGCAGTACTCGGCGTACCTGTTCGCGAAGGTTGCGGGTGAGGTTGTCACGGATGAGCGCGGCCTCGAACTGCGCGCCGCGGCCTTCTTCGGGCCGGGCGGTGCCATCGGCTCGGCGCTTGTAGTCGGGCGAGGCGACGATGACGACGAAGTCGGCGTGGGTGAGCTGCTCGATTGCCCACAGCGACCAGTCTCGTCGCTGGTCGTCGTACCAACGGTCCAGGTGGACGTCGATTCCCGCTTCGACGCGCAGAAATGTCGCGAATCGAAGCACCAGGTCTTTGTGTTCCGGTGTGTCGTGCGAGTAGCTGACAAACACCCGCGGTGACGGTTTATGGTCCGGGACGATCTCGGCTCGCCGCTCGTCAGCGCACATGATGTATCCCCATTTGTGTCATTTGTTCATCCCCCAGGAGACATAGCTCGAGACCGTGCCGATACAGCGAGCACGGTCTCGAAACCTCAATCCGAACGAATCGGCCTGAAGATTCCGTTCGTCAGGTACCCGTGCGCGTGCACCTGCAAAACTCACAAAGTGGTAACGGAAAGGGAATATGCGGTCGCGCACCCATGTTGATCTCGAAAATCGCACGACGGTATCGCGGTGAACGAACAGATGAACAATACCGATGCAATTGCGCGACAATACGTCGTCGATCCGGCCGCTGCCTCTGGGCAATAGCGGTTTCATGGTTTCCGAAACTGTATGGTGTGCTGTCCGCGCCCGGGGGGAACGTTGGTCATATGAACGGGGATTCCCCGGCGTTCGGGACGGAACTCCGTCGCCTGCGTCGTGAGGCGGAGATGTCGGTGGCCGCGTTGGCTGCCCGGATCCATTACAGCAAGGGGTATTTGAGCAGGGTCGAAAACGGCCGGGTGGTGGTCAACAAGCGATTCGCGGAGATATGCGACCAGGCCCTGGGGGCGGGCGGAGCGCTGGTAGTGCTGGCTGCCGCGAGCGGGCGCCGCGATTCTGTTGTGCCGGTGCAGTTTTCAGGCTTGCCGACGGTCACTCGGTGGTTCTTCGGCCGCGATGAGGAGCTGGATCTCATCCGTCGTGCGCTGTCGGCGGGGGAGCCGTCCGCCGGTGTGTGCGTATTGAGCGGGATGGCCGGCGTGGGTAAGACCATGCTGGCGCTGCGGGCCGCCTGGAGTGTCGAGGATCAATTTCCCGACGGTTGTGTCTTTTTCGACTGCCGCAGCTGTTCGCCGCCCTCGGCACGGTTGTCGACCGCGGAGATCTTGGACGCGGTGCTGCGGACTCTGGGTGTTCCGGGCGAACTCATTCCCGGTGACCTGGACGGCCGGGCCAATCTGTATCGCCATCGGCTGCGGGGTAAGCGGGTGCTGTTCGTGTACGACAACATCGGCAGCGCCGCGCAGGCGATGCCCCTGCTGCCCGCCGGTTCCGGGTGCCGGGTGTTGATCACCTCCCGGAACCGGTTGACGGCGTTGGACGACGCGGTGCATATCGCCGTCGGCGTGTTGCCGACCGATGCGGGGATTCGCCTGTTCCAGTCGATCGCCGGCGAGCAGGTTCCCGCGGCCGACGAACCGGTGCGGCGAGTCGTCGAGCAGTGCGGAAATCTTCCGTTGGCGATACGGATCGCGGCCGCGCTGGTGCGCGATGCTCCGGCGGGAACTTTCGAGGAGGTCGGCGAGGGGCTTGCCGACGAGGCCACGCGGCTCGATGCGCTCGACGACGGTGAACGCAGCGTCTTGGCCGCGTTCGATCTGTCGTACAGAGGGTTGCCCAGCGAACTTCGGTTGCTGCTCGGTCTGCTGGCGCTGTACCCCGGGTACGAGATCGAGGCGGGCGCCGCCGCGGCGCTTGCCGGACAACCGCTCCGACGGGCCGAACGTCTGCTCCGCGGTCTGTCGGATGCGTGTTTGCTGTTTCGGACAGGCGGCGGCTATCACAAATTTCACGATCTGGTCCGTATTTTCGCCGCCGAGCACGTTCTCACGGACATTTCGGATGCGGACCAGGCTGCCGGGCTGACCAGGCTGCTCGACTACAGCCTGGTCCGGATGGAGGCGAGCGCCGTATTCATCGCTCCCCATCGTCACCGGCGAAAGGTGGCCTATGACCATCTTCCGGGATTTTCTGATCGCAATAGCGCGCTCGAGTGGATAGAAAGGGAATGGCTCAATGTGGTCGCCTTGTGCACCCTGGCCGAAGCGTCGGGCATGCACGAGCGGTGTTATCGGCTTGCCCTTCTCCTCCGGGATTATTTTTTTCTTGCCAAGTTGTGGGATCCATGGATCGAGACCCATCGGATCGCGGCAGCCGCCGCGCGTGCCGTCCATGATCTCGGTGCACTGGGAACTGTGCTGAACAATCTCGGTATTGCGCATGCCGAGCGGGGCGACCTATCCCTGGCTTCGGCGTACTACCAGGACGCGATATCGTTTCTGCGGCGAGCCGAGGATGTATACGGTGCGACGAACGCCGCGTGCAATCTCGCCTGGGTGGATCTGTACCTCGGCAACCATACCGGCGCGTTGCAGAGCCTGCGGAGTGCCCGGGAGTTCTACCGCCGCATCGGGGCGGTGCGTAATGCCGCGATCACACTGCGCGGAATCGCGCTGGCCGAGACGGAATTGGAGTTGTTCGAGGACGCGCTCTTACATGCCGAGCAAGCATTCACCGAAGCCGACGGCCTCGGTTTGCAGCTCGACGCCGTCATGTCGGTCAACGGTATCGCTTGGGCGCACTATCGGAGCGGGCGGCATCCGCGAGCAGCGTTGTTCTACGAGAAGGCCGTGGCGATGGGTAAGGCTGGCGATAGTCGCTACGAGGTCGCGCGCGCCATGACCGGGCTGGGAAACATTTACGCCGCGGCGGGCAGATTCGAACTCGCCGAGGCAGTCTGGGCGCAAGCGTCGGATTTCCATGCGGGCCTCGATCCGCGGATCATCGGCGAGGCTCGCGTTCGGCAGGGGCTGATCGATTCTCCGCGGCGAACGGACGGGTAGTGATTACTTCATTATCGTCGCAGGGCAGCTTCTCGGGTGATCGGGCCGCGCGTGGCCGCGCGGTGGTGGATTCCGGGGCGTCAACCGGCGCCGGCGGAGTTGCGGTTCGGCGGTTTTCAGGTTTACGCAACTGATCGGAAACGCGAAACCCCTTCCGTGCGGAACTGCCGTGCGGTCATGATTTTCTCAGGCCGATGAACCGGCCGTTGGTGAACAGAGAAATATGCGAAAGGCTGGGTGAGGACTATGTTTTCGAGAGAAAAAGGCCGTGGCTCGGTATCTATGGAAGCCTCGACGGTGCACAGTCGGCGGGACTGGTTCAAGAGTAACTTCAGCCGTACCGATCGTGACTGTGTGCTGGTGCGGTTCGTGGCCGGGGAAGCGCACGTGCGAGACGGCAAGAATCTGGACGGACCCGTGCTGGTGTTCACCAGGTCCGAGTGGGATGCGTTCGAGCTGGGCGTCTTTCACGGCGAGTTCGCCTTTCCACTAGGGGATTAGTATTCCTTTGGGAATAGTTCGCGTGAGTGCGGGGACAGTTCTCACTTCGAGTATCGCGCATCGGTTCTTGTGCTCGCCACTATGTCCACACGTAGGAGCATGTGGCCGGTGCGCCGGTACCGTCCATTTTTATCCTTCCAAATTCATAGGGTACTTCTTCCGGAGTCGAGCTCTGCGCGCGTCGTGTAAATCGGGTACCGTGAGATATGCAATCGTGGGGGCCTGACGAAGAAAATGATCTCGGCGAGTCGGGGGCAACTCGATCGCTCTTATCGGGCAACATCGGCGATGTTGTGCAGGCGCGGGATGTTCGTGGCGGGATCCATTTCCATTCTGTATCCGGACGGTCGCAGCCGACGCCGCAGCAGTTGCCCGGGAATGTGCGCGGGTTCGTCAATCGCCTCGGTGAGATCGGGCAGTTGGACGCGGTGCTGGAGCCGGGCAGCGGGGTGTCGGTGGTGGTGATCGCGGGCACCGCCGGGGTGGGCAAGACCGCGTTGACGCTGTATTGGGCGCACCGGCATCGCAGCCGGTTTCCCGGCGGCCAGTTATACGTCAACCTGCGCGGTTACGACCCGGGCGATCCGGTGGATCCGATGGCCGTGCTGGAGCGGTTCCTGGTCGCGCTGGGGGTTCCGCCGGCAGCCATGCCGGCGGAATTGGAGGCGCGCGCCGATCTGTATCGTTCGCTGCTGGCCGAGCGCCGGGTGCTGGTCGTGCTCGACAACGCGGCAACGGTCGGTCAGGTGCGCCCGCTGCTGCCGGGCTCGGGGGATTGCCTGGTGCTGGTCACCTCTCGCAGTCGTCTGTCCGGGTTGGTCGCCCGCGACGGGGCACAGCGGGTCGCGCTCGCGCTGTTGCCCGAGCCCGAGGCTGTCGCCTTGCTGCGTGCTACCACCGCTGGTTATCGCGATCCCGACCTGGAGGTACAGGTCGCGGAGCTGGCGCGGTTGTGCGGGCGGCTCCCGCTGGCGTTGCGTATCGCGGCCGAACGCGCCGCATCCCGCCCCTATATGCCGTTGACCGATCTGATCGAGGATTTACGGGACGAGTCCTCGCTGTGGGAGGCATTGTCGTCGGAGGCCGAGGAGGAGGCCGACGGGGTCCGTACGGTGTTCGCTTGGTCCTACCGGGCGCTGCCGGCGGATGCGGGTCGCCTGTTCCGTTTGCTGGGCGTGCATCCCGGGCCCGAGTTCGGTGCTCATGCCGCCGCCGCGCTGGCCGACCGGCCGGTGAGCGAGACCCGCCGGTTGCTCGACGTACTGGTCGGTACATACCTACTCGAGCAGACCGGTCACGACCGGTACCAGTTCCATGATCTGTTGCGCGCCTACGCGATCGATCAGGCGGCCGAGCACGGGGGTGAGCGCCGGGCGGCGCTGGAGCGGATCTGTACCTGGTATCTGCACACCCTGTATGCCGCGGCCGGCGCGGCGAACCTGGTGAGCTGGGGCGAGGTGGTGGTGCTCGTCGGCCCCGGGCCGAGTCCACCGCAGGAGTTCACCGACCCCGAAGCCGCCCTTGCGTGGACCGATACGGAGACCGACAATCTGGTCGGGTCCGCCCAGGCTGCCAGCGAGGCGGGTTTGGCGGCGCTGGCTTGGCGGACGCTGGTGCTGCTGCACCGTCCGTACATGGCGCGTCACTCGGTCGATGGCTGGCTGCCGCTGGGTGAGCTGGCTGTGGCCGCCGCCGAGCAGGCAGGTGATCCGGTCGGGCAGATCGCCGCCTTGGTCGATTTGGGGACCAACTACCGACTCGCGCAGCGACTGGACGAGTCGGAGGGGCACCACCGTCGGGCACTGGCGATCGAAATCGACGACCCGGCGATGGACATCTTCCGCCGCAACGCTCTGGGCCTCACGCTCATCGCCGCCCGCCGGCTCGATGAGGCACGGGGGGTTTTCGAGCGGATACTCGCGACAGCCCGCGAGGTAGCGGATCGAAAAAGGGTGGTCATCGCGCTGGGGAACCTGGCCGAAACCCTGTACGAGCTGGGGGATCCGGAGCAAGCCCATACGCGCATCACCGAAACGTTCGCCGCCATGCCACTGGACTACCCTGCGGGGGATCGGGCGGGATGGCTCGGCCACCTGGCGATGATCCAGCGTGCCCGCGGGCACACGGCCGAGGCATACGAGGCGATCACCGAGGCACTTGCCATCAACGCGGGCAGGGATCTGCTGTTGGAAGGATCTCTCGACTACGACCTGGGCCTTATCCATCTGGCCATGAACCAGCCCGGCCAGGCCCTGGCGCCTCTCGCGCACGCCGCGTTGTCCAATCGCCGCACCGGTACCCGTATCCGGGAGGCACTCGCCCTCGACGCCACCGGCCGGGCCTATCAGGCACTCCACCGGCCCGACGAAGCGGCCGAGTTCCACCGCCGGGCCGCGGCCATCCACCACGAACTGCGCGACAACTGGAACCACGCCCTCGCACTGACCCACCTCGCCGACGCACTCGACAGTCTCGGCGACACCGACCAGGCCCGCCGAACCCGCACCGAGGCCCTGAATCTGACCCTCGCATACCAGGACCCGCGCGCTACACAGCTACGACATCGATTGAGTAAGGCGCTGCACGACCCCGATGCGTAGCCGCCGCCATCGGTGGGGCTCACCGTGGTCGCTCAATCCCAGATCCAGCCTCCCGCTGCATTTTTGAAGCTCCAAGCTCTGGTTTCCGACGAATCGATCGACAGAATGCAGCGGGAGGCCGGTCCTCCGGATATGCGTGAGGTATTCCAGGTCGGACGCACACCTTGGACCAGGGCGAGTAGGTGGTGGGTCCGGCCGGGCCGGCAAGCAGGCGCTGTGGATGTGACGCTCATGTAGGTGTTGGAATCGCCTGTACGGCAGATGATTACCGGACCATGAGTGGGGGCGACCCGGCTTGGCAGCGGGTGCATGGCAGCGTCGCTGCGTCTGGCGGAGCCGATTGCGGTGTGCGGGGCCAGTCGATCTGATCGGGGGTGATGTCCGGTCGGCGGGGCTTTCGTGGTAGCGAGGTAGCGATACAGTACCCGCCGCGCACAGGAGGAACATGATGACGGCCGAGCCGCGAGCGCTGACCCTGCACGGCCTACTCGCACGCGGCGCCGCGCGTTTTCCCGGCCGCCCGGCCGTGGTCGCGCCGGGGCGCCCGCCGATTTCCTTTGCCGAGCTCGAGGAGCAAAGTCGTTCCATCGCTGGATGGTTGGACGGATGCAGTGATGTCGGCGACCGTGTCGCGATCGTCGGGGACAATAGTCCCGCGTATGTCCAAGCGTATTACGGCGTGCCTCGTGGTCGTCGTGTGCTCGGGCTCGTGAATCAGCGGTTGAATCCGGACGAGCAGTTGACGGTGATCTCGAGGATCCGGCCGCGGGTGCTGCTGGGTGACGCGCGGTATGTCGAAGCGCTGGCCGGAGTACGTGATCGCATACCGTCGCTGGAGACCGTCGTCGTCTTCGAGTCGGCGCGGTGGCTCGATGTGACGAGCGGACATGGCGAGCCCGGTCAGGTTGCGCGAGAAGATGATCCGGCGTGGTTGTTGTTCACCAGCGGATCGACCGGCGTGCCGAAAGGTGTGGTGCATACCCATCGTTCGCTGAGCGTCGCCGTGTGGGGAACCGTCGAGGGTCGCCGCGTGACGGATTCCGGGGCCTATCTCTTCCCGTTTCCGATGTGCCATGTCGCTGGGTACAACGTTCTCGTACGTCATGCGGTCGGCTCGACGGTGGTGCCGACTTCTCGGTTCCGGGCCGACGAATTCGTGGATCTGGTTCAGCGCTACGGGGTTACCGCATGCTCGCTCGCGCCCACCATGCTGCACGCCCTGTTGGGACACCTGGAAGAAACCGGGCAGGAGATGCCCACCTTGCGGGAGATCGGCTACGGGTCGGCGGCGATATCCACCGACCTGATCAATCGCGCGAGCGCGCGGCTCGCGGTGGGGTTCCATCAGGGCTACGGAATGACCGAGACCGGGGGAAACGTCACTTTTCTCGGCCCGGACGACCACCGCGCCGGGGCGGCGGGCCGTCCCGAGATCCTGCGCACTGCCGGAATGCCCCACAGCGCGGTGGAAATCGGCGTCGCCGACTCCGAAGGCGCACTGCTCGACCCGGGCGCCACCGGGGAAATCGTGGTGCGAGGCGAACAGGTGATGACGGGATACTGGGAGGACGACGCCGCCACCACGCGCACGATCGCCGACGGCTGGTTGCGCACCGGCGATATCGGGTTCGTCGACGAGTCCGGCCGCCTGCACGTCGTCGACCGCTCCAAGGACATCATCATCACCGGGGGCGAGAACGTATCCTCGCGCGAGGTGGAGGATGCGATCTCGACTCATCCCGACGTCGACATGGTCGCGGTCGTCGGTGTGCCCGACGACTATTGGGGCGAGGCGATCTGCGCGGTAGTCGTACCCCGCGCAGGCAGCCACCCGAGCCCCGAGGCCATCACAGCCCATGCCCGGCAACAGATTTCGTCGTTCAAACGACCGAGGCATGTGCTGTTCGTCGAGGACCTGCCCATGACGAGCAACGGAAAGGTCGCCAAGGACCAGGTGCGGATCCTCGCGGCCGAGGTTGCGGATTCCTCCGGCGAGCGGCGTCGATCGGAGCGGCCGGTCAGGTGACGCGGTAGGCGACGTAGCGGACGCGGTTCGCCTCGCGCACGTACGAGGCGAGGAACAGTGATCGTTCGAACTCGGGGTGGGCGGACGATTCGATCGTGACCACGGCGCGGAAGTAATAGTCGGCGGGGTCGACCGGGTCGCCGCGTAGCAGCGCCTCGAGCACCTCCGGGGGACCACTGCGGACGCCGACGGCGTGCAGGTAGATCAGCGCGCCGTCGGCCGTTCGCGCGCTGTACCGGCCATCGATATCGATGGTGCCGTCGGGCCGGACGAGTTGCCAGTCCGCGCCGCCGGGGAGGATTCGGCCCTCGACAGCGCCGCGGATCGTTCCTCCGATGATCGGGATGACGCGGCGATGTCCGGCCCGGGTCGTGCCGTGGTCCTGGAGGACCCCGAGTTCGGCGTCGACCTCGAACGCGCGCTCGAGTGCGGGAACCGGCGGCATGGCCGGATTCGTCTCAGCCATACGACATCAGTCCGCGGGTTGGGTTCCAGCTCGACCGCGGCCGCGACCTGTTTGCGATCCGACAGAGACTTTCCCGCTGGACGTCGAACCGCATGGACGATGCGGTCGGCTGCGCGGGATCCGTGGGTGTGGACAAGGGCGACTGCTCCGATCTCGGAGTAAAAGGTCTCGACGGAGACGATCACGGGGCTCAGAGGCGGCCGCCCGCGTCGATGATGTGCTGGGTGCCGGTGACGTAGCGCCCGCTGTCGGCCACGAGGTAGAGGACCGCCTCGGTGATGTCCTCGGGCTCTGTCATCGTCATCGGTAGTGCGTTGACGGCGCTCGCGGCCTTCTCGAAGTCGGCTCGCGTGGGCGCCTCGAGATCCGGCCGGAACAGTCGGTAGGTGACGTCGTTGAGGACCATATCGGTGGCGACCGTCGTCGGGTGCACGGTGTTCACCCGGATGTTGTGGGGGGCCAGCTCTTTGGCCAGGACTCGCATCAGGCCGACGAGTCCGCTCTTGGCCGCGCTGTAGTGGGCGAGGTTGGCGTTGGCCATTTGCACGGCGAGGGAACTGATGATCACGACCGAGCCGCCGCGTCCGCCCGCGATGATATGGGGGACAGCGGCTTTGAGGGTGCGCCACTGGCCGGTGAGGTTGACATCGATCATGGTCGTCCACATCTCGTCGCTCATCTCGAGCGTGGGCGCCGTGGTCGAGATGCCGGCGTTGGCCACGACGATGTCGAGGCGGCCGAACTCGGCGAGCCCCGCGTCGACGGCCTGTTTCAGTGCGTCGTAGTCGCGGACGTCGGCCTCGGCGGCCAGGATGCGACGGCCCGTGGCCCGCACTCGGCGGACGGTCTCGTCGAGGTCATCGGTTGTCGCGGTGGGGTAGTCGACTGTCTTGACCTGAGCGCACACGTCGATGGCGATGATGTCCGCGCCTTCCGCGGCGAACCGGATCGCGTGGCTGCGACCCTGCCCTCGCGCCGCGCCGGTGATGAATGCGACCTTGCCGTCCAGTGCGCCCATGACGATGCCTTCCCCTGTGACGGCCGGGTATTCCCGTTGCGATGGGCCGGACGCCGTTGGTATGAAACTGATCTCGATCGTAGGCGATAGCGCTGTGCCGGATGCTGTTACGGGGATCGTGTGTGCTCGCTGGCCGATGGTGTGGTGAGCAGGTCGATGACCGCCTTGGCTTCCTCGGCGGTGGGGGTCGGGAGGCTGTCGCGACCGTGGATGAGGCCGATGCCGAGGTAGACCATGGCGCCGGCACGCAGGCGGGCCTGGGCCTCGTCGAAGCCGATTTCGAGCATGGTTTCGCGGACGATGTCGAATACCTTGCGCTCCAGGGCCTGTACGGCTCCCGCGACTTTGGGGTCGCTGCGGGCCCATTCGCGCACGGTGGCCTCGACGATCCAGGTGCTCTGGTCGACCAGCAGGGAGGTCATCTGCTCGAGACGTTGCTCGACGGGGATCGAATTGATCGTGCCGAGAGCGCGAACGGCGTCGCTCTGTACGGCGCTCCATCGGTCGGCCATGGCCTCCATGAGTTGCTCGATGTCATCGAAGTGCCAGTAGAAGCTGCCCTTCGTGACGCCGAGCTCGGCGCACAACCGGGGTATTCTGATCGCCGCCACGCCTTCGCGTGCGAGCAGTCCGAGGGCTCCGTCGACCCAGTCGTCATAGGACAATCGCGGAGATCGGCTCCGACCGCGTCGCTGCGCCTCGGCCTTCTTCGACCGGCGCGGGCGCGCATCGGATTCCGCTGTCCGGGGCGGATCGCCGGTGATCGGTTCCGCGGGATCGTCTGCAGTTGCCACGTCTTCGATGCTAGTCAGGGCCCGACGCGCCATCGCGGGCCGCGGTTGTCGTCTGTCGATTCCTCTTGTGCGGTGATCAGGACTGTGTACCATCCGTCATAGTACCGTGGACTATACCGAAAGGTACGATCAGTGCAAAAGGATGCGCAATGACGCCATCTGACCGGGGCGCCAGGACGTATGGGCCGATCGGCCGCCGGGGCTTCCTGCGCGGTGCGAGCGTCGGTGTGGCCGCGGCGGCGATGCACTGTGGAGTGAGCGATCACGCGGTCGCCGACCCGCCTGCCGGTGTGCCGAGCCCCCTGCTGTTCCACTCGCCCCCGATGCGGCCCTTCGTCGACCGCATGCCGCTGCTGCCGGTGGTGCGGGGCGATCACCTGAATCTGGTCGCCGCCTCGACGACGCACCGGTTCCATCGGGACCTGGGCAGGTCGTCGGCGCTCGGGTACGGCGGAATGGAGTATCTGGGCCCCACGATCGAGCATCGCGTCGACGAGCCGCTGCGCATCCACTTCACCAACCAGCTCGGAGCCCATCCCTTCGCGCGGGATATGGACACCACCCTGCACGGCGTCGGGGAGAGTTATCGGACCTCGCCGCCGTGCTCCCTGCATCTGCACGGCGGGGTCACCCCGCCGGACAGCGACGGCCATCCGGAGCGGCTGGTTTTCCCCGGACAGAGCCTCCTGCACCACTATCCGCTGCGCCAATACGCGGCTGGTCTCTGGTACCACGACCACGCGATGGGCATCACCCGTGCCAACGTGTATGCCGGACTGGCGGGGATGGTGCTGCTGCGCGACGAGTTCGATACCGGCGAGCCCGGCAATCCGCTCGGGTTGCCCGCCGGGCAGTTCGAGGTCCCGATGGTGTTGCAGGAGAAGGTGTTCACCGCAGACGGACAGCAGAGCATGCGCACGACCGATATCGTGCCGCAGGGATCCTGGGAGGGCGGCGGGGCCGGCGACGTCGGTCTCGTCAACGGCGCGGTGTGGCCCGAACTCGAAGTCGCCCAGGGGCTCTACCGGTTCCGCGTACTCAACGGGGCCTCGTTCAGTCTCTGGAATCTGTTCTTCGGCAATCGAATGCGCTTCTGGGTGATCGGCAACGACCACGGCCTGCTGGACCGGCCCGTCGCGGTCCGCGAACTGCTGCTCGAACCGGGCGAGCGGGTGGATCTGCTGGTCGACTTCTCCGGGCTCGCGGCGGGCGAGACCGTCGAGTTGCGCAACGACGAGCCGCCGGTGTTCCAGGCCGCGATCCTCGGCGAGGTCGCGATGCCGCTGTTCTGCCGGTTCCGCGTGGGGAGCCGTCGCGGATTCACCGGCCCTGTGCCGCAACAGCTTCGGGGAGCCCCGGGGCTGCCTGCGGCGATGCCCGCGCCGGCGACGCCCGCCGTCGTGCGGAACGTGACCGTCAGCCAGCCCTACGCCGCGCGGATGCCGCCGGCGATCATGCTGCTGAACAACATCACCTTCGACAACCCCGCGATCGAGATGCCGCGGCAGGGCACGGTCGAGCAGTGGAACATCATCAACATCACCCCGGACCCGCATCCGATTCATATCCATCTGGTCAACTTCCGGATCCTGGGACGAACTCCCTTGCGCACCAGCGACTATCAACTGGCCAATCCGCAACCACCGGTCGAGGTGAAGTGGACGCCGTCGGCCGAGAACTTCCTGGCGGGACCCGAACAGCCGCCAGGGGCATGGGAATCAGGCTGGAAGGATATCGTCCGGGTGGAGGGTGGCACCGTCACGCGGATCATCGTCCGCTTCCCGACCGCCGCGGAACTCGGCTTCGATCCCGACGCGACATTTCCACGGTCACCGATGCCGGTCAGCGAAAAGGGCGGCGCGGCAGCGCATTCGATGCTCGGCGGCAATGAGCTCCAGGGCTATGTATGGCACTGTCATCTGCTCGACCACGAAGACCACGAAATGATGCTGCGATATCGGACGGTGCGCGGATGATGCCAGTGCGCAACGAATTCCTGTCCACACGCCGCGAGCGCGGGGCGCGGGTGGTCCGGGCATGATCGAATCCCCGAAGCCGGTGCGGGCGCTGCCCGTTCGAGCCCAGGCCGGGCTGGTGAAGGTCGCGAGTGGCGCTGCGGCAGCGATGGGTGCGCTGGGCGAGTTCTATCTGCTGGCCCTGGACACCGCACGAGCCTTGGGACGCAAGCGATTCCCGTGGGCCGAGTTCATCGAGCAGTGCTGGTTCCTGGCGCGGGTGTCGCTGCTGCCGACGGTGATGATGTCGATCCCGTTCACCGTATTGGTCGTGTTCACGCTGAATTCGCTGCTCGGTGAGATCGGCGCGAGCGATCTGTCCGGTGCGGGAGCGGGTTTGGGAGCGGTTACCCAGATCGGGCCCCTGGTCACGGTTCTCGTCGTCGCGGGCGCGGGCGCCACGGCAATGGCCTCGGACATCGGCTCCCGGGTCATCCGGGAGGAGATCTCCGCGATCGAGGTGCTCGGCATCGATCCGGTACAGCGACTGGTGCTGCCGCGGGTGCTGGCCTCGACGGTGGTCGCGGTGCTGCTCAACGGCGCGGTGTGCGCGATCGGGCTGGTCGGCGGCTTCTTCTTCTCGGTCTACCTGCAGAATGTCTCGCCCGGCGCGTATACCTCCAGCGTGACCCTGCTGGTCGGTCTGGGCGATCTGGCACTGTCGGAGGTGAAGGCGGCCGTGTCGGGCGGAATCGCCGGACTGGTCGCCTGTTATCGCGGACTGTCGGTCACCGGGGGCCCGAAGAGCGTGGGCAATGCGGTCAACGAGACCGTCGTGTTCGCCGCGGTCGCGCTGTTCATCGCCAATCTGGTGCTCACTTCGATCGGCCTCGCCTTCGGGACCGGTGGCCGATGATCACCGTGGGCGATGCGGGGCGTGCGATCGACGCGGTCGGCGATCAGGTGCTGTTCTATCTGAGGTCGCTGCTGTCGGTGGGGAAGGCCGCGCGGTCCTATCGCGAGGAGACCTTGCGCCTGATTTCCGAGATCAGTTTGGGCACAGGGGTTCTGGCGATGGTCGGCGGCAGCGTCGTGATCATGGGGTTCCTGACGTTCTTCGCGGGTGCGACCGTGGCGGTCCAGGGCTATCACGCACTCGGCGGGATCGGCGTGGAGGCGTTCACCGGATTCCTGTCCGCCTATGTCAACGTGCGCGTGGTCGCGCCGGTGACCGCGGGGGTCGGTCTCGCGGCCACGATCGGCGCGGGGACAACGGCGGAACTGGGCGCGATGCGGATCAGCGAGGAGATCGACGCACTCGATGCCATGGCCATCTCCTCGGTGCCCTACCTGGTAGGTACCCGGTTGCTGGCGGGTTCGATCGTTGTCGTTCCGCTGTATTCGCTCAGCGTCGTCGCGGCGTTCCTGTCGAGCCGGATCACCACCGTGGTGGTCCTGGGCCAGTCGGCCGGAGTCTACGACCACTACTTCAGCACCTTTCTCAACCCTGCCGACGTGCTCTGGTCGTTCACGCAGGCGCTGGCGATGGCCATGGTGGTGATGCTCGTGCACACCTACTACGGATTCCATACCCGCGGCGGCCCTGCCGGTGTCGGCATCGCGACGGGGCGAGCGGTTCGGTTGTCGTTGATCTGCGTGGTCATGGTGACGCTGCTGATATCGCTCGCGCTGTACGGCAGCGCCCGGCAACTGCATCTGGCGGGTTGACCTGAGATGACGCGTGATTCGCTGGCCAAGAAGGCAGCCGCCCTGTTCCTGGTGGTCGTGCTGGCGGGCGTCGTCGCACTGACGTACGCCTCGTTTCGAGGGGCGTTCCGCCCCTCGGTGGATATCACCATCGACTCGGGGCGTGCCGGGCTGGCCTTGCGTACCGGTGCGCTGGTCAAACGCCATGGGGTCGAGGTCGGCCGGGTCACCGGCGTCGATCAGGGCCCGGGCGGGGCGGCCGTCGAGGTGCGCCTGAACCGGGACGCGGCAGCCGCGATCCCCGCCGACACGGGCGCCGATATCGCCGCGACCACGATGTTCGGCGAAAAGTACATCACGCTGACCGATCCCCGCGAGAAGGGCTCACCGCCGATCCGTTCGGGCGCCACGATCCGCGCCGGATCGGTCACCGTCGAGATCGACTCGGTCTTCGAATCCCTGACCGCGATCCTGCGCGCCGTCGCGCCGGAGAAGCTGAACGTGACGCTCTCGGCGCTCGCCGCAGCGCTGCGTGGCCAGGGCGGGAATCTGGGACAGGCCATCGACGACGCGAATACCCTTCTCGCGCAGATCGATCCGCGGCTTCCGCAGATCCGGCGCGATCTGCGGTCGACCGCGGATACCGCCACGATCTACGCGGGCGCCGCCGACGATCTGTCGGCCACCCTCACCAATGCCTCGACCATCGCCGACACGCTGGTGCACACCGACGAAACCCTCGACAAGGCCCTGCTGTCGATCATCGGCATGTCCGGCGACGCCAACGGAGTTCTCACCGCGAACAGCGAGCCGCTGATCTCCGCCATCGGACTGCTGCATCCGACGACCACCCTGCTGGGCGCCTACTCGCCCGAGATCACCTGCTTCATCGAGGGCGCCGACGAGGCCCGCAAACTCGCCGAGCCCGTCGCCGGCGGTAACGGCGTCAGCATGCTGCTGCGATCGACCTTCCTGCTCGGCGTCAGCCCGTACACGTATCCGGGCAACCTCCCCGTCGTGCGCGCGAGCGGCGGACCGCGATGCGGCGCGCTGCCGAAGGTGACGATGGACGAGATCCCGACGCCGTACGTCGTCGCCGACACCGGCGCGAATCCGTTCCGGGACAACACCGGCGGGCCGCGGCTGGTGCCGGGATCGCTGCTCAACCTGCTGTACGCCACGAGCCAGGGACGGCCGCGATGAGCCATACCGCCACCACCATCAAGACCGGTCTGTTCGCCGCCGCGATGCTGCTGATCATCGCCGCGCTGGTCGTGGTCTTCGGCCAGTTCCGCTTCGACGCGCACAACCGGTACTACGCGGTGTTCACCGATGTGTCCGGGCTGAAGAAGGGGGATTTCATCCGGGTCGCCGGGGTCGAGGTCGGGCGGGTGACCGATGTGGGAGTCGAGGCCGGGTATCGCGGGCACATCACGCTGGACGTCGACAAGGACTATCAGATCACCAGCGCGACAAGGGCATTGGTGCGTTACCAGAACCTGGTCGGCGATCGTTACCTGGAATTGCAGCAGGGGCCCGGCGATCTCATGCCGGAACCGTCGGGATACACGATCGCACTGGATCATACGTCGCCGGCGTTGGATCTGGATCTGCTGATCGGCAGTTTCCAGCCGCTGTTTCGCGGCCTGGATCCCGTGCAGATCAACAATCTGTCCGGCGAACTGATCGCGGTGCTGCAAGGGCAGGGCGGAACGGTGCAATCGCTTCTCATCCATGCCGCCTCGCTCACGAGCACTCTGGCCGACCGTGATCAGCTGATCGGCCGCGTCGTCGCCAATCTCGACGCCGTTATCGGCAGCGTCGACCAGCACGACGAGCAGTTGTCCTCGGCGCTGGACAAGGCCCAGCAGATCGCCACCGGGCTCGCCCAGGACAGCGACGACTGGGGGCGCGCCCTGGACCACATCGACGCTTCGACCGCGGCATTGGCGAGTCTGCTCACCCAGGACCGGCCCGCGCTCACCGGGACAATCGGCCAACTCGACCGGACCGCAACACAACTCGACGCCGGATCCGGGACGCTGGACAGCGTTCTTGGCCGGCTTCCCGACACCTACGCCGCGTTGACCCGCCTCGGCGCGTATGGGAACTTCTTCAACTACTACCTGTGCGGTTTGCGGATCGAACTCGACGGGCCCGGCGGCAAGGCGTTCACCACTCCATTGATCGGGCAGACCACAGGGCGGTGCGCTCCGAAATGACGCGAAACAACGAGGCCCGCAATACGTTCCGGGCCGGACTGCTGGGTACCGCGGTGATCGCGCTGGTGGTACTGGCCACGCTGAACATCAATGCGCTGCCCTTCCTGAACAGTGACGACACTTACCGGGCCCTGTTCACCGACAGCGGCGGGCTCCAGCACGGCGACGTCGTGGAGGTGGCCGGCGTCGATTGCGGCAGCGTGCGCCACATCGGCATCGAGGGTACGGCGGTCGCGGTCGATTTCAGCCTCGGCTGTGGTCTGTCGCTGGGCAGCGACACCACCGCTCGGATCGCGACCGCGACCGTACTGGGCGAGCGGCATCTGCGCCTGCGACCGGCCGGGCCGGGCAGACTGCGGCCCGGCAGCACCATCGGACTGGAACGCACCACCTCTCCGTACAACCTCACCGATGCGCTGACCGACCTGAACGACACCGCCGGAAATATCGACACGGCGCAGTTGAGCCGATCCATGCGCGTACTGGCCGACACCCTGCAGCACACCCCCGACGATCTGCGCGCCGCCGTCGACGGTGTCGGACGGTTGTCCGCGACGATCGCGGACCGCGACCAGCAGCTGCGTGACCTGCTCGAACACGCCGGAAGGGTGACCGCGGTGCTGTCGCAACGCAGTGGACAGCTCAACACGCTGATCATCGACGCCGATACGGTCCTGGGCGAGTTGGAGAACCGCCGGGCCGCGGTGGCGACGCTGTTCGGCAACGTCAGTGACCTTGCGGCACAGCTGAATGCGCTGGTGCGTGACAATCAGGCACAGCTGGGTCCGACCCTGGACCGGGTGAATTCCGTCCTGGGCATCCTGCGCAAGAACAACGACAACATCAGCACGGCCATCGCCCGGCTCGGCCCGTACATGACCGAGCTGGGGGAGGCCGTGGCCAGCGGCCCGTTCTTCAATTCCTATATCCAGAACCTGATCCCGGGGCAGATCATCGCGCCGTATGTCGACGCGGCCCTGGGGCCGCCCGCCTCGGCTCCGGCCGTGCCAGGAATTCCCCAGGGGGGACGATGAATTCAGGTTTCCGCCGCTCGCCGCTCGTGTGGTTGTCGGTCGTCGCGGCCGTGGTCGTGCTGGCGGTCGTGTCCTATATCGTGGCGCCCCGGCTGTCCAGGGCCGAGTTCACCGCCGAATTCAGTTCTGTGACCGGGCTTTACGTCGGTGACCAGGTGAAGGTCATGGGTGTCACGGTCGGCGGGATCGACGCGATCGAACCCGCCGGTGATCGGGTCCGGGTACGCTTCCATGTCGACACCGATCAGCCGATTCCGGCGGCCGCCAGGGCCGTCATCATGTCGCCGAATCTGGTGTCCTCCCGGTTCATTCAGCTCGCTCCCACGTACGCGGGCGGTCCCCGGTTGGCCGACGGCGCCACGATTCCGCTGGGGCGCACGGCGGTTCCCGTCGAGTGGGATCAGATCGAGGCCCAGTTGCAGCGGCTGGCCACCGCGCTCGGGCCGACCGATGCCGACCCCCGCGGTCCGCTCGGGCAGGTCGTCGACACCGCCGCGGCCAACCTGCGGGGCGAGGGGCCGAACCTCCATCAGACATTGACCTCCCTGTCCGCGGCGATGAAAACCCTGTCGGAGGGACGTGGCGACCTGGTCTCCATCGTCGCCAATCTGCAGATCTTCGTGACCGCCCTGTCGCAGAGCGGGCAGCAGATCGTCGCGATCAACGACCGCCTCGCCACGGTCTCCACCCTGCTCGCCGACAACCGCGGCGATCTCGGCACGGCCCTGAGCGGGCTCGACGGGGCTCTCGGTGAGGTCACCCGTTTCGTCGCGGACAACCGGGACCGGCTCGGTGGCGCGGTGGACAACCTGTCCTCGGTGGCGGCGACCCTCGCCCAGCAGCGCGACGGCCTGGCCCAGGTGCTGCACGTCGCACCGAATGCCCTGGCCAATCTGGACAATATCTACCAGCCGGCGCACGACACCGTCGTCTCCGCGCTGGCGCTGAGCAACTTCGCCAATCCGGTGAACTTCGTGTGCTCCGCGCTCGCGGCGGCCGAGCAGACCGACGCGCAGCACGGCGCGGAGCTGTGTGCGCAATACCTTGGGCCACTGCTGAATCTGCTGCGGACCGACTATCCGCCGCTGATGGCCGATCCATCGCGCGGTGTTGGCGCGTTGCCGGGCCAACTCGTTTACAGCGCACCGGGTCTCGCGCCGCGGTCGACTCCTTCGACACTGTCCCAGCTGCTGGTACCCGGAGGGCACCGATGACCCCGCGACTGCGAATCAGCGCTCGAGTCAACTCGTTCACAGCGCACCGGGGGCTCCTTCGAGGCTGTCCCGGCGGGCGGTCCCCGGCGCCCTCGCGACTGCGTAATCGCGCCGCGCTGCTGCTTGTTCTCGGCATGGTGTTGACCGCAGGCGGCTGCGGCTGGCGTGGGCTGAACTCGCTACCGCTGCCCGGTACCGCCGGGCACGGGCCCGGTTCGTATTCGGTGCGTATCGAGATGCCCGATGTGTCGACGATTCAGCGCAATTCGCCGGTGCTGGTCTCCGACGTCACCGTCGGATCCGTCACCGGCATCGCTCTGCAGGGCCAGCACGCGCTGGTCACCGTTCGTCTCGGACGCGGGGTGCGATTGCCGGAGAACGCCACGGCGAAGGTCGGCCAGACCAGCCTGCTCGGCAGCACCCACATCGAACTCGGCGCGCCGACAACGGAACCCGCTCGCGGAACCCTGCACGACGGCTCCCTGATCCCGCTGGCGCACGCGGGCAGCTTCCCGACCACCGAACAGACGCTGGCGTCGATGTCCCTGGTGCTCAGCGGCGGCGGCCTGGCGCAGATCCGCGACATCAGCAGCGAACTGAATACCGCCCTGTCCGGCCGCGAGGATGCGGTGCGCGATCTGCTCGCGAAACTCGACACCCTGGTGCGCGGCCTCGACGACCAGAAGCAGGACATCGTCGACGCCATCGCCGGCCTCGACGCGCTGAGCGCGCGACTGGCCGACCACCACGACGAGATCGCCACCGCCATAACACATCTCGAACCGGCCCTCACAGTGATCGAGAACCGGCGCGCCGACCTCACCCACGCCCTGACCGGCCTCGGCGATCTCGGCCGCACCGCGACCGCCCTGATCGCCGACACCCGCGGCGACATCACTGCGGAACTACACGACCTACAGCCGGTCCTGGCGGCCCTGGCCGATTCCGGAACCTCCCTCACCGACTCCACCCGATACCTGCTCACCTACCCGTTCCCCATCGGCACCTACGCGAACGCCGTACGCGGCGACTACGCCAACGGCGAGGTCACCCTGGACCTGCGACTGAACACCCTCGACAACGCGCTCCTGCTCGGCACGCCCCTCCAGGGAATGCTCACCGGGCTGGAGGGCATCATCGGCCACACCGCCCCCGGCCCGATCCAGACCGCCCCCGTTCCCCTACCGCAACTGCTGACACCCGGACTGTCCCCGAGCGCCGGAGGTCCACGATGAGGCATGGCCAGTTGAACGCGCCCCGGCCCGATCCGGACCCCGCCCATTCCATTGCCGCAGTTGTTGACACCGGCACCGGCGTCGAGCCGGGGGTCCGCGATGAGGTGAGGATACCGGCGACCCCGGCCCCCGCCGCGCAAGCCCTGGGTGTTCGTTGTCATCGCGGTGGTGTCGATGGCGATTGCCGCGACCGTATGCGCGCAGTTGCGGACACCGGCGCCCGCCCCGAGCCCGGGGGGCCACGATGAGGCGCCGACACCAGCCGAACTCGCCCCGGGGCGATGCGAACGGCACCCACTCCATCGCCGCAGCTGTCGGCCTTGGCATCCGCGTCGAGCTCGAGGGTCTGCGATGAGGTGGGGACATCGGCGGCCTCGGCCTCTGCCGCGCAAGCTTTGGGTGTTCGCCGTTATCGCGGTGGTGTCGATGGTGGTCGCCGCGACCGAGTATGCGCAACTGCCGCAGCGTGCGGGGATCGGGCGCTACACGGTCAGCGTGCGGTTGCACGACGGCGGTGGGTTGTATTCGAATGCCGACGTCAGCTACCGGGGTGTCACCATCGGGAAGGTGACGGCCCTGGTCACTACCGAAAGCGGTGCCCGCGCGACACTTTCGTTGAAGTCGTCGGCAAAGGTACCTGCCGACCTGGATGCGGCCGTGCGCAGTATGTCGGCGGTCGGAGAGCAGTACATCGATCTGGTTCCGCGGCGCGCCGGAGGGCCCTACCTGTCCGACGGCGCGGTGATATCCGCCGACCGGACCTCGACCCCGGCCGATATCGGCCGGATCCTCGATCGGATCGAGGCATCGTTGCAGTCGATCGGTCCCGGCAACCTACGTACCGCGCTCGACGAATCCTTCACCGCGGTCAACGGTCTCGGCCCGCAGTTGCGTGAGCTCGTCGAAGCGCTGCATCAGTTGGCGCACGCCGCGGCGCAAGTCGGCGGTCCGGCCTCGACCCTGATCGATCAGCTCGGGCCCTTGCTGGACACCCAGACCGTCACCGGGGACGCGATCCGGCAGTGGGCTTCGTCGCTGGCGTCGCTGACCGGACAGCTCCGCAGCAGCGACAGCGATCTGCGCGGCGTTATCGGCCAGGCCGGGCCCGCCGCCGATCAGGTGACCGCACTGTTCGACCGGGTGCGTCCCACCCTGCCGTTGCTGCTGACGAACCTCGTCACCGTCGAACAGGTTGCCGCCGTGTACAACCCATCGCTCGAACAGATTCTGGTGCTCTATCCGCCCCTGATCGCCGCCACACAATCGGCCGGCCTGCCCAACGTCGACGATCCCGGCCAGAACACCTTCTTCGCCAACGAGCTCAACGACCCGCCCCCGTGCATCCAGGGATTCCTGCCCCCCGACCAGCGACGCTCACCGACCGCCACCGACGTGCCGGCGACCCCGCCGAATCTGTATTGCAAAGTGGCGTCCAATGATCCGAGAGCGGTCCGGGGCGCACGAAACCTCCCGTGCATGGAATACCCCGGCCGCCGCGCGGCCACCGTGCAACTGTGCCGCGACCCGTCCGGCAACTCTCAGGAACCGGACCAGCCAGCGACACCGCCGAATCCACCGGTAGGCACCGCCTCTTATACGCCGACCGACGGCAGCTACGTCGGCGGCGACGGCAAGTTGTACGCCGACGCCGGGCTGCGCCGCGGCGCTCAGGGACGACCACTACCGCTCGCCACACTGCTCGCCCCACCGCCGTGAACCCTGTGGCAGGTCGAGCCCGGCCATCGCGGGCAAGTCCGCAGTGACCACCATCGACACACGCCTGGACCGACTCGATTGTCGAATCCTTTGCATGCCAGGCTGACTCACCGATAGTGCCGAGTTCCGGTCGACCGGGTGGCCGGCGGCGATCGAAGACGATGTTGCGGCACAACAGCGGCTCCGGTCGCTGCCGTCCTGCGTGACGCTGGGTTGGGCTCGGGGGCGTGCGCGGTTCCGGCTGGGGTTGCCGTGTGCGGGGGCGATTCGGGGTGGTAGCGAGGTCAGACCGTATCGAGCTTGGTGACCAGCCAGTGGCCGTCGATCTTGTGTAATTCCAGGCGCAGACTGCTGGATATGGTCGTTGGCTGTTTCAGGTCGTCGGCGGTTGTCACCTGGTTGACGAATACCAGGGCGACCGCGGCGTTCGAGTTCGCGGAGACTACTGATGTCGCGGTGACGGTTGCCGTGGAACTCATGTGTCGCTGGGTGGCGGCGGGTAGCACCACGTCGGTTCCGAGTTTGTCGAAATAGGTTGCGAAGTCGCCGCTGAGGTGGGAGCGGGCTCGCGCGAGATCCGCTGTGACGGTTGCGGGTTTGTAGGACAGGATCGCAGTGGCGGCGTCGGCTGCTGCTGGTCCGGCCTCGCGGTTGGCTGTGGCGAGTGCGGCGTCGTCGCGATATTGGACGATCGACCACAGCATCGTGATCGCGAGTGCCACCGTGATCACGGCGATCAGCGTGATCGGCCATCGGCGCCCGATCGTCCGCCACCGGCCGGGTGTGGCCGTCGGCTTCACCGGATCGCCGGGTTCGGATCCTCTTGGAGTGGTTGAGTTCGCCGAATTGTCCGGTGCGGATTCGGCTGCAGCGGTGGGTGGTTCGGATGCATCCGCGGCCGGGACGGTGGCGAGCTGCCCGACTTCCTCGGCAGCGACGTGGCCGCTCACGGTACGAAGTCCACGTTCGAGACCAGGATGTGTCCCTGGGTGCGCTCCAGCGCCACACGCAACCGCCATACCCGCGGTTCGTCCTGCGCGCCTGCGGCATTGGTGACCTTGGATGTCGCCGCGACGAGCACCTTGGCATGATCTCCCGACATCGATTCGATACCGGCGGCGGTGACGGTTCCCGTGGTCGAGACGTGCGCCTGCTGGACCACCGAGGTGAAGGCCGCTGCGCGGGAATCGAAGTCGTCGTGGAATGTCCCCGTCGACGCCGCGAGGATCCGTGCGACATCGGCGTCGGAGCTGCCGGCCGAGATCGTGGTCAGATCGATCACCGCCTGCCGTGCCGCCTGGAGGAACGCCGAGCGATCCGATTGTTCCCGGGCCACGGTGTGGTGATGGACCGTCAGGGTCGCCGTCGCCGCGGCGAGCGCCACGATCAGCGTCGCGGCGGCAGCCGAACCCAGTACTCGCCGGCTGAACAACTGCCGCAGTACGGTCGGAGCCTGATCGGTGGACGCGGGGTCGTCCGTGCCGACCGGATGTGCCGTGAGCTCCGGTTCGTCGGCGTCGTTCTCGTTGTCCGCCATGCGTGAAACCATCCAATGCATACTCTGGTGTACCGTCGCTAAGTACTATAAAGTACGGTCTGCGATCGCGACGTGGATCTCATCATCGGTGGGAAAACAGATCAGGAGGCCGGCCTTGGCCGACACTGTCGAAGAGCGCTTCCAGCGCATTCCTTATCGCCCGGCACAGGACGGAAAGGTGGAGATCCACTCCGGGCTCAGCCGCCACTATCCGACCCTGCACGGCAATCTGGTTACGCCGCCGCGGTTCTCCCGCGATCTCGTGGTGCTGATGGCGCATCCGGCGTCGAACTTCTTGTCCCACTTCCTACTCGACGCGTTCGCCGCCGCCGGAGTCCCGGTCATGGGGATGAACACCAGGTACTCGTCCAACGAGCCCGCACTGCTGATGGAACGGGCGGCCGAGGACCTCGGAACGGGCGTGCGCTGGCTGAAGGACGAACTCGGCTTTGCTCGCGTGGTGTTGCTCGGCTTCAGCGGCGGCGGCCCCCTGGTGTCCTTCTATCAAGGGCAGGCCGAGAATCCGACGATCACGCAGACCCCGACAGGGGAGGCCGTTGCGCTGCGCGGTTCGGTTCCGGCCGATGGCGTGATGCTGGTCGGGGCCCATGCCGGGCGGGCGCGGGTATTGCTGAACTGGATCGATCCGGCCGTGGTCGAGGAGACCGATCCGTACCTCAGCGACCCGGCGCTGGATCTGTACGATCCGGCGCGAATGGTGCCGCTGGATCCGGCGTGGGTCGAGGAATACCGCCAGGCACAGCATCGCCGCATCGCGCGCATCGATGACTGGGCCACCGAGCAACTGCGGCGGTCCAAGGACCTGCCGGGAGCCGACCCGGGGCGGGTCGTGCACCGCACGGTCGCCGATCCGCGATTCGTCGATCCGACCCTCGATCCGAGTGACCGCAAGTCCGGAAGCATGTACGGCGATCCTTCGATCGCCAATCAAGGGGCCGGTGGTCTGGCCCGGTTCGTGACCGCGCGCAGCTGGCTGAGCACGTGGAGCGTGAATCATTCACGGGCCGACGCGCTTACCGATCTCACCTCGGTCAAGGCGCCGACGGTGGTGATGTGCCTGCGAGCCGATCAGGCCGCGTTCGTCAGCGACTCGCACGGGATGTACGCCGCCAGCGCCGATCCGGGCGTGAAGCTGATCGAAATGCCTCACCTCAACCACTATCTGGTCGATCAGCCGCAGGGTGTTCCGCAGATCGTGGAGCGGCTGAAGTCCTGGCTGCACGAACGTGTTCTCGGGGAAGGATCGCTATGACGGCCGAGGTTCAGCCGATCAGCGCCGATGACTCGGTGCGATGCCCGAGCGCCTTCCGCTACTGGGCGGCGCGGGAGACCCCGCTGTTCCAGCGACTGGAGCGAATCGTGAAGGCGCTCACAGGCAGTCGCCTCTTCCCGACCGACGCCCAGGCGAGCGCGCTGTGCGAGGATCTGTTCACCGGCGATCCGGTCGCCGAACGATTCGTCGCCGAGGTCATGCACGGCGAGACCGGACAGCAGCGCGCCCGTGCGATGCTCGACACCGCGCTGGCCACGGGAATCGGTTCGGTGCCGGACGCTCCCGAGGCGATGCGCGCGCTGTTCGAGGAGTTCGAGACGGTGCCCGACTGGGTGGACCCGGAACAGGTCGAGCGCGGAGCGGCCATCTGGCGTCGCTGGGGCACAATGCTTTTCAGCTTCGCCGGTGCCGAGACGCTCGAGATGTACACCGAGGCGGCGGTCGCGACACCGCTGTCGCTGGCGGGCGGGTACGCCGGTGACAGCGCGTTGCGCAGGTTCCTCGAGACCTGCCGGTTCTGGATGGACGTCTCCGAGCCCGGCGCCCTGCTCACGATGGGGTCGGCGGGCCGGGCCACGGCGTTGAAGGTGCGTGTCATGCACGTATCGATACGTGCCCGGGTCGCCGAACACCCGGAATGGGATATCGACAAGTGGGGTCTGCCGATCAGTCAGACCTATCAGATGCTGACCCTGCTCGGCGGCAGCGTCACCCCCGGCCTGGGCCTGTGGGCGTTGGGATATCAGACCACGCCATCGGAAATCCGTGCGCTGCTGCACTTTCAGAAATATATGGGCTATCTGCTCGGCGTCCGGCTGCGCTGGTATCCCGAGACCGTCGCCGACTCGCTGCGGGTGCTGGCGATGACCATCGCCTCGCGCTCCTACGATGCCGGGCAGCACGGCGCGGAACTCATCGAGTCCTATCCGTCCGCGTTCGCCCCTCGCGACGGCCACCGCGGCCTGACCCGCCTGCGCGAGCAATACAACTTCCGGATCAACTCGGTGTATTCGGCGATGTACATGGCGCCTGGAACCCGCCGCAAATACCGTATGCCGCCCGCGTTTCCGTGGATCGCCATCCCGATCGCACGATTCCCCGTCATCACCGCCATGGAATTGGCACGCCGATGCTGCCCGCCGTTCGCGCGGCGGCACGAGAAGTTCATGCTGTGGCATCGCGAGAACTGGTATCGAGCCCAGATGCGCGGCCGCGAGGCGCAATTCGACGCCAGCGGGGCGCTACGGCGATGAATCGGCCACTCTCCCAACGAAAGTAGTCATGACCAGCATTGTCGAAGCATGGAACGGCCCGGGGCGCGGGGATGCCACGCCGACCACTGTCGAGCCGCGCCACAACGCATTACATCCCGCCACGAGCAAACTGGCCTTCGAGCACTGGTATTTCGATGCCACCCTCGATAGCGGGCACGTGGTGGTCGGATTCCTGACCAAGCGCCGCCCGGAGGACCTGCCCAACGCCAAACCGTGGGTCGAGCTGATCGTCTACGCGCCGGACGGGACCCGGCGTCAGGTGTCGAAGAGATATCCGCGCGCCGCGGCCACCTTCGGCCTCGAATCCTTCGACGTGCGGATCGGAGACAACCACGCGCACACCGAATTCCGCGAGGGCGCGCTACCGGTCCATCACGTCCGGCTGGCCGAGGACGGCCTGGTGTTCGATCTGCGATTCCACAACGAGATGCCCAGCTGGATGCCCGGGCAGGGGGAGACCCGGTTCGACGCGCGGAACAGTTTCGGCTGGGTGGTCGGCGCACCTCGCGCCCGCGTCACCGGCACCGTCGAGATCGATGGCGTCGTGCTCCCGGGCACCGGGCGCGGATACGCCGACCACAACTGGGGCGTCGGCGATATGAAGAAGATCATCGACCGCTGGCATTGGGGGCGGCTGTACGACGGGGAGTATTCGCTGCTGTTCGCCGACGTCCTGACCCAGCCGGGGCGTGGTGCGCACGAGATCGCGCCGCTGCTGCTGGCGCGCGGTGAGGAGGTCGTGCTGTCGACCGGTGAGACCGTGCTGACCGAAGGTCCCCGGCGGTATCACCCGGTCGCCGGTCGCGAATACCCGGAATGGATCGAACTGCGCGTGCCCGACCAGCTGGATCTGCGTCTGACCGTCGATTCGGTCATCCACGCGCACGACCTGCTCGACGATGTGCCGATCGCGCGGTCGCGCCTGATCAAACCGCTGGTGCATCTGGCGATCGGTCATCCCGCCTATTTCCGGTTCCAATCCACCTTCGAGCTGACGGTGCACGATGGCGGGCGAACCGACACACGTACCGGCACAACTCTGCACGAACTGGTGGCCTTGAAATGAGCGCGCCGGACCTTGATCTGCGGTATCTCAACGGTTTCGGCAATCAGCATCAGAGCGAGGCCGTGGCGGGCGCACTGCCGCAGGGGCAGAACTCTCCGCAGCGCGCGCCCTACGGGCTCTACGCCGAACAGCTGTCGGGGACCGCGTTCACCGAGCCTCGGGCGGTGAATCGGCGAAGCTGGGTCTACCGCATCAGGCCCTCGGCCGCGCATCCGCCGTTCCGGCGCGTCGACGGCGGCACTTTCAGCAGCGCCCCGATACCCGGTGTCGCCGATCCGAACCGCTTACGGTGGGATCCTATGCCGCAGAACGGGTCCGGCCTGGATTTTCTCGACAGCGTATACACGGTCGCCGCCAACGGTGATGTGCTGCGACGCCAGGGCATCGCGATCCACCTGTACCGGGCCACGGAATCGATGCGGTCGCGGTACTTCTGCGACGCGGACGGCGAACTGCTGATCGTTCCGCAGGACGGGAATATCCTGGTACACACCGAATTCGGCAAGCTACTCGTCGAACCGGGGCAGTTCGCCGTGATCGGCCGGGCGATTCGCTTCCGGGTCGACATCCTCGGCGCGGTGGCGGCCGGTTATATCTGCGAAAACTACGGCAGCCCGTTCGCTTTGCCGGAATTGGGTCCGCTCGGGGCCAATGGCTTGGCGCACGCCCGGCATTTCCGGTACCCCGTCGCGGCCTACGAGAACATCGACGAAACGGTCGAGGTGGTGCAGAAATTCGGCGGCAATCTGTGGACCGCCGAATACGACCACTCGCCGCTGGACGTCGTGGCCTGGCACGGATCGCATGCGCCGTACCTGTACGACCTCGAGGATTTCAACGCGTTCGGCACCGTCGGCTTCGATCATCCCGATCCGTCGATCTTCACGGTGCTGACCTCGGCATCGGACACACCGGGCCAGGCCAACGTCGATTTCGCCGCCTTTCCACCGCGCTGGACCGTCCCCGAGCACACCTTCCGGCCCCCGCATTTCCACCGCAACGTGATGACCGAATTCATGGGCCTCGTGCGCGGCGTGCACGACTCCAAGGCCGAGGGATTCGTGCCCGGCGGGGCGAGCCTGCACAACATGTGGGCCGCGCACGGGCCCGACCGCGAGACCTTCGAGTTGGCCGGCGCGGCCGAGCTGGTGCCCGTGAAACTCGAAGGCTCGCTGCCGTTCATGTTCGAGACCCGCTGGCCGCTGGTGGTCACCGAACAGGCATACAACGCGCCGCACCGGCAGCGGGACTACGACGACTCCTGGGCCGGGCTGGGCGGACAATTCCAGCCGCCGAATTGAAACCTTCACCACCGCAACATTTCTGAGATATCCGGAGATCGATGTGACCGCGACTCGTCCGCACTACGACCTGCCCGAACCGACGCTGCGGATCGGCGGTCACCACGCCGACGCCCGCGACGGGCGTACCTACGACTCGTACAACCCCGCCACCGAGGAACTGGTCACCTCGGTGGCGGCAGCACAGCCCGCCGATGTGGACGACGCCGTTGCCGCGGCCCGCCGACAGTTCGAGGAGGGGGAGTGGTCGCGGATCAGCGGCGCCGAGCGAGGCAAAATCCTCTCCCGCGCAGCGGATCTGATCGAACAGGACGCGCAGAATCTGGCGGCCCTCGAGGCGATCGAGATGGGTAAGCTGTTCCACGACTCGGTCGTCGGCGACATCCCGGCTGCCGCACAGGCTTTCCGCCACTTCGCCGGCTGGGCCGACAAGGTCACCGGAAGTACCGCTCTACTACCGGATTTCGGCCCGCAGCGCCGTTTCGGCTACACCCTGCGCCAGCCCCTCGGTGTGCTCGGCGCGATCACCCCGTGGAACAACCCGGTGCTCATCGCCGCCTGGAAGCTCGCCCCGGCCCTGGCCGCCGGGTGCACCGCCGTGGTGAAACCCGCCGAGGACGCGTCGCTGTCGACCCTGCGGCTGGCCGAATTGCTCACCGCCGCGGGGATTCCGGACGGTGTCGTCAATATCGTCCCCGGCCTCGGCGAGGTCGCAGGGGCGGCGCTGGCCACCCATCCGGGGATCGACAAGATCTCCTTCACCGGCAGCCCGCGCGTCGGCAGACAGATACAGAGCCTGGCGGGGGACACCTTCCGCAAGGTGACCCTCGAACTCGGCGGCAAAGCGCCACAACTGATCTTCGCCGACGCCGACCTCGAACAGTCGATGTCCTGGATAGCGATGGGCAGCTTCTACCACCAGGGCCAGGTCTGCGCCGCCGGAACCCGTGTCCTGGCACACGAATCCATCGTCGAGGACGTCATCCAGGGCCTCGTGGACGCCGCCGCCCGAGCCCGTATCGGTGACCCGTTCGACCCCGACAGCACCATGGGCACGATCGTCAACGCGAAACAACTGGACCAGATCCTGCGCTACATCGACATCGGCCACACCGAAGGCGCCGACCTGCTCACCGGCGGCCACCGCCTGGACCGCGCAGGCTATTTCGTCGAGCCCACGGTCTTCCGCGGCACCAACGACCTGACCATAGCCCGCGAGGAAATCTTCGGCCCCGTGGCCACGGTAATCAGCTTCACCACCACAGAGGAAGCCGTCCGCCTGGCCAACACCACCAAATACGGCCTCAACGCCATGATCCACACCCGAGACCTCTCCCGAGCCCTCACAGTCACCGAACAACTCCGAGTAGGCACAGTCTGGGTC
>NZ_JAGPOX010000080.1 GCF_019038435.1 Nocardia alni
GCGGCGGGGGCGGGGGCGGGGTGATCGCGTGCACAGGAACGACTTCGGTGGTTGCCGCTGCCTTGCCGGTCGCGGTCGAATGATCGACCTCGCACCCGGAGACGAGCGCTCCGGCAGCAGCGGTCTGGGCGGCGACGCGCAACATACTCCGACGGTCCATGGGCACGCGGGCACTCTAACGGCCGCGCCTGCCGCGCCAGAGGATTTCGGTCACCGTGTTGGCGAACAACCGGCATACGGGCGTGCCGTGGTGTCGTTTCGGGCGAATTGCGATGTACCGGGCCGTTACTGCGAGGTGCTCACTTCTCGGGGGAGGTGTCCGAATAGATCTCCGGCAACCGTACGACCTGCCCGGCGTAGGCCAGTCCCGCGCCGAAACCGAGCAGCAGCGCGGTATCGCCGGGCTTGGCCTCACCCGAGCGCAGCAGTTGCTCCATCGCCATCGGGATGGAGGCCGCGCTGGTGTTGCCGGTCTCGGTGATATCGCGGGCCACCGCGACCGATTCGGGCATGCCCAGCGCCTTGACCAGTGCGTCGGTGATCCGGCTGTTGGCCTGATGCGGGACGAACGCGTCCAGATCCTCCACGGACACACCGGCATTGCCCAGCGCGGTGCGGCATGCCTTCTCCAAAAATGTGACGGCCCAGCGGAATACGGCGGTGCCGTTCATCCGGATGTAGGGCCGCTGCGAGGTGCCTCCGGTCGCCTCGGCCGCCGCTACCTCGGCGAAGTATTCCTGAAAGTCCTTGTCCTGCTTGATCGCCGCGGTCTGGCTGCCATCCGAGCCCCACGCCACCGGGCCGATGCCCTCGGTCTCGGACGGTCCGATGACGCACGCGCCCGCGCCGTCGGCGAAGATGAACGCGCAGGTGCGGTCGGTGGGATCGAGCAGATCCGACAGCCGCTCCACCCCGATCACCAGCACGTGCCTGGCCTGACCCGCCCGGACCAGATTCGCGGCGTTGGCCAGGGCGTAGCAGAACCCGGCGCAACCGGCGGAGACGTCGTAGGCCGCGGTGTCGTGCATGCCCAGTTCGGTGGCCACCACCGCGCCGGCCGAGGGGCCGAGCACCATCTGCGAGGACGTCGCCAGGACCACGGCGTCGACCTGATCGGGGGTCAGCTGCGCGGCCTCCAGGGCGCGGCGCGCGGCGACGGCGCTCATTGTGACGATCGTCTCGTCGGGTCCGGCCCAATGCCGCGAGGCGATGCCGGAGCGCGTCTTGATCCACTCGTCGGAAGAGTCGATGGCCTCGACGATCTCGGCGTTCGGGACGATCCGGCGAGGCCGGTACACGCCGAGGCCCAAGGCTGCGACGTGCGCGACGGGGGCGGCGGTGGTGATGAGCGCGGGCATGCGGGTCCTTACGTTTCGTATGAACCAATCGGTTCATACGGTTAAGGTCTAACATGAACCGATCGGTTCAGGCAAGGGCCGGCAGAACAGGAGCACACCCATGGCAGCGGGTCCGCGCGCGCGATTGATCGCCAGCACCATCTCGACGGTGCAGGAGCATGGCGTGCACGCGGCGGGCCTATCCGAATTGCTCGAGCGGAGCAACGCCTCCCGAAACTCGCTGTATCAGCACTTCCCCTCGGGTAAGGGGGAATTGGTGGAGACGGCCGCGAAAGTCGTCGCGCGGCTGGTCTATTCACACGTCGCCCGAATGGCGGACAGCCTGGCGAGTGCGCCCTCGGCCGAGAAGTGGCTGGACGAGCTGCTCGCGTTCTGGCGGGAGCCCTTGGAGAACAGCGACTTTCGCGCGGGCTCGTTCATGATGGCCGCGGCGCTGGACGAGATGGAGCCGGCGGTGCAGTCCACCGCCGGGCAGGCCTTCGCCGAATGGACCGCCCGCCTGGCGGACGGGATGGTCGCCGCGGGGATGGAGCAGGCGACCGCGTGCTCGGTGGCAGGGCTGCTGTTGTCGGTGGTCGAGGGCACGATCGTGCAGAGCCGCGCGCTCAAGTCCCTGCACCCGTTCGAGGACGCCCGCGTCCAATTGGCGGTGCTGCTGCACCACCATCTACGGCTGCGGTGAATCGCGCATCGACGCGCGAAAATCGACGCGCGAAAACCTTTGTGCCGCCGCTGGGCTCGGATGGGCTGAAGCGTCGCGGCGGCCCGTCGGTACAGCGGTAGGACTAGGCCGTGGCCGCGTCGGAGGCGATATCGCCGGCCAGCGGCGACACCGCGGCGATGATCTGCTCGACGATGTCCTGGGGGACCCCGGCCGCGATCAGCGAGTCGCTGAGGTGCCCGGCGACCAGCATGAAATGTTCCATCATGATGCCGCGCCCCTGGTGCACCTGCTTCATCGGCGCACCGGTGTAAGGCTCGGGGCCGCCGAGAGCCGCGGCGAAGAACTCGACCTGCTTGCCCTTGAGCCGGGACATATTGGCGCCCGTGAAGAATCCCGCGAGCGCCTCGTCCGCGAGGACCCGGACGTAGAAGTCCTCGACGACGACCTCGATCGCCTCCTGGCCGCCGATCTTCTCGTAGATCGTCCGGTCGTCGGCGGCGGGCTCGGACGCGGCGGGCTTGGCCTTGAACAGGGATGTGATTTTCATACGTCCAGCACATCACCGGGCTGTTGCCGGGCCATTAGTCGAGTGTCGCGGGCTGATTACTGTGCGTGGCAGGTCAATTGCGGTCAGCTCACGCATCGCTACCGTGGGCTGTGAGGTGGGCCGCGCGCCGCCTGGGGGACAACCCTGATTCTTGCCCTGATATCCCCGCTTCGCAGCTGATTCCCCGGTCCTGACCGGGGCAGTATGGAAGGTGACGAAGCACGACGGGAAAGGACGGATATGGCGATTCAGTTCAATCACACGATCGTTTACAGCCACGACAGCCGGGAGTCCGCCGAATTCTGGGCGGACATCCTCGGGCTCGAGGTTTCGCCGAACTTCGGGCGGTTCGTTCCGGTCAAGGTCGCCAACGGGATCACCTTCGATTTCGCCGACGTCTCCTCGGACGTCACCGAGATCCAGCGAGCGCACTACGCGTTCCTGGTATCCGAGCAGGATTTCGACTCGGGCTTCGCGAAGATCAAGGAGAAGAACCTGAGCTACTGGGCCGATCCGCGACAGCAGTATCCGGGCGAGATCAACCACAACGACGGCGGGCGCGGGGTGTACTTCCTGGATCCCAGCGGCCACGCTCTGGAGATGCTGACCGTCCCGTACGGCGGCTGGCCGGCCTAGCTCGAAGGCCCCGACGCACCACCCCCTCATCGGTGGTGCGTCCCGCGGATGTCTCACATCGCGACAGCGAACAGTCCGAGCAGTCCGGGCACGATCAGCGACAGCGTCACCGCCAGCGTGAACAGCTTGCGGAACAACATGTTCTGCTGTTCCTGCGCGCTGTTGGCGATGATCAGCGTGCCCGCGACGTGCACCGGGTTCATCACGGACAGCGCGGCGGGTACGCATACCGCGCAAACGATCCAGAACAGGTTCTCGGAGCCGGTGAACGCCGTGAACACCAGCGGCATCATCAGGTTCAGCACCCCGAGCGTGGAACTCTCGATATTGCACAGCAGTGCGGTCATATACGACACGACCAGGACCAGCGCGACGCCGGTGCCCAGGTGGTGCAGCAGCCCCTCGATCGACTTCATGGTGCCGATGGTCTGCATCAGGCCCAGATAGGTCAGCAGGCCCGCCAGCAGCAGGATGCTCGACCACGGCACCCGGCCCAGGATCGCGCGCTCCGGCGGCCGGAACGCGATCTGCAACAGCGCTACCAGGCCCATCGCGGTGAAACCGACGTCCCACTTCGCGAACAACACGAGTACCAGGAACACCGGCAGTGCCAGCCCGGAGCACCAGCGGTACAGGCTCGGGGCGGCCACCTCACCGGGCTGGGGAGTCTCGTCCCCGGTCAGCGCGGGAGCCGGGATCACCGTGAATCCGCCGCCGCGCCGCCGCCGGATCTCCTGAATCACCTGCAGCACGAGCACGACGACGGCCGCGACGAGCATCGACACCGCCCACAGCCCCCAGGTGCTGTAGTGCACGTGCAGCTTCTCGGCCGCGGCCAGGACGCTCGCGCCGGTCGGGTTCAGCGGGGACAGTCCCGCGGAGTTCGCCCCGATCACCACCGCGAGTTCACACAGGTAGAACGACTCCCGGTATCGCACACCGAAATACGCCACCAGCGGCACGAGGAAGGCGATCGGCGCGGTGGAGAAGGCGCCCGCCGAGGACAGCGCCGCGGCGATGACGAATCCCACCCACGGCAGCAGCAGTTGACGGTCGCCGACCTTCTCGTAGACCTTTTCCACCACCGCGCTGAGCGCGCCGCTGCGTTCCACGTGCGCGAACAGCAGCGAGACGCCCGCGATCAGCACGACGAGATCGCCGGGGAAGGCCGTGTACGCCTTGGTGGCGGCGACACCGGAGAGCGCGAGGATCGGCACCGCGGCCGCCAGGGCGAGCACACCGATGTTCATTCGCCGCCATACGGCCACCACCAGCACAAGCACCAGCAGGGCAATGGACAGCCCCTGGGTCACAGTCACGGGATCAGCTCCTGACATTCCTCGAGCCACACCCCGGTGTGCGACCGCCTTGTGACAGTAGGTGTTCCGGGTCACATCCGGCACGGTTGTGCGCACAATCCACGCAAGCCGCAAATGCCGCGTTGTGCTCAGTGCCTGGTGCGCCGACTACTGGGCGGTGAGGAGTCGACCACGGCGGCTGGGCTCGAACGCGACATTCGATCGGCTCAGTGTCCGGCCGATCTGGTGGGATCGGTGTTCGCCGAAGGGGTTTCGACCCGCCCAGACAACGGCGCACCCGGTGGCCGGGGGGGTCGGCCTGGCGCTGTCGCGGCAGATTGCGCGGGCGCTCGGGTGATGTGGTGCTGGCGAATCCGGGTGGCGGCGCGGCTGGTTCGGGTGAGGCGCTACGCGGTGCGGAGTTCATCGCGCGGCTGACGGGGGTGCTGGTGGAAGCGGGCACCGCGTGAACGGCTGGGTGATATCGGTCGGCATACCCGCTGGGCGTGAGGCTGTTCCGGCGTTGCCGCGGCGGGTCGTCGGGAGTTTCGAGGGTGATTCGCCGGTGGCGGGTGCGAGTGTCGTCGAGGATGGAAGGAGCACGGTATGACCATGGCCGAATTGCGGGTTCTGGTAGTCGACGATGACTTTCGGGTTGCGAACCTGCACGCCGGAATAGTCTCGGCGCTACCGGGGTTCACCGTCGGCGCCACCGCGCACACCCTGGCCGCGGCGCGCGAGGCCCTCGCCGCGGCGCAATTCGATCTGGCACTGGTCGATGTGTACCTGCCCGACGGTTCCGGCATCGACCTGGTGCGCGAATTGCGTTGCGAGGCCATGATGCTCACCGCCGCCGAGACGGTCCGCGCGGCGCTGTCCGCGGGCGCACTGGCCTATCTGGTGAAGCCGTTCGACCACACCGCCCTGGCGTCCCGGCTGGCCGGATACGCTCCCGCCGCTGGAAGGGGCCTGGCCACATAAGGTTCGCGCACCGATGTCTCGTCATCCGGGCACGTTTGCGGTTCCCGTCACCGACTGTCGATGCTGTTTCCGTCACCCTGCTGGTTGCTGTTTCGTCACTCCGCTGTCGTTGCTGTTCGTCGCCGAGGTGCGGATCGTTTTCGTTCGACTACCAGGGCATCCGCATGTAGCCAGGTCCTCCACCGAAGTCATCGCGCGGGAGTACGGCTATCCCGGTGCCGTTGGTGATCCCGCCATCCCGGTGCGGATCCTGTTCCGTCACCCCCGTGCTCATTTTGCTGGGATCCAGCGTAACCATCTCCGTACCAGGCGATTCCAGCCGCGGCACATGGAGGTGACCGTATCTACGGCGAGACGGCGACGCCCAGGCTCAGCGCGGCAAGGAATTTCGGGCCGGGCGCCTGATAGAAGACGTCGATATCACTGATCGTGAATCCGGCGCGTTCGATGATCCCGCGGATGTCGCGGTTCAGGTGGCAACCGCCGAACAGGGTGCTCTGCACCGGATCCAGCCGGTGCTGCCAATGCTGTACCGCCGCGTCGGGCGCCAGGCCGTGCTCGACGAAATGCAGTGTGCCGCCCGGGATCAGCACCCGCCGGAGCTCGGCAAGCGCGATGCCGGCATCCGGGATCGTGCACATGGTCCACGTCGACAGCGCGGTGTCGAAGCTGTCGTCCTCGAACGGCAGCGACTGTCCGTCGAGCCCGGCCCGCTGCACAGGTACCGGAGCCTGCGCGACCCGCTCGCTCGCCAACCGCCAGCCGAGATCGGCGGGTTCGACCGCGGTCACCGCCTTCACCCGCGCCGGATAGAACGGCACGTTGCGTCCCGATCCGAATCCGATCTCCACGACCCGACCCGCCAAGCCCGCCGTAACCCGCCTGCGGATGGGGTCGTGATCGGTCCGCCCGCAGGTCAGATCCACGATCCGTGGCAACACCCGTTCGCTGTAGAAGCCCATGCCCTCGACTGTGCCACCACTGCCGATACCGCAGGGTCGGTTCGATACCGTGACCATCGTGGAGATCGAAATCGATGACCTGACCGGCCCGGACATCCTCGGGCTGATCAGCGGCCATCTCACCGAGATGCACAGCGTCACCTCGCAGGCCGAGAGCGTGCACGCGCTGGATCTCAACGGATTGCGACGCCCGGAGGTCACCGTCTGGTCGGTGCGCGAACAGGGCCGGATCGCTGGCTGCGGCGCGATCAAGCGCTTGGACGCAACCCACGGCGAGATCAAGTCGATGCGTACCGCCGACACACATCGCCGTCGCGGCGTAGCCGCGCGGCTGCTGGGACATCTCGAGGCCGAATCGGTGCGCATGGGTCTGACCCGATTAAGTCTCGAGACCGGCTCGGAGGATTTCTTCGAACCCGCGCGCCGGCTGTATCTGGCCCACGGATTCGAGTACTGCGAGCCCTTCGGCGACTACCGACCCGACCCGTTGAGTGTGTTCATGACCAAGAAAATCGCCTGACACCCGACCGGCGGTCTCGGGGGGTTTGAGAGAACCGGCCTCCCGCTACATTTTGTGGACGGTTTCGTCCGAAACCGGAGTTTCGAGCCTGAAAAATGTAGCGGGAGGCCGGGCGGATCCGCTCCATGCAGCAGGCGAGTGCCCGTCGTTCGCCAACTGGCCCTGCTCGGTCACCAGGGCCATGGACCTGCTGGGCGGCTCGTGCGGTGGACAGTTGCCGGCGCCGTGCGATGCTGGGCCGGTGACATTCGAGGTGTGGGCGCCGCGAGCCGGGCGGGTGCTGGTCGAGGTCGAGGGCCGGGTGCATCCGATGAGCGAGAATCACGGATGGTGGCGGGCCGAGATCGAGGCCGCGGCAGGGGCACGGTATGGGTATCTGCTCGACGACGATCCGGCGGTCCTGCCCGACCCGCGATCGGCCCGGCAGCCGGACGGGGTTCACGGCCTGTCCGCGCTGCACACGCTCGACTCGGCGCGATGGACCGATTCCGGTTGGACCGGCCGGCAGCTGGGCGGTTCGGTGCTGTACGAACTGCATATCGGGACGTTCACGCCGGAGGGTACCTTCGACGCGGCGATCGAGCGGCTGGGCCACCTGGTGGATCTGGGGATCACGACGGTCGAGGTCATGCCGGTCAACGCCTTCAACGGGGTGTGGAACTGGGGATACGACGGTGTGCTGTGGTACGCGGTGCACGAGGCGTACGGCGGCCCGGACGGGTTACAGCGATTCGTGAATGCCTGTCACGCACGGGGTCTGGCTGTGGCGCTGGACGTCGTCTACAACCATCTCGGCCCGTCGGGGAACTATCTGCCGAGGTTCGGGCCGTATCTCGGTGCGGGGCACAACACCTGGGGGGAGAGCCTCAACCTCGACGGGCAAGGCTCGGATGAGGTGCGCCGCTTCATCATCGGAAACGCACTGCGCTGGTTCGATGAATTCCATATCGACGCACTGCGATTGGACGCCGTGCACGCCCTGGTGGACCGCCGGGCGATCGGGCTGCTGGAGGAACTCGCGACCGAGACCGACGCGCTGTCCGCACGGCTGGGGCGGCCGCTGACCCTCATCGCGGAGAGCGATCTGAACGACCCCCGGTTGATCACCCCGCGTGCCGCCGGGGGATACGGGCTGCGCGGGCAGTGGAGCGACGACCTGCATCACGCCGTGCACACCGCGGTTTCCGGCGAACGTCAGGGCTACTACGCCGACTTCGGCTCACTGTGCTGTCTGGCGCGGACGCTGCGACACGGATTCTTCCACGCTGCAACCTATTCCAGCTTCCGCGGCCGAATCCACGGCCGTCCGCTGAACACTCACCTCGTTCCGGCCAGTGCCCTGCTCGCCTACACCTGCACGCACGATCAGATCGGCAACCGCGCGCTGGGCGATCGCCCCGCCGCCTATCTCACCGACGGACAGCTCGCGATCAAGGCGGCACTGGTGCTGGGCTCGCCGTATACGCCGATGCTGTTCATGGGGGAGGAGTGGGGCGCGCGAACCCCGTTCCAGTTCTTCACCTCGCATCCCGAACCCGAACTGGCCGCCGCGGTCGCCGCCGGACGCGGGGCCGAATTCGCCGACCACGGCTGGTCCGCCACCGATATCCCCGACCCGCAGGATCCGGCGACCTTCCAGCGATCGAAGCTGGACTGGTCGGAACCCGCCGCACCCGCGCACGCTCGGCTCCTGGATTGCTACCGCGCCCTGCTGTCCCTGCGTCGTACCCACCCCGATCTCGCGGACCCCCGCCTGGACCGGCTAACAGTCGACTACGACGAAGACGCCCAGTGGATAGTCCTGCACCGCAACACCGTTCACGTCGTCTGCAATCTGGCGGATCGGGCGGTCGACGTGCCGATCATCGGAACAGCGCTGCTGTTCTGGGAGACGATCGAGCAGCATCCGACTCACACCACCCTGCCGGCACACTCGTTCGTGATCCTCGAAACCGCTGCGCCGGTGCCGGGCTGAAGTCGACTCCGTCATTATCCTCGACACCGATGTGCCGCGCCGGTGCCGACCCAGCTCACGGTCGCCCGCCCGCGTGCGGACTCGTCGGTGAACAGATGCGGGATCAGCGCCAGCGTCGCGGGCAGCACGATCCGGCGCCGATGCCCTGCACCGCGCGCTAGGTGATCATCGGGCGCGAGCATGCATCCGGCCGAGGCGACCACGACCACGATCACCCCGCCGCACAGCACCCGGCGATGCCTCCAGAGGTCCCCGGCTCGCCCCGAACTTAGCAGCAGCGCGGCCAGCGCCACAGTGTATCCGTCCGGAACCCGGCCATACTCGCACCCAGGTCGTGGCGGATGGCGGGGAGCGCGAGGTCTACGCCGAATTCCCGGTCTCCTCGCGGACTCTGGGCTCATCGCCGCTGCCCTGTGCCCCGGTCGAGTTCACCTCGGTGAGGGTTCGCCCGGTGGTGTGCGGGCCGCCCACGACGATATCCAGCGCGGCGATCACCATGGCTACGGCCACCGCGACGAACATCCAGGTCGAGCCGAAGTGATGCAGGATCGGCACCAGGATGAACGGCAGCAGTCCGCTGGAGAGCCGGGATATCGAGTACGTGCCCGCGCTGGCCGTGCCGCGCAGGCGCGTCGGGAATATCTCCGCCTGGTAGACGTGGAATGCGTTGGAGAAGATGTTGCTGGTCGCGGTGTAGCAGAAGCCGAGAATCAGAATCGCCGCCTCGGACCGGGACGCCCCGAAGACCAGGCCGAATACCGACATCGCCACGGCCGAGCCGATGATCAGATATTTACGTTCGGTGCGCTCGATGATCGGCAGTGACAACGCCGAGCCGATCGGATAGCCGATGAAGATCACCCCGAGAAAGCCCAGCCCGGTGACGACGTCGTACCCCCGCGCGACCAGCACCAACGGCACGAGGGTGCCGAAACCGTAATAGCCCCAGCTCTGCAGGAAATGGAAGATGAGCATCATCCAGGTGCGGCCCGCGTACGGCCGCTGGAACAACTCGGCGACCTGCGCGCCGCGGCCGGTCGGCGGTGTCGTGGGCGACGGCTCGGCGAGGGTGATTCCACGCTCGCTCGCGCTGCGCTCGAATCGCGTGACGATGGCGTCGGCCTCGGCGTCCCGGCCGGCCGCGGACAGCCAGCGCGGCGACTCCGGCAACCGGCTCTGCATCGCGACGATGAGCACCGCCCCGATCGCGCCGAAGACGAACAGCCACCGCCACCCGGCGATCCCGAGCGGATGCAGCGGCACCAGCCAATGCCCCAGGAAACCCCCGGCCGGAACGCCGACGAAGCCGACCGTGTACGCGATCGCCGTGTACAGCCCGCGCTTGGCCGCCGGAAGCAGATCGCCGAGGTAGGCGTCGGCCACCGGCAATCCGGCGCCGATGCCGAATCCGGCCAGGAAGCGGCACAGCACCAGGAACCAGGCGTCCGGGCTGAACGCGGCAAGCAGGGTGAAGGCCGAATAGATCCCCAGCGACAGCAGGAACGCTCGCCGCCGCCCGAACCGGTCCGCGATCCGGCCGATCACGATGCTGCCGAGGAACATTCCCAGAAACGCCGAGGACAGCAGCAGCGTCAGCCCGTTCCCGCCGATGTGGAACTGCTTCTGCAGCACCGTGCTGAGCGTTCCCGACAGGAAGACCTCGTAGAGGTCGAAGAACAGGCCTATGCCGATGACGGCCGTGATGAGCATGTGCAGCGGCGTGATCGGCAGCCGGTCCATCCGTGCCGCGACCGAGGTCCCGGTCGGGGGCGTATTCGTTGTCACCATGAGCTCCAAAAGGGGGCGCGCCCCCGATTCACCAATATCCCGGCACCGTTCCAGCCGGAACCTCCTGGAACGCAGTATTGATCGACACCCCGCGCCAGGTCTCTATATCGTCCAGAAAATCCCGGTATTTGGTCTCCACCCGGCCGAGGCGGTCCGCGCCGGCAGCAGGCGCCGCGCCCGGTCCGGCGCGTCGAGTGTGGTCAGGATAGCCGCGGCCGCCTCGGCCGGGTCGCCCGGCTGCCGGTGGTTGCCGTCGGCGACCCGGTCCCGGGTGCGCCCGGCCAGCTTTCGTACTGCTTCCGGGCGAAATGGATCGACCGAGCGGGAGTAACGATCGCGCAACTTCGACCGTGCCGTTATGGTATGGCCGTACCGTAAGTGGTGTGAGCAGCGTCGCTTCACCCCACGATGCGGTGCCCCTTCCCGCGGGTGTGCGCGGGTATGCGGCCACCGAATTCTCGCCGTTGGTACGGGCTTTCGGCAAATTCGTCGGTGGAAGGACCGGGGCGGGAGCAGGGCTGACGGTGTTCCGGCACGGTGAGCCGCTGGTGGACATCTGGACCGGATACGCGAGTTCTGGCGTCGAGTGGACCCACGACACCGGTGCGATCGTCTTCTCGGCGACCAAGGGCGTCGCCTCCACGGTCCTGCACCGCCTGGCCGACCGCGGCCTGCTCGACTACGACGCGCCCATCGCCGCGTACTGGCCGGAGTTCGGCGCTGCCGGTAAAGAGCGGATTACGGTGCGGCAGTTGATGACCCATCGGACCGGACTGTCCGCGCTGCCCCAGATCGCAACCCGGGCACAGGACGTGCTCGACCACGAACTGATGCAGCAGCGCCTGGCCGCGGCGACGCCCGATCGGCTGCTGGGCGTTCCGGCGTACCACGCGTTCACCTACGGCTGGCTGGTGGCCGGGTTGGCGCGGGCGATCACCGGATCGAGCCTGGCCGAACTGTTCCGCACCGAGGTCGCCGAACCGCTGGGCGTCGACGGAATTCATCTGGGGCGCCCACCCGGTGGGTCCTCGACACCCGTTGCGGCGCTGTGCGGTTCGAGACTGTCGGCGGTGGGTGCACCGATCGGCGCGATGTTCTTCGGGCACGCCTACGGCCTGCCCGGCCCGGTCGGCGCGGCCACCCGGGCGCTGTTCCTGCCGGGCGTGGAAACCCTTGTGGCAGGCGATGATCCGCCGGTCCTGGACACCGAACTGGGCGCGGGCAACGGCGTCTGCACCGCCCCCGCGCTGGCCACCCTGTACGGTGCGCTCGCCGGGGACGGCACGGTCGCGGGTCGCCGCTACTTGTCGGCGCACACGGTCGCGGGGCTGCGCCGCGTGCAGACCTACCGGCCGGACCACACGCTGTTCTACATGCCGATGATGTGGCATCTGGGCTACCACTCGATGCCGACCGGCACGCAGAGCGGATTCGGCCACATCGGCCTCGGCGGATCCTTCGGCTGGGCCGACCCGCGCTCGGGCCTGTCCATCGGCTTCGTGCACAACCGCCTGGACCTGGGCACCTTCGCCTGGGACCAGCTGGCCTCCACCTGGATTCTGCCGCTGGCCGCACGCGGGGCCCGCGCTGTGTCCCGTCGCGCGAACGTCCCCGCGAGACGGGCAGCGTGACTCAGGGCGCATCCGCACGACCACGAATCGGCATCCGGCCTGTGCGATCGGTGCCGTGGGTTGGGGCGGGTTCGCCTGAGACCAGGAGATCTCCAGGCGCGTCGTCAGGTGAGGTACCGGTAGGCGGGGGAGCCCGGCTCCAAACGCTCGCACTGCAACGGCGAGGCCTGCATGCGCTTCAGCAGCGGCTCCAGATCCGAGCGGTCGCCCAGTTCGATGCCGACCAGGGCCGCACCGGTCTCGCGGTTGTTGCGCTTGACGTATTCGAACAGCGCGACGTCGTCGTCCGGGCCGAGCACCTCGTCCAGGAAGCGGCGCAGCGCACCGGGCTCCTGCGGGAAGTCCACCAGGAAATAGTGCTTCAGGCCCTGATGTACCAGCGAGCGCTCGATGATCTCCCCGTACCGGGATACGTCGTTGTTACCGCCCGACAGCAGGCACACCACCGTCGAATCCGGTTCCACGTCGATCTCGGCCAGTCCGGCCAGGGCCAGTGCCCCGGCGGGCTCGGCGATGATGCCCTCGTTCTGATACAGCTCCAGCATGGCCGTGCAGATCGCGCCCTCGTCCACCAGCATCAGGCGGAAGGTGCCCGCACCGTGCGGCGATTCGGCCGCGGTCAGCAGTGGCAGCGAGGCGTGTGAGATGACCCGGCCGCCGAAAGCTGTCACCGCGGCATACGGCAGATCGCCGATGCGTTTCACCGCCGCCCCGTCCACGAACGGATCGATCTCCGGCAGCGTCACCGGGCCACCGGCGACCAGTGCGGCTGTCATCGAGGCCGCGCCCGCGGGCTCCACCGCGAGGATGGCGGTGGAGGGTGAGCGCTCGCGCAGGTAGGTGCCGATCCCGGCCAGGCAGCCACCGCCGCCGACCGGGATGATCACCAGGTCCGGTGCGCGATCGAGCTGCTCGAGCAGCTCCACCGCGATGGTGCCCTGCCCGGCCGCGGTGCGCGGATCGTCGAAGGGCGGCACCATCGTCGCGCCCGTACGAGCGACGTCGTCGGCGGCCGCGACGGCCGCGGCGTCGAAGGTATTGCCGACGGCGATCAGTTCGACGAATTCACCGCCGTGTGCGCGGATTCGGTCGCGCTTCTGTTTGGGCGTGTTGGTGGGCACGTAGATGCGGCCCGAGATGCCCATCGCCCGGCAGGCGTACGCCACGCCCTGAGCGTGGTTTCCGGCGCTGGCGGTGACGACGCCCGCGTCCCGTTCGGCCTCGGTGAGCTGCACGATCAGGTTGTAGGCACCGCGCAGCTTGTACGAGCGCACGGCCGTGAGGTCCTCGCGCTTGACGTACACGTTCGCGCCCGAGCGGGCCGAGATGCGCTCGATGCGCTGCAACGGCGTCGGCTCGATAATGGTCGAAATTCGCTTGGCGGCAGTGTCGATATCGTCGGCGCTCAGGGGGCGCGACGACTGGGGCAACTTCTCTGCGACATCAAGCGGATTGGACACCCGAACATGCTATCCGGATGCCGGATCCGCATGACGTGCCGGTCGTCGGAGTGGACCCGCGTGCCGGTTATGGGTGATCGGCGCGGGAGAAATACGTATGTCCGGCTTGTCGGAGCGAACCGGGCACACGGGCAGTACCCCCTCCGAACAGATCGGCCTGTTCGCGGGCCTGGGGCCGGGGAGTCGGTGCATACTCTCCGGATAGTGGCATGCCGCGAACGATACGCAGCGGCTCCGGGGTTACTCCTGGACGGAAAGTTCGTTTGACCGAACTTCATGATCCGCGTAGCCTGATCAGATGGTAGTGGTTCACCAATATCCTCGTGTCGCCGGTGTTCAGACGGTCGACATCGCCGGTGTCCGCTGGCCACTGTTCAAACTCGAGGCCGTAGCCCTCGCCGCGCTGACCTTCCTGATTCTGCTGCTCGTCATCGACCCGCAAGTGGCCGTGCTGGCCGCCGCCGCGGTCGCGGTACTACGTTGGTCCGTCGCTGTGGCCGCGCGCCGCATTCGCCTGGTCTCCTGACGGTCGCCGTAATTCGCACGGCCGAGATGTGCCCACGTGGCTGAAATGCGTCAGCTGTTCGGGCGCGACGCGTTGCGCGGACCGTGATTCGTTCCCCAGCGGAATACATTGGGCTGGAACTATTTCTGATATCGGTCGGTCGACACGCGATAAGTCCCACAATAAATGTTAACGTTAACAATAGATCATTCGGGCACGGTACCGACCTGACGGTATCCGTATTATGTCGATATTGCTTGCGACGCACCGGATTCGGCCTCGTGTGCGGTGTTCGGTGGGGCGCGACCCGCGCGAGCGCTAATCTGAAACTCGGATGAACGCCGGTGCGACCGGCGCGGAAGGTGTGAATGTGAGAGACCGGAACGGGCATCCAGCGGGCAGGCAGGACCGCCCGGCGGTGATGACCGATGTGGCCAAGCTCGCCGGTGTGTCGCATCAGACCGTCTCGCGGGTGTTGAACGACAGCCCGCAGGTGCGCCCGGAGACGCGCGAACGGGTGCTGGCCGCGGTGGCCGAACTGGGTTATCGCCCCAACGCGATGGCTCGCGGCCTGGTGAGCCGGCGCTCCAAGGTGCTGGGCGTGGTCACCTTCGACACCGTGCTGTACGGCCCGGCCTCGATGATGCTCGGCATCGAACGGGCCGCGCGCGCCGCGGGCTACGGCGTCAGCATCGCCACCATCGAGCGGGTGGATCGGCTCGGTGTGCTGGACGCGGTCAACGCGCTGGCGGATCAGGGCGTGGACGGAGTGATCATCATCGCCCCGCAGCTGTACGCCGAGGCCGCGCTGCACGATCTGCCCGCCCAACTGGTCGCGATCGCCGTGGAGTCCGGTCAGGACGCCGGTCTGCCCGCGGCGTCGGTGGATCAGATCGAGGGCACCCGGCTGGTCGTGCAGCACCTGCTGGACCTGGGGCATCGCACGGTATGGCATGTGACCGGCCCGAGCGGCTGGTACGAGGCGCGCGACCGCCTCGAGGGCTGGCGGCGCACGCTCGAGGCCGCGGGCGCGACGATCCCGCCGGTGATCGGTGGTGACTGGAGCGCCCGCTCCGGCTACGACGCGGGGGTGACGCTGGCCGTGGAGCCCGGGGTCAGCGCGGTGTTCACCGCCAACGACCAGATGGCCCTCGGCGTGCTGCGCGCCTTCGCCGAACGCGGGATCCGGGTGCCCGAGGACATCTCGGTGGTCGGCTTCGATGACATCCCCGAGGCCGCATACCTGACCCCGCCGTTGACCACCGTGCGCCAGGACTTCGACGAGGTGGGCCGGCGCAGTATGCGGCTGCTGCTGCAACTGCTCGAGGGCGAGATCGACGTGCCCGAGCCGCCTCCGGTGGTGCCGACGCTGGTCGTGCGCGCCAGCGCGGGCCCGCCGGCGGGCGGCTCGAACCGCTAACTCGCCAGGCAGCCGGGGCCCAGGAGGGCCTTCAGGTCACCCATGAGCGCCGAGGACGGGGATACCCGCAGGTTGTCGGCGACCTTGAGCAGGGTGGTCCGCTCGCGGGAGCCGACGTGGCGGATGTGCACGTCAGCGGTGCCGGGGTGGTTGGACAGGACCCGCTTGAGGGCGTTGACCTTGTCGGGGGTGCACATGCGGGTCGGAATCGTCACCGCGAGGGGCTTTTCCATGCCGATGGCCGACAGATCCGGGACCACGAGGTCGTTGGCGATCAGCGAAATGCGGTCGCCGCGAGCCGAGACGCGGGCCTTCACCAGGACGACGGCGTCCTCCACCACGTCCATGCCGTAGACCGAATAGGACTGCGGGAAGAACAACACCTCGATCCCGCCGGTGAGATCTTCCAGCTGCGCCGAGGCCCACGGCAGCCCGTTCTTGTTGACGCGGCGGTTCACCGAGGCCAGGATGCCGCCGATGGTGACCTGGGCGCCGTCCTTGACATCGCCCTGCAGAATCGCTGGGATCGGAGTATCCGCCTGCGCCGCGAGCACGTGCTCGACACCGTTGAGCGGATGCCCGGACACGTACAGGCCCAGCATCTCCCGTTCCAGCGCGAGCTTGTGCTTGGACTCCCACTCCTCGTCGGGGACCTTCACATCGAAGACGCCCGAGATGCTGTCGTCCCCGTCGTCGAGGCCGCCGAACAGGTCGAACTGGCCGATCGCCTCGGCCTTCTTGGTCGACATCACCGCGTCGATCGCATCGGAGTGGACCAGGAACAGTCCCTTGCGCGGATGGTCGAGCGAGTCGAACGCACCGGCCTTGATGAGCGATTCGGTGACCTTCTTGGTACAGGCCACGGTGTCGATCTTGTTCAGATAATCGGAGAAGTCGGTGAACTTCGACTTCTCCTTGCGGGCGGCGATGATCGAGGCCACCACGTTCGCCCCGACGTTGCGCACCGCGCCCATGCCGAAACGGATGTCGTGGCCGACGGAGGCGAATTCGAGTTCGGACTCGTTGACATCGGGCGGCAGCACCTGGATGCCCAGGCGCCGGCAGTCGGCCAGGTAGACCGCGGCCTTGTCCTTGTCGTCGCCGACGCTGGTGAGCAGCGCGGCCATGTACTCGGCCGGGTAGTTCGCCTTCAGGTAGGCGGTCCAGTACGAGACCAGGCCGTAGGCGGCGGCGTGTGATTTGTTGAACGCGTAACCGGCGAACGGAAGGATGGTGTCCCACAGCGCCTTGATGGAGGCCTTGGAGAAACCGTTGTCCATCATGCCCTTCTCGAAGCCCTCGAATTCGGCTTCGAGCACCTCGGCCTTCTTCTTACCCATCGCGCGGCGCAGGATATCGGCTCGGCCGAGCGAGTATCCGGCCACTTTCTGCGCGACGTGCATGATCTGCTCTTGGTAGACGATCAGGCCGAAGGTCTCGCCGAGGATCTCCTTCAGCGGCTCCTCGAGCTCCGGGTGGATCGGCTTGACCTCTTGGCGAGCGTTCTTGCGATCGGCGTAATCGTTGTGCGCGTTCATGCCCATCGGACCGGGCCGGTACAGCGCGCCGACCGCGACGATGTCCTCGAACGCGTTGGGCTGCATGCGGCGCAGCAGATCGCGCATGGGGCCACCATCGAGCTGGAACACGCCGAGAGTTTCACCGCGCGAGAGCAATTCGAAGGTGGGCGCGTCGTCCAGCGGCAGATTGTCCATATCGAGGTCGACGCCCCGGTTGGCCTTGATGTTCTCCAGCGCGTCGCCGATGACCGTCAGGTTGCGCAGGCCCAGGAAGTCCATCTTCAACAGGCCGATGGCCTCGCAGGACGGGTAGTCCCAGCCGGTGATGATGGCGCCGTCCTGGGCGCGCTTCCACACCGGGATCGCGTCTGTGAGCGGATCGCAGGACATGATCACCGCGCAGGCATGCACGCCCGCGTTGCGGATCAGGCCCTCGAGGCCCTTGGCGGTCTCGTAGATCTTCGCGATCTCGGGATTGGACTCGATCAGGCCGCGGACCTCGGCAGCCTCCTTGTACCGCTCGTGCTCGGGATCGGTGATGCCCGAGACCGAGATGTCCTTGGCCATGATCGGCGGCGGCAGCGCTTTGGTGATCTGGTCGGCGATGGCGAAACCGGGCTGGCCGTGCAGCACGCGCGCGGAATCCTTCAGCGCGGCCTTGGTTTTGATGGTGCCGAAGGTGATGACCTGTGCCACCTTGTCGACGCCGTACTTCTCCGAGGCGTAGCGCACCATCTCACCGCGGCGGCGATCGTCGAAGTCGATATCGATATCGGGCATCGACACGCGCTCGGGGTTGAGGAACCGCTCGAACAGCAGACCGTGCGGCAGCGGGTCGATATTGGTGATGCCCAGCGCGAAGGCGACCAGTGAACCGGCCGCCGAGCCGCGGCCCGGGCCGACCCGGATGCCGACGTCGCGGGCATGGTTGATGAGGTCGCCGACGACCAGGAAGTAGGCCGGGAAGCCCATTTCCAGGATGACGCCGATCTCGTACTCGACCTGATCGATGTACCTCTGCGACGGGCCCTCCGGGAAACGCCGCAGCAGTCCGCGCCGCACCTCCTCGCGCAGCCAGCTGGCCTGGTCGTATCCCTCGGGAACCGGGAAGACGGGCATCCGGTCGCGGTGGTTCCAGACCTCGTCGTAGGACTGCACCCGCTCGCCGATCAGCACGGTGTTGTCGCAGGCGCCGGGCACCTCGGCGTCCCAGATGGCGCGCATCTCGTCGGCGGACTTGAGGTAGTAGCCGCTGCCGTCGAATTTGAAGCGGGTCGGGTCCGAGAGCGTCTTGCCGGTCTGAATGCACAGCAGCGCTTCGTGGTTGGTGGAGTCGGTCTGGTGCACGTAGTGGCAGTCGTTGGTCGCCAGCGGGGGAATGCCCAGCTTCTTGCCGACCTCGAGCAGGCCCTGGCGCACCCGGGTCTCGATGGACAGTCCGTGGTCCATGATCTCCAGGAAGAAATTCTCCTTGCCGAAGATCTCCTGCCACTTGGCCGCCGCCTCGAGGGCTTCGCGCTCGTGGCCCAGGCGCAGGCGGGTCTGCACCTCGCCCGACGGGCAGCCGGTGGTGGCGATGATGCCCTCGGCGTGCTCGGCGATGATCTCCTCGTCCATGCGGGACCACTTGCCGAGCTGGCCCTCGAGCGAGGCCAGGCTCGACAGCTTGAACAGGTTGCGCAGGCCGGTCGCGTTCTCGGCGACCATCGTCATATGGGTGTACGCACCCGAGCCGGAGACGTCGTCGCCCTTCTGGCTCGGATCGCCCCACTGCACGCGCTTGGTGTTGAAGCGGGAGGCGGGCGCGATGTACGCCTCGATGCCGATGATCGGCGTGATGCCCTGCTTCTTGGCGGAGTTGTAGAACTCCGAGGCGCCGAACATGTTGCCGTGGTCGGTCATGCCGACGGCCGTCATGCCGAGGCGCTCGGCCTCCTTGAACAAGGGCGTGATCTTCGCCGCGCCATCGAGCATCGAGTACTCGGTGTGGTTGTGAAGGTGGACGAATGATCCCGGCGAGGCTGACACGAAGTGGATTCTAGATCGCCCCACCGACACCTGAATCCCGCCGCGCCGCGCCGGTTCGCCCCCCGGGCGCGTGGTATATGAGCGCGGCGCGATGACCAGCGCGGAACCGATCGGACAGGGATTCCGCGTGTCGCACGACACGCGGAGCCACTCGCTCCGCGGCGGGCCGGATACGCGCGGATGCGACCGTCCGGGACCGGTGGCTCGGAAAAATAAGTGTGTACCGGGCGGGTCCCGGGGGAATGATTAGCATCGGCGCGGATCGGTAGCGGCAAAACAGGTAGTCCGCTACGCGAGATTCGCCACGAAGCGGGGCGGGAGGATCCTTGCTATGAAACGACTGGTCGTGTGCTGCGACGGAACCTGGGGAGCCGAGAGCAACCCGTCGGTGTCGAACGTGGTGAAGATTGCGGAATCATTGCGCCTGAATACATCCGAAGCGGATGGGCGGATGGTCGAACAGCAGGTGTTCTACACCGACGGTCCCGGCACGCGCGGGTATTCCGCCGATAAGATCCTCGGTGGCATGTTCGGGGTGGGCCTGGATTCGGCGCTGTCGACGCTGTACTGGCAGCTGGCGCTGAACTGGGAACCCGACGACGAGATCTTCCTGTTCGGCTTCAGCCGCGGCGCGTATCTCGCGCGCAGTCTGTCCGGGCTGATCAACCGTATCGGCCTGCTGACCCCGGACGCGCTGTCCGAGGGCCGCCTGCCGGACGCACTGGCTATCTTCCGGCAGCGTAAGGCGCACCCCGACGATCCGGATCCGGCGCAGTGGGTGCAGTTCCGGGAGCAGTACTGCCGCGCGCCGGTGCCGATCAAATTCCTCGGTGTCTTCGATACCGTCGGCGCGATGGGCGTGCCCGGAATCACCTCCGGTAAGTACCGATTCCACGATCTGCGGCTCGCGCCGACCGTCCATTGCGCCCGCCAGGCACTGGCCATCGACGAGCGCCGACGCCTCTACTCACCGTGTCTGTGGGAGGTCATCGACGAGGCCGGTGTCGCCGAGCAGTGGCCGGACAGGGTCAAGCAGGTGTGGTTCGAGGGCTGCCACACCGATATCGGCGGTGGCCTGCCGGACGGTCGTCTGTCGGATCGCACGCTGCGCTGGATGGTCCGTGAAGCGTGCGAGCAGGGCCTGGAAATCGACCGGGACAGGCTGGAGGAGTCGATCGCACACAGCGCCACGGCGACCGGACCGGTTCGCCCGCACAGCACGCTGAATCTGTTCTATCGGATCGCGAATCTGGTCGGCCTGCTGGTCCACCCGCGCGATACGCGGTTCTACCGGGACTCCTGGCGTCGCCTGGACGCACGGCCGGACCAACGGGTGTACCTGGCGTCCTGCGCGTGCGGCGACAGCGAGTACGACCCGCCGAATGTGCGCCGCTGGGCGCGGGACTGCGACGATTGCGTGCCGACGGAACAGACCACCGGGCACGTCGAATCGGTCGCGGAAACGGAAAAACTCGCCGCGGCGGACGGTGCGGCCACGACCTCTGAAGAAGTCACCGCCTGAATCCCCGTCATGCCCCGACTCGTCATTCCGGCATGCTTTTGGCCGGAATCCATCGGTGCACAGTAGATCCCGGCCAAAGGCATGCCGGGACGACGGTCGGTGGAGTCGTTCAGCGCACGAGCAGGGCGACCGGTAACCGGGTGAACAGCTTCTCCAAGCGCACGCGGGTGGTGAAGGTATGTCCGGTCAGGCGGTCGGTCCAGGTGCCCGCGGGCAGGTCCAGAGCCGCGTCGCCCCAACCGGTCTCGGCCAGCCGCACACTGTGCCGGGTGGCCGCGGCGATCACCTGCGGCGGCTCGTCGGCCCGGCCGCGGGCGAAGGCGATCAGATGTCCGCCGACATCGCCCGCGGCGAACAGCGGCGTGTAGGTCCCGTCGACGAAGCAGTCCGGCCGCTCGCGCCGCAGCCACAGCGCGTACGCCACGATCCACATCTTCGCCGCCCCGGACGGATCCAGCTCCGGTGTGCCGGTGAGCGATTGCAGCATCGAGAGGCGGCGCCCGAAGTCGACCGGGCGGCGGTTGTCCGGATCGACGAGCGAATCCTCCCACACCTCGCAGCCCTGATAGATGTCCGGAATGCCCGGTCCGCACAGCTGTAACAGCTTCTGCGACAGCGCATCCGACCAGGCGTGCGGGGCCAGCTTGGCCACCAGCTCGGACAACTCGGCTCCGACGGGACCGTCGATCACCAGGTCGATCCACTGATGCAGCGACGCCTCGAAGTCGAGATCAGGTTCCTCCCAGGAGGTCTTGAGACCGGCCTCGCGAACGGCCTTCTCCGCGAACAGATGCAGTCGTTCCCGCAGTCCGGGCACCGCGGTGGCGGAGCGGCCGTCCGCAGGCCAGACCCCGAACATGTTCTGCAGCAGGAACAGTGCCGTCCCACCGTCGGGCGCGGGTGCGATCGCGCTCCACGCGGTCACCGCCTTGGACCAGCGGTCCGCGGCCTGCGACAGCACCCCGATGCGGGCGCGCACATCCTCCCCGCGCTTGGTGTCGTGCGTGGACAGCGTGGTCATCGTGGCCGGCCAGCGTTGCGCGCGTTCGGCATTGGCCAGATGGAACTCGAGCACCGACCGGCCGAACCGGGCCGGATTGCCGCCCACCTCCTGCAGCGACACCAGCCGCGCACCCTGGTAGTACATGGTGTCCTCGACCGCCTTGGCGGTCACCGCCCCGCACACCTGGTTCATCCGCACCGCGGCCTCGCCGTTCGCCGACAGTGCGGTGACCAGCACCGAGAGCGGCACGGACAGTTCGTTGTTGCGCTTGCACACCTTGGTGACGACGTTCGTCATCATCCCGGCCAGCGGCGCGTAGTCGGTGCGGTACACCGGCATGAACGACAGCACCTCGATGGTGGCGTTGGTCAGCGCCATGGTGTCGAAGGTCTCGGCGTTGGCGTCGCGCTTGATCGCCTCCACCAGCCGGCGGACCTCGGGCACCAGCATCTTCTCGGCCACCGCGCGCTTGATGCGGTGCTCGTTGTTGCCGATCCACGCGCTGTTGCTGCCGTGCTCGCAGAAGCGGCGCGACAGATCGGTCAGCGCCCGCTCCCCGCCCGGATCGATCAGCACCCCGCCCAGATCGGCCAGGGCGTCGTAGCCGGTGGTGCCGTCGATCGGCAGCATCGCGTCCAGGGGTTCGCGATTGGACAGCACCTTCTCCACCAGCAGCAGCCGGCGCGGGCCGATCACCCGGCGCAGCTGGGCCAGATAGTCCGCGGGACGGGCCAATCCGTCCGGATGGTCCACCCGCACCCCGTCGATGAGATCGTGCTCACACCAGGCGGTCAGCTCGCGGTGGGTGAGCTCGAAGACCTTCGGGTCCTCCTGCCGGATCGCCGCGAGGCTGGACACCGCGAAGAACCGCCGGTAGGTACAGACCCCGACCTTCCAGCTGACCAGCCGGTAGTGCTGACGGTCGTGGATGCGCAGCGCGTTCTCCCCGTCGGTGCCGGGCGCGATCGGGAAGCGCAGATCGTGCAGCGCCAGCATCGGTTCCGGGCCGCTGCGGTCGACGCTCAGCGCGGCCGGATCGTTCTCACTCTGCAGCACCGGCAGCGCCAGGCGCCCCCCGGCCCCGTTGCCGGTGCTCCAGTCGATATCGAAGAAGTGCGCGAACTTCGACTTGCGGCCGTGCGTCAGCACATCCCACCACCACGGGTTCTGCCGCGGATCGGCGACGCCGACATGGTTGGGCACCAGATCCACGATCAGGCCCATACCCCGGCTGCGCACCTCCTCCGCCAGCATGCGCAGGCCGTTCGGGCCGCCCAGCGCCGAGGACACCGCGGTCGGATCGGCCACGTCGTAGCCGTGCGTCGATCCGCGCATCGCGGTCATGATCGGCGAGAGGTACAGATGCGAGACACCGAGCTGTTGGAGGTACTCCGCGATGGTGCGGGCGTCGGCGAACGTCAGCGCGTCCGGCCGCAGCTGCAGCCGGTAGGTGCTGCGGACCGGGGTCTGGCGGACCGCCGGTGTGGTGAGTGATTCGGGCGAAGCGGTTTCTGTCATCTCTGTCTTGATCTCATTAGGACGTGCGGGTGCTACATCCTCGCCCACGCCGTCCCCTCCATGCCTGCTCCCACCCTATCGGATGCGCCCGCGGCCTCGACCAGCCGCAGGACCAGCAGGCACCGCGCGGGCACCGGCACCACCGCCGCCGCGTCGTACAGGGCGTCCGCGGAACCGGTGGGCGTCGAACAGTCCAGTACCACCGCCCAGCGCTGATCCACCCCGCCGGCTTGCCGTCCCCCGTGGTCGCCGAAGTCCGGGCCGGGCAGGGTGAAGTCGATCGCGGAGTCGTGCGCGTTGAAGCACAGCAGGAACGAGTCGTCCTGGATGCGCTCCCCGCGCGGGCCGGGCTCGGGGATCCGCGCGCCGTTGAGGAAGACCGTCAGTGACCGGCCGAAGCCCGAATCCCAGTCCGCGGCGGTCATTTCCGTGCCGGCCGGGGTGAGCCAGGCGATATCGGGCGGCACGTCGCGTCCCTGCGGTTCGGAGGCGGGCGGATGGCCGTCGAAGAACCGGCGTCGCCGGAACACCGGATGCGCGGCGCGCAGCGCGAACGCGGCGCGGGTGAACCGGACCAGATCCGAATTCTTCTGCGCCAGCGACCAATCGACCCAGGACAGCGGGGAGTCCTGGCAGTAGGCGTTGTTGTTGCCGTGCTGGGTGCGGCCCATCTCGTCGCCGTGCAGCAGCATCGGTGTGCCCTGGGACAGCGCCAGGGTGGCGATCAGGTTGCGGCTCTGGCGCTCGCGCAGCGCCAGGACCTGCGGATCATCGGTCGGGCCCTCGACGCCGCAGTTCCACGACCGGTTGTGGCTCTCGCCGTCGCGGTTGTCCTCGCCGTTGTCCTCGTTGTGTTTATCGTTGTAGGACACCAGATCCCGCAGTGTGAACCCGTCGTGCGCGGTGACGAAGTTGATGCTCGCGCCGGGGCGGCGGCCGGTGGCCTCGTACAGGTCCGAGGAACCGGTCAGGCGGGAGGCGAACTCGCCCAGCGTCGCCGGTTCACCGCGCCAGTAATCGCGCACGGTGTCACGGTATTTGCCGTTCCACTCGGTCCACAGGCCCGGGAAGTTGCCGACCTGATAGCCGCCCTCGCCGACGTCCCACGGTTCGGCGATCAGTTTGACCTGGCTCACCACCGGATCCTGTTGCACCAGATCGAAGAAGGTGGACAGCCGGTCCACATCGTGCAGCTCCCGGGCCAGGGTGGCGGCCAGATCGAAGCGGAAGCCGTCCACGTGCATGTCCAGGATCCAGTAGCGCAGCGAGTCCATGATCAGCTGCAAGGTGTGCGGCTGGCGCACGTTGAGGCTGTTGCCGGTACCGGTGTAGTCGACGTAATGCTGCGGATCATCTTCGGACAGACGGTAATACGCGGCGTTGTCGATCCCGCGTAGCGACAGGGTCGGTCCCAGGTGGTTGCCCTCGCCGGTGTGGTTGTAGACCACGTCGAGGATCACCTCGATACCCTCGGCGTGCAGGGCGCGCACCATCGCCTTGAATTCGGTGACCGCGGCGCCCGCGCGTGGATCGGCGGCGTAATCGCTGTGCGGGGCCAGGTAGCCGAAACTGTTGTAGCCCCAGTAGTTTCGCAGGCCCTTGTCCAGCAGCATCCGGTCGTGCAGGAACTGGTGCACCGGCATCAGCTCGATCGCGGTGACGCCCAGGTCTTTCAGATGATCGACGATCGCCGGATGCGCGATCCCCGCATAGGTGCCGCGCAATTCCTGCGGAACCTGGGGATGGGTCATCGTCATGCCCTTGACGTGGGCCTCGTAGATGACGGTCTGGTGGTAGGGGCGCCGGGGCGGGCGATCGTCGGCCCAGTCGAAGAACGGGTTGATCACCACACTGGTCATGGTGTGCCCCAGCGAATCCCGGTCGTAGGTGTACAGCGACGGGTCGTTGTCGAAATCGCCGGCGAACGCCTTGCCGTAGGGGTCCAGCAGCAGTTTGCTCGCATCGCAGCGCAGTCCGCGCTCCGGGGCGAACTCGCCGTGGACCCGGAAGCCGTAGCGCTGGCCGGGGGCGATCGCGGGTACGTAAGCATGCCAGACGTACCCGTCGACCTCTTCCAGGGGTATCCGGGTCTCGGCGCCTTCGCGGGTGATCAGGCAGAGCTCGACCCGCTCCGCGACCTCGGAGAACACCGAGAAATTGGTGCCCGCTCCGTCATAGGTGGCGCCCAGCGGGTACGCGGTCCCCGGCCAGACGCCCAGCGGCGTCACATCACCGTGTGTGTCTGGTGCGACCATGCCTCCGACAGTAATGGGCGACGGTGAGTTTCCGGTGTGTGTGGTGCTCTTGATGCGATGTTCGGCACATCCGCTGTGCTCACCGTCTCCCTCAGCGCAGTGTGCGCCGCCAGGTCTGGCCGGTGAGGTCGTGGCCGAAGCTGTGGTGCGGTTCCGATTCCACCAGTTCGAATCCGGCGCGCTGGTAGATGCGGCGGGCCGAGCTCAGCACGTCGTTGGTCCACAGCACCATGTCCCGGTATCCGGCGGCGGTGGCGAATTCCAGGCAGTGATCGACCAGCGCGCCGCCCACGCCCCGCCCACGCGCCCCGGGCTCCACCAGCAGCAGCCGCAGCCGGGCCGTGTGCTCGTCGTCACGCATGCAGAACACCGCGCCCAGGCGCTCGCCGTCGGATTCGGCGATCCACGCCCGTTCGACGTGTGGGTCGTGGGTTTCCAGGAAGTCGGTCACGATCCGGGCGACGAGGGTTTCGTAACTGCCGTCCCAGCCGTATTCGGCGGCGTAGAGCGCGGCGTTGCGGGCGATGATCCAGCCGTAGTCGCCGGGACGGGGTTCGCGGATGCGCACCGGTTCGGTATGCCCGCCCAGGATGCGCTCGATGGTGTGCATGGCCTCGACCAGGCGTGCGCGGTCGGTGGCGGGGTGCTCGGCGAGCAGGCCGGCGGCCGCGCGGCTGGACCGCTCGTTCAGGTCGGCGAAGACGGTGCGGCCGGATTCGGACAGGCGCACCTGCCTGCGGCGGGCATCGGCATCGCTGCGGCGGCATTCGACCAGGCCCGCGCCCTCGAACCGGGTCAGGATGCGGCTGAGGTAGCCCGGATCCAGCTCGAGCCGCTGACGCAGGTCGATCGAGTCGATGGTGTCGGATGTGTTCAGCTGGGCCAGTTCGAACAGGATTCGCGCCTCGGTGAGGGAGAAATCGGTGTCGACGAGATGTTCGTGCAGGACGCCGATGACGCGGGTGTAGTTCCGGTTGAAGGCGCGCACGGCGGCGGTCTGGTCGGGATCGACGTGCTCGGCGTCGGCGGTCTGTTCGGTGATGGCGGTGCTCATAAGCGGTCCTCCAGGGGTGATTCGGCTATCAATAGTTGACTGCGTCACCAATTAGATTGACTTGGTCAAATAATACTCGAAACCGGTCGATGCGGGCTCATTTTTCGGGCATCGATGGGGCCGTGCGCCGCGCGATGGTAACTTGAACGGCGTTCAAGGATGCCGTCGCAAAGGATTCCCGTGGCCCTGACCCCCGACGAGATCACCGCGTTCGACGCCGCGCACGTCTGGCACCCGTACGGCGGATTTCTGGCGACGACCGAACCGCTGATCGTCGCGTCGGCCTCCGGCACCCGGCTCGCCCTGGCCGACGGTCGAGAGCTGGTCGACGGGATGAGCTCGTGGTGGGCGGCGGTGCACGGCTATCGGCATCCGGCCCTGGACGCGGCGCTGATCGAGCAGGCGCGGCGGATGAGCCACGTCATGTTCGGTGGGCTGACCCACGAACCCGCGGTGCGCCTGTCCCAATTGCTGGTGGAACTCACCCCCGAGGGGCTGGACAAGGTCTTCCTGTGCGACTCGGGCTCGGTGTCGGTGGAGGTCGCGGTCAAGATGTGCCTGCAGTACTGGCGGGCGCTGGACCGACCGGAGAAGAGGCGCCTGCTCACCTGGCGTGGCGGCTACCACGGCGACACCTTCACCCCGATGAGCGTCTGCGATCCCGAGGGCGGCATGCACTCGCTGTGGACCGACGTGCTCGCCGATCAGATCTTCGCCCCGATGCCGCCGAAAGACTATGAGCCCGACTATGTTTCGAACCTGGAACGGCTGCTGGCCGAACATGCCCACGAAACGGCCGCTGTCATCGTGGAGCCGATCGTGCAGGGTGCGGGCGGTATGCGTTTCCACCATCCCCGGTACCTGAACGACCTGCGCGCCCTGTGCGACGAATACGGCGTCCTGCTGATCTTCGATGAGATCGCCACCGGATTCGGCCGCACCGGAACACTTTTCGCCGCCGATCGAGTCGGCGTGCGCCCCGATGTGATGTGCGTGGGCAAGGCGCTGACCGGGGGATACCTGAGTCTCGCCGCGGCACTGTGCACCTCGGTGATCGCCGAGACCGTCAGCGCGGGCCACGGTGGTCTCATGCACGGTCCCACCTTCATGGGCAACCCCCTGGCCTGCGCGGTCGCGGTCGCCTCGATCGAGGAGTTGCTGTCGCGGGACTGGCACGGTGAGGTCGCGGCCATCGAGTCGGGCCTGCTCGCGGGATTGGCTGCCGCACAGGATATTCCGGGCGTCGTCGAGGTGCGGGTGCGGGGTGCGATCGGCGTCGTCGAGCTGGACCATTCGATCGATATGCGCAAGGCCACCCATGCCGCCGTCGACTCCGGCGTGTGGTTGCGCCCCTTCCGCAACCTGATCTACACGATGCCGCCGTATATCAGCACACCGGACGACGTCGCCCGGATCTGCGCTGGAATAGTCGCGGCCGCCGCCGTCTGACGATTCGGTGAGTGACGCCATCCACGAGAGTGCAGCTGGGCGACCGACTCTGTCCGGCATAGTTGCCCCGGAGTGGTTGCGGCGGCTGCCGTCTGACAGATCCGGCTCGTGTGACTGGAACGGCCGGATCGGCGGCGTCTTGTCGCGGACCGATTATATGTAGTTCGGGCGGACGACCGTGATGGGGCGGTCGGTCGAACCGCTCAGGTCGGCCGGTTGTGAATGGGCCGGCGTTCCGGACTGATTGGTTTCCACGGTCACGCCATTGCCCATGTAGATGGCACAGTGGTCCGCCCCGCTCGAGCCGTAGTAGAGGATGTCGCCGGGTTGCATGGTGGAGGTGTCGACCGTGCCGCTGGTCTGGGGAATCACGGTCTGGCCGGTCTGCTCGAGGACCGGAAGCTGATTGCCGGTGCCCTCGCCGATGTCCTGACCGGTCGCCTGGTAGACCGCGTAGCGGGTCAGCCCTTCGCAGTCGTATCCGATGTACTGGCTGTCGTGATAGTGGGTGGCGTCACCCCCGTTGTCGCCCTCTCCCCGGGTGGGACCTGCGGTGTCCCCGCCGCCCCAGCAGTAGCGCGTGCCCTGCTGGCTCTGGGCATGGCCGATCGTCTTCAGCGCGGTGTTGTGCACCGCGTCCGGATTCGGGTAGGCATCGGGCGCCTGCCCGAACGGGCGCGTGCTGCCGTCACCATCGGTGCCGGTCAGATAGGCGATCCAGTCCTCGTCCCGTTGGGCGCCGGGCTCTCCGGCGAAATACTCCGGCGGATCGTCCAGGCCCTGCGCGTCGATACGCCATCCCGTTTCGTCGTCGGTCATGTCGACATCGGGCGTCTTGGCGGCATCGGGGGAGGTGTTCAGCGGAACCCGATCTCCCTCCGGCGCCGGGGTACTCGTCGGCGCCTGGGCCGAAATGTCATCGCTCATAGGACAACTCCCCTCCATCGCTCACGACGCCTACTCGCCTGCGCCGTGAGCAAGCCGCGCTGTGTTGATAGTTCGCTGCGCGCACGACAGCTCCGCACCGGCACTCGTCGGCACCGGCGTGAGGCGCGCTGTGCTCTCGTGGCCCCACCGCCGACGCTGGGACAGGTCGTGTGTGGGCACGATTCGCTCCGCCCATGACTGCACTACGCCGGCGCTCGGGCTCCGTTGTGTGCGGGGCGCGCCGACGGGATGGTTCGCTCCGCCGTGCTCCGCTCACTGCCGCATGCTAGCACTCCCGACGCGGCTGTGGGGCTGGACGAGAGTCGTTGTGGCGGTGGAGGTCTGACTCGCGAGGGTAGGTCGCCTGGTTGCGCTGTGCCTGGTGACACAGCTCGGCCTTGTCATGTAGCTCACTCGTCGCACGCGCGGCCGGCGCCGATTCCGTTCGAAACGAGCGGTGGCCGCTTGCTCCTGAACGGCGTTCAAGTATGCTGCTGGGCTGTGAGCATCGATCCGTTGAGCTGGTTGGACGAACGGGCCGCGGCACGGGTGGGGGCCGGGCTGCGGCGCGAGCTGCGGGCGCGGGAGGCGCGGTCGGAGCTGGTGGATCTGGCCTCGAACGACTATCTGGGGTTGTCTCGGCATCCCGAGGTGATCGAGGGTGCCGTGGCGGCGGTGCGGACCTGGGGCGCGGGGTCGACCGGTTCGCGGTTGGTGACCGGGACGACCACGGCGCACGAGGTGTTCGAGGGTGAGCTGGCCGAGTTCGTGGGGGCCGAGGCGGGCCTGGTGTTCGCCTCCGGCTACGCCGCCAATCTGGGGGTGGTGACGGCGCTGGCCGGGCGTGGGGCGCTGGTCGTCTCGGATGCGGGGTCGCATGCCTCGCTGGTCGATGCGTGCCGGCTGTCGCGAGCGCGGGTGGAGGTCGCGCCGCACTGTGACGTCGCGGCCGTGGATCGGGTGCTCGGCGCGCGTTCCGAGGAGCGGGCGCTGGTGCTCACCGATTCGGTGTTCAGCGCGGACGGGGATCTCGCGCCGCTGGTCGAACTGCATCGGGTGGTGCGGGACAACGGCGCGGTGCTGATCGTGGACGAGGCGCACGGGCTGGGCGTGCGGGGTACGGGCGGGCGCGGGCTGGTGCACGAGCTGGGCCTGGCCGGGCAGCCGGATCTGATCGTCACCGCCACACTGTCCAAATCCCTTGCCGCCCAAGGCGGTGTGGTGCTCGCCGAGGAGCGGGTGCGGGCACATCTGATCGATGCGGCGCGCACGTTCATCTTCGATACGGGCCTCGCGCCGGGCGCGGTCGGGGCCGCTCACGCCGCGCTGGGCCTGCTGCGCCGCGACCCGGACCTGGCCGGGCGCGTGCTGTCGCGGGCGGCGCGGATCGCCGCCATCGCCGGTGTGCCGCAGCCTGATTCGGCGGTGGTTCCGGTGGTACTCGGCAAGGCGCAGGTCGCTTACGATGCCGCGCAGGCCTGCCGGGCGCGCGGTCTGCACGTGGGCTGCTTCCGTCCGCCGTCGGTGCCCGAGGGCACGTCCCGGCTGCGCCTGACCGCCCGCGCCGACCTGACCGATGCCGAGATGTCCACCATTGCTTCGGTACTCGGTGATGTGCTGGCCGAGGCCCGCGTCCGGGAGCCGGAACCGTCCGGGCGTGAGCCGGTATCTCCCGGTGTGCGTGGGTGAGCGGGCCCGAGGCCGATCGTCGTTCGAGGAGTGAACTGTCGTGAGTGTGCTGATCGTGACCGGTACGTCGACCGATGTCGGAAAAACCATCGTGACCGCCTCGCTCGCGGCCGCGGCGCGGGCGGCCGGACGGACTGTGGCGGTGTGCAAACCGGCCCAGACCGGTGTCGCCCCCGGCGATCCCGGTGATCTGGCGGAGATCGCACGCCTGAGTGGTGTCACGCGCACCCTCGAACTGGCCCGCTACCCCGACCCGCTGGCCCCCGATACCGCCGCCCGCCGCTGCGGTGCGCCACTGCTGACCATGGCCGATACGGTCGCCGGGATCGAATCCCTGGCCGACGCCGACCTCACGCTGGTGGAGGGCGCGGGCGGGCTGCTGGTCCGCCTCGGTGATTTCACCCTGCTGGATCTGGCCCAGAAGAGCGGCGCGCCGGTCCTGGTGGTCGCCGCCGCCGGCCTGGGCACCCTCAATCACAGCGAACTCACCACCCGGACCCTCGCGGCCGCGGGTGTGCCCTGTGCGGGCCTGGTCATCGGATCCTGGCCCGCCGCACCCGATTTGGCGTGCGAATGCAACCGCGATGATCTTTCCGCCGTGACCGGTGTCGACGTCGTCGGCAGCATTCCCGAGGGCGTGAGCGGCTGGAGTGCCGAGCGGTTCGCCGCGAACGCCGCTGGGTGGTTTCATCCGGACTGGTCCGCGCGTCGTCTCGGCTGACGCCGTAGCGAGCCATCTCACACGGCGCCGAGTGCCGGCGGGGTCATGAGCGGATCCCGAGTCGGGTGATCATGCTCCCACCTGCGCGGCGAAATGGCTGGAAGCCGGGCGGCATGCGGTGGGCGGCCGAATTCATCCTGGGGAGCGGCTGAGTGCGCCCCTACAGTGGATGGAGATGCTTGTTTCGAACCGGCACCCGTCGACCGTCGCGGATTACGACGACACGCGACGGAGGGCGCGGCTGGCCGAAACCCGCCTCGGGCACGGCTGGACGACTTTCCGTCGCACTCGCTCGGCTCTGCTGCGGGGCGCGCTCGTACCGCTCGTGCTGCTGGCGTTGTTCGCCCAGTACTGGGCCGGTGACATCGCCCCGGAGCGGGCCCGGCTCGCGCGCACCGAACCGGCGGTACTGCCGATAGCCGCACCCGCCGCAGCCCAGGTCCGCGATACCGCGGTATTCGACATGACCGGTCTGGGCACCCGCGACGCCAGCGATACCGCCCGCGCGCTACCGTCGCTGGCCCAGCTGGGTTCGGTGTGGGCGGTGCGTTACGACAACACCGGTATCGACACCAAGGTGATCGGTGACCTCATCCTCGAGGTCGCCAACGCCGCGGGGGTGCGCAATATCGTGCTGGTCGGGCACAGCATGGGCGGGGTGATCGCCCTGGAGGTCGCCAAACAGATCCACACGGCCAGTGACAAGGTCCTGACCGGCGTCATCCTGGACTGCACCCCGGTCGATCTGAACGCCGTGTGGCCGGAGGCCAGGGACGCGGGCGAACAACTGCTGCGCTGGACCGGCTGGATGCCCGGCGCCCGGGAGAGCCGCACGCTGCGGCTGATCGCCGAGATGTTCGCGCGCCGAGACGATTACGTCGACTACTCCAGCATGCCGCCGGGCATCCGCACGCCGCAGTTCCTCGACGCGTTCCGAGATGTGCTGGGAGCGAAGATCTTCAACACCGACACCGCCAGCAACGGACTGATCGAATCCCAGTTCAAGGCGATCGTCGGCGGCGGTGCGATCAACGACCTGAAGGCGCTGGCCAGACCGTCCGGTGATAAACCGCGTCCGGCGATCGCGTTCATCCGCCCGCACAACCCGGATCGGGACCCCCTCGTCGACGACGCCTACAGCCACAAGGTGCTCATCGATCTGGTCGGCGGGGTGAACGGCACTCTGCTGGTGGTGCTCACCCGAACCACCGGGCACGCCAATCCGATTCAGCAGCCCGGCGAATACAACACGGTGATAGCGCAGCAGATCGTGCCGTTCATCTCCGAACTACAGGACGAGGAACTCACCGCGGCGCACACACCGTCGGGTTAGGCGGCGCGAATCCCGCGGGCAGATCAGCGCACCCGGCTGCCCAACCGGTGCCGCACGCCGCCCAGGAGCAGTTGCAGGCCGAAGTCGTAGCGGTCGGTGGCGGTGGTGTTCTCGTACAGCGGCGAGGACTCCTCGGCCAGCGCACCGGCCGAATCCATCTGCATGCGCGACTGTTCGTCGACGGTCTCACCGAGAACGTAGTACAGCAGCGCGTAGGCGGCCAGATCGGCCTCCTCGCGGGTCATGCCGCCGCGGATCAGCGCGCTCATGATGCGTTCGCGGCCCTTGCTGGTGGTCAGCCGGGAGGCGTAGGTGGCCGAGACCGCCTCGGCGCCATCGCGGTACGCCAGCAGGCACGAGCGCAGCCGATGCGCCAGCTCGGCGACCTGGGTGGCCCAGTCGGTCGCGTCGAGCGGATCCTCCATCGGCGCCAGGATGCGGTCCCCGACCGCGCCCAGCAGGGCCTGCTTATTGGGGAAATGCCAGTACAGCGCGCCGGGCTGCACGTGCAGCGCGGTGGCGAGCCGGCGCATCGTCAGATCGGCCAGGCCGTACTGATCGAGAATGGCGATGGCGCCGTCGATCACGTCGGTGCGATGCAGCTGCACGGCTGGCCCTCTCTGCGCGCCCTTTGACTCCGGTCCCACCGTACCTTAGCCTGAACACCGTTCAAGAACGCTGTTCAAGTTGCGCGGCAGACCGAAGGGATTCGTGCAGTGACCCAGGCACCCGTCAGGACCGAGGTCGACATTCTGGCGACCGCCCGCGAGCAGGTGCTCGAGCGCGGCGTCGGACTGACCCGCGAGCAGACCGTCCAGGTGCTGCAGCTGGGCGACGATCGCCTCGAGGAGCTGCTCGAACTCGCGCACGACGTGCGGATGAAGTGGTGCGGCCCGGAGGTCGAGGTCGAGGGCATCATCTCGCTCAAGACAGGCGGCTGCCCCGAGGACTGCCACTTCTGCTCGCAGTCCGGGCTTTTCGAATCGCCGGTGCGCGCGGCGTGGCTGGATGTCCCGTCCCTGGTGGAGGCCGCCAAGCAGACCGCCAAGACCGGCGCCACCGAATTCTGCATCGTCGCGGCCGTGCGCGGGCCGGACGCCCGGCTGATGGCGCAGGTCGCCGCCGGTGTCGAGGCGATCCGCAACGAGGTCGAGATCAACGTCGCCTGCTCGCTGGGCATGCTCAGCCAGGAACAGGTGGACCAGCTCGCGGCGATGGGCGTGCACCGCTACAACCACAACCTGGAGACCGCGAAGTCGCACTTCCCGAACGTGGTCACCACGCACACCTGGGACGAGCGCTGGAACACCCTGCGCATGGTGCGCGAGGCCGGTATGGAGGTGTGCTGCGGCGGCATTCTCGGCATGGGTGAGACCATCGAGCAGCGTGCGGAATTCGCCGCGCAGCTCGCCGCGCTCGAACCCGACGAGGTGCCGCTGAACTTCCTCAACCCGCGCCCGGGCACCCCGTTCGGCGACCTCGAGGTGCTGCCGGCCGCCGAGGCGTTGAAGGCCGTGGCCGGATTCCGGCTCGCGCTGCCGCGCACGATTCTGCGCTTCGCGGGCGGGCGCGAGATCACCCTCGGTGACCTCGGCGCCAAGCAGGGCATCCTCGGCGGCATCAATGCCGTGATCGTCGGCAACTACCTGACCACGCTGGGCCGTCCGGCCGAGGCCGATCTGGATCTGCTCGGCGAGCTGAAGATGCCGATCAAGGCGCTCAACGAGACGCTGTAGTTCGTCGTGGCCTTGCGTTGATCTGTCGTACGGTGAAGGTATGGTCGAGCAGCCCGGCAGCTGCGTGTGCAGTGATATCTCAAACGCGAGGTGATCGTGGACATACAAGAGCGCTACAACCCGTTCACGGGCAAGCAGGTGATCGTGGGCGAGGTCGATCCGGTGCCCGCGGCCGCGGCGCTGGGTCTCGAGCCGCCGCGGTTCTGTGAACAATGCGGTCGCCGGATGATCGTGCAGGTGCATCCGGAGGGCTGGTGGGCGCGGTGCTCCCGGCACGGTGAGCTGAATTCGAAGACCCTGGATCGTCGCTGATGGCCCATCAGGGTGTGATCGAGCCGTCGGGCGCACTGCGCAGGGAGTTGCGCGCCGCGCCGTGGATGGTGCTAGCGGTGCTGCTGGTCAGCGCGGTCGGTGGCGTGGTGTGGGCGTTGCTCGCGCCCGCCGAGCGGGTCCTGGTCGTGGAGCCCGGTCGTGGCGCGGCGCTCACGGGGGAGAGTTCGCACCGCTTCGACGCGATCGCATTGTTCGTCTGCGTCGCCCTGATCACCGGCCTGCTGACCGCCGTCGCGGTCTGGCGATTTCGCCGGGTCCGTGGTCCGATCATGCAGGGAGCCCTGCTGATCGGCTCCCTGGCCGGGGCCGAACTCATGTCCTGGTTCGGTGAGCAGGTAGCGCACTGGCTGCATCCCCACTCCGCGAATCCGCCACTACACGCCATAGTCGCAATGCCACCCACGATCGATGGCTGGCGCACCCTGATCGACCACGCCATCCACCAGGACGTCCCCGCAGGCGCATGGCCCGTCGTCTTGGTCCAGCCCCTGATGGCCGCCCTGGTAATCCTCATCCTCGCCGCCCTGAACACCCACGAGGACCTCGGCGTCACACCCCGCCCCGAATCCCCCGACGGCGCACGGCCTTACGCCTCCAATGTCAGCTACGGTCCTTACAGCCCGCCGGGTTCCGATGGCGCTTCGGGCACCTCGCTCGGCCGGGGCCCCTTCGAGGGCGCCGACTCTCGCTGATACGGGCTGCCGCTGGTCCGGGACCTATCGTTCAATCGTGACCGGTTCGAGACGTAGCGAACTCTTCGCAAATGCATGAAGCGCTGAATATCCTTCCCGAATGGGCTTGTAGCAAATATCTGGCTCACGACCGCTCGCAAGGTAGATTCGGAGGACGGGCATGCTGCATACCGACATTCCGACGCGTGGGGAAATACTCGCCCTGGCGTCGACGATCGAGCCGTGGTGCGTGTCCGTCTACACACCGACCGAGGTGAGGACCCCGACGCCGGACAAGAATCGGGTCGCCTTCGAGAATCAGGCCAAGCAGGCGCTCGAGCAGGTCACGGACAAGGACAGCCGTGCATCCCTGGAGGAAGAATTCGCCGATCTGATCGATGACGACGAGTATTGGCGGTATCAGTCGCGCACGCTCGTGGTGCTGGCGACGCCCGAGCGAATGCGGACCTACCGGGTGCCGAATCGACTCGAGGCCGGTGCTGCCGTCGGGGATCGGTTCGACATCAAGCCGCTGCTGCGGACCGTCACCTTTCCGCAGGACGCGTTCGTGCTCGCGCTCTCGGAGAACGCGGTGCGCCTGGTCGAGGTGACGCCGGACGAGCCTGCTCACAATGTGGACGTGGCAGGGCTGCCCGCGAGTCTGACCGAGTACATCTCGCTGCCCGGGATGAGCCGCAGCCCGCACGGGAGGCTACAGGGCACCGAGGGCAGGAAGGTACGGATACGGCAATATTGCCGGGCCGTGGATCACGCCCTGCGAAATATGCTGTCCGGCAGGGATGTTCCGCTGATTCTGGCGGCGACGGAACCGACCGCGTCACTGTATCGCTCGGTCAACAGCTACCCGGGATTGCTGGCCGAGGAGATCGCCGGCAATCCGGAGCACCTGTCCGACGCCGAGTTGGCCACCAGTGCCCGAACCGTGCTCGATGGTCATTACGCGGGCGAATTATCCGAGCTGCGTGACGAATTCGAGCAGCGCCGCAGCGACGGCCGCAGTACGGCCGAGCTGTCCGATATCGCCCGCGCCGCGACCTACGGCATGGTCCGCACCCTCATGGTCGATATCGACACCCCGGTTGCCGGAACCGTCGCCGCCGACGGCGCTCTCACCCTCGCCTCCCAGGGGAAGGCGACCGGCCCAGGCGTCCTCGACGAAATCGCCCGCCGTGTACTGCTTTCCGACGGCCGGGTACTCGCCGTGCGCGCCGCCGACCTGCCCAACGGGGCACACGCGGCAGCCATTCTGCGCTATGTACCCCAGCTCATGACCACGTAGTCGGAGCGAGTGATCCTGCGCACTCGTCCCGCCTGCCCGCGCCGTCGGCGAACCACGGCGCGGTTCGCATCCGGTCCGGAATCGGGATAGACCGCTTCGACCAGCGGATTCATGTAGTCGCTTCAGCGCGTGCGCATAATTTCCCGCACCCTGCATACAGTCGATAAAGGTCGACGGAATGTGCAGGAGGACACATGGATCCGAGCCCAATGCGGCGGGGGAGGCTACGTCCGTCACCCCGAACGCAATTTTCGCAACGATTCGGCGAGCTGTTCGAGGCCGCCGGGAACCCGACACTGCGCCGGGTCGCCGCGGCGGCCGAGGCGCGGATGCGCGCGGCCAGGGGACCCGCACACAAGGGCGGAGCGACGGTACAGCGGATCAGCGACTGGAAGGCCGGTCGCAACGTGCCCGCGAAATTCGACTCGTTGCTCCCGGTGTTGCTGATCCTGATCGATGAGGCCCGCAAGTCCAGCCGCCCGGTGCGGCCCGCTCTGCTGGACGCGCAGGAATGGCAGCGATTGTGGACCGAATCCAATGCGTGGGATCCGAATTCCGATACGGCGGACGTGGTCTGCCCGTACCTCGGCCTGGCGGCCTACTGTGCCGAGGACGCCGAGGTGTTCTTCGGTCGCGCCCGGCCGACCGCCGAACTGGCCGAGTTGGTCCGCGGCGCCACGGAGTCGGGAGAGGGCGGGGCGGTCATCCTCGTCGGTGCCTCGGGCGCGGGCAAATCCTCATTGCTACAAGCCGGTTTGATCCCCGCGCTGGCGGATCCGGTGGGGGAGTGGGCGGTTGCTTCGATGACGCCGGGATCCGATCCGGTGGGTGCGCTGCTTGCGGCTGTCGCAGCGGGCCAGGGAAAGGACGATGAGGGCGAGGGGCTCACTGCGAACTTTCTCGCCTCGGCGCTGTCCGAGTGGGGTATCGGGCGGCGCCGGCTATTGGTAGTGGACCAGTTGGAGGAGTTTGTTCACGCTGTGCCGGGACGAGGCTCGGCGCGAGGCTTTCCTCGACGCGCTGGAACATCTGTCCATTCGCGGGGAGACCGAGCCGACTGCGGTCGTCCTCGCCGTGCGGGCCGATTTCTACGCCCGCTGCCTGGACGAGCCGGTGCTGGAGGACGCACTCAAACACCGCAGCTACCTACTCGGTCCGATGCGCCTGGATGAACTGGCCGAAGCACTGACTCGCCCGGCCGAAATGGCAGGGTACAAGCTGGAATCCGGCCTGGACGAACTGGTCATCACCGAACTGTGCGGCATCGGCGGCGGAGGGGACCGCCGCAGCTACGACCCGGGCGCACTGCCCCTGGTCTCCCACGTGATGGAGGCGGTCTGGCAACGCCGTGACGGTTCCCGCCTCACCATCGAGGGATACCGCGCGGCGGGCGGTGTCCTGGGCTCGGTGTCCGCCACCGCCGAAACCGCCTGGGGCGAACTGACCGACTTCCAACAGGCCGTCGGCAAACAGGTCCTCCTCGGCCTGGTCGCGGTGGGCGGCGATACCCGCGACACCCGCCGCCGGGTCTCTCGTGCCGAATTACTCAGGCAGACAGTAGATGCCGCCGACACCGCCCTGGATGCCCTGGCCCGCACCCGCCTGGTCACTCTCGACGCCGACACCGCCTATCTGACCCACGAGATCGTCCTGGACGCCTGGCCCCGCCTGCGCTCCTGGATCGACGAGGACCGCGTGGGCAACCTCGAACGCCAGCGCCTCCAGTCCGACGCTACGGAATGGGTTGAACACCGCCATGACCCGTCTCTGCTGTATCGCGGCGCACGTCTCACCACGATGCGCGAGCATGCCCGCAGGGGCGCACTCGGCACCGCCGCGCAGGAGTTCCTGACCGCCTCGGAAGCCGCCCGCCAACGTGCACAACGCCGTTCCGCCGCCCGCAGAGCCGCCTTGGTGCTACTCACCATCGTGTCGGTAGTCCTGGCGGGTTTCGCATTCCTGCAGAGTCGCAACGCTTCCCATCAACGCGACAACGCCATCTTCAACTCGGTCCTCGCCGAGGCGGATCGCCTCGAAACCAGCGACCCGTCCCTCTCGGCTCAGCTCGACTTGGTGGCGGGTAGGCTCCGCCCCGGTGATCCGGAAGTGCGTGCACGACTGGTCAATTCGGAGGGGATGCCGCTGGCCAGCGCACTGGTCGGGCATCACGGATACATATCCGGTGTGGCGATTCGGCCGGACGGGCGAGTGCTTGCGTCGGCCGGAAGTGACCGCACTGTTCAGCTGTGGGACATCTCGGATCGTCGTAATCCGCATCCGATCGGTAAGGCATTGTCGGAAGACGGGGATCAGGTTGACAGATTGACTTTCAGCCCGGATGGGGCGACCTTGGCGGTATCGGACGCGAAGGTTGGCGTTGTTCTGTGGGACGTGCGTGATCCGGGCCATCCGACACGTTTCGGTAATCCCATAATCCCGAGCTATGGAGAAGTGATCAAATTCAGCCCGGACGGTAAGGTGCTGGCTGCATCGGACAAGGATAACGCTCTCGAGTTCTGGAATATTGCCGATCCGCTCGACCCTCGGCTGATCGGGGATCCGGTTTCCATTCCTGGCCACGAGAAATACTATATGGTCGCCCTCAGTGCGGATCTCCGGCGTGCTGTCATCGTGGGTGTCAATGATATACAGCTATGGGAACTGGATGCGTCTTATGAACATGCTACGCTCTCTGGAACGATAGAAGATTTCAGTTCATCGGTCGAACTGAGTCCGGATGGTACCGTCCTTGCAGTGCTTGCAGGAGAATCGGTCGACCTATGGAACTTGGCAATTCCGGATCGCCCGCAACGAGTGGCAGGTCAGATTTCAGATGTTCAGAACACCATCGGGTCCCCGCTCGTATTCAGCAACGATGGGCACGAGTTTGCGACGGTGGATTCCAGTGGGCAGATAAGGATGTGGGATCTTCCGAGTTCCAATGATCATTGGATTCCCGAACCCACCCAAGCGCCGATGGGGGGAGCCAGGGGGACGATTGAATCGGTCGCATTCTCGGCTGATGGTCGAACTCTTGCTGCGGCGGGGCAGGATGGAATCATCAGACTGTGGTCTATGCCGGGTGCGGCGGCAGGGCAGTGGCCGCATGGGTCGATAATAGGAGCGTACTCGAATGTCATAGCAGTCCACTGCGGACAATCGAATACCGAAATATGGCGTATAGACAGTTCGCATTCGGCGCGTATTATCGGGCGTATCGACGATGGATTACGGCCTGACCGTCGCGACTCGCCCGACACCGTCTCTAGAGTGGTGATCAGCCCCGACATGCGAACTATGGCGGTGTTTCACTACCCAAGCGTCGTGCAACTCTTCGACCTATCGGATCCTGCGAGCACGAGATATCTGACGACAATTCCCGTGCAAGAGGATTTCAATGTACTCAGAGGCGCGTTCAGCCCTGATTCTGCCCAGTTGGTGTTGTCGGGTCAGCTGATAGGGGGCGGGCAGAATGGAGACAATGGCGGCATTCAGGTATGGAATACCGCAGACAGGGGAAATCCGGTACCTTTGTCGAGTCGTATCTCGACCGTGGGTAGTGGTGTATCCGATGTGCAGTTCGATCCGGTGAATCGATATCTTGCCGAGGCGGGCGACGATGGCACTGTAAGAATCTGGGATATGCATAATCCTACTGCGCCGATTGATGTTGCTAATATTCGGACAGGACAGGCGGAGAATGGAATAGCGGTGCGTTTCAGCAATGATGGCAAGACGCTGATAGGGACAAGCGTTGATGATTCGCTACGGATCTGGGATGTGACCGATCCGCGCAAACCCGGACTCATTGCGAATCCGCCGGTGGGTGCTCGGTCGCCTACCCGTTACCTCACTGTCGACTCCGGTAATTTGTTTGTCTCTGCCGATGAGAGTGGCGAGGCGCGACTATGGAATATGAGTGATCCTGGACATCCTGCCGGTGTCCACCATCCGATTATCGGCGCGGATACGATACGGGGCGGGCAAATCACTTTCCATCCTGACGGTCGCCATCTCATTGGCACGGGTGCTGACGGCGTGGTCAGAACATGGGATTTGGATACTGCGCACGAGGTAGTCCGTATCTGCGATATCACCCGCGGAACGCTGACGCCCCAGGTGTGGCGAGATCAGCTCCCCGATCTACCTTACCGCCCGCCGTGCAAGTGAATTCGCTTCCTGGCTGAGCCAGGAAAACCGGTGGCGATTGCGGATGGACGCCGTTACCGTGGGTACTGGAACCGCTGGAGCGTACAGGAAGGAGGTCGGTGATGAACCGGACGGAGCGGCCTGCGGTTGACGCGGTGCGTGAGCAGTCAGTGGAGCGCGCCGACCTCGCGGCTTGGCGGAAGCGGCATGCGTTGCGTAGTTCCAGTGCGGCTCAGCCGATTCGGAGCAAGCGAACCTATCGGCGCTCGACCAAACATCGCAAGCGCGAGCAGGATTAGCGGTTTGCCTGAGAATTGCGGCGGTCATCGGGTACCGGGGGTATTCCCGGATCGCTCATCGGCGGGGTTCATGGATGGGGGATTCGCGGTGGTATAGAACAGTTCGGTGACCTCTGAACTGTTCGACCGCGCCCGTGCACTGCTTCGTGAGACCCCGGTGGTGGATGGGCACAACGATCTGCCGTGGGCTATGCGGCTGCATGTGCGGTACGACCTGGATGCGCTGGATGTGGCGGGGGATCTGAGCGGGATACTGCATACCGATCTCGATCGGTTGCGGGCCGGTGGGGTTGGGGCGCAGTTCTGGTCGGTGTATGTGCGGTCGAGTTTGGCGGGGGACCATGCGGTGAGTGCGACGTTGGAGCAGATCGACTTCGTCCGGGCGATGGTTGAGCGGTTTCCGGACTGGCTGAGCTGGGCGTTCACGGCCGACGACATGGAGTCCGCGCGGGCGCGGGGGCGGATCGCTTCGCTGATGGGGGCCGAGGGCGGGCACAGTATCGACTGCTCGCTCGCGACGCTGCGGGCGCTGTACCAGCTGGGCGTGCGTTACATGACCCTCACCCACAACGACAATGTGCCATGGGCGGATTCGGCCACGGACGCACCGAAGGCCAACGGGCTCACTGCCTTCGGTGCGGAGGTGGTGCGAGAGATGAATCGTTTGGGCATGCTGGTGGACCTGTCGCACGTCTCGGCCGACACGATGCGGGCCGCACTCGCGATATCCGAAGCACCCGTGATCTTTTCGCACTCCTCCGCCCGCGCGATCTGCGACCACCCCCGCAACATCCCAGACGACGTCCTGGCCCAGCTGCCCGCCAACGGCGGCGTGGCGATGGCAACCTTCGTCCCCAAATTCGTCCTGCCCGCCGCCGTCGAATGGACCGAGGCCGCCGACGCGAACATGCACGACCACGGCTTCCACGCCCTCGACACCAGCCCGGCAGGCATGCGCTGCCAACAAGAAGTCGAAGCCGCCCACCCCCGCCCGGTCC
>NZ_JAGPOX010000081.1 GCF_019038435.1 Nocardia alni
GGTGTTGGGTGTCGCGGCGCTGGTGCGGTGGTGGGTGGTGCGGCGGGAACCCGCCGGGCCCTATGCGGGGCAACTGCTTCCGGGCGCGGTGGGCGTCGCGGCCGTGGCGGGAGTGTGCTGCTGTATCGCAGGGCGGGAGGCCTACCTCATGACCGTGGTGTGGGTGGTGCTGACGATCGGGTTGCTCGGTCTGACCGTCGGGCTGGCCTGGGTGCTGCGGCGTGGCTGGTGGCCGTGGTGGCCGCTGATCGTGCCGTTCGGGGTGTCCGCGTTCGTCGCCGGACTGGCCTGGCGGCTGATTTTCGAGCCGGTGGTGGATCCGGTGACCAGCGTGCGGTGGCAGGCGTTCTGCTACGCGGTGATGTTGGGCGCGGCGTTCCTGTGGGGCTGGTTCGGGGCGATGTTCGTGCTGCTGCGCGCGGCTATCGGCAGTATCGAGGCCGATCCGGTGCGCAGCGCGGACCTGGCCGCTCGGCACGGCTGGGATCGGTGGCGACGGCTGGTCGCGATGCTCAACCCGGTGCTGATGATCGTGGGGCTCGTCGTCACCGTGGCTGCGGCGCGAGTCTTCGACATCATTCTGGTCGGTGTGCCGGGCCCGCAGCAGTACACCCTGGACAGCGTGACCCTGCACTGGTGGCATCTGCCCTCGGATACCGCCTCGGATCGGAGTGGCCAGGCGGTCTTCTCACTGCCGTTCGCGGTGCTGCTCGGACTGCTGGCGTGGTGGTTGCAGACCGGGACGCGGCGTCACCATACCCGGTGGCCCGCACCGGCTCCGCGCGCGATTCCGGTGCACCTGCGCACACCGATCACCTGGCGGGCCGGATGGCTGTTCCTGCGGATCGGCGCGGTATCGCTGGCGACGCTGGGGCCGCTGGTCGTGCTGATCGTGATGAGCTGGCAGGGATTCGACGGCCCCGCACTGGTCGGGGCGGACGCGGTCTGGCGGGACAGCGAGCTGTGGCGCGCCCTGCGCAACACCGCGCTGGTGGCCGTCGTGGCCACGCTGTTGACCGTGACCGCCGCGCTGCCACCGGCCTACTACGCGGCCGATCTGGTCTCGGCCCCCGCGCGGGATGGACGCACGTGGATCGAGGACACGTGGGTCTGGCGCACCATGGTCGAGGGCACCCGCCTCGGACGAACACCGCTCGCGCGCAATGCCGTTCGGTTGGTGCGGGATTGGCGCGCGAGCATCGGGCACCTCGTCGTGGTGTTCCTGGTGGTGCTCGCGGTGCTGCCCGCGCAGGTGTATCTCGGCCCAATACGCTCTTATATCACCGACCACGATCTGGCGGGCACCTCGATGCCGCTGATCCTGATGCACGCGGCGATCGGTTTGCCGATCGCGATCCTGATCCTGCGCGGCGCACTGCTGGCCCCGCCGGAGAGCCCGCCGTCGGACACTCGCCGTGAACCGGCCAGCGCCGGGTATGTGATGCGCGGCGTGGTGCGCACGGCCGGACCGGCTGTGGGCGCCGTGGCGGTGTTACAGCTTGTGCAGGTGTGGAACGACTTCTTCATCGGCCTTCAGGTCCGCGGCGCCGACGCGAGCCCGTGGTCGCTGCTGCTGTGGAGTGAGGCACGCCAATTTCACGAGAGCGCAGCGCATTTGGCGGCGGGGGCGCTGCTGTCGGCGGTGCCGCCGGTGCTCGTACTGCTGGTGACCTGGCGACGTTTCCTGATCCCCGGACTGACCGGAGGCGTGCTGCGATGAGTTCGTCCGAGACCGGCGGCGAGGACCGGCCGGTGGAGTCGTCTGTGCAGGTCGTCGCGAAATCCTCGATGTGGCAGGGTCTTCTGCGCACCGCGACCGTCCTGGCTACTTCGACGCTGTTGGAGATTATCGGCAAACTACTGGAAAACCGTGTTGGAGAAAGTTCATATTTGGCATCGGCGTCGTCCTGGCTGAGCCGAATAGCGATCTTGGTCGTCTGTGCCGCCGCGATATATGTCCTGGTGCGCAAGATGGTCCAGTTACGTGATCGTGTCCGGGTGCAGCGCGATATGCGACTGACCGACGACCTGATTCCACCGGGACCCGAGGTTCGACCGTGGGGGCCCGATACAGCTCCGGCAAAACATTCGACGCGCCGAGTGGATGTGAATCTCGCGGCACGCCTGGATCCGGGTGGGCATGTCGTGGCGAAGGTGCTCAGCACCCTTCCGTTCGAGCGCTACGACGCGGCCGCACTGTACGACATGGTCTCGGCGGTGCTCGCCGCGGGTCGGCGCCTGCCGCTGGAGAAGCTCGACCGGAGTCTTTCGGCCGCAACGCAGATCGAACGCCTGACCGCGGAGAAGATGCTGGTCCGGGACGAGGCCGATTGGATCGAGGTGCGGTCGATACTGCCGGAGTCGGACGCCGCCGACGGACCGGAATGGGATGCCGCGCTGCCCGCGCTGGTGCATCATCACGCCGACCGCGCGACCCGCTGGGCCGCGGCGCTGGACACCAGACGCCTGGGCGCGGGCGCGAGACGGTGGTTCGCGCAGGAGGATTCGCATCTGTACGCGCTGATCCGGGACTGCGGCTCGATCGACTCGGATACTCGCGCGGCGGCCGTGCCGGAGCTGATCCGCATCGCCGACGCCCTGGACCGATGGTATGCGACGAACGGCTGGTCATCGGCGAAAGATGGCCTCGCCCAATTTATTTGCGATTTCACGACGGCCGAGGATCACCCGGTCGAGCACGACGTGGCCCGGTTGCGTGCGGGCCGGATCGACAGCGGATCGCCGGTGTCCCGGCTGCATCGGTACGCCAGCTCGCTGGCCGCGCGGCGGGATCAGCGGCGGGCATTGGCGCTGCTGGAGAGTGGTTGGACCGACACCGATCGGTCCGCGGTCCTCGAAGCGGCGGCCGATCTGCTGGAGCGGGCCTGGCGGCGGGTGCCGGCCGTGGACGCCGCTGGTGAGGTGTGCGTCCTGGTGGATCTGTCGATCGTGCGGTTGCAGCAGGGACGGCTGGACGCCGCGCGCAACTGCCTGGCCGTGGCGCAGACCCTGGCGAGCGCGGACCGCGATCCGGAAGGCCTGGCCCACGTCTACGAGACGCTCGGCGTGCTGCGCTGGATGCGCGGGGAGCCGCGCCGGGCGCTGCACGACTGGCAGCGGGCGCTGACCCGGTACCGGGAGCTGGACCACGCCCTGGGTATCGCGCGCTGCCTGCAGCATCTCGGGTCGGCGGCGGCGCTGGCCCCCGAACACGGCGGCCTGCTGCTGAGCGGGCAGCGCCGGCGAGGCGAGGTGTTGCGGCAGGCCGGAGGCTGGCTGGCGCACGCCGGCCGTATTCGCCCGGCCCCGCAGGACGCGGCGAACAACGGCGGTCCGGTCGTCACGCTGGCCGAGAGCGAGCAGAAAAAGCTGCGGAGTCGGCTGGAGTCCGAACCGGGTCTGTTCGATCCGGCCGTCGAACGGCCGTCTCCGCTGGAGGAGCTCGACGAATGGCCGTTAGCCGCGCCCGAGGACGGTCCCGAATAGGTGCGAAAGCGTAACGAGTGCATTTCGACGCGACGAACATCACTATCAAACCGTGATCTCGCTCACATAACGAACGTATAACTACACCCTTGTCATTTAATGAATCCGCCGTTCGATCTGGAGAAATTCGGATTCGGCGATTTATTTTCGAAGTTCGCCATGCGTTATCGGTACGTGATCTGAAGCTATCAATCCGTTACCTTCGAGATCGGCCCGTGACACGGGCTGGACCTCGAATCGCCGAACTCCGGCAGACCCCGTCCCGCGATTCGAGTTGGTACCCGACATTCCTGGGGACGGGGGCTCGGTAGCGCACGACGCACCGGGCCGGTTGGGCGCAGGCAGGGAATCCATATGCTTCGCAACCGTAAGATCACCACGTTCGGCCTGGCCGCCATGGCCCTCGTCGCCATCCCGTTCAGCCTGAGCGGGACCGCCAACGCGTCCGCCGCCTCGCCCAACTGGGATGCCGTCGCGCAGTGCGAGTCCAGCGGCAACTGGGGCGCCGACACCGGTAACGGCTTCTACGGCGGCCTGCAGTTTACCCAGAGCACCTGGAACTCCTACGGCGGGTCCGGCAGCCCGGCCAACGCGAGCCGCGCAGAGCAGATCCGTGTCGCGAACAACGTGCTCGCGGGCCAGGGCCCCGGCGCGTGGCCGGTGTGCGGCTCCAACATGTAAGTGGTGCGTCACATCTGAAGAGTCTTGTCGCGGCCCCGTCGTCCGGAACTTCCGGCGGCGGGGCTGTGTCGTGTGTGGGGGCTTGGGGGAAGTCTGCTCGGATCCGGGACTGTGGGGGAGCGCCGCCTGCTGTGGTCACGAGGCATCGGAGAGTCGGGACAGTTCTGTATAAGAATTATTGACAAGCACGTGTCCGACCGGTGAATCCGGGATTACATCCGCAGGGAGTTGTCGAGCGTAGATCGGAGGACAGCCCTTGTTGGCCGATAGATCGGCAATTCTATGTAGTGAATGGCCTCGTCTGCTCGGCGTATGAGAGACGCCTACCGCCTTCTGAGTCGACCGCTTCTCGCCAATATAATGTTCTGTCATAGAATAATTGTGTTGCGTGTGTGCGGGAGGTTCGTGATGGTGTTCGTCGAGTCGGCTCGTCCTGGGTTCGTCCGGGATCATCCGATGGCCGGATGGCTGGCGGTCGGGGCCGTCTGCCTCGGCGCGTTCATGGGCCAGCTCGACGCCAGCATCGTCACGCTGACCTTCCCCGCCGTGCAGCGCGAATTCCATGCCCCGCTGGCCGGGGTGGAGTGGGTGTCGCTGGCCTATCTGCTGACCGTCGTCGGGCTGGTCGTCGCCGCCGGACGGATCGCCGACTCGATCGGCCGCAAGGCGGTATATCTGCAAGGATTCGTGGTCTTCACCGTCGCCTCGGCGGCCTGCGCGCTGGCGCCGGGACTGGGCTGGCTGATCGGATTCCGGGTACTGCAGGCCGTCGGCGCGGCGATGCTCCAGGCCAACAGCGTGGCGCTGGTGGTGACGAGCATGCCCGCGAACCGCATGCGCGCCGCATTGGGCGTGCAGGCCGGTGGGCAGGCGCTGGGGCTGGCGCTCGGTCCGGCCCTGGGCGGGCTCATGGTCGACTCGATCGGCTGGCGCTGGGTCTACGGGGTGAACGTCCCGGTCGGGATCCTCGCGCTGCTCGCGGGCCGGTTCCTGTTGCCACGCACCCGTCAGCGCGCGGTAATCACCCGATTCGATTGGCGCGGGCTGGTCCTGCTGATCAGCTGCACCAGTTCGCTGCTGCTGGCGGTGTCCTCGGTGTCGGGCCTGCCGGTTCCGTGGTGGGTCGCCGCGGCTCTCGGACTGCTGTCGCTGGTCAGCGGCGTGGGACTGTGGCGGTGGTCGCATCACGCGAGCGATCCGCTGATCGACCCGGTGATGCTGCGGCCGCGCGCGGTGTGCGTGGGGCTGGTCGGGGCTTTCGCGGCCTATCTGGTGCTGTTCGGGCCGCTGGCGCTGTTTCCGCAGTTGCACGGCACGAGTGCGTCCGGGACCGGTCTGATCCTGACCGCACTGCCCGCGGGGTTCGCGCTGTCGGCTGTCGCCGGCGGCCGGGTGTTGCCCGCGCAGTGGGACGGGCGACGACGCGAACGCCTGGGCGCGGCCGCCTCGGTGCTCGCCCTGGCCGCGCTCGCGGCGGCGCCGACCTCGGCGGGGTGGATCTTCGCCTGGCTCGGGGTGCTCGGACTGGGCCTGGGTGTCTTCATCCCGAGCAACAACACCGGGATCATGAGCGCGGTCCCGGCCGGACGCTCGGGCACCAGCGGGGGGCTGGTCAACATGGGCCGCGGACTGGGCACGGCCGGGGGCGTCGCCGTGGTCACCCTGGCACTGCATCTGGACGTCCACACCGACGGCGTTTCGGCGCCGCGGACCGCACTGATCGGGCTGCTCGTGTTCGGGGGCCTGGCCGCGCTGACCACCGTCGGTGGACGCCGGGCACAATCACAGACATCAACTCAGCGTGAGGAGTCGCCGATGGACGAATCGCCCTCCACCGTCCGGCCGGACGAGCGGGTCATCGCCGAGGTCGTCGCGAGCCTGCGCCGGGCCATGCGCCGGGCCGCGCGGGCCGCCGATCCGGGCAACACCCTGTCGGTCGCCCAGCTCGAGCTGCTGTCGTGTGTGTCCGAACATCCCGGCATCCGCCCGGGGCAGGTGGCCAGGCTGTTGCGTTTGGCGCCCAACTCGGTCACCACGCTGGCCAACGGACTTGTGACACAAGGCATGATCACCCGCGCGCCGGGAGAGGACCGCCGCGCGGTGACCCTGACCCTCACCGACGCGGGCGCGGCGGCAGTGCGGGATTGGCAGTCCACCAACACCGACATCCTGCGCACGGCCCTGGACGATCTGCACCCGGGCTGGCAGCACCTGCTCGCGGCGGCGATGCCCGCACTGTCCGAACTCACGCGGGCGATCGATACTCTCGCCGATCCTGTTCCAGTACAACGAGATCCGGCAGGTCAGGATTCGCCGCAGCAGAATTCGGAGCGTGCCGCAATCGTCGAAGCGGCGCTCGACCGGTAACTCACACCCTGAACTTGCAGCGGGCCGGATCGATGTGCGCCTGTTTGTCGATGCCGCGATGCCGCGATGCCGCGATGCCGCGATGCCGCGATGCCGCGATGCCGCGATGAGCCGGGTGCGGCAGAACGTTTCGGTCGGGAGCCGGTAACCCCGGGTGCGGTATCGCCAAATTCGTTGACCAGATCGTTGACAATATTGTGTGAAATTCCTAACATTACCTCCACGCCAACGGGTGTCGTCGGGTCGGAGTGACCGTCACGTCGACGTTCGAGGGCAATTCTGTGAACCCCCATGTCCGGGAGAACCTCGTGATCAGAGTCCGCGCAGCCTTGGCGACCGCATCAGTACTCCTCCTCGCCTTCCTCACCACCGCCTGTGGCGGCGGATCCTCCAGCACCTCCGCCGGGGGTCTGACCACGGTGAAGGTCACGGTCATCCCGATCGTCGACGTGGCCCCGATCTATCTGGGCAACCAGATGGGCTTCTTCAAGGGGCAGGGAATAAACCTGCAGCTCAACACCGCCCAGGGCGGCGCGGCGATCGTTCCTGCCGTGATCAGCGGCCAGATCGACTTCGGGTTCAGCAATCTCACCTCGCTGATCATCGGCACGTCGAAAGGCCTTCCGTTACAGGTTGTCTCGGCCGGTGACGCCTCGACCGGCGTGCAGGGCAAGGACTTCGGCGGCGTGATCGTGCCGGGAAACAGTCCGATCAGGTCGGCGAAGGACCTGGCGGGTAAGCGCATCGCGGTCAACACCCTGAACAACATCAACGACACCACCGTGCGCGCCTCGATTCGCGCCGCCGGGGGAGATCCCGGCAACGTCAAGTTCGTCGAACTCGGATTCCCCGACATGCTGGCCGCACTGGCCAAGGGCAACGTCGACGCGGCCCAGGTGGTCGAGCCGTTCCAGACGATCGGAACGCAACAGGGTGACCGGATCGTCGCGTCGAACTACGTGGACACCGCACCGCAGTTGGCCGTCGGCGTGTACTTCACCTCGCAGCAGACCCTGAAGTCCAAGCCCGACCTGGTGAAGCGGTTCGAGGCCGCGATGCAGCAGTCGCAGCAGTACGCCGCCGCGCATCCGGATGCGGTGCGCCAGGTGCTCGACAGCTACACCAAGATCGATCCGGCGGTCGAGAAGTCCCTGGTCCTGCCACTGTTCCCGACCCATGTCGACAACAACTCGGTACAGGTCCTGTCGCAGCTCGCGCTGCGCGACGGACTGATCACCAAGATCCCCGCCCCGCAGGCGCTCGAACAGTGACCGGTGCGGTGACGGCCGACCCGGCCGCGGACACCACCGCCCGGAGCCGGGGGGATCGCCGTCGCCCGGTGCCCGCCTGGATCCTCGGGCTGATCGGCCTGGCCGGGCTGATGGCGCTGGCGGAGCTGATACCGCGAGCGGGCCTCGTACCGCGCCGGTTCCTGCCCCCGTTCAGTGACATGATGCGGGCACTGGCCGACGAGGCGAGGACCGGCGCCTTCTGGCAGGCGCTGGGAGAAACGTTGCGCGGCTGGGCGATCGGCCTGGCGATCGCGATGATCGCCGGTGTCGTACTGGGTCTCGCGATCGGCAGCCTGCCGATCGTGCGATCCGCGCTGACCTCCACGATCGAATTCCTGCGCCCGATACCGTCGGTCGCGCTGATCCCGCTGGCGGTACTGCTGTACGGACCCACGATGCGCTCCACGCTGCTGCTGGTGGTGTACGCCTCGTTCTGGCAGATGCTGCTCCAGGTCCTCTACGGCGTGCAGGACGTGGACCCGGTGGCCCGGGAAACCGCTCGCTCCTACCGATTTCGGGCACTGACCCAGGTGCGCACGGTCACCTGGCCGACCGCGCTGCCGTACGTGGTGACCGGGTTCCGGCTCGGTGCGGCGGTCGCGCTGATCCTGGAGATCACCGGCGAACTCGTCATCGGCTCACCGGGACTCGGCGCCCGGATCGCGGTGGCGCAGACCTCCGACGCCGTGCCGACGATGTACGCCCTCGTGATCGTGGTCGGGGTGCTCGGCGTGATCGTCAACGTCGTCGTGCGAGCGCTGGAGCGCCGCGTGTTGCGCTGGCATCCGTCGGTGCGCCGGGAGGTGATCTCGTGAATGCGGCGCGGTGGACGGAACCTTCGGCATTGCGTGCCTCGGGCGCGATCGAGCCATGCGTCCGCGGAGACGTGGCCCCGGTGTGCGCATCGCAGCGAACCATGGGCGCAGCGCGTTTCGCGCACGACAGCGTCGAGTGTCGGCGGGGTGAAGTGCTGAGCGGAACGAGCCGTCGGCGTGGCACGCCTTTGCCGCGAAGGAGCTGTCCAGGGTGGCTTCGCTACCCGTCGTGGAGACGGAAAGTTGGTCCCATCACCCCCATTTGCCACACGAGTCCCAACTTTCGTGAGAGCTGGCAGCCGGGTTGCGGCAGCTGCCAGTGGATCGAGTCTGCGTGGTGTGTTGCGGGTGGGGCGGAGCCGGGTGTCGGCGGGGTGCCGTCGTGAGTGTCTTGACGGTAATCCGGAGAACCCTTCTCCTGCTGGCTGTTCCGGTCGTATTGATCGCGGCCTGGTGGGTGGCGTCGGCGCACAGCACGAACTTCTTCTGGCCGCCGCTGCGTCAGATCGTGGACAGCTTCGGCGATACCTGGTTCCACGGCCGGATCACAGGCGACATCCTGCCCAGCGTCGGGCGGCTGCTGGCGGGCTTTCTGCTGGCCCTGGTGGTAGGCGTCGGCCTGGGGGTGGCGATCGGCTCGATCCGGTGGCTGCGGGCGCTGCTGGAGCCGGTCCTGGAATTCTTCCGGGCGATACCGTCGCCGGTGCTGGTGCCGATCCTGATGCTGTTCGCGGGCATCGGGACGGGCATGAAGGTTCTGGTGATCGTCTCCGGCTGTGTGTGGCCGATTCTGCTGAACACCGTCGAGGGTGTGCGCGGGCTGGACGAGGTGCTCGTGGACACCGCCCGGTGCTACCGGATCCGCCCGCATACGAGGCTGATTCACCTGGTGCTGCGCGGTGCTAGCCCGCAGATCGCCGCGGGCGCCCGGCAGGCGTTGTCGCTCGGCATCATCCTGATGGTCATCAGCGAGATGTTCGCCGCCAACAACGGATTGGGCTACGCCATCGTCCAATTCCAGCGCAGCTTCTCGATCCCGCAGATGTGGACCGGAATCATCCTGCTCGGGCTGATCGGCAACATCCTGTCGCTGATCTTCCGCATCGTCGAGTCCCGGGCCCTGCGCTGGTACACCGGCCTGCGCCGGTCGCAACGAGAGAGTTGAGGATGACCGCAACACCGGCCGACGCGATCGGCGAGCACACCACCACGGCGATGCTGGACGTGCGCCGGCTGCAGAAGATCTATCAGAGCAAGGATCGCAGCGTCGAGGCCGTGCGCGAGTTGACCTTCACCGTCGGGGCGGGCGAATTCGTCTGCATCGTCGGGCCTTCCGGCGCGGGCAAGACGACATTGCTCAAGTGCATCGCGGGTCTGCTGGGCGCCACATCCGGAGAGGTTGTGCTGCAAGGTAATCCGGTGACCGGTCCGCCCGCCGGTATGGCCGTGGTGTTCCAGGAGTACGGCCGGAGCCTGTTCCCGTGGATGACCGTGCGGCAGAACGTCGAACTGCCGCTGAAGGAGAAGCGAGTCGCGAAGGCGCAGCGGCGGCGGCTGGTCGACGACGCGCTCGCGGCCGTCGGCCTGGCCGAGGTCCACGACTCGCATCCGTGGCAGCTGTCCGGCGGCATGCAGCAACGGGTGGCCATCGCCCGCGCGGTCGCTTACGAGCCGAACATCCTGCTGATGGACGAGCCGTTCGCCGCCGTCGACGCGCAGACCCGCGCGGACCTGGAGGATCTGGTCCTGACCCTGTGGAAACGACTCGGTGTCACGATCCTTTTCGTCACCCACGACATCGATGAGTCCGTCTATCTCGGGCAGCGGGTGATCGTGCTGTCGAACTCGCCGACGGTGGTGCTGGAGGAGGTGCCGATCGATCTGCCCGGCGACCGCGACCAGCTCACCACCCGATCGCAGGCCCGCTTCACCGAACTGCGCGCCCGGATCTACGCGCGCATCCAAGAGGCCAAGAAGGGGCGGCGGGCGGCGGTGTGAGCCGTGCGAAGAGACGGTGCGAGACATCATGCCAGCGCAGGAGCAGCCCCCGACCGGTTCCCGGGTCGGCGCCCATCATCCGGTGACCGCCGCGATCCGCGCGGCGATCATGCGGGGTGAGTTCGCGCCGAATCAACGCCTGATCGAGGCGGATCTGTCGGAGCAGTTCGGAACTGGCCGCGGTCTGGTGCGCATCGCCCTGGTGGAGTTGGCCCACGAGGGTCTGGTCGAACGCATCCAGAATCGCGGCGCCAGGGTCCGGGCGGTGACGCTGCCCGAGGCGATCGAGATCACCGAGGTGCGGATGGTGGTCGAGGGGCTGTGCGCGGCGAAGGCGGCCGAGCGGATCGCCGAGGAACAGATCGGCGAGTTGCTCGTGCTGGGAGACCGGATGCGCACCGCGGTGGCCGTGGGTGACGTGCTGGAATACTCCGAGTTGAACCAGGCGCTGCACCGCCGGATCATCGAGATCAGCGGCCAGGCCACCGCCGCCGACGTCGTCGAACGGTTGCGCGCCAAGAACGTTCGCCATCGCTTCCGGCTGGCCCTCGTGCCCGGCCGGCCCGATGTGTCGCTGCGCGAGCATCTGGCGATGATCGAGCGGATCTGCGCGCGCGACCCGGCAGGGGCCGAACAGGCGACCCGTCGCCACCTGGCCAGCGTGATCGCCGCCCTCGGTGTAGTCCGGTAGTTGCGCCCGCGAACCACCGTCATCGTCGGCCCAATTCTCCTCACTCCGGCCGACCCGCTGTCATACCGGCACGTTTTTGGCCGGGATCCATTTGTGCACAGTGGATCCCGGCCAAAACATGTCCGGATGACGGCAGGACGGTTCAATCGTACGGATTGATATCGCGCAGGGCGCGGGCGATCATCCTGATCGGTTCCGCGCAGCTGGAGTATCGTGCGTGCGGATCCTTTGCGAGGCATTTGCGCAGAATCGAACCGACGGCCGACGGAATCCAGGCGCGTCGCCGGGAGATATCCGGTGGCGCGGCGTGTACTTGTGCTTCGGCGAGCTTCAATCGATTGGTGATCGGGAACGGCACCTCGCCGGTGAGTAGTTCGGCCGCCGCACAGGCCAGCGCGTACTGGTCGGTTGCCGGGCGCACCGGTTGACCGCGCAGCAATTCCGGTGCGGCATAGGGGAGTGAGCCGACGACAAAACCGTCGCGGACGAGTTTTGGGCCGACGCCGTCCAGCGGGCGGGCCGTACCGAAATCCGATAATTTCACCCGCGCAACGAGTTTCGGATCCGGATCGTGCGGTCCGGCCTCGGGCACCTCGTCCGTCTCCGGTGCGCTGCGGCTGATCAGCATATTCGCGGGTTTGACGTCCAAATGCACCACGCGCTGGATATGCGCGTAGTCCAGGGCGTGCGCGATACCGGTGAGTATGGCCACCGCGAGCGTGGGATCCGGCTCGGTATTGCGCAGTGGTCCTTTCGCCTCGGCCCCGTCGATATATTCGTGCGAGGACCACAGGCGTCCGTCGCATTCACCGTGCGCGAACATCTGGACGATATTGGGGTGACTCAGTTTCACGGCGATTTCGAATTCGTGGATGAATCGCAGCCGGGCGAGCTCGGATCGGCTGGATTCGGTGTTCATGATCTTCAGCGCGAGCGGGCCCTTCCCGTCGTCGGCCAGATACACCTCACTACTGCCGCCGATTCCCAGGAGTGATCCAATGGTGAACCCTGCGTACAGATCTCCTGGCCGAAACAACACGCGCCCAGCTTAGAGCCGTTCGCGCCCCGATTTCGCGAGATCGGTGGCTCCGGGGTTGCGCCTTGTATCACACCGACATGTCACGGCAGGATCGCTAGGGGCTACGCCGAGCGCGATCCGGATGGTCGAGCACGTGGACAACCACGTCGAGCTCGCGGGTGCCGGAAATTTGCCCCCATTGGGGCATATGTCGCTCGACGCGCTGTATCGGCGGACGATCGTACGGCGTTAACGTGGGATTTCCCACCGTCGCTCTCAGATAATACTAAGGATTGCGCCAGGGGGCTCTTAGAAGGCGTCGGCAAGGTGGGCGCGTTAACCGGCGTATCGCATTGTATGCCCACAGCCCGAAGGAGACGGCGTGTATCTGTCGAAGAAGAGAGCGATCGCGGCGGTCGTCGCCGCGATGGCCGTCGCCTTGGCGCCGGTGGCGGCGGCCGTTCCCGCCGCGGCCGGACCCGTGCGGGATGCGGGCACCTCCGCCGACGGGTCGCATATCGCCTCGGTGACCGGCAGCGGACGTCAACTGGTATTGCAGGTCTTCTCGGCGGCGATGCACAAGAATATCGAGGTCGATGTACAGCGCGCGGCGGATGGCGCCCCCACCCTGTACCTGCTCAACGGTGCGGGAGGCGGTCAGGACCAGGCCACCTGGGACAAGCAGACCGATGTGCGGCAGTTCCTGGCGGGCAAGAATGTGAACCTGGTCCAGCCGGTCGGCGGCAAGTTCAGTTATTACGCCGATTGGATCAAAACGGATCCGGCGCTCGGGGTGAACATGTGGATGACGTTCCTGACCCGGGAACTGCCGCCGCTGATCGACCGGGCGCTGAATACCAACGGCCGCAACGCGCTCACGGGCATGTCCATGTCGGGCACCTCGGCGCTCGAGCTGCCGATCGCCGCGCCGGGGTTGTACTCGGCAGTCTCGGCGCTGAGTGGTTGCGCGCAGATCAGCGATCCGGTCGGCTACAACTTCATGAACACCGTGGTCACCGCGGGCGGCGGTGACCCGTCGAATATGTACGGCCCCCAGGGTGCTCCGATGTGGGCGGCCAACGACCCCTACGTGCACGCGGCCCAGCTGCGCGGCCTGAACCTGTTCATCTCCAGCGGTTCCGGCCTGCCCGGCCGCTACGACACACTGAACTCGAAATTCCTGCAGGCCCCCGGTGTCGGCGGCCTGGCCAACGAGGACATCCTCGGCGGCGCCCTGGAGGCCGCGGTCGACTACTGCTCGCACAACATGCAGACCAAGCTGAACCAGCTCGGCATCCCCGCCACCTACGATTTCCAACCCACCGGCACCCACTCCTGGGGCTACTGGCAGGACGAGTTCAAGAAATCCTGGCCCATCCTGGCCCGCGGCCTGGGCCTGCCGGCGAACTGACCAGGCGACGGGTCAGGAACCGCCGGACAGATCGACGGATTCGGCCCCGAGGTCGACTCGCATCGCGACTTGCAGCTCGCGCAGGTGCGTGCGGTAGCTCTGCCTGAGCGCGTCGTACTCGGTGGAGTGGATGTCCGAGCCCGCCGCGAAGGTGTCCCGGATATCGCGGAGGATCTGAAAACACCGCTCCGAATGATCCAGGACGGCCTGTCCGGCAACGAGCGCGATCTCGTACCGTGCCTCGTAACAGCGTCCATCGCGGAAGACATCCAGGATGGCCGTGGCCCTTGCCTCGTCTGCCTCGTCGTTCGCGAAGCCGGTGCGCGATGCCATTCGCATTCGCTCGTGGGCGTCGGTCAATGCCGCCAGGAAACGAGAATAGGTGTCCTGGCACAACTTTCGCCGCGTCGATGCCTGTTCCCGGCGCCATTTGGACCGTTCGTTGACAGTTGTCGCCACCATGGCGATCAGCGCGCCGAGAGCGGTGCCGACGAGCGAAATCCATTGCATCGGATCACAGTACGCAGTGGACGGAGATCCGGCCGACTGACGGCTGCCCGGCCCCGCACCGTCGGTTGTGCGGACGATCAGTACTGTGCGTTCCGTTCGTTGCCCGGCAGCCGAGGTGTATCCGGCGGTCGAACTCAGGCGTCGGCGGGCTCGGTGACGGGGGTTTCGGTGGGCTCGGTGAACTGGCTCGCGCCCCAGCGGGCGTCGACGACCAGGCCGACGATGCCGATCGTGATGCACACGCCGGACAGCACCAGCAGCGCCGGGTGGGTCTTGCCGGTGAGGGCGTCGCCGAGTACGACGACGCCGACGGTGCCGGGGACGATGCCGATCAGGGTGGCCAGCAGGTAGGAGACCAGACCGATCGAGGACAGGCCCGCGCAGTAGTTGATCACCGAGAACGGCACCGGCGCGATGAGGCGCAGGGAGCCGACGGCCAGCCAGCCGCGTTTGGCCAGGCGGCGGTCGACCGCGCGCACGGCGGGGTGGGTCAACCGCGCGGCAACCTGTTCGCGGTCCAGGACGCGCACCAGCAGCAGGGCCAGGAGGGCGCTGAGCGTGGTCGCGCCGACCGCGATGCCGATGCCGAGCACGGGCCCGAACAACAGTCCGGCGCTGAGGGTGAATACGGTGCGCGGGAACGGCGCGATGCAGACGATGGCGTGCACGACGAAGAACACGAGAGGGAACAGCGGCCCCACCGAATGCGCCCACTCCCGGATCTGCTGCGGCGACGGATGCGGAGCCAGCAGGGCGACCGCCACCAGCACGCCGACCAGCACCAGCAGCGCCAGGACACGTGGGTTGCGGATTCTCCTCAGCACCGAGCCAGGCTACCCGGCCCGTCCGACAGGATGCGGAACGGCTGGTGGAACGCCGGCGAACATCGGGCCCGGTGTTCGCGGCCGGATACGAGATCATCCGGCCCCTGCGTGCGAAGCACTCGCACAGCGATGTGCGAAGGTGGTGTGAAGACTTGGTTACCGGTCCTTATGTCAGGTAGTGCTAGATGTATCGGACTCGAGTGGAAGAGGTACAGCAGCCATGCCGATGGGTTCGGATCCCACCGCGGTGCCGGAGTTTGCCGCGTGGCGTAACGGCGTGGCCGGGGTATTGGCCAAGGCCCGTCGCGTCGAGCCGGCCGAGTTGGGCGACGAGCCCGAGCGGCTGCTCGATACGTCCACATATGACGGCCTGACGATCGCGCCACTATATACCCGCCGTGACGAACTGCCCGAACCTTCGCTGCCGGGTGAGTACCCGTTCGTCCGCGGCACGGATCCCGTCCGCGATGTGCACCGCGGCTGGTACGTGACCGCACGGTTCGAGGGTTCCGACGCCGCCGCGGTGAACGAGGAGATCCTCGCCGGGCTGGAGAACGGCGTCGGCTCGGTGTGGCTGTGCGTCGGTGAGCGGGGCGTCCCGGCCGAGGAACTGCCGCGCGCGCTCCAGGGGCTGCTCCTCGAGCTCGCGCCGCTCGCGCTGGACGCCGGCGCGGATGCGAGTGTGGCCGCGGCGCAGCTGTTCTCGGTCCTCGACGGATACGAGACCGCCGATCGCGCCGACATCCGAGTCTCGCTCGGACTGACTCCGCTGACCAGCCGCTTCAACGGCGCCTCGCACGCCGACCTGGATACCGCGGTGCGCGTCGCGCAGGAGGCGGTCGCTCGCCCGGAAACCGTACGCGCCCTGACGGTCTGCGGTGTCGCCCTGCACAACGCGGGCGCGTCCGACGCCCAGGAACTCGGCGCGGCCGTGGCCGCCGGGCTCGAATACCTGCGCCTGCTCACCGAGGCGGGCGTGGATGTCGCCGATGCCTTGGGGCAGGTGGTTTTCCGCTTCGCCGCGACGGACGATCAGTTCGCCACGATCGCGAAATTCCGTGCCGGACGCCGCCTCTGGGCTCGGGTCGCGCACCAGTTGGGCGCGCCGGAGTTCGGCGACGCCCCGCAGTGGGCGGTCACCTCGGCGGCGATGATGAGCCAGCGCGATCCGTGGGTGAACATGCTGCGCACCACCCTGGCCGCGTTCGGCGCGGGCGTCGGCGGCGCGGACTTCGTCACCGTGCTGCCCTTCGACTCGGCCCTGCCGCCGGGCGAACTCGAGGTGTCGCAGGCGTTTTCGCAGCGGATGGCGCGCAACACCCAGTTGCTGCTGCTCGAGGAGTCGCATCTGGGTCACGTGCGCGACCCCGGAGCGGGCTCCTGGTACGTGGAGAGCGCGACCGACGCCCTCGCCGAGAAGGCGTGGGAGTTCATGCAGGAGTTGGAGTCCACGGGCGGCTTCCGTGCCGCGCTGGACTCGGGCCTGCTCGCCGAACGGGTCGAGGCGACCCGTGTGCAGCGCGATCGCGATGTGGCACACCGCAAGACGGCCGTCACCGGAGTCAACGAATTCCCGAACCTGGCCGAGAAGCCGCTGTCCGAGGCCGCTCGCGAGCCTGGTGGGATCGCCCGCTACGGCGCCGCCTTCGAGCAGTTGCGGAACCGGTCCGACGCGTACCTGGCCGCTCGCGGGATGCGGCCCAAGGCGCTGCTGGTGCCGCTGGGACCGGTCGCCGAGAACAACGTGCGGGTCACCTTCACCGCCAACGTGCTGGCCTCCGGCGGCATCGAGACGATCAACCCGGGCGCCCTGGACATCGCCGGAATCGGTGGCGCGGCAAGCGAATCAGGTGTTCAGATCGCCGTGCTGTGCGGTACCGACGCGCGCTACACCGCCGAGGCGGCCGCAGCCGTGGAGCAGTTGCGCAGCGCCGGGGTGGCCACGGTGCTGCTGGCCGGACCGGAGAAGGCGGTGGCCGAACTGTCCGGCACGCAGCGACCGGACGGATTCCTCACTGCCAAGATGGACGCGGTCGCAGCCCTGTCGGATCTGCTGGAAGAGCTGGGAGCATAGAGATGACCAGTGATATCAACCACCTGATCGGTAGTTTCGCCGATGTTCCGCTGGGTGATCACCCGACCGCACCGGTCGACGCCGAGCAGGTGACGCGGTTCGTGCGGACGGCCGCCGAGGCGAACGACTACGCACCGGAACAGCTGATCTGGGCCACCCCCGAAGGCATCGACGTGCCACCGGTTTTCACCAAGGCCGACAGGGACGGCGTTGTCGCCGAGGGATATCCGCTGGACAGCGTGCCGGGCATCGCGCCGTTCGTGCGCGGGCCGTATCCGACCATGTACGTCAACCAGCCGTGGACGATCCGCCAGTACGCGGGCTTCTCCACCGCCGCGGACTCCAACGCCTTCTACCGCCGCAACCTGGCCGGCGGCCAGAAGGGTCTGTCGGTGGCGTTCGATTTGGCCACCCACCGCGGCTACGACTCCGATCACCCGCGCGTGACCGGTGACGTCGGCATGGCGGGGGTGGCGATCGACTCGATCCTGGACATGCGGGAGTTGTTCGATCAGATTCCGCTGGACCAGGTCTCGGTGTCGATGACCATGAACGGCGCGGTGCTGCCGATCCTGGCGCTGTACGTGGTGGCCGCGGAGGAACAGGGCGTCAAGCCCGAACAGCTGGCCGGAACGATTCAGAACGACATTCTGAAGGAGTTCATGGTCCGCAACACCTACATCTATCCGCCCGAGCCCTCGATGCGGATCATCTCGGATATTTTCGCCTACACCTCGGCGCGCATGCCCAAGTTCAACTCGATCTCGATCTCCGGCTACCACATCCAAGAGGCCGGTGCCACAGCGGATCTGGAGTTGGCGTACACCCTGGCCGACGGTGTCGAGTACATCAAGGCGGGCCTGGCCGCGGGCATGGAGGTCGACAAGTTCGCCCCGCGCCTGTCGTTCTTCTGGGCCATCGGCATGAACTTCTTCATGGAGGTCGCCAAGATGCGGGCGGGCCGGCTGCTCTGGAGCGAGCTGGTCGCCGAGTTCGCGCCCAAGAACGCCAAATCCCTTGCCCTGCGCACCCATTCGCAGACCTCCGGCTGGTCGCTGACCGCGCAGGACGTGTACAACAACGTGGCCCGCACCTGTGTCGAGGCGATGGCCGCCACGCAGGGGCACACCCAGTCGCTGCACACCAACGCTCTCGACGAGGCCCTGGCGCTGCCGACGGACTTCTCCGCGCGTATCGCCCGCAACACCCAGCTGCTGCTTCAGCAGGAGTCGAACACCACGCGACCCGCCGACCCGTGGGGCGGCTCCTACTATGTGGAATGGCTGACCCATCAGCTGGCTCAGCGCGCCCGCGCCCACATCGCCGAGGTGCAGGCGCACGGCGGTATGGCACAGGCGATTTCGGAGGGCATCCCGAAGCTGCGCATCGAGGAGGCCGCCGCCCGCACCCAGGCGCGCATCGACACCGGGCAGCAGCCGGTGATCGGGGTCAACAAGTATCAGGTCACCGAGGACACCCCGGTCGAGGTGCTCAAGGTCGAGAACTCGCGGGTGCGTTCGGAGCAGAACGAGAAACTCCGTCGCCTGCGCGCCGACCGGGATGCCGGTGAGGTGGAGCGCGCGCTCGCCGAATTGACCAGGGCCGCAGCTTCGTCCGGGGGCGGCATGGACAACAACCTGCTCGCGCTGGCCATCGACGCCGCGCGCGCCAAGGCCACCGTCGGTGAGATCTCCGACGCGCTGGAGAAGGTGTACGGCCGGCATCAGGCCGAGATCCGCACGCTCTCGGGCGTCTACCGCGAGGAGGCCGGGAAGGTGACGAATATCAGCCGGGCCATGGAGTTGGTCGAGGAATTCGCCGCCGCCGAGGGTCGTCGCCCCCGCATCCTGATTTGCAAGATGGGTCAGGACGGCCACGACCGCGGCCAGAAGGTGATCGCCACGGCCTTCGCCGACCTCGGCATGGACGTCGACGTGGGCCCGCTGTTCCAGACCCCCGAGGAGGTCGCGCAGCAGGCGGCCGACAACGACGTGCACATCGTCGGTGTGTCCTCGCTGGCCGCCGGCCACCTCACGCTGGTGCCCGCCCTGCGCCAGGCGCTGGCCGATGCCGGCCGCCCCGACATCATGGTCGTGGTCGGCGGCGTCATCCCGCCCGGCGACTTCGACGAGCTGTACGAAGCGGGCGCGGCCGCCATCTTCGCCCCAGGCACGGTCATCGCCGACGCCGCCGTCGACCTGTTGCAGAAACTGGCCGCCGACCTTGGCCACGAGATCGGCCCTGGCACGGCCGAATGACCACCCCCGAACCGAATGGTGGTGACCCGAAGTCCGTCGCATCGACTGCGGGTCACCACCATTCGCCCCCCTCCGCTGCCGAGCATTCACGGTTGAGCTCGGTGGCGGGAGTCGCGTCCGCAGCCGGCAACCGGCCGCGGAACGCGGTGCCGGGGCAACGCCGGACGATCGACGTGGACGAGCTTGCCGAGGCGGTGCGTAAGGGGCAGCGGGCCGGGCTGGCGCGCGCGATCACGCTGGTGGAATCGACGCGGGCCGATCATCGGGAGCTGGCGCAGCGGTTGTTGCTGGAGGTCGGGGGCGAGGGGGCCGAGGGGTCGAATCGTGTTGGTATCACCGGGGTTCCGGGTGTGGGGAAGTCGACGTTCATCGATGCGCTGGGGATGTATCTGATCGGTCAGGGGCATCGGGTCGCGGTGCTGGCGGTGGATCCGTCGTCCACGCGCACGGGCGGGTCGATCCTGGGCGACAAGACCCGCATGGCACGGCTGTCGGTGGAGCGCGACGCGTTCATCCGTCCCTCGCCGACCGCGGGCACGCTCGGCGGCGTGGCCCGGGCCACCCGCGAGACGATCGTGCTGCTCGAGGCCGCCGGATACGACGTGGTGCTGGTCGAGACCGTCGGCGTAGGCCAATCCGAGGTCACCGTCGCCAATATGGTCGACGTGTTCTGCTTCCTGACCCTGGCCCGCACCGGAGACCAGTTGCAGGGTATCAAGAAGGGCGTACTCGAACTGGCCGACCTGGTCGCGGTCAACAAGGCCGACGGCCGCCACGAAATAGAAGCCAAGGCCGCCGCCCGCGAACTCCAGGGCGCCATGCGCCTGATCCACCCCCGCGACTCCCTCTGGCGCCCACCGGTCCTCACCATGAGCGGCCTGAACGGCACCGGCCTGGACACCTTCTGGGACGTAGTCCTGAAACACCGCCAAGTCCTCACCGACGCAGGCGAATTCGCCGAAAAGCGCCGCCGCCAACAGGTCGACTGGACCTGGACCATGGTCCACGACCAACTCCTGCGCCGCCTGACCGAAAGCCCGAGCGTCAAATCCATCCGCGCCGAGGTGGAATCCCAAGTTCGCGACGGCTCCCTCACCCCGGCCCTCGCCGCCCAGGAAATCCTGCGCGCCTTCGACGCCTGATACGACTGTCAACCAAGGTTTTCGCATGTGTACAACGGCTGATGCGGTCGTGTCCTGAACCCTCCGTGCGCCTCGACCGACAGAATCGGCCGAGGTGACACCCTGAATGCTCAGCGCCTTATCGGGCGGGTTCGAATGGATTGATCAATGTCACGCCGCAATCGCGAAAGTCCTTTTGGTGTCCATGAGGTACTTCGTTCGTCTTCCCCGAATAAAACGTTTTCGCGCGAGAAGCTGTGTTTACGCTGCTCCACGATCTCTTCGAGGATCTCGGCGAATTCGTCACCGTAATCGCCGGCCAAGCCCGCGAGAGCATCCAGAAGACCGTCGTTGGCCCCTGGGAGTTTCCATCCCTTACCAATGTTCATGACCACTGTAACTCTCCCGATGTCGCGTGATTTGTGCTGACATCCGGCACCTTCTTGCCATGGATGACGTTGTCACACATGACAGCTCGCTACTCGAGCACATCAAAAATTAGACCGATCCCCCGTCTCGCTGACAACAGACGATCGGTAATCTGTTGCCCGCCTAGATGCCTGACGTTCGCACAGCTTAGCCAGAAGTCGAAACAGTGCGCAAACCGCTATTCATGAGCCACGTGCCCTACATCCCGAATAGGTCGGCGGCGTTGTCGTGACAGGCGGCGCGGAGCCAGTCGTCGCCCAGGTCCAGGCGGTCCAAGGCGTAGAGGGCGTGGGCGTAGGAGTACGGAATGTTGGGGAAATCGCTGCCGAACAGGATGCGGTTGCCCAGGGTGCGCAGGCGAGGGAGGTCGGCGATGGGGAAAGGGACTTCGGCCTCGGAGAAGTCGGTGAAGCTCATGGTGGTGTCGAGGTAGGTGCGGGGGTACCGCTCGGCGAGGTCGAGGAACTCGGTGTAGTCGGGGCCGCCCATATGAGCGACGATCAGGCGCAGGCGGGGGAAGCGGTGGAGCAGTTCGGCTGTCGGGCCGGGACCGGTGAATTGTCCTGGGGCGGGGCCGGATCCGCAGTGGATGAGGACCGGAATCTCGGCGTCGGAGATGGCGGCCCACACCGGGTCGAGGAGTGGGTCGGCGGGGTGGAAGGCGCCGACCTGAATGTGCACCTTGAAGATTCGCGCCCCGGCGTCGATGGCTTTCCGCACGTAGTTCCCGGCGCTGGGCTCGGGGTAGAAGGTCGCGGTGTGCAGGCAGTCGGGGGTGCGCGCGGCGAAGTCGGCCGCCCAGTCGTTGAGCCAGGCCGCCATCTCCGGCTTGTGCGGATAGACCAGGGAGGTGAAAGCGCGAACACCGAAGTCGCGCAACGTCTTCAGACGAACCTGTTCGTCCTCGCGGTAGGCGATCGGCCAGGGCCGCCCGGTCAGCGGACCGGCCGAGTCGAAATACGCCCATACCTTGCGCATCACCCGCTCGGGCATGAAATGTGTGTGCACGTCGATGATGCCCTCGAGCCCGAGACGTTCCCTGAACTGACGGATGTAGGTGAGATCGTCGACACTGTCGACGCTCACGCTGCCACTGGGGTGATCTCCGCCGTCACCGGTTGTACCGCACATTGTCCAGACGGTACCCGGTACATCCCGGTGGATGTCCGCCGCCGTGGACAGGCGCGCACCGGTACTCCCGGCAGGGCTTGAACCTGCGACCGTCACTGTATAAGACCAGCGGTCCGCGGTTCGATCCCGCGTGCGCCCACTCTTGTCAGCCCTGTCGAGGCTGTCTGCTATGGGGTGGGTACTGGGGGAGTGTTGTGACGAATGACAGTTTCGGCGCAGTTCCACTGGCAGAAGTGGTTCTTGTAGGTCAATCGTATGATCTGTTGACCGTGGCCGAGCGTGACGCGGTCGAGGCATATGCGCTCGGTGGGTATGAACGAGTTAATCAGGCCATGCGTGGGCAGATTGCGATGACAGCGGAGCTCGAGCGCCGGATCGCTCGGATACGGTCGGGCCTGCGTAAGTACCCGCTGCCTGCGATGGTACGAGTCACTCGCGAGACCGACGCGGCGATCTACGGCATCGTCGATGAGGCATCGGCGAGAGCGCTGATCGACGCGGAGTTCCAGGAAGCTGGATTTCTTTCGACCAGCGGTTCGGCCAGCCCGCCGCATTCGACTCGGCATACGAATCCGGTGATTCTCGAACTGGTGGTTCCCAAGGGCACGCCTGCGCTTCGTCTGGGTGAACTGGCCGAGTTCCGGTTGGAGCGTGAGGTGCTCGTCGTCGACGCGCGGAGCTATTTCGTAGTCGGCGTGACCTTCGACGCGGCGCGTACGATGTGGCATATTCGTGCGATCGTGAGGGAGGGCCAGTAGTGAGTGCGCTGACTGACGATGTGTTGCACCCGGTAAGGGTGCCGTTGTCGCCTGAACAGGTTCAGGCTCATCGCCGTTGGGCCGAGCAGATCCTCGGACAGCAACTGCCCCCGAGCGGCACTGCTATCGAGACTGTCCAGCGCGATCAGTAGCTGCGGAAGGAACTCCTTCATCGGGCTGTACTAATCGATGTAGTACGGGTTCTTGAGCATTCAGTGCAGAGTTGTAGCAGAGACCGGACGCCCACCGCGCCATCGTGGGGTAGGGGTGCAGGTGAGGCCGAGGTCTGCCATGGTCGTTTCGAGTTTTCCATGCTGTATTTGCCGGTTGCGTACAGCTCCCACGCGAGGACGACCAGGGGAGCGCGGTCCTCATCTACCTGGACGGTGTTCACCTGTACGCCCTCGATGTTGATGCGGGCGTTGATGTATCCGAGTTTGGCGCGTCCGGTGATCGCGGCCATCATGTCGGCGTAGATGCCTTTCGCCGAAGTCTTCTCGGGCCGAGATCAGCTTCACGCCCATCAGCTCGAGCTAGCGGGTCGTGATCGCGGCATCGACGTAATTTCGGAAGGCGGGCGATCGGGCATAGACGATGACGTACTTGATCTGCGGGTTGTCCCGCAGATAGGCCATCATCGCGTGGAAGGCTGGGCGTTTCTCGATGGTCTTGGCGGAGATACCGGGCTCGACGAACTACTTGACGATGCGGGCGGGCAAGGAATCGGCGCGTCCGTCGACTACCTTGCGCTGCGTGTCGATCGAGTGGCCGTCCGGATCGAGGTCGATGACAGTGTTCAGCTGCTTCTTGTCCGAAACGCGTAGATAGGCGACTGCGAGTTCCAGGATGAGGGGAGCTTTCATGGGGATCCGGGTTCGTCGATTGTCTTGCCAGCGCGATTACAGCTCGGCTCAACAGGCGGAGGCCGGGGGGATCACGTCGGTCGTTCTCCACCAACAGACGGTGCTCGCGAGATTCGCCGACGCGGGTACCGCGGCGGTCTGAATCCCCGCCACGGAATGGGAGACCTTCCTCCGCATCGCTGCTCGCCGCCCGCATGCCACCCTCGCCGGGGTACCAATCATCAACGCACGTGCAGACGGCAGCGCACAGCTGGTCGCGCTCGACGGCACGGTCCTGGAGTTCACGCCAAATGAGTGGCATGCCTTCATCGTTGGCGTGAACAAGGGCGAATTCGACGAGTCGATTTTCGCCGCTTGAGCGCCTATGCGGGGTGACCAGAGTGCCTCCGGTCACCCCACCAGGCGAGTTCTACGCCGCTGCAGCCCCCGAAGCCAACTTGTCAACAGCTGCGTCTGGTTCTCGACCTCTATTGTCCTGCGACAGTCGACCTTCCTCTTCGTCAGTGAATCTTGCTTATCGCTGTGTCGCTGTCAGTACGGTTTGCTCGGTAATCGATTGGGCGAGTAGGGATGTGAGCGCGTGACCTGTCCTAGCTCGATATCGATGAAGTGCCTGGCTGACCCGGCTGAAATCGTTACAAGGTCTCGCCGTCGGCCGTGTCCTCGCCTGCATGGGCCCGCGTACGGTAGATGTATGCAGACTCCGGGCGACGCGCTCGCGGACCTGTTTGTCAGTTCTAGCTCGGTGCTCAGCGCTTCTGGTCCGCTCGGGCAACTTGGCGATGACCTCGATATCCTAGAGATCAGGCGTGGCGGAATGGGCGAGGTCCTGATCTGCCGACCCCGCAATTCGGGTGAGGCGCTTGGGTCGGCTGGTGGGGCTGTCGCGTACAAGACCTTCCAGCGTCGGCTCTTCTTCAGGCCGCATATCCGGGCCGCCTTCCTGCGCGAGGTGCGCCTGTGGTCCCGGCTTACAGGTGTTCCACATATCATGCCGGTGCTGGGCTTCGAAAACGTGGAGGGTCGCCCCTTCGTCATCATGCCGGCCATACTCGGTAACGTGCGCTCGCTGCGCGACGTAACAAGCGGGCCGACGCTGGATCCATGGTTCGCCACCTTGCTGGCCGCACAGATAGCGCTTGGCATGCACTTGGCGGGTGAACGGGTTGCCGGGCTGGTCCACGGCGATCTCAAGCCCGAGAACGTGCTGCTTGTCGGCAATATCGTCCACATCTCCGACTTCGGGCTGGCCCGCGCTGCGGGCGAGTCCCACACGCTGGCGGGTACTGCGGCCTATCAGTCGCCGGAACTGCAGGCCGATCCGTCTACAGCCAACGTGTCATCGGACGTCTACGCGTTCGGTGTTCTGTTTTGGGAGCTGTTGACCGGCGACCGCCCGCAGGACGGGGATCTGCGGGCGGAGCCGGATTCCGCCCTCGCCGCCCTCGCCTGTACCTGTCTGGCCGCCAACCCCTCGCAGCGCCCCTCGTTCGCGGAAATCTACTGCGCCATTTTGCGCACGGCCGGACGTCATATGCCCGGCCTCACCACACAGATCATGGACGCCACCGCACGGCCTCGGCTCGTACTGGAGGCGTTGGCACCGCTTTTGGCCAAGTCGCGTCTGGAAAGCTTGCTCAATCTCGAGGAGTACGACCTGGCGATCGAGGAGGCTGACGCGCTGCCGGAGTTTCTGGTGACACCCGAGGTGCTCACACTCCGAGGGCAGGCGCTGTCGCTTGCCGGGCGGGACAAAGAAGCAATCGGGGACTTCGACCGTGCACTCGGCTGCAATCCCGACCGCGGAATCACCCTGTCTTGCCAGATCGCGAAGGGCCTGTCGCTGAAGCGTCTGGGTCGCTATGACGACGCGATCGAGTTGCTGCGGCGCACGGTGGCCGACATGCCAGACGATCAAAGGGGGCCAGCGCTGATCAACCTGGCCACTGTGTACCTGGAGCGCGGCGATCACGGCAAAGCGCTACCGCTGCTCCTGTGGGCATGCAAACTTGCGCCGGACACCTGGCAGGTCTGGGGCAATCTCGGCCACGCGTACGAGGGAATCAGCGACTATCACAAGGCGGAGACCGCCTACCAGCGGGCGGTCCAGCTGGCGCCACATGAGGCGCTTCCGGCTCTGCGTCTGGCCGCAGTCTGCATGGATCATCTCGACCGGACGGAGGTCGCCTGGGCCGTTTTGGAGCAGTTGAGCCGACAGGGACACACGACGCCTGCCTGGGCGGCTCGTGTCTGGGCCTGCCTGCTGGTCGGTGGCCACTCCGCGGAAGAAGTGGACAAGTTTGCGGTTCGGGTATGCGAGCGATGGCCGGAAGGCGCCTCGGCCATCGCCGGCGAGGCCCACCGGCTCGCGGCGGGCATAGCGGCACCGAAGGTGCCACTGACCGCGCCGTCGATGGCACCGGTCGTCTCCCGGGATCCCAGGAACAGCTTCGCCGACATCCAGGCCAGCCTTCCACCCGGTTGGGAGATGACCCACCTCCGGGAGCGTGGGGAGCCCGGATGGAAGCCCAATCCGTTGAGCAACCCTGAGGGTGCTGCAGCCTATTCCGTCGCCCGCGACGGCGAGATGTTTCTTGGTGTGCGTGTCTATATGATGGGTGGGTTCCACTGTTTCGACTTCTTCGGCTCGCCGGAACAATCCGGCTACCTCGACCGCCTCGTCGAGTCGTTGGCCACGGCGCGCAGCCTGATCGAGACCATGATGCCGACCTGCCGACGGCGTGAAATCCCGCCCTACTACCACCGGTGCCCGGCCTGCCGCGTGCTTGTCCTGACGGACCGCACCCCGGGGGTGATGCTGCGCTGCCGCAGCTGTGCCGAAAGCGCACCGACGAACCCGCTGCACGCACCCGAGTTCGATGACCTCGCCCGGAGAGCCGCCAACCGGCTCGGCCACGAGATCATCGACGTATCCGGGGCAGAGCAGTTGATGCTGGCCGAGGTACCGACTAGTCCCGCCGCGAAGCCGATGGCGGTCCTAGCCAGCTGGCTCGGGTTCGAACCGGTAGAGCTGAGCGCCTCGGCGCCGCGGGAACTGCTGATGATGGCCCGGTCGATGCAGATGCCGAACCTCGGAGAGCGGACCGTCGTGGCGTTCCGCAAGTTGGCTGGTCCCGGCGTCCTGACATACGATCACGGCCAGACTCCGGACCTTGAGGAATTGGAGTTCCTGGTGCGCGCGACGATCGGCCCGACCTGGTCCGTGTCCACCTGCTACGATCCGCGCGGCGAGAGCTTTCTTGAGATGGAGTTCGCGGGCCGCCATGACGATCTTCTCGCCGACCTACGCGCTCGGGTGGCATCGGATCCTCACGATCAGACTCTGCGGAAGTTATTGGCCTGGCACTGCCTGCGCCACGGACTGATGGACGACGCCCACGAGGCTGCCCGGGTGTGCATCGAGCGATGGCCCGAGGACGCCGAGTCGTGGCTGGTATGGGCTGAGGTACGGCGGGCCACGGGCGATCCTGCCGGTGGCATCGATGCGATCCAGCGGTCCTTGTCCGTCGACCCGGTCCAACCCCACGCGTTCGCGCTGCTCGCCCAGTGCCATGCTGACCTCGGCGACGCCGGCGCGGCCGCCTCGGCAGCAACCCAAGCCTTCGGACTCGGTGGAGGTAACGCGCAATGGACGTCGTGATGCGTGCAGCGGTTAGCGCCGCCGGCTCCGCTCTGTCGAGGTACGCCGTACGCGCGGCCATGGGATCCCCCCGACGGCGTGCGCTCGATGGCGTCTACCGGCGCGCCATCGAGCGCACCGTGGAGAAGGTCTCGGCCGACGAGGAGATCACGGACCTGGACTTGGTGCACGCAGTGGGGCTGTTGGAAACGATGGTGAGTGCCGCCGCCGAGGAGGACCTGCCACTACTGGAGTCCGAGAAAACCGACGACGAGACGATGATGCGTCGGTGGCGGGAGATCGCCGAGGAGCAGGGACTCGACACCGAGACCTTCCCACTTCCGTTCGAGAAGCTTGTTGACCAGCTGCTGCGATGCATCGCCGACGAGGCGCTGCATACGGCCGTGGACGGCGACGGCAATAGGCTGTTTCCCGCGGTCGCCGCCGAACACCTTGTGGATCTACGCCGTAGCATGCGCACAATGGCCCGCACGATCGGACCGGACGGCCAGGTAGGGGCGGCGTTGCAGGCCGCGTACCGGGCATGCCAAGACCGCAACCGCGCACTGTTCACCCCCGACGTGCTGCTCGCGATACTGCACCTGCACGACAACTCGGTGACGGACTGCTTCGAAGCGGTGCAGTCAGGGCTGGCGCTCAGTATCGCCCATTCGTTGCGCCGCTTTCAGGACACCCCCGTCGCCGCATTCTGCCCGTTCGAATGGGTGGAACGGGCAGAAATGCGGCAGGCACAGATTCATGCGTGGGCACACAACGCGCCCGCAGTCAACGGCCCACTCCTACTGCTCGGCATTCTCGACACCCCCTCCACCACACGAGACGCCTTGGCTAACAGGCTAGGCCAGGACATCGAGGTCCTGCGTTACGCCGCGACCAGCCGGATCGGCGCTACTGTCCAGCACCGGACTCCAGGAATCCTCTTCGAGGACACATGAATCTCGACGAGATCTGGCGCAGCATCGCCGCCGACAACGTGGAGGCCCGGGATTACCTGGTGCGCCACGAGCGGGACCTGTTACCCGCCGAAGCCGCGCCGGTGGCCGCACAAGATCAGCCACCACTACTGGCCGCTGGGAACGGTGACGGGCCGCCCTTCGCCGTCGAGTTCGAGATGGAGAATCTCCCTTCGCTGATCACCAACCTGGTAGACGAGCCGCACGAGCAAACTGATCTGTTTCGGATGCTCACGGATGTGCGTCCGCAGCAGTTCCGCCCGGCGCTCGTCCTATCACTCATGGAACTAGCCCTCCGCCTGGAACAGGACAACGACTTCGACATAGCGGTGTCCCACCTCGACGAGGCGCTCCACCACAGTCACCAGCTCACCGGGCCGGACAGAAACAACATGATCGCTGGCTGCCTCTACCAACGCAGCCAGATATCACTCAAGATGAGCCGCTTCCAGGAAGCGCTGCACCAACTTCGTAAAGCGGCCGCACTCGCCATAGACGACACTGAGTTGGCTTTCACCTGCGGGCACGCGCGGTCGATCGTTCTTCACGCGGTCAGTCAGATCGCCGTACAGGAAGGGAACCGGACCGAGGCGGTGTCCTACCTCGCGGAGCGCGCCGACGTGCTGCAATCGCTGGCCCAGCACGACGCCGCCGAACTGCCGGACCTGGCAATAACATTGAACAACCTGGGTGCCCTACGTTTCGAGGACGACCACGCCGCAGGCCGGGCGACCGTCGCTAAGGCCATCGCGATCCGGAGGGACCTCGCGACGGCCGACGCGCGAACGCATCTGCCTGGGCTTGCGGCCGCACTCAACAACCTCGGGTTCCTGAGTCTGCGCATGCGAGACCTCGACACAGCCCGGTCCAGCCTCACCGAGGCGGTCTCGATCCGCCGCGGCCTCGCCGACACAGAATTCGAAACCCACGGCCCCCCGCTACTGCGCTCGCTCAACAACCTAGTGGTCGTGCTCCTAAACCAAGACTTGGCACAGCACGGCGATCTGCTTGAGGCCACCGCGGAAGCGCGCGCAGTGGCCGAGCGTCTCGCGGCTCACGACCCGCGCAACACATCCGACGTTGCCATGACGCTGCTGCACTTCGCCGAGGCGCGCGTACGGGCCCACCGAGAACTTGAGGCGGCGCGGGCCGCCGTCAACGCCCTCTTATCAACCTACCGCGCGCAGACGGCAGCAATGGGCCTGCACCAACAGGCCCGCGCCCTGCGACAGCGGCTGGCGGCCGACTGAACTGGCCCGAATCTCCCCTACCGCGATCGAGGCCGGAAAAAGGCTACGTCGGCAATGCCGCGAACGACACCCCACCGCGATCCGCAGCCGCCGCTTCGCGTCCTTGCTATTCACCCCCGACCAGGCCGAAACCACGGCCAACTTGCGCTTCGACGCCGATGACGGCTGGATCCGTGTTCACGCCCGCTGGACCCGCATCACCGACGGGGACCAGCCTCAGGCGGTCATCGACGTCACGCCACTGTCCGAGGTTCCGCCGAAGGCTGTGCGTACCTGCCGACTATGCCAAGACAGAGCAGGGAAATAGACGCCCACCCCGTGGGGGAGGTCCAGTGAGCATCGACGTCGAGAACCTGGCCTGACCGCGGTTAGTCAGTGGATTACCTTGTCCCGGAAGTCGATTGCAGCCAGCGCATGATGTCGGCGGAGTGGTCGACGACCAGGAGATGCCCGGCGCCGGGAACGGTCGTTGTGTGAGAGTTCAGAAGCTGGTGCGCCAGTCGGTGCGCGCTGTCGAGGGGAACGTTCTAGTCCGCGTCATCGTGCCAGACATGGACGGGCACGGTGATCTCCGCGAGCTGAAAAGGAGCGAATACCACCTACATATCGGTCGTGACGCCGCGACTGGTGATGAGGGCGGGGTAATGCGGCTGCCGGAGACTCACTTGCTATGCGGCGTATACAGCAGTCGGACGACGCGGTTGCCGCGCACGAGCGCGATCGAGGACAGCAGCGTGGTCTTGGCTTCGCGCATGCTCCAGATGGGTACTTGTCCGCCCTTCATCCAGGCGCCGAGTATGTCGGGGAGGGTGAAGGTGAGCCGGAAACCGGCGTTCTCGTCCAGCGGCAGGATTTCCCAGTCACTGCTGAGCGGTCGGTTGTCGTTGTGGTCGCGGGGATAGTCGAGAGTTACCCGTATGTCCGAGTTGCGTGGATTGGCGATGAACTCGGTGAACGCGGCGGGGTTGTCGATGAGCAGGATCAGGATGAACGGTGCCGGTGGGAACCCGAGAGCGACGTTGTCCATCATTACGTTTCCGAGCGTGGCGACGATGGTTGCCAGCTGGTGTGTCGGCAGCTCCTGTGCCGGTGCCAGAGTTTGGCGAGACTGGTAGAGGTGCTCGTACTCGTCGTCCTGTTCGTCCGCGGACTTGGTCACGGGCAGCCCGGCTGCCTCTCTGTCCCGGAAGACGGCGAGCCCGAAGGTGGGGGAGGAAACGGTGGATTCGCGTAGCTGGTTGATTCGTTCGGCGAGGTCATAGAAATCTTGGTCTTCGACGTTGGTCGGCCAGGTGCCCAGGGCGTGGCGCAGTGCGTGCCGGACCTGTTGCGTCGGCACTGATGTCACGTTTGTTTGGGTGGCCAGGCCGACGATACGGACGGCGATATCGTCGGCCGTGGCGAGCAGCGGCTCGAAACCGGGGTTCGACAGGTCTATCAGCGAGATCTGTTGTGCCAGAGCGTATTCTTGCGCTGGCGGGGTGAAGCCTGAAGCGGAGAACAGGGCGTATTGGTATTGGTAGCGTCGCATCGGGATGTGAGATCTCCCGGGCGTCAGTGTGGTGTAGTGCTCGTTGACGTCGCGGATGGTTCCGTACGCGTTTCGCACGTACTCGACGCCGAGTGATTTCTTGCGGTGCTTGGCCTCGACGAACAGGCGAAGTGGCAGGGAAAACGGCAGCGGTAGATCCAGTTCGCCGAGCACGTCGACCTGATGCAGGGTGCCGCGCCCGCGGACGTGCAGACCTTTGCCGTCTTCTTTCAGGGCCTCCCGGTCCTGGTCCGCGGTGACGAGCAGTCGGTACCCGTTGTCCTGCAGAAGCCGGGCAAGTAGTTCTTCGAGAATGTAGCCCCGCAGTTGCGCCACAGTGATCGGCACGATCTTCCCCTCAGCCATCGTCCATGCGATACCGAATGCTCGATTGATCTTGCCAGATCCGGTGTGTCGTTCACCAGAATGTTGTTCCGCCGCTGCCTGTGGGCCGTCTCAGCTCGGGCGGTTCTGCCAGCTACTCCTGTTCACAGTCGGTGTGGAAGTTAGCTAGATACCGTTCGACCCGGTCGAGCCACTCGTAGATGGATTCGATCTGCGGAGCGAGACCAGTGATTGTGCCCCTCACCGGACCACATCCGCCGTCACTGCGGGTGTGCGCGGGTCGGTCGGTCAGTGCAGTGACCGATGATCGGCACGTAATCGCCGTCGGATATGCGGTCGAGACTGTCGTGAGGCCAGCCCAGTGCCACGGACGACTGCCAGAGTGGTCCGGCTGGCTTGTGGCGCGGGCTGTTGTGTATGAGGTTGTTACGGATGGTCATGGGCGCACGGTGTGAACCGTGAACCGTGGACGAGGTCGGTCTGAGTCATCTCCCGGTCGGTCATGCGCGCCCGGACCGCGGCGGTGACTGCTGCCCGGTTTTCGGCATCACAGCCTCCTTCGATCAGAGAATGTGTAGCCGATTATTAGCGCTTGTACCTGCGGCGGAGACCATTAGCGTGCACACTTGCCGCAGGTGTCGTGTGTCGGGCGATTGTGCGCCGGGCAGAACAATCGACGAGGCGGAACGCAGTCTCAATCAACCGCAGCCTTCGAAGCAGCTTCAGCTCGGGGTTGTGAGTTGCTCGATATACTTGTTGATCTGAGAATCAGTAATCATACGCCGCCCGCCTATGCGGATGCTCTTGAGGTCGCCGGATCTGATCAACTCGTAAACAGTTGTCCGGCTTACCCGCAACCGTGTCGCTGTCTCGACAATCGTGTTGATCTGATGAGGCTCTTCGTGTCTCCTCTCTGTCGACCCTACCGTCTGCACCCTCCTCGCGTCGTCGATCATTCGGTCAACGACGGCGGTCATTGCAACCAGCTCCTTACGAAGCGCAAGCAGCTGGATGTGAATCTCAGCCACGAGAGGAGATTCGTAGCGGACTCTGGGACCGGATGCCCTGGGTCTGGGAAGATGTATCCCGCTCGACTTACGGAAGTTGACTGTTTTCCCTCGATGCCCTCCCTGAACGGTCGAACACGCGTGCACAAAAGTTGATGCTGACGGTGACCGCGACGACGAGTACGGACCAGTAGAAGATGTGCGCACGCCGATTCGGTGGCGCGGGCGCGGCCGGGACCTGGGCGGTGGTTATCGGCGAAGGAGGGTGTGCACGTGGGTGTGGTCGGTTGCATGGTTGTCCTCGATGAGGTGGTGGTGGGGTGTGGACGACCGACGTCGACCATTGATTGCTGATAGGTAGCTATAGGTAGAAGATTCTTTTAGAGTTCTGGCGTGTCGATGCGCCGGGAGGGGCTACTGGGTGTCGGCGCGGGGTCGGCCTGCTGGGCGCATGGGGATGCCGCGTTTGTTGAGGGCGCGGTTGATGCTGCTGGCGGGGAAGCCGGTGAGTTGGGCGCAGGTGGTGAGGGAGTGGCCGGACAGGTAGAGCCGTTCGGCGTGGTCGATGTCGGTGTCGGTCATCGACTGGTATCGGCGCGGGATGTGCCGCCGGGTGAGCAGGCCGAGGATGGCGGTCTTGGAGACGTGGTATTGGCGGGCGAGTGTGGCGGTGGGGGTGCCGTCGAGGTAGGCCTGGATCAGCTCATCGATCACGGTCGGGGCGAGGCGGCGTTCGAGGCGCTGCGGTGTATAGATCTTCTTTTTCGCGCGTGAGGGCCGTTTGCGTCGCCCAGTGACCGCTGGAATGCTTCTGGCCTCGATCGAGGCACGTGCGGCTTCAAGATTCTGCAGGTCAGCGCGGTTCGAATAACGTCCCGCAAGGTCCGCCCAGGTCAAGGAAGATTTCAACGGTCCTGAGAACGTCAGTGGCGTGGCCAGTGTGCCAATAGTGTGCCAACGGCCGGGAAGAGGTATATCCCGCTTATTCGAAGAGAGCTGCACCGGCTGCCTGTAGGTCCTCAGGGCGCGCGCGGCCGCGGTGGTGGTGATGATGAGCAAGAAGAAGGCCCGAGCGCTGGGGCTGAGCTGGATCGCGGAGATCGGTGCCGCGGGTGTGGTGGCGGGTCCGGAATCGACGTTGCAGGAGCAGCCAGTGAACCACTTCGGATCATGTCCTGAATGTGGCTACGCGGCACGAACGCCCCCAAGCAGGGCGGACGGACCGCTGAAGTTGCTGGAGCATCGAGGGCAAGATCACCAGGCGAGTCGCCTCCCGAGTAGATCTACGGCGAGGAGTTGATTACAGGATCCGGTGCAGCAAAGCGATGAGCTGCTGTTGCTCGTCGGGAGCGAGCCGATGAAGAAGCATGTCGGTGGTCTTGTCGGTGGCGGTCTTGATCTCTTCGACTGCCCGTCGGCCGCGAGCGGTGAGTTCGAGCTCGTTGTGTCGACGATCAGCGGGAGCGCGCCTGCGTCGGACGAGCCGGTTGCGTTCGAGCTCGTCGGCGGCCAGCGACATCGTGCTGCGTTCGAGCCGCATCTGTTGTCCGATCACATGTTGACTGGTCGGCCCTTGAGCGTCGAGGAGCAGCAACATTCCTGCTGCGCGGACCGACAGCTTCGCCCCTGCCAATTCCTGACCGAACAGCTCGATCGCCCGCGCACTGACAGTCCCGAGGAGAAAGCACACGTGCTCACCCAGGACGTGGGGAACGGGCAGCGCAGCGGGGGCCGTTCCAGTCGACGGCGGCGTTGAACCGGACTTGGTGATCTCGCTTGCCATGCGCGCTCCCGTGTCGTTTGCGGGCGGAATCAACTGATTCTATCGCGACCGTCATTAGATCTTCCCGTTGCAGGATAGTTCAACTACCTGCGTATTAAGCGATTCGCGTCGAGTGGGTGGACCGGCGCAGGCGAACGACGAAGTATCTATGACGCCGTCCGTCCAGAGGGAAGGTCAGGCTAGATGGCGTGCATCGAACCATCCTTCGTCGACGTGACCGGCCGTGCCGCCCGACGACCGAAGCAGTCGTCACCGCCACTTGCGCCTGCCCGACGTTGTGCAATACTTGAATAGTCGGAGCATCTAGCAACTTGACTATCTAGCTATCCGACAGTCAGACGAATGGAATACCGGAGTTCGCCGGCGAAGGGAAAATACAGTGAAGTTAGAGGGCAAGTTCGCCGTCGTCACCGGGGGCGGGTCCGGTATCGGGCTGGCGATCACCAGGGCGCTACGCACCGCCGGCGCCTACGTCTTGATCGTGGGAAGAAACCCGCAGCGGCTGGCCGCAGCGCAGGGCCGCGACACCGGCATCACCACCTTTGTGGCCGACCTCGCCAAAGAAAGCGACCGGGACCGCCTCGCCCGCTACCTCGCTGGCGGCCGACCCCTCGAGGTTCTGGTCAACAATGCCGGCACCATGACCGACATCGACCTACACGACCAGCGCGCCATGCTCATGATGGAGGGTGAACTGGCTGTGGACCTCTCGGCTCCGATACATCTGACGATGGCGTTGCTGCCCACGCTGCTGAGCCGTCCCGAGGCGGCGGTGGTCAACGTCAGCACCGGCCTGATCTACGCACCCTTCGGCCGCACACCCGGTTACGCGACCGCCAAGGCCGGCGTGCACGCCTTCAGTCAAACGCTGCGCCACCAGACCCGGCGCGAGGCCCTGCACGTGTTGGAGGTGCTGCCCCCCACCGTGGACACCGAACTCACCGGCGACTACGGCGGCTCCAAGATCAAACCCGACGCCGTCGGCTCAGCCGTGGTCACGGCACTGATCAACGGGACGACCGAACTACGCGTAGGACAAGCGAAATTCCTCTACGCGATGGCGCGGATGGCGCCGAACACACTCTTCACCCTGATGAACAAGGTCGCCGACAACGACGCCGCGAAGGCACGCTCGTGAACCCCGCCCCTGTGGTGCCGGACTGGCTCGACACCACGCTTTACCCGTTCGAGAACCACTACCTGCACCTCGACGGCCACACCGTGCACTACGTCGACGAAGGCTCCGGGCCGGTGCTGTTGCTGCTGCACGGCAACCCCACCTGGTCGTTTCTGTACCGGCACATCATCACCACGCTGTCGGCGCAGTTTCGCTGCATCTCCCTGGACTACCCCGGCTTCGGTCTGAGCACCGCCGGACCGGGATACACCTTCAAACCCGAACAGCACTCGCTCGTCGTGGAGCACTTCATCACCGCACTGGGATTGTCCGACATCCGACTCATGGTGCACGACTGGGGCGGCCCGATCGGGCTCGGCGTCGCCGGACGGCGCCCCGACCTGATCCACTCCCTGATCATCGGCAACACCTGGGCCTGGCCCGCGCAGAACATCCCGCACATCGCCATCTTCTCCCGCGTCGCCGGCAATCCGTTGAGCCGCTGGCTGATCCGGCGCTTCAACGCGTTCGTCGTCTGGCTGATGCCAGCGGGCGTCACTCACCCCATGACTCACGCCGAGAAAGCCGCCTACCGCGGCCCCTTCCCCACCCCAGCGTCACGTCAACCCACAGCGATCTTCCCGCACGAAATCCTGGCCAGCCGTGACTACCTCGCCACAGTCGAGCAAGGATTGACCAAACTCGCCGACAAGCCGGCGCTGCTGTTGTGGGGCAGCGCCGACACCGGATTCAAAGACAGTGAACGCACACGGTTCGAAGCCGCCTTTCCCCGACACCACACCCGAATCCTGGTAGGCGCCAGGCATTTCATCCAGGAATGCGATCCCGATGCAATCAGCGAGGAAATCTGTGCCTTCGAACAACACCCGCCCCAGTCCGTCGCCTGACCAGTGGGCACAGACAACTACCTGCGGCTCGAGGACCACGACCTGATACTTCCCCCGGTGCTGGCCGCCCTACTGTACCAACTGCCCTCCACCTCGGCAGCTGCATGTCATCGCCCCTACCACCGTCGCCGCCGATCACCGCGCGCCACTGCTGTTCCCGGGACGCAGCGGTCGAAAACCACTGGACCTCAGCGCGTTCGGCGACCGCCTGCTGTCTTTCGGCCGAACCGGACACTGTCGATATGCCGGTGGAGCGGAGTGCGGGGATGCTCTGCACCCAATCGTTACGGCTGCAAGTCGGACAGGCGATTGTGGCGTTGTCCATGAGGATGCCCCACCTCGGCGGTGTCGCGTGCTGAGGCATGGTCCTGAGCTGAACCGCTGCCTGCACAGGCTGATGATGGTCGAAGAGCCTCCTCCATCGAACATCGTGTGGGAGTGGGTTGTCGATACCAGGCGCGGTGTACATCCTGGTTCTGCTGAGGGAACCGACGAGGACTCCGGCTTGAGCTTGCCGTAGCGTCGGCTTCAGGATTTGTCATCGAAGCTCCTAACGATTCGGTGAAGTTGTTGCCGGTCAGAGGGAATTTCCGAGTGTGCCAAGAGTGTGCCAAGACGGGCAGGTACGAGCCGGACAGGACGGAATCGACGGGACACCAAAGAGCCTCTGACCTGGACCAGAGCGGCCCAGGCGGACGGCTTCGCGCGGAGTCCGACTGAGTATAAGAGTGCTGCTCTCACCCACTGAGCTACAGGAGCTGAACGAAGTCGAGCAATCAGTGGAATTGGACTTTCCAACGGCCCGGGCTCGCGTAATCAGCGACAGGGCGTCCCCTGGACCAGATGCGCCCGCCCGTGAACGCTCCCAACCTACTCGATCGGGTACACCGTGCGGGCAAAATCGCCGACACGGTCGATCAGCTGATCGAAGAATATCTTCGGATCGGTGCCGACCACGATGTCCGCATTCGGCTCCCGCCCCCACATTCCCGCCCAGTCCGCGACGGTGGTCGCCCGGGTGAGGGTTCCGGCGAGTTCGACGTCCACCGTGGCCGGGCGGGTCATCGCGAGACTCGGATCGAGAGCGACGGCCGCGGCGAACGGGTCGTGCATATGGGCGAGGTAGCCCTGGTCGTACTGTCGGTGGAACTCGAAGTAGAACCGGACCGCGTCGGTGAGGAACCGGACGATCGGATTGCTGGCCTCGGACCGGGTACCGGGCGTGTCGAACTCCGAAACCTCTTGCACCGGAACGCTGCCCGCGCGTTCGGCCAGCCGGATCAGATGATGCGGACGCATCTCGATGGTCTCGGTGATGTCCAGGGCGCACACCACTGGCCGCCGGTCGGCGGGTGCCGCGGAGAAGGCGTCGAAGACCTCCTTCCACGCCTCCGGATCCACATGCACATTCCACTCGTTGGTGGGCGTCGTATTACCCGGATGGTTGAACGCTCCGCCCATCACCACCAGCCGCCGAAGCAGCCGCGGCAGTTGCGGTTCCATCCGCAGCGCGAGCGCGAGATTGGTCAGCGGCCCGGTGCACAGCCCGATGATCTCGCCCGGATACTCCCGCACCAGATCCACCCACATCTGCGCCGCGGACCGCTCGGACAGCCGCCGTGACGAGGGCGGGAACTCCGCGTACCCGACTCCCTGCGGCCCGTGCGTATCCTCGGTGGTCCGCAACGGGATCGCCAACGGCTCCGCCGCGCCGAGCGCCACCTCGATATCGGGCGCCCGGCACAGGTCCAGTAGCGCCAGATTATTGGCCGCGACCTGCGGCGCGGGCACATTGCCCGCGGTCGAGGCGATCCCCAGGATCCGCGCCTGCGGGCTGGCGAGCAGATACAGCAGTCCGAGCGAATCGTCGATGCCGGTATCGACATCCATGATGATCTTCTGCGGCACGGGGTGAATCCTAGTCCGTGGGCCTCAGTACGTCGGCAGCGTGTAGTCCTCTCCCTTGCCGAAGAATATCTTCATCATCAGCGGCCGCATCGGGCGAGAGAACATGATGCGGTTGGTGGTGCGCATCACGGCGGTGCCGAATCGGGAGTGCGAGATCATCATCTTGATGCCCCCACCCGGCATCTGCTTGGCCTCGTCCAGGAATGGGGTGACCTTCTCCTCGTAGCGCCGCAGCGCGCCCGCGATGTCGTCGGGAGTGGAGGCGATCTCGCCGGCCAGCACGTATGCGCCGACTATCGCCATAGCGGTCCCCATGCCGGTCATCGGCGAACCGCAGTATCCGGCGTCACCGAGCAGTGTCACACGCCCGGCGTTGAGCGTGGGCATGTCGATCCGGACGAGTTCGTCGAAGTAGAAGTCGGGCGTGGTGGTCATGGCCTCGCGAATGGCCGGCGCGTGCCACCCGTCGCCGGCTTCCGTGAGGTACTTGTCGAACAGGCGGTGCTGCGCGACGGTATCGCCACGCAGGGTGGGATCTTGATCGTCGCGACGGACGGTGAGGATGGCCTTGGCTGTGGCGGGGTCGTGGTCGGGCCGGATGCCCACGGTGGCGCCGGGGACGAACTGCATCGCGAACCAGCCGGGCCGGACGTTCGGTGGCGTGGGCATCGTGAAGAAGGACATGTAGCCGCCGAGGTAGGTGCCGAACTTCTCCTCGGGCCCGAAGGCCAGGCGGCGGGTCGCCGAATGGACGCCGTCGGCCCCGACGACCAGGTCGAATCGCTCGGTGCATCCGGAGCTGAAGTCGACCTCGACGCCGGTGTCGTCCTGGCGCAGCGCGGTGATCCATTCGCCGTAGCGGTAGTCCGGGGTGCCGCCCGCCGCGACGATCTCGTCGAGCAGCACCTGGTTGAGGTCGCCGCGGGTGATCTCGATATCGGCCACCGGCCCCTTACCCTCGAAGGCCTCCATCGAGATGCTCGAGAACGTGCGGCCCTTGGCGTCGATATAGCTCATACCGAGCTCGTTCAGCTGGTGCTTGCGGATGCCCGGCATGAGCCCCATCCGCTCGGCGACCTCACGGCTCGGACCACGTAGATCGACGGCCTGCCCGCCCGGCCGGGGGGCCGCCGCGCGCTCGACGACGGTGACTCGGATTCCGGCGGAAAGCAGTTGCAGCGCAACAGCATTCCCGGCGATACCGCCGCCGGAGATCAGAATGTGCGGGGAGTTGGGTGTGGCGCTCATGAGTAATTCCTGTCTGACTGGAAAGATTGGATCGAACGTCTTAGACAAATGTCTCACATGATTGGCACACCTGTCTAGTACAAATGTCTAAGACGCGGTAGCCTGGGGATATGGGTAATCGGGAAGATCTACTGGCAGGAGCCAGGAAGGCGGTTCTGGAACGCGGCCTGGCCAAGGTGACCGCGCGAGATATCGCCGGGGCGGCCGGGGTGAGCCTGGCGGCCATCGGCTACCACTTCGGATCCAAGGACCGCCTGATCGCCGAGGCGATCACCGAGGGGATCGGCAGCGAGATCGGCGACGGTATGGATGCGATCATCCGCGATACCGGGGAGGGGCACTCGCTGGCGGAGTCGGTCGAGTGGACCTGGGACGCGATGCTGAACCTCGCCTTCGAGCGCCGCGAAGAGTTGATGCTCAGCCTGGAGAACGGGGTGCGCATCGCCCATACGCCCGAGTCCCAGGGATACCTGTCCGCCGCGACCGAAGGGGCCTACTCGGAACTGTCCGCGCTGCTGCGGTCGGTGCACCCGAACCTGTCCACCGAAGAGTCGCACGCGGTGGCGAAAGTCTACTTCCTGCTGTTCCAGGGCGTCGCGATACTGTCGCTGATGGGCCCGAGCAGCGACCCGCTGCGGGGTGAGGACGTGAAGCTCGCGATAAAAGCGCTGTACACCAAGTGAGTCGGTCCGACAGGCGTTTTCGAGTCGGCCGCCTGCGCCGAGGCCACTCCCACCTCGGTGAAAAGGTTAGCGAGATAGCCGAATACGTCATCGATCGGCCGACATGATCCGCGTCGACCTTGGCGCGGGCGGCCCGGTGTCGACGAGAGCCCGTCAGGTGCTACCGCGTGGTCGGATGCGCCTCCAGCGAGCGGCGGTGACGCGGTATCCACACGTACGCGCTCCACGACAAGGCCACGACGATCACCACCAGCACCCGCACCAGATCCAGGTCACCACGCGGATACAGGACCCCGGTGATGTAGTGGTTGATGAATCCGCCCGATGGCAGCTCGGCCTCTCCGCCGCGTAATCGCGCCCAGTTCTCCAGATGGGTGAGCGGGCAGGAGATGGTGAACAGCACAGTGCTGAACCCCCATCCCACCGCCGCGAGATGAGTCCAGATGGTCCATCGCCACATCCATGCGAGATATCCGCCCACCACCAAGTAGGTGACGAACAGGAAATGCACTCCCGCAGCGGCATCCGCCAGCAGCCGGTACATCATGCATCCAGAGTAAGTGTGAAACGGTTCCGGAACCCGTAGGTGTGATCATTTTGATGCGGGGGTTGTGTCGTGCCGGGTCGGCCGTCTCATGCGAGGATGGCGTCGGCGGCGACCATGGCGGGGAGTTCGATGAGATCGTTCAGCCGCCAGTCGGCCAGGGCCGCGTCGGGGGAGTCGCGGTGGATCCAGGCCCACGGGCCGCGCAGGAGGAAGGCGCAGCGCAGACCGGCGGCCTCGGCCGGGACGACGTCGTTGTCGACACGGTCGCCGACGTACAGGATCCGGTCGGGAGAGCAGGGCGCGGTGGCCGCGACCTTCTCGAAGAACGCCGGATCGGGCTTGCGTACACCCCATTCGGCCGAGGTGGTGATGAAGTCGCAGTCCAGGTCGAACCCGCGCAGCAATTCGGTGGTGCGCGCGGGCTGATTGCCGGCGATGCCGACCCAGACGCCGAGGGCGCGCAGGCCCGTGAAGCACTGCCGCACATCGGGGTACAGATCCTCGGCCTGGATGCCCGGCCCGTGCTCGGCCTCGAACAGCGGCCATTCGCGATCGAAGTCGAATCCGGGGCGGAAGATCTCGAAGATCTCGGTGTAGTCGCGGTTCGCGGCGATCACCGTGCCGAGCGTCGCCGCGAAGGTCAGGCGCGGCACACCGATCCAGTCGGCCCACAGCTCGAACCTGCGGTTCTCGTTCACCAGGGTCTCACCGACGTCGAAAACAACTGCTTCGATCACCCGGGCAGCTTACGGGTCCGATCGCGTTCGCACAGCACGTTCCGACGCCGGGCGAATCCCGCCAGGCGGAGATCCCATGTTGCACAAGCGACCTCGGTCCGCATGCTGCGGCAGGGAGCCGAGCTCCGCAATGGGGGAGGGCCCGCCGGGTTACCGAGGCGTGAGTTCCGGGACTGGACACCGGAGTTCGAAATCGGCCGCCTCAATCCGAGCCAACCCCGGTGCGCCGAAACATGATTCGGCGAATATCGGCAAGCGACTCTCAGTCCGAGAGTCGCAATTTGGAATACCTTTATCGACCTATGCGCATTCAAACATGTAATCGCATCGAGTCACACCACCGAGAAGACCCAGCACACAAGTTTCGAACAGCCCAGAGGACCAACGGACCGACGGCACCCAACAACCAACCACTCGGCAACGCCCAACGGCACCCACCAACTACTCGGTGACGCCCAACGGCACCCACCAACTACTCGGTGACGCCCAATGGCACCCACCAACTACTCGGTGACGCCCAATGGCACCTAATTACCGCTCGGCAACGCAACGCTCAACGGCACCCAACCGCCCCCCAGCCGCACCGCAACCCCTCGATCACCGCAAGAAGCGGGTAACTCTGATCGGGTACCGGCGAACCCGGCCACCCACCCAC
>NZ_JAGPOX010000082.1 GCF_019038435.1 Nocardia alni
CCCCCAACTGCGCACGCTTACCCAGCAGGGCGTTATCCGCCTCCTCGGCGGCCTCGTCCAGCCCCGCCCCACCCGCAGCGGACACCGCCGCCGCGACCAGTCCCTCCACGATCGGCGCGGCGCACAGGCGAACCCGATGCTCGGTCTCCAGCAGATCCAGCGCGAGTTCGGCGGACAGCACCGCGCTGCCGAGATCCATCAGGATCAGCACGCCGTCACCGGAGTCGGCGGCGGTGATGGCGCCGGCCACGGCGACCGCGTCGGTGCCGAAGGTGACGTCGTCTAGCCCGGCGGCGATCTCGATCCGCACCGCCTGCTGGTGCAGCATCTCGCCTGCCAGGGCCACCGCAGCGGTGGCCAACGAACGGCTATGGGAGACAACGACTATGCCGATCATCGGCGAACCACCCTGCCGGATCGCCGTGAGTACGCCGGATAACCCGACGGGAACGTCCCCGCCGTGCCGACAGCGGACCGCCAGGACATCACCGCACGGCCTGTCGAGCGGCGCGGATCAACAGGGTTACGCTGGTCGCCCCCGGATCCTGATGCCCCACACTGCGTTCCCCCAGGTAGGACGCGCGGCCTTTGCGCGCCTGCATCGGCGTGGTGGCGTCGCGCCCCTTCTCGGCGGCGGCCAGGGCGGCATCCAGAGCCTGCACCAACTCCTCTCCCGCACGGACACTTTCATCCAACGCGTCGACCGCCGGGGACAGCGCGTCGAGCATGGTCTTATCCCCCGGCTCGGCCTTACCCCGCGCCACGATGCCGTCGAGCCCCGCGCGAACAACGGCCGCGAACCCCGCTGCGTCCAAACCGTTCTCGCCGCAAGCCGAGGCGGCGCGCAGGAAGAAGGTGCCGTACAGCGGGCCGCTGGCGCCGCCCACCGAGCGGATCAGCGTCATTCCCACTTGTTTCAATGCCGCCGCCGGTGTCTCGGGCGGGCTCTCGGCCAAGGCCGCGACGACCGCGGCGGTTCCCCGGCGCATATTGCTGCCGTGGTCGGCGTCGCCGATGGCGGCGTCGAATTCGGTGAGTGCGTCGGCGTTTTCGTCGACGAGAGCGGCGAACTCACGCATCCATTCGATCGGATCCAGGGTCATCCTCATACTCCCCAGCGCAGGCCCGGCGTGCGCACCGGCGCATCCCACAGCGTCAGCAGTTCGTCGTCGGCCTTGGTCAGGGTCACCGAGCAACCCGCCATCTCCAGCGAGGTGATGTAGGGCCCGACCAGCGAGCGCGCGACCTCGACGCCGTGCCCGCGCAGGATCCGCGCCACCTCGTTGTACATCACGTACAGCTCGAGCAGCGGGGTGCCGCCCATGCCGTTGAGTAAGCAGATCACGGCGTCGCCCCTGGTGAACGGCAGATCCGTGAGGATCGGCTCCATCAGCATTTCGGCTACCTCGCGCGCGGGGGCGAGCGGCGCCCGGCGGCGCCCGGGTTCGCCGTGAATGCCGATCCCGATCTCCATCTCGGACTCGCCCAGCTCGAAGGTGGGCTTTCCCGCGGCGGGCACGGTGCAGGAGGTCAGCGCCATGCCCATACTGCGCGAGTTCGCATTCACCACGTTCGCGATCCGTGCGACCTGCGCCAGCGGGCGTCCCTGTTCGGCTGCCGCGCCCGCGACCTTCTCCACGATCACTGTGCCGCCGACCCCGCGACGGCCCGCGGTGTAGGTGCTGTCCTGCACGGCCACATCGTCGTTCACCACCACGGCCACCACCTCGGCGCCGGATTCGGCCGCGGCGAGTTCGGCGGCCATGTCGAAGTTCATCACATCGCCGGTGTAGTTCTTCACGATATGCAGCACGCCCGCACCGGCGTCGACGGCGGCGGTCGCGGCGAGAATCTGATCCGGCACCGGCGAGGTGAACACCTCACCGGCACAGGCGGCGTCGAGCATCCCGAACCCGACGAACCCGCCGTGCAGCGGCTCGTGCCCGGATCCACCGCCGGAGACCAGTCCCACCTTGCCCGGCACGGGCGCGTCGGCCCGCAGGACCAGCCTGTTCTTCTCGTCGACCCGCAGTTCCGGATGTGCCGCGGCGATTCCGGCCAGGGCCTCGCCGACAATATCCGCCGGGTCGTTGATGAGCTTCTTCATGGAAGTCTCCCATGGTATTTACGAACGCTATTCGATAATGTCGAATTACTCGTAGGCTACGTCGATGTTGCGTAGCTCACAAGACCCGGAAGGCAGAGCGATCCGATGGCACGTGGCGATCCGGCGGATACGGGCGTCCGCATGATCCAATCGGTCGATCGTGCGGTACGAATCCTGTTCGCGCTACAGGGTTCTCGTCGGATGACGCTGTCCGAACTGGCGGCCGAGCTCGGTCTGGCCGCCACCACCGTGCACGGCATCGTGCGCACCCTGGCCGCGCACGGCGTGGTGGTGCAGGAGCACGGCGGCGGGCGCTATCAGCTCGGCCCGGCGGTCCTGCGGCTGGGCAACGTCTACCTCGACACCCTCGACCTGCGTGCACGCTCACTCACCTGGGCCCACGAACTGGCTCGCGGCACGGGCCTGGCCGTGCGCGTCGGCGTCCTGTTCGGCGACGACATCGTCATCATCCACCACGAGCCCCGCCCCGACGGCAGCCGCCAGATGCCCGAGGTCGGCATCGAAATCCCCGCGCACGCCAGCGCGTTGGGCAAGGCCATCCTGGCCTTCGAGCCCCACACCGAACCCGGCCCCCTGCGCAGCATGACCGGCGAGACGATCACCTCGACCACGGCCCTGGCCGACCACCTGAAACCGGTCACCGCCTCGGGCATAGCCTACGAGTGCGACGAGGCAGTCCTGGGCGAATCCTGCATCGCCGGAACAGTTTTCGACCGCACCGGCGCCGCGGTAGGCGCGGTAGGCGCGGTCATCCCCACCACCGACTGGCCCGCACCCCCACAGCGATAACCTCGCAGAACATCATCGTGCGTCATCCACTGGGACAGTTATCTGCTCATCAATCGCGGGTTTCCTACAGTCCCGCGCGCCAAGGTGTTCCGATCGGCAGGGCGCAGAGCGTATCTTCTCACGCCTCAGCCACCGCAACCTGCGCTCTTCGAGCGATCAGTCCTGACTTCGGTGCTGGGCACGACTTCAATATCCACGAGCTTGCGCATATGGACGCGCACGAGCTGAGCATTTGGACGCTTAGGTGCTGCCCATATAGACGGCTATCCAGCCGCACACATGGACGCAGAACTGGTGGTCGTCTGGACGGCAGACGGCGGTCGCTGATCCGACAGCACACCATGCGGATGCACACCTGCCCACTCGGCGGAGCGGGCGGGCAGGTGGCTATGAAACTCTTTGTCGCGCAGTGACGCTCAGCCGTAGATGGCCTCGACGTCGGAGGCGTAGTTCTTCATCACGACCGCGCGCTTGAGGGACATCTTCGGGGTGAGTTCGCCGCTCTCCTCGGTCCAGTCGACCGGGAGGATGCGGATCTTCTTGATCGCCTCGGCGTGCGAGACCAGCTTGTTGGTCTCGGCGACGGCGGCGTCGATCTCCGCGACCAGGTCCGGGTTCTCGATCAGCTTCTCGATCGGAGTGTCGGCGGGCAGGTTGTGGCGGTCCTTCCAGCCCGGCAGCGCCTCGACGTCCAGGGTGATCAGGGCGGCGATGAACGGCTTGCCGTCGCCGACGACCATGACCTGGCTGATCAGCGGGTTGCCGCGCAGCGAATCCTCCAGCACGGCCGGGGAGACGTTCTTACCGCCGGCGGTGACCAGGATTTCCTTCTTGCGGCCGGTGATGGTGACGAAGCCGTCGCCGTCGATGGCGCCCAGGTCGCCGGTCTTGAACCAGCCGTCGGTGAACGCGTCCTCGGTGGCCGCGGCGTTACCCCAATAACCGCTGAACACCACCGGGCCGCGGACCAGCAGCTCGCCGTCCTCGGCGATCTTCGCGCCGTGGCCGGGCAGCGGGCGGCCGACCGAGCCGATGCGGGTGTACTCGCGGGTGTTCACCGTGATGGCGGCGGTGGTCTCGGTCAGGCCGTAGCCCTCGCGGACGTTGACGCCGACGCCGCGGAAGAAATGACCCAGCCGCGCACCCAGCGGGCCACCGCCGGACACCGCGGACGTGCACTGTCCGCCCATCGCCGTGCGCAGCTTGGCGTAGACGAGCCTGTCGAAGACCGCGTGCTGAACCTTGAGTGCCAGCCCCGGTCCGCCGTTGTCCAGCGCCTGGCTGTACGCGATGGCGGTCGTCGCGGCGGCGTCGAAGATCTTCCCCTTGACACCGTCCTGCGCCTGCTGCTTCGCACCGTTGAACACCTTCTCGAACACCCGGGGCACCGAGACGATGAAGTCCGGCTTGTACACCCCGAACTGCTCGACCAGCGTCGACCAGTCGGCGGTGTGCGCGACGGTGACCCCGGCGTCGAAGGCGGCCAGCGCCACCGCGCGGGCGAACACGTGTGCCAGCGGCAGGAACAGCAGCGACCGCTTGCCCGGGCGCAGGTCCTGCGGCATGACCGCCCGGTCGGCCACCGATTCGGCGTACAGGTTGGCGTGCGAGAGCATGACGCCCTTGGGCCGCCCGGTGGTGCCGGAGGTGTAGATCAGGCTGGCCGGGGAGCTGGCCTTCAGCTGGGCGCGGCGCTCGTGCACCACGGCGTCGTCCAACTCCGCGCCGCGGGCGGTGAGCTCGTCGATCGCGCCCTTGCCGAACAGCAGGGTTTCCTTCAGCTCCGGCAGCGCCGACTCGATCTCGCCGATCATCGCGCGCTGCTTGTCGGTCTCGACCACCAGCAGCTTGGTGGAGGAATCCTGGAGGATCCACTTGGCCTGCTCGGCCGAGGAGCTGTCGAAGATCGCCACGGTGCAGCCGCCGGCGGCCCAGATGGCGAAGTCGAGCACCACCCAGTCGTACTGGGTGGATGCCATGATCCCGACGCGGTCGCCCAGTTCGACGCCCGAGGCGATCAGACCCTTGGCCACGCCCGTGACAGCCTGCGCGAACTGCTTCGCGGTCACGTCGGTCCAGCCGCCCTTGCCGTCCGGCCGGTTGAAAACCACCAGGTTGGGCGTGCGCTCGGCATGCCGAAAGGCGCCGTCCGAGACGTTGACGTCCTCGGGGATCGTATAGGTAGCCGGGACTTCGAACTCTCGCATCGCTGCCCTTCCGCGTGGTTAACTCACCAGTAATTTACGCCAGCCGCACCGCAGACCCGCACCCGACGCCCGAGCGCGTCTCCCCGTCGCGGAATGGTCGCAACCTATCTTATTGAGCCCGTTTGCGCCGTTCGCAGCGCTTCGCCGAGGAAATCACCGAGCGCGCGCAGCTCGGCCGCCGCGGGCGTGACCATCTCGGCCTGCAGCTGCGCGACATGCCAGAGCCCGCGGGTCACCGAGAACTGCGTCGGCACGTCGGCCTCCCGCAGCGCCGCCACCAGTCGCCCGCACTGGGCGCGCAGCATCTCACCGTCGTCGACCTGCACATAGGTCGGCGGAAGTCCGCTCATCTCACCCAGCAGCGGGGCATAGCCGGAATCGAGGGGATCGGCGTCCCCCAGGTAGGCGGCCGCGCTGGCTTGCGACCATGCCCGATTGATCACGAGGTCTCGCTCGCGGGGCGGTACTTCGTTCGGATTGCTCCAGGGTGCGATCAACCCCAGTGCGGCGGGCCGGATCCCGTGCCGGTCGCGCAATCGCTGGGCCAGTGCGAGCGACAGGCCGCCACCGGCCGAATCACCGGCTACCGCAAGCCCTTCCGGAGTCAACCCGGTGGACAGCAGCTCCAGGTAGGCCGCCTCGGCGTCGTCCAGGGCGGCGGGATACGGATGTTCGGGCGCCAGCCGGTAGTCCGGTACGTACACCGGGGCGTCGAGCGCCTCGGCCAGGTGCGCGGCCAGGGGCCGGTGCGTCCGTGGCGAGCAGACCGTGTACCCGCCGCCGTGCAGATACAGCAGCGCGAAGGGCGATCCGGCCCGGCCGACGGTGACCCGTTCGGTAGCGCGACCGCCCAGAGGCAGCCGGTCCACCCGGGTGCCCTTCGGTGACATCTGGAGTACGGCCTCGGCATCCAGCGCCGCGCGTTGTACGCGCCACGGTAGCCGGACATTCATGGAATATCGGAACACCGGATGCAGGATCGCCCGAGCCAAGGGCAGTGGCAGCGAAATACCGGACATGGCAGTCCTTTTCAGTTCACGGAAGGAATCGTCGGTTCACCAGGTTCGCGATGCGCTGATAGTACGAGCCGGTGGTGCGCACGAACAGATCCAATGCCTTGGCCTCCCAGCCGATCAGCACGCGGCCGTGCCCCTTCGCCACGGCCTCGGTGATGGTCTGCGCGGCCATCTCGGGGGTGTGCAGCGCCAGCGTCTTGTCGAAGAACGACGCGAGCTGCTTGGCGTCGATGCCCTCGGCGTAGGTGGCGTTGCGTGCCACGGCGGTCTTGATGCCGCCGGGATGCACGCAGGTGACCTGCACCGGATGCTTGCGGGCCAGCATCTCCTGGCGCAGCGACTCGGTGAAGCCGCGCACCGCGAATTTCGCCGCGTTGTAGGCACTCTGGCCGGGAATCGCGATGATGCCGAACAGGCTGGACACGTTGATCACGTGGCCCGCACCGGATTCGATCAGATGGGGAAGAAATGCCTTGGTGCCGTTGACGACTCCCCAGAAGTCGACATCCATGATGCGCTCGATGTCCTTGAACTGGGAGTCGATCACCTCGCCGTGGAAGGCGATGCCGGCGTTGTTGTAGATCTGATGCACGACGCCGTAGTGCTTGTGCACGGCGTCGGCGTAGAGCAGGACGGCCTCCCGCTCGGCGACATTGAGCCGGTCGGACTTGACCTGCGCGCCCAGTGCCTCACTGCGGCGCACGGTTTCGGCCAGGCCCTCGGCATCGATGTCGGACAGCGCGAGTTTCGCGCCACGGCCGGCCAGGTTCTCGGCCAGCGCGCGGCCGATACCGGATCCGGCGCCCGTGATCACGCAGACCTTGCCGCGGAAATAGGCGTCACTGTTGCTCATTACCCTGCCACCACCTTCGATTCGGCCCCCGCCTCGATGTCCCGGCTACGCGTCGTCGTCTCGTAGGCCGGCACGTCGAATTTTTCCAACAGCTTACGGAAGCGGAAGGTGAAATCCGGCCAAAGCGTGGTGTTATTGCCGTACTTGTCCAGATACCAGCTGGCGCAGCCACCGGTGTTCCAGACGCTGCGGACCAACTTGCCCTGCAGCGTCCGATTGAAGCTGTCCTGCACGTCCTTTCGCACCTCGACCGTGCGCAGACCGCGGCGATCGATGGTGGCGACGGCATCGGCGATGTAGGCGATCTGCGATTCGATCATGTACACGATCGAGGTGTGGCCCAGTCCGACGTTCGGGCCGAGCAGGAAGAACAGGTTGGGGTATCCGGCGATCGCCGACCCCTTGTAGCCCTGCTGGCCCTCGGCCTCGAACACCTCGGCGAGCGTGCGGCCGTCGCGGCCGGTGATGGTCTCGTACGCCGGCGAGTCGGTGACGTGGAATCCGGTGGCGACCACGATGGCGTCGACCTCGCGCTCGGCGCCGTCGGTGGTCACGATCGAACCGGCGCGGATCTCGGCGATGCCGTCGGTGACAACGTCCACGTTGTCGCGCCCCAGCGCCGGGTAGTAGTCGTTGGAGACCAGCATGCGCTTGCAGCCGATGCGGAAGTTCGGCGTCACCTTCTCCCGCAACCGCGAATCGCGCACCTGGGAACGGAGTTTGGCCCGGGCGATCGTTTCCAGCACCAGCATGGCGGGCGGGAATTTGGCCAGGCCGATGACCTGGGCCTCGCGCGCGGCGTAGATGCCCGCGCGATACAGCCGCTGCACGCCCGGAACGTGTTCGAAGACGAACCGTTCCGCCGAGGTGTACGGCCGGTCGTTACGCGGCAGCAGCCAAGGCGCGGTGCGCTGGTAAAGGTCCAGACGCGCGACCTTCGGTGCGATGGACGGCACGATCTGGATCGCCGAGGCGCCGGTACCGATCACCGCGACGCGCTTGCCGGTCAGATCCGCCTCGTGATCCCAGCGCGCGGAGTGGAAAACCTTCCCCTGGAAGGTGTTGATGCCCTTGATATCCGGAAGATTCGGCTCGCACAGCGCGCCGACCGCGGAGATCAGGATATCGGCGGTGAAGGTACCCTTGCTGGTGTGTACCTGCCAGTGGGCGGTGTCGGAATCCCAGCGGGCCTCTGTCATCTCGCAGTCGAAGATGTGCTTGTCCCGCACGCCGTATCGGTCGGCGACACCCTGGATGTAGCGCTGGATCTCCGGCTGTTTGGAGAACGAGCGGGACCAGTCCGGGTTCAGCGCGAAGGAGTACGAGTACAGCTGCGAGGGCACATCGCAGGCCGCGCCGGGGTAGGTGTTGTCGCGCCAGGTGCCCCCGACGTCGTTGCCCCGCTCGAGGACCAGATAGTCCCGCACCCCCTGTTGCGCGAGCCGGATGGCCATACCCAGGCCCGAGAACCCGCTGCCGACGATGAGGACGTGCACATGTCGGGATTCCCGATCACTTCCGAGGGCCATAGACACCATCACTGTCTGTAACCTTGCGACTCATGTACTCGAGCGTAAGACGTTATTGATCCGGAGTCAATAGTATTGACTCGCGTTCAGTAGGATGGTCCCGTGGCCGGAAGAGATGGTGGTGCGAAGCGGGTGCGCCTGAGTCCAGAGGAGCGCCGCCATCAGCTCATCACCCTGGGCACCCGGATGCTGCGCGAACGGGCTCTGGAGGATATTTCGATCGGCGAGATCGCCGCACAGGCCGGAATCTCCCGGGGTCTGCTGTTCCACTACTTCTCCTCCAAACAGGAGTTCCAGCTGGCGATCGTGGCCAACGCGAACGCCGAGCTACTCGCCCGCACCGCCCCCGACCGCAGTCTGATGCTGGGCGCGATGCTGCACGACGCGGTCCACCGCTACGTCGAGTACGTCGCCGAGAACCGCACCTCCTATCTCGCCCTGCTGCGCCGTCCCGCCGGTACCGAACTGATGGCGCTGGTCGATGCGACCCGCGCCGCGATGGCCGAGCGCATCCTGGCCGAACTACCGCTTCCCGCCGACGACCCCGACCGTCCGCGCCTGGCCCTGGCCGTGCGGGGCTGGATCGCGTTCGTGGAGGAGGTCACGCTGAGCTGGCTGACCACCGAGACCGTCACCCGCGAGCAGCTGATCGATATGCTCGTCGACTCACTACCCGGGCTGGCAGCACATCCGACGCTCAGCGCCGCCCTGGGCCGCTGATCGCCCGGTGCACGAAATTCCGGTCCGGATTATTCCGATCATGGCAACGATCAGCGGTTTCCCCGCCGAATCCGGTCTGGCCGCTTCATCCGGATTCTCCGCTCTCCTACGGTGAGAATGCGACCGGAGCGGTCGAGCCCGGGGCGCGGAGGGGTCTCTCCGGACCCCGCTCCGGTCGCATGGGACGGTTCAGCTCTCGTACTCGTACCCCGAACGGTCGTGCCGGGGAAGAGATATCGCGGTCAGGATCGCGGCGAGCAGAATAATGATGCCCGAAACCAGCAGCGCCACTTCGAGTCCGCGATGGAACGCCGCGTATGTGGCGTTGATGACCTGATCGACGATAGGCCCGTAGGCGGCCGAGGCGGCCTGGTCGCCACCGGAGGGGACGTTGCCGGTCTCGATCGCGTCGATCACGATCGACTGGAAGTTGAGCGGAACCTTCAACTCGTTGAGCCGAGAGGTCAAGTCGGAGTTGAGGAACGAGTTGACCAGCGATCCGAGCGCCGCGACGCCGACGACCGCGCCCACCTGGCGCATGGTGTTGGTGGCCGCCGCGGCCATGCCCGAATGCTCCGCCGGCACACCGGACAACACCGCCGAGGTCAGCGGCACCACGGCGATGCCGAAGCCCAGACCGGCGACCGTCAGCGCCAGCGCCAGCGGAACGAAATGCACGGTGACGCCCAGGAATTGACGGGTCAGCAGCAAACCGGCAGCACCGAGCAGGCATCCGGCGATCATCGGCGTGCGTGAGCCCCGCGAGGCCACCCAGAACCCCGAGGCCAACGCGCCGGCGATGATCGCCACCGCCATCGGCGCGAAGACGCCCGCGATCCGCCAGCCCGAATAGCTCACCACCTCTTGCAGATACAGGGCGGTGAAGAAGAAGATCGAGAAGATTCCGAAGTACACCGCGAACGCCACGATCAGCGCGCTGCGCACCAAAGGCCGCTTCAGATAGGCGAAATCGAACATCGGATTGCGCGCGCGCAGTTCGACCACCAGGAAACCCGCACCCGCCAGACCGCCGATCACGAACAGCGTGATCACCGAGGCGGCGCCGTAGCCGGCGGTCTCACCCGAGATGCCCGCATAGATCACGCACCCCAGAAACAGTGCGCCCAAAACGAATCCGGGAATATCGACCGGACCCGGCTGCGGGTCGGCGCTCTCCGGGACGTATCGCAGCGCCGCGGCCAGCACCACCACGCCCACGGCCAGATTGAACCAGAACACCGCGCGCCAGCCGAACGCGCCGACCAGCAGGCCGCCGATGACCGGTCCCGCCGCCAGCGCCAGCCCGGACACCGCGGCCCACGCGCCCAGCGCCCGAGCCCGGGCGCGGCGGTCGGGGAAGATGTGCCGGAGCACCGACAGCGTCCCGGGCTCCGAGGCCGCGGCTCCCAGACCCATCACCGCACGCCCGGCGATCAGCACCGCCACGGTGCCCGCCAGCGCCGAAATCACCGATCCCGCACAGAAGACGACCAAGCCGGCGATCATCACCCGCTTGCGGCCCCAACGGTCACCGAGCGATCCGGCGGTCAGCATGAGACTGGCGAAGACCAGGGTGTAGGCGTTGACCACCCATTGCAGCGACACCACCCCGGCGTGCACGTCGGACTGCACATTGCCGAGGGTGACGCTGACGATCGTGGTGTCCAGGAATGTCACGAACAGCACCGCGGTCACGGTCAGCAGTGCGATTCCGGGCCTGGTGGCGGGCGTGTCCTGGGAACCGAGCCGAGACATGATCATCTCATGCGGTCGGCGTCGGGCTGGTCTTGGCGCATATCGGCGGAGGGTTGCCCTCGAGGGTCAGCAGCGCGCAGAAGGTGGAGGCGGTGACCTTCCACGCGCCGTCGACGCGCACCGCGGAACCCGGTTGCGCGACCAGGGCGGGCTTACCGTTGAACAGCACGGTGAAGTGCACATCGGCGTGATCGGCGTCGGTACTGCTGACACTGCCGACCGTCGCCGTGGTGCTCTTGGCGATCGGAGATCCGGCCTGCGCCCGGATGGTGGCCGCGAACTGCTGGCCGTTCTCCAGTAACGCGATCTTGTGATCGGCGTCGGTGGTACCGGCGAAGAAGTGCTGGAAAGTCTCGGTGACCGCCTGGTTCGCGGTGGGCGCGGCGGTACCGGACGGACTCGCGGAGGATGTGGCGCCGCCCGACCCTCCGCACGCCGCCGTGGTCAGGAGCGCGGCCATCGTGCAGGCGGTGACCGTGCGCGCCAGAAGAGTCCGAGTGAACATCCTGTGCCTCCCACGGGTGGGGTGATCCGGCGCGACGCCCTGCGCCAAGAGCATCGCCGCCGGTCCCGCCGTCGCGGGTGGCGGCGGGTGCTTGATCAACTGCACCGCACGTTACTCGCCGGAGCCCACTTGCGGACCCGGATCGGCAACAGCCGATCTTGTGCCGAATTCAGCGAGAATTCCGGGCAACATAGTGGTGAACGGCGCAGGATCCAGAAGGGCCGGGTCGACCGACAGCCCGACGCCGAGCACGCCGTTCCAGCTGAGCAGCCCGACCACCAGCGGCACCCCGGGAGCGGTCGGCAGAATCGGAAACACCTGCGCGATCGGCACGTTCGCGAACGTCATCGGCAGATCGGGCCCGGCCATGTTGGAGACGATGGCGTGGAAGAACCGGCCGCCGTACACGTTGCGCGCGAAGAGCGACACCGCGGGCTCCGGCAGCAGACGCAGCGCCGTGGCCAGGACGAAATGTGAGGCAACCGCACGGGTTCCGGTGTGCAGGCGGGCGCTGCGGGCGCGAATATCGGCCAGTCCGCGCTCGGGGTCGGGTCCGTCATCGGTCAACGGGATATCGATCATCACCGCGGCGGTGCGGTTACCTTCGGCATCGGCGGCGGATGTGCGCACCATCAGCGGCACCGCCACCCGCAGTGTCCCGCCCGTGCGCCCGGCCAGATCCGGGCGCGTGCGACGCACCGCACCCACGATGACGCCGAGCAGCACGTCGGTGACCCGCATATCGCGTGAACGAGCCACCGCCCGAACCGTTTCCAGATCCAGCGTCGCGGCGGCGAAGGTCCGCTGCGGGGATCCTGCGGGCAGACGTCCGGGAGGGCGGGCCTGCGCGGCGAGCTGGGCCAGGCCCACCGTGACCGCCAAAGCCCTTGTTCCCCAGAATGGTTCGTCGGGCGCACCCATGGTCAGGTCGACGGGCGGACGCAGCAGATGCAACGCCTGCACCACCGTGCCGATCCCGTCGGCGACCGTATGGTGCAGCAGCAGAACGATTCCCACCGCCGGGCCGCCGGGCCGGGACCGCACCAGCACCAGTCGCCACAGCGGCCGATCTCGTGGAAGTGGAACCGCCGCGAGATCGCTGACGATCGCGCACAGTGCCGCCATCGAGCCGGAAGGATCTGCGGCGGCGTCGGTTTCATTCGATGCGGCGCTTTTCCCGGCAGTCCCGGATGCTCCGGATGCGTGGTCGGCGGGCGCCGCATCGGCGTCCAGCACCGTTTCGGTGACATGCCAGGCCCAGTCGATCCCCGCCTCGACCCACCGGTACCGCCACCACCGCCCGGGCGAGTCCAGTCGCTGGTGAAAGCGCGGGAGCCGCACCAACTCCGCGCGCACCAGCGCACGCACCTCGTCGAGGGTCGGTCCACCGGAGGGATCGGGGCGCAATACCACCAACCCGCCCACGTGCTGCGGCGCGCCGGCGTCCTCTACGTAGAGGAAGAAGGCGTCGGCGGGCGGGACGACGGGAGAATCCGGATATACGTAGGCGAACACCAGCATGCCCACCACGACACCCGCGGTGAACACCATCAATCCGATTACCACGTCCATCTCGGACTCCCGAGTAGATGATCTATCTCGAGATTACGCCCGCGTCCTACAGACTGTGCAGATCGAGCCAGTCGCGGGCCAGGTCGGCGGGTTTGGCATGCTCGTCCCGCAGCTTGCGGATCATCGTTGTGAAGTCGTCGGTGGTCAGTTCTCCCGCAACGTAATTCAGCTTTTTGATCTGCACGTCGCTGAGCGAACCCTGCCGGAACAGCGGGACGACGTTCTGCGCCCGGAACGCGTACTCCGGATCGGCGACCGTGACGAGATCACCCACGCCGCCGGTCAGCAGCGCGGCAGGGGCGGTCAGCACACCGGCCTGAACCCGGCCGGACCGCAGCGCACTCTGCAGCGCGCTGTCGTTCGGGAAGACCGTGTAGTGGGTGATATCGCAGCCGTAGACCGAGCGCAGCGGGTCGAGCACGTCGCGCCGCGGGTCCGGCGGCCGCCGCAGTGGATCGAGCTCATGACCGGTGGCGATGCCCACCGACAGTGCACCGCATCGTGGCGCGAGATCTGTCAGCGAACTCGGAAAGCGCGTCGCCGCGGCCTTCGAGAATACGAATTCCGGGCGAAGATCGGTGCCGTCGGCGATATCGGAGATCGCCAGACCCTCGGGCAGCGCGCGACTCAGGGAATCCGATACCGAGGGCACCGAGGTGGCGGCCGATGACGGTGCGGTACTGGTGGCGCTCGAATCTGAGGCTTCCGAATCCGAAGCAGCCGTCGGATCCGGAAACCGCGCGGCGGAACCCGCGTCGAATGCGGTCAGCAGATCGCCGCTCTCGTCGCCCACCAGCACCACCCGGTCGGCGTCGAGGGCGGACAGATAATCACCGCGCCGGCCCAGCTGCGACCGCACAATCGTGTGCACCCCGGTGCGTGCCAGGGCCCCGGCATAGAGTTCGGCGATCAACTCGGATTGAGCCGAATCACCCGCGCCGATCGCGATCGCGGCGGCGGAATCACCGTGGGAGCAGGAAACGAGCAGCGTAGCCGCCATAACCGCGACCACGACGTGCGCCGCCCTGCGCAGCGACTGCAACGGCACGGCCAACGCCATCCGGCGACACCCACTCCCTTTGATAGTAAGAATGATATCTGGCTGCAAGGATGGACAGCCTGTGGCGGCCGTCTCGGCGAGAATCGTAACGGGGCACGCCGAAACCGAACCCGGCGGTGCCGGGCCCCCGGAAGGACAGCAGTGAAATCCACGATCACCACCTACGCACGTCGACGAGGCCTACGCCCAGCATTCACCGCCGTGCGATTCCTCGCCACGGCCGTGGCGCTGGCCGCGGCGATGGCCCTGTCGGCCTGTGGCGGCAGCAATTCCAATCCTCTGGCCTCCGGATCCGGCGGCTGCAGCGGTGACGCCAATCAGCTCACCGTCGGCTCGGCGAACTTCCCGGAATCCGAGACCGTCGCCGACGTCTATGCCGCGGCGTTGCGCGCCAACGGCTTCAGCGTCGACACCAAATTGAACATCGGCAGCCGCGAGGCATACATTCCGGCGTTGAAGCAATGCTCGATCGGCCTGATTCCCGACTACACCGGCAATCTGCTGACATACCTCGACAAATCCGCGACCGCGACCGACCCAGACGCGGTGAATGCGGCACTGACCAAGGCGCTCGGCGATCAGCTGGCCATCGCCACCCCGGCCCCCGGCGAGGATTCCGATGCGGTCGTGGTCACCCAGGCGACCGCCGACAAGTGGAATCTGCATTCGATCGGTGATCTGGCCCCGCATTCGGCCGAGGTCAGCTACGGCGCCCCGCCGGAAAACGCCGAACGCCCCGACGGAGTGCCGGGCCTGAAGGCCCATTATGGCCTGGATATCGCGGCCGACAAGTTCGTCCCGATCAGCGACGGCGGCGGACCCGCGACCGTACGCGCGCTGACCAGTGGACAGGTCACCATCGCCGATATCTTCACCACCTCGCCGGCCATCAAGGCGGACAATCTGGTGGTACTGGCAGATCCCAAGCACAATTTCTCCCCGCAGAACGTCGTGCCGGTGTTCAACGCCAAGAAGAAGTCCGACAAGGCCGTCAAGGTCCTCGACGCCGTCTCCGCGAAATTGACCACCGACCAGCTGATCACTCTCAATGAGCAGGTCTCCGGCGCGAGCAAGACAGAGCCCGCCGCCGCGGCCAAGGCGTGGGTCACCGCGCAGGGGCTGGACAAGCCGGTCGGATAGAGGGTGAGCGACATCGCATTCGAGGGTGTGGGTAAGACCTATCCCGACGGCACGCAGGCCGTCACCGATCTGGATCTGCGCATCGAATCCGGGTCGTTCACCGTCTTCGTGGGCCCCTCGGGCTGCGGTAAGACCACGTCCATGCGGATGATCAATCGGATGATCGTGCCCACTGTGGGCACGATCACCGTTGCGGGCCAGGATATTTCGACCGTCGATCCGGTGAAGCTGCGCCTGGGCATCGGCTACGTCATCCAGAACGCCGGGCTGCTACCGCACCGCACCGTGCTGGACAACGTCGCCACGGTCCCGGTGCTGCGCGGGCAGTCCCGCCGCGCCGCGCGCCGGGCCGCGCTCGAGGTGCTGGACCGGGTCGGCCTGGACCGGGGGCTGGCCGGCCGCTATCCGGCCCAGCTGTCCGGCGGGCAGCAGCAGCGCGTGGGCGTGGCGCGGGCGCTGGCGGCCGATCCGCCGATCCTGTTGATGGACGAGCCGTTCAGCGCCGTCGATCCGGTGGTGCGCGAGGAGTTGCAGGCGGAAATGCAACGACTGCAGGCGGATCTACACAAGACGATCGTGTTCGTCACGCACGATATCGACGAGGCGATCAAGCTCGGCGACCGCATCGCGGTCTTCGGCCGCGGTGGCGTGCTCCAGCAGTACGACCCACCACAGGTGATACTGGCCGATCCCGCAACGGATTTCGTGGCCGACTTCGCCGGGCGCGACCGCGGCTACCGTGGCCTGTCGTTCCGCAGTGCCGCCGATGTGGTGCTGCACGACATCACGACCGCGACCGCCGAGCAGCTCTCCACGCTGCGGCTCGAATCGGGCGACTGGGTCTTGGTGGTCGACGCGGCGAAGCGGCCGCAGGGCTGGGTCGACGTCACCGGCCTCGAACTCATTCGCGCAGGCCATCCGCCGGCCGACGGCATGGCCGCGGGCGGTTCGCTGTTCCCGCCCGGCGGAGATCTGCGCCAGGCGCTGGACTCGGCCATCTCCTCGCCGTCCGGATGGGGTGTGGCCGTGGATGATTCGGGGGCGGCGGCGGGCGGAATCCTGGCCACCGAGGTCATCGACCAACTGGCACAGCAGCGTTCGGCCGAGGATGTCACCCGCAACCGGCACTTCTTCGACCAGGAGTGAGCCGATGCGCTATCTGATCGACAACTTCGGCGATATCGCCGGATTCGCGCAGACCCACCTGTATCTGGCGCTGGCGCCGCTGCTGATCGGGCTGGTGATCGCGATTCCGGCGGGCGCGCTGGTGCGGCGGGTATCGTGGTTGCGCCGCATCTCGACCATCGTGGCGAGCCTGGCCTTCACGATCCCGTCGCTGGCGCTGCTGGTGATCATTCCGCCGCTGGCGGGCATCGCGGCCATCGATCCGCTGAATGTGATCATCGCGCTGAGCATCTACTCGGTGGCGCTGCTGATCATCGCGGTCCCCGCGGCGCTGGATTCGGTGCCCGCGGCCGTACTCGACTCCTCCGACGCGATCGGATATACCCGGCTGCGCCGCCTGATCGCCGTCGAATTCCCATTGGCCGTACCGGTTTTCGTGGCCAATCTGCGGGTGGTCGCGGTGACCAACATCTCCATGGTGACCGTCGGCGCGCTGATCGGCGTCGGCGGGCTCGGCAAGCTGTTCACCCAGGGCTATCAGCGCAACTATCCGGACGAGATCATCGCCGGAATCGTCGTGGTGCTGATCCTGGCATTGGTGGTGGACCGCGTGCTGTTCGTGATCGGGCGCATGGCCACCCCGTGGCTGCGCGCTCCCCGGGTGAGTCGCCGGACGAAAGCGGTTGGCGCGTGAATCTTTTCATCGATGCGTGGCACTACTTCACCACCGCCGCGAACTGGGACGGATCGGCCGGTATCGCGCACCGGCTGGTCCAGCACGTGTGGTACAGCTTCCTGGCGATCGCGCTGTCCGCGGTGATCGCGGTGCCGATCGGCCTGCTGGTCGGCCACACCCGCCGCGGCGGCGGCGCGGTCGTCGGCTTCGCCAACGCGATGCGCGCGCTGCCGACCCTGGGCGTGCTCACCTTCGTCGTCCTGGGCCTCGGGCTTGGCCTGCTGCCACCATTGCTCGCATTGATCACCGTCGGCGTCCCGCCGCTGCTGGCCGGCGCGTACGCGGGCATCGCGAACGTGGACCCGACCGTGGTCGACGCCTCGCGCGCCATGGGCATGCGCGAGCGCCAGATCCTGCTTCGGGTCGAGGTGCCCAACGCGATGCCGGTCCTGCTGACGGGCCTGCGCTCCACCACACTCCAGGTGGTGGCGACGGCCACGATCGCCGCCTACGTGAACCTGGGCGGGCTGGGCCGCTACATCTTCGACGGCATCGCCCTGTACAAGTACGACCGAGTACTGGTCGGCGCGCTGCTCGTGGCCTTACTGGCGCTGGTACTGGATTCGCTTCTGGCGGTGGTGGTCTGGCTCAGCGCCCCTGGTAAAGGCCGGTTGCGCAGAGCCAGGTCAGCTGCTTAATTCCGCTGTGCCATCAGATGTTTCACCACTAGAGCCATTGGGACCGCGTAACAGAAGTGGGACATGAACCCGCCGATCACCACCGTCGAATCCCCGTAGTTGGGATGATAGTTCGAGACGATGATGATGCCGACATGCATCAGGATCCATAGAATGATCGCGTAGGGCAGTGCCACCAGCGTCGCCTCGACTCCGTGCCGCCGGAACCACGGCCAGAACACCGCGAAGACGACGCCCCAGATCAGGGCGAATAGAACGTGGATGATGGTGCCCAGGACGTACGCCCAGACCCCCAGCGAACTCTGCACCGACTGACCGAACGTCAACCCGGTCGCATTGGCCGGAATTCCTTTCATCGGCATCTGATGCTGCACCCCGACCCAGACGATGGCCTCGTAGATCCAGATGCATACGGCTCCGACGAATCCGCCGATCAGCCCGACCCGCACGGTCTCACTCAGCTCCTCGCGCCGCAGCGTCGCAAGGACGCTTACCCCGGCTCGACTGCTCATGCCAACTCCTTCATTCCCCACAGACTGCGAGAATTATTGTCAACAATTTTGTTGACGTTCCGAGTGTGCGACCCTGGTCGGAGATCTGCGGGGAGTGCGTCGGATCGTTACACTCTCTTGACTTTCATCTTTGGTGACGCGCCCGGTCCCTACGGTGAAATCTCTTCCAGCCGTTTGCCGTTCGTCTTCGGGCCGAAGCCGCCGACAGCGACGATCACGACAACCATCGCGATCGCGATGAATACGAAGACTCCCGCCGTGCCGTAGTCGGCGAGCAGGTCGGCCACCCAGTAGCCGACGAACACCTGGCTCAGCCGGCTCCAGCTGAACGAGAATCCGACTGCGCGAGCACGGATCCGGGTAGGGAACAGCTCGGCGGCATAGGTGTGGAAGATGCCGATCAGCCAGTTGCTGCACAGCGTCACCACCGCGCCGCCGACTATCACCAGTCCGATCCAGCGTGCCTCGGCGAAAACCATTCCGAAGACGCCGATTCCGGCGGCCGCGACGGCCAGCTGCCACTTGCGTTCCACCTTGTCGGCCACCGCGAAGGCCAGCAGGCCGCCCAGTGGGGTGAACCAGGCGATCAGGAAGCTGTAGCCCAGCGAATTCACCACTGTCAGGCCGCGATGCACCAGCAGGATCGCCGCCCAGTTGGAGAAGCCGTACACGCCGATGGTCTGGCAGAACTGGAATATCGACAGCATCAGCGTGCGCCGCCCATACCGGCGCCCGAACACCTCGCGCCAACTGCCCGCCCGGATAACCGGTTCGGCGGCCGTGGGCGCCGGATCCGGTAGGGGCCGACCGGTTTGCGCGACCACTCGCGCCTCGATCGCATCGACGACCGTCGCGGCCTCGGCCAACCGCCCGCGCGCGGCCAGCCACCGCGGTGACTCCGGCAGCCCGCGCCGGGCGAACCACACCAGCAGCCCGCCCACCGCGCCGATGAGCATCACCCAGCGCCACCCGGACAATCCCAGCGGCGCATGCGGCACCAACAGCCACGCCAGCAGCGCCACGATCGGCACGGCCGTGAGGATCACGACGAATCCGAGTGCCACGTACCGACCGCGGATCGCCTTCGGGGCCAGCTCCGACATGAAGCTGTCGTTGTTGACCAACTGGATGCCGACCGCGAATCCGGCGATGAAGCGCCACAGGTCGATCCACCCCGACGAGGGCGCGGTCACGATCAGCAGTGCGGCCACCGAATAGCCGACCATCGACACGGTGAAGGTGGACCGGCGGCCGTACCGGTCCGGAATCCGGCTGAACGCCACCGTGCTCAGGAACATCCCGGCGAAGAACGACGCGGTGAACGCCGCGAAGCCGGACCAATCGAAGTATCCACCCGATTTCTGTTGGTACAGACCGGATCCCAGTAATCCCAGCGAGATGTACCCGGCCAGGAACAGCTCGTAGAACTCGAACCACCCGCCGAGCGCGATGCGAGCGGTCAGCCCCGCCAGGTAGCGGCAGCCCGGTAGCCGGTCGATCCGCGCCGCGAGATCCAAAGCGGTAGGCGGAATATCGGTGGGTGCAGCCATTGCTCACTATCCTTTCGGCTGCGAGATTTTCGAGAACTCCTCGATCGGACGATCGAGATCCCACGGCGACGTGGCGGCCGTGTCCTGCGACACGGATCGCCAGATGACGCCGAGGCCGGTGGTGACGCCGTCGAGCGCCGTACCCGGGGCGAGCAGTGCCGCGAGGCCGCGGCGGCCCTCGATGGCGGTGGGTGCGGCGGTGAATCCCGCGCGTGCCAGGTAGGCCGCCTGCACGGCGTCACCGGCAGCCTTGCCGGATTGCAGTGCACCCACCGGGGTTTCGGCAAGCACCGCGAATCCCGCTGCCTGAGTGGCGGCCATCCCGAGGGCATGCGCCAGTACGGTCGGGTGCAGCCCGAGCAAGCGTCCGGCGGCGGCCGCCGCACCAAGGCGTCCGATCGCAGTCGCCGAGTCGAACGCGCCCAGGTGAACTCCGATCGCAATGTGCATGCGGCGCACCACCTCTCGGCCGACGGCAACCGCCTCAGCGACCGCACCGAGCGTATGGCTCCCGGCAGATCCCACCGCCAACGCCGCAGCGACGATGACGACATCACCAGTGCTGTGTGCCACCTCGCCCCCGACACCGCATGCCGCAGCACCGGTCAGCACGGCCGCCCAGAGGACTCCGAAGCGCCCGGCCCGGCCCGGAACCCCTACTTTCCCCGAATCACCCTCGACAGCAGCAACCTCGGCAATTGCCGCCACCTCCGGACCAGGCGTCGCAGCAATGACCACCTCTATCGCGCGCACAGCCTCTGCCGTGGCTACGTCCGGCACCCGAACCCCGGCGGCGAAACCGGCCAGCAGAGAAGTCGTTCCCGTTGCGCCATGGTCGCTACTGTCGGCTCCGGCCCCGGCAGCATGCCCGCTGCCAGATTCGTAACCACCATCGGACCGGCCACCGGCATCGACTCGGGCCTCGGCAGCGAGAGCACCGGCAGATCCGAAGGCGACATCGGATCGCGCGGCGGCAGTGACAGCCCCATGTTCAGCACCGGCCCCGACACCAAATTCGGCTGTGGCGACCTCCGATCCCTCGTCGAACGCTACGGCAGAACCAGATCCAGCTCCGGCAGTATTCGTCCCACCGCCCGGCACCGAAGCACCATCGGGCGGGGATGCGACGGCGGCGGATCCGGCACCGGAATCGAAGACCGCGGTGGCTACGTTCGATCCGTCATCGGACACGACTGCGGTACTGAATCCGGCTGCGGCTGTGTATGGTCCGTCGTCCGACACGGCTGCGGCATTGGACTCGTCTACCGCTGGGATCGCTTCGGAGGAGGGTATCGCTTCGGTATCGAATTCTGCTGGCACCGTGGTTGTTTCGGGTGTTATCGCATTGATCAGGGGGGTCAGTCCGTCTGGGGTGTCCAGGGCGGTCGCGGCGATTATGCGGTCGGTGCGGCCGGGGAGGACGTCCTCGATCAGGTTGCGGGCCTTGGCTGTCAGTTCCGCGTCGGTGAGGGGGCGGGCCAGGCTGCCTCGGGCGTGTTCGACGTATTCGGTGATTTCGGTGCCGTTGTCCAGGTGGACCGTCAGGCGGGCCTCGTCGCGGCGGATTTCCGGATCGGTTTCGAAGCGTACGGCCGCGCGTAGGCGCCGGAGGTCGTCGGCGGTTACTCGCTCGTCTCGGAACTGCCGCAGTGTCAGTTCCCCGTCGGCCAGTGCGGCGGCGATGGTATGTGCGGCGCTGAATCGTGCCTGGAGTCCGTCGGCGGGTTGGATGCGGCCCATCAGGTCCACCACTAGCGGGTGGCAGTGAGCGGTGATTCTCTGTACCCGTTGGGGATTCGGAATCCGCACCGCGGCCGCCACCGCCGCATCGATCAGGGGATGACTGACGATCCCGCACGGATACGGCTTGAAGGTGTTCTTCTCCAGTTCCCAGCGCTCGCCGAGCCCGTCGAGGAGTTGTTCCGGATGCGCCTGGGTGGTGAGGGCGGCGAAGAATCCGCCCGGGCGCTCGAAGATCTGTGGTACGCCCGGGAATCCGCGTTCGGCAAGGAGCGCGGCCAGCAGTCCGTTCGCCGCCGCCTGCCCCGGATGAAAGGGTTTGGTCATGGAGCCGAAGGCTTCCCGCTGACCGAGAGTTTGCGTGGCGGCCAGCGCGACCGCGGTCTCCAGTCCGGTCGCGTCCAGCTCGCGCAGGACCGCCGCCGCGACCGCCGCACCCACCACCCCGCAGGTGCCGGTGATATGCCAACCGGCGTCGTAATGTTCCGGCGATATCGCATTACCCAGCCGCAGTTGCGCCTCGCAACCGACCGCGAACGCACGCAGCACCCGCTCCCCCGATGCGCCGAGCGTCGCACCCAGTGGCAGCACGGTAGCCAACGTCGCGGCCCCGGGGTGAATCACGGTCGCCAGATGGGTGTCGTCGAAATCGTCCAGATGCGCGGCGATTCCGATAGCCAACGCCGCCCCGAACACGTCGAGCCGTTCCCCACGCCCCGGCACGGACACCACGGGTTGACCACCATGCTCGAGACCGTGCGCAACGGCGATATCCACCGCCGCCTCACCCGACGCCCCGACCGACGTCGCGACAACGTTCAACAACGTCCGCTGAGCAGCCCTCCGGACTCGCGGCGGCAACGGCACCGCCGCGAGTCCGACCAACCCGACACAGAAATCACTTGTGAGAGAAGTCACATGGCAAACGGTACGATCGGCGCCCTCGCGAATCGACAGCGCCAACCAACCCAATCGTTACGCCCAACGCAACGATTACCCCCACACCCGCCGCCCCCGAAAACCACCGGCTCCCACATGAATTTCCCGACCTGAGCCAACGACCGTCCACGACACCTGACGGGCGGTATTCGAGAACACCTCGATGGACGAGTCTTCAACGCCGCCTGCCGACCCCGGGCTGAGCCGCCCCGGTGAATCCGGAGACTTTGATGTGCCCCGGGTTTCCCGATCTGAGTCCAACGATCATCCGGGACACCTGACAAGCGGTAGCCAAGTACACCTAAGTGGATAAGTCCCTCAACCCCACATACCGCTGCGCGACCTCCCGCAACACACGCAATTGCGCCTCTCGCCCCGGTTGCCGCCGATAGGCCAGGCAGACGGTCCGCCGGGTCGGCACGGTCTCGATCAGCGGCAACAGCGCCACCCCCGGATGCCCGTAATCCCCCATCCGCCCTGGCAGTACCGAGACACCGATACCAGCCGCAACAGCCCCGGTCACACTGAACAGATCATCGGTGTCGAGCACGATACGCGGCGTGAAACCCGCACGCGCACAGGCTCTCATCAAATATCCACGACTGTTGGACCCCTCACTCATCGCCACGAACCGCCGATCCGCCACCGAACTCAGCTCCACCGCCGCCCCCGCGTCCAGCGCATCCCCGGTCGGCACCGCCAGCAGCATCGGCTCCTCGAACAGCGGCACCACCCGCACATCGGGCTCGACCGGTGAGATCGAGGTGAACGCCGCGTCCACTTCGCCCGACAGCAACGACGCGATGATCGCGGTAGCCGCACCCTGCCGCAGCATCACCCGCACCCCTGTCGCCTGCTCCTGGAACGCCGCGACAATCCTCGGCACCACCGCGATCCCCAGTGAGAAGGTATGTCCGATCCGCAGCGGCACCAGGTTCGCCCCAGCCGCCGCCAGCACCGCGTCCACCGCATCCGCACGCGAGCGCAACAGTCCGGCCGCCTGGCGCACCAGCACCCACCCGGTATTCCGCAACCGCAGCCGCCGCCCCTCCCGCTCCACCAGCCGCACCCCCAGCTTGTCCTCCAGCGCCCGGATCGCCCGCTGCACACTGGGCACGCTCATCCCGAGATGGTCGGCGGCCTGCCCGAGATGTTCGGTGGCGGAGAACGCCAGCAGCACTTCCAGATCGTGAAAGCTCACCTGCGCGGCCCGATCCATACACCACCTCCGGGTCCCCCGCCCGCAATCTACGCGCGCCCCCACGCGGCGCGCGGTTTTCAGTACCCAGCGCGACCGACCGAGCCGAACCTCGTCGCAGGAGAACCCGGTTCGGCAGTCCGAGAACCGGCCTCCCGCTGCATTTTCCGGCCGATTCTGGCGGAAACCGGACGATCGGGCCACAAGAATGCAGCGATAGGCCGGGGTAGGTCACAACGCATCCGCCTCAGCGGACCTCGCCGTAGTTCAGCTGCCAAGACACGCCGAAGCGATCGTTCACCCAGCCGTAGCGAGTGCTGAACGGGTACTCGTCCAGGGGCATCAATGCTTGACCCCCCTCTATCAGGGCGTTGTAGAGATATTCCAGTTCCTCGTTCGTCGCGCACTGGACGAACAGCGACATCGCCGGGGTGAAACCGAAGGCATGGGATGCGGGGCTGTCGATGCACTGGATGCGCTGGCCCGCCAGGGTGAACGCCGCGTGCTTGATCGTTCCTTCCGGGCCGGGGTCGCCGGGGCCGTACCGCTGCACGGACAGGATCTCACCGTCGGGAAACAATCCGACGTAGAAGCTCATCGCCGCCTCGGCGTTCCCCTCGAACATCAGTTGTGTGGTGATTCTCTGATCGTCCATATCCCGATCCTGCCACAAAAGGCAACCTTAAGGTTGCACTATGCACCCCGGGCCGGCTGCCGTCACACCGCGAGGCCCGCACGATGGGCGTACGCGATGGCCTGACCTCGGTCGCGCACGTCCAGCTTGGAGAACAGCGAATTGATATGACTCTTGACAGTACTGACGCCGATGAACAGCTCGCGGGCGATCTCGGAGTTGTTGCGGCCCTGGGCCATCAGACGTAGCACATCGAGTTCGCGGTCGGTGAGATCCGCGCGCGCGGGCTGTGCGGGCGCGCCGAGCGCGGAAACCAGACGGCCGGCGACGTCGGCGGCGAGGGTGGTGTGGCCGCTGGCGACCGAGCGGACCGCGGCGGCGATCTCGGAACGCCCCGCGTCCTTGGTGAGATATCCGCGGGCGCCCGCGCGCAGCGCGCCGGCGATCGAGGCGTCGTCGGCGTAGGTGGTCAGGACCAGGACGGCTGTCTCGGGATGTTCGGCGACGATCGTGGCGGTGGCGGCGACGCCGTCGATACCGGGCATGCGCAGATCCATCAGCACCACACGTGGGGTCAGCGTGCGCACCAACTCCACCGCCTCCGCGCCGTCGCGGGCCTCACCGACCACCTCGACATCGGGCAGCAGCGACAGCACGGTCGCCAGTCCGTCGCGGACCGTGGTCTGATCGTCCGCCACCACCACCGAGATCACCGGCGCGGCACTCGGATTCGCACCCTCCACCATCGACCCTCCTTCGCCGAGAGCCCGTCCTCGGCATCCGTTCGTGCGGCGTCACCGGCTCCGGCGGCCACCCTGTCCGCCTCTACACTGCCACCCACCGCCGCGATGCGTTCGGTCATCCCGAGCAGACCCGCCCCCGCGCCGGTGCTGCCCAGGGAAACCCAGTGGGAGGCAATCGGATTGGTGGCCTCGATCTCGAGGAACCCGGCATCCGCATCCCGGATGGTGAGCGCGACGGGCTGGTCGGGCGCATGTTTGCGGGCGTTGGTCAGCACCTCCTGTACCGCTCGGGTGAGCGCGACCGCCACCTGCTCGTCCACGCCTCGCAACTCGACATCGGCGTGCAGCCGCACCTGCCCGCCCACCGCGCGATGATCCTGCAGCAGACGCTCGAGCTCACCGGAGAGATCGAATCTCTCGGCGCGCAGCGCGTTCACCACGCGCCGAGCGTCATCCAGTCCCGATACGGCCAACTTGTGGGAGGCCTTGACCCGTTCGGCCGCTCGCTGCACATCCCCGGCCTCGAGCAGCGCGTCGGCGGCGTCGAGTTGCAGCACCAGCCCGCCCAGGGTGTGCGCGAGCACGTCGTGGATGTCGCGGGCCAGCCGTCCGCGCTCGGCCATGGCCGCGGCGCGGTCCCGCTCGTCGCGGATCACCCGGCTCTGCTCGACCAGGATCCGGTTCTGCTCGCTGGTGGTCCGCGCCTGACGGCGGCTCCAGCCGATCAGTCCCACCACCACCAAGCCGATCAGCAGGCCCACCACACCCGTCACATTTCCGGGCGTGGTGAGTATCGAGATGCCCAGGCATACGACGGTCAGCGCCGAAACGCCGAGCCCGAACCAGAGCGTCTCCCCCACCATCGCCAGGGCGGAGGCGGGGGCCACCAGTGCGGAGATGGCCGACCCTGGCACCCGGACGCCCGTCAGACCACCACCGATCGCCAGGGCGAATACGCACAGCCGCACCGTCACAGGCGTCAGTGCAGGCGCCAGCGCCCACACCGCCCACCCGGCCCACGACAGGACCGCGCCCGCGGCGAGCCACGGGTGATGCCACAGCGGGACGCTCAGCGAGGACAACACCACGGCGACGAGCCCGATCAGGCGCAGCAGCCTGGACAGGCCGTTCGTCGACAGGGGGGTGGTCATCGGATCCAGTCTGCCGTACCCGCGGAACCGGCCGCGACCGGGCGCATCCGCTCGGCACGCCGCAGCAGCACCAGGCTGCGCCCCGCGCGGTTGAGCGCCAGCATCAGCAGGATGAAACCGGCCGAGGCCACGATCTTCGCGCCGCCCGCCGAGGCCCACACGTCCACACCCAGGCGCAGCGCCAGCATGACGAACCACAGCAGCGATCCGACCAGTCCGGTGCGGGCCTGCAACGTGCCCTCGGCCCACCGGAACTGCGACAGCATCCCCATGCCCACGCCGACCGCCACGCTCAGCACCGCCTCCAGCGCGAGCAGCGCCACCGCCGTCGTACCGAACGTCGCCCCGGACAGCGCGGTCCTGGCCTCCACGACCCCGATCACCGCGAGGATGATCGGACCGCGCCAGATCCGCCCGATATCCAGGACCTGCCACCTGGTCTGCCGGTAGACGACGAGTCCGAGCACCAGGACGACCACAATGCCTTCGAGCACCGCATGCTGCATGTTCATAGCTCTACGGTCGCCGACGCCGATGCCTCCACCCACCACCCGCAGGTGGACCCGGGGTGGAAATCAGGCCGCGGACACCGGGGTGAGGAACTCGCAGGTGGGCCCGGACGCCCGGGCCAGGCGCTCGTCGAGCGTGATGAGCGGTATCCCCCTGGCCTCCGCGATCGCGACGTACGCGGCGTCGTACGCGGTGACATTCTCGCGCAACGCCCAGACGCGTTCGGCCACCGCGTAATACGGGTCGAGAAAGATCACCATGTCGAGCATGTCGGCATGGGCGAGGTTCGCGGTCGTCTCGTCGATCAACCCCGCCAGCCGATTGCGGCGCAGGACGTTCGTGACCTCGAAGGGCATCAGATCGGAGGCGAACAGCATGCGCCCCTCGGCGACCTCGCTGACCCATTCGCCGACCGGACCCGAATCGACGAGCAATGCCACCACGGCCGAGGCGTCGACGACGGCCGCGGGACGGGTCGGCATCCCGCGACGGATGGGAACGACCGTCATCGTCTGTCCTCGTCGCGCGCGGCGAGGATGTCCTCCCGGCTCAGCTCGGTGCGCGCGGCACGCACGCGAGCACGCGCGCGAGTGACGACATCCTCCAGCGGAGGGTGCGTAGTGATCTCGATGAGCTGCTGCATCAGGAACTCCTGCAGCGAGCGGCCCTGACTCGCCGCGCGCGCGGCGAGCTCGTCCCGGATGCCCTCGGGGACGTTGCGGATGGTGATCGCCACTGCCATGATGTCAGTCTAGCGTCTATGCCTGCATAATGCAGGCATAGCTGGTCCGGATCAGGCGATCAGGCCGAGATCGCGGCGACCGGCGCCGACCACCGGCCCCGGATCGGTGGAGACCACCCGCCGCAACAGCTCGTTGTAGATGTCGCGGAAGTCGACGGTGGACTTCAGATCACCGTCGTCGAGGTCGGTGAGGCTGGGCTCGTCGCCGTAGAAGCCGCCCTTGACCGGCATGCCGGCGACGAAGACCGGCCCGGCGGTGCCGTGGTCGGTGCCCTGCGAGGCGTTGGCGCGTACGCGGCGGCCGAATTCGCTGTACGCCAGCAGCACCACGTCACGCCCGCGCGGATGCCCGGCCATATCGCGCAGGAATCCGGAGACCGCCTCATCTACCCGGCCCAGCTGTCGCTGCTGGGTCTCGCGTTCGCCGGCGTGGGTGTCGAAGCCGCCCAGACTCACCGAGTACACCCGGGTCGGCACACCGGCCTTGATACATTGGGAGACCAGATTCAGTTGCGCACCCAGTGAATTCGCGCCTCGCTTCGTCCGGTCCGACTCGACCTTCGAGAACGTCTGCGACACGGTCTGTTCCGAGCGATACCCGCCGCACACGAAACCCTGTGCGGCACTGTCCCGCGGATCGGATATGGCCAGCGCGGCCAGCTCCGCCCGCATCGCCGAGGTCAGCGGAGCGGACGCCGGATCCAGCGCCGACGCGGTGTGTTTCGCGCCGATGGCCAGCGTCGGCAGCACCGAACCGATATTCACCGCACGCAGCGGATCCTCGCCGGTCGCGTCCAGCCAACGGCCGATCCAGCCGGTGGGCGAGGGGTCGTCCGGGACGGCGGTCTGCCAGATCTCCATGGAACGGAAGTGGCTGTGATCCGGTTTCGGATAGCCCACGCCGCGCACGATGGCCAGGTTGTGACTGTTCCACAGACCTGCCATGCCCTTCATCGCCGGGTTGAGGCCGAGCTGCGAGTCCAGGTGCAGCACTTCCTCCGGGCGGTAGGACAATTCGGGACGAGCGTCGTGATAGGCGTTGTCGGCGTAGGGAATCACGGTGTTGATGCCGTCGTTGCCGCCGTAGAGCGTGAGCACCACCAGGATTCCCGACCCCGCGGCCAGCGGGGTTGCGCTCGCGCGGTGCTGCAATTCGTCCCAGGTGATCGCGGAGGCGCCCAGCACCCCGAGCGCGCCCAGCACGCTGGAGCCGACGATGAATTGTCTGCGACTGACTCGAGTCATGGCGATTCGTCCTCAGCTGGTCAGGTATTCGGGCGTGTTCACGGCGATGGCGGCCAGGCGGGGCGGGCTGTTCACAGCCGTCCCCAGCACCTTGGCGCTGCGGTCGGACCACGCGCCGACGCCGAGCAGATGACCGACGACATCGATGCGATCGCTGGTACCCGCGCTCGAAATCGCCGACAGATCGGCCTTTTTCAGCAGGGAGGTGATCGCCGAAAGCCGAATCTGCGCGGCGGCGGTCGACATCCACGCCTGCCCACTGGGCCAGCCGCCCACATCCGGTGGGTAGAACGGCACTTGGCCCAGGGTGCGCAGTACCCCGGCGACGTGCCGCGCATCGGTGTCCTCGCTCAGCGGCACGCGGAACGCGCGCACCGCCCCGATCAGCCATTCCACCGGGGCGTGCACGACGGTATCGCGCGCACCGGTGAATTCGGGATCGGTGAGTATCGCAGTGGTCAGCGCGCCCAGATCCCGGCCCGGACCGTAAGCGGCGGTGAGGCGATCCAGCGCCGCCGGTGAGGCCGGATCGTTCGAGGCCAGCTGCTGCCACATCCGCCCGCACACATATTTCGCCGACTCCGGGCGGCCGAGCACGATATCGCAGTATTCCTTCGTACCCAGCGGACCCGTCACGCCCAGAAGGGTTTTCGTGCCCGTATCGTGGCGTTCGGGCTCGAAGACCGCGCCGCCGTCCTTGACGACCCAGCCCGTCAGCGCCCGGGCCCCCTCGCGCACATCGGTTTCGGTGTATCCGTTGCCGTGCCCGAGCGCGAACAGCTCCATGAATTCGCGCGAGAGGTTCTCGTTGGGCGCCTTGGCCGTGCTGGCGTTGCCGTCCAGCCAGCGCAGCATCGCCGGATCGGTGAGCATCGCGTAGGCCAGCTGTGAGAAGTCCCCGGCGCTCATCGTGCGCAGCGTCCGATTCTGCCCGGCCAGCTCCGCGGCGCTGCGCACTTTGCTGGCCGATGTGGCGAAGTGGTTGTGCCACAACAGGGTCAGCTTCTCCCGGACCGGAACCCGCACCGCCGCCATGCGCCGGATCCACCACACGGTGAGTGCGTCGAGCTGCTGACCGATCTCGGCGCCGTGCTGCTTGCGCTGCTGGACGGTCGCGTTCTTGCCCGGCGGCGTCGGCGTCGTGAACTGCGGCATCGGGGTGGCCCGCGCGCCCGGATCGGCCTCCGGATCACCGGCGAGCGCGGCGCGCAGATACCCCACCGGATCCGGCGTCGCGTCGATCTCGGCTCCGGTCGCACCGAAACCCGCACGGCGCAGCACCCGCGCGGTGTGCGTCCACTGTGCTGATTGGCTGGCCATGCACCGAGTATCGGCCGAAAACCGGCCGTCTCGAGAGCGCGCACACGGGACTTTCAGCCAATCCTCAGCGCGGAGCAGCAAGAATGTCTGTGTGCAGAGCGGGCGAATCATGATCATCGAAGACGCCGACGCGATCCGGGCCGCGGTGGCGTCGGGACTGGGTGCGGCCGGTCACGAGGTGCTGGCGCGCCCCGACGGCGCGCAGCTCGAGCGCGATCTGGCGCAGTTCCGGCCCGATGTCGTGGTGCTCGATGTGATGCTGCCCGGGCGGGACGGCTTCGTCCTGCTGGAGTCGGTGCGGGCGCACTGCGCGGCGGGGGTGGTGATGCTGACCGCCCGGGATGGCGTCCAGGACCGGGTGCGCGGGCTGCGCGCGGGATCGGACGACTACGTGGTGAAACCGTTCGATCTGACCGAACTCGTGGCCCGGGTGGAGGCGCTGCTGCGGCGGATGGGCAAACTACAGACCAAGATCACGATCGCCGATCTGGTCGTCGACGTCGATTCGGGCATCGTGCAGCGCGGCAACAACACCGTTACCCTGACCGCGACCGAATTCAAACTGCTGACCTATCTGGCCGCGCATCGCGACCAGGTGGTCACCAAGACCCAAATCCTCACCGCGGTATGGGGTTACGAGGATTACGACCCGAATCTGGTGGAGGTGTACGTGAGCGCGGTGCGCCGCAAACTCGAGGAGCACGGCCCGCGCCTGCTGCACACCGTGCGCGGTATGGGATACGCGTTACGCGCCGGGGACCGATGAAGACGGTATCGCTACGCCGCAGGGTAACCCTCACCGCCGCGATCGTTTCCGGGATCGCGCTGCTGGTCGTCGGATTCGCCGTGCACAGCCTGTTCGCGTTCGTGGTCACTCGTACCGAGCAGAACACGATCACCGACCGGGCGCAGCTGGCCCGCCAGCTCGCCCAGCAGCACACCCCGCCCGGCGAGCTGATCGCCCGGGTCGACAACCGCTCGGTGCGTGCGCGGCTGGTACTGACCGACGGCCGTGCCTACGGCAGCCTCGTCCCGCGCCGTGAGGCCGAGAACGTGGGCATGACGCGCCGGATCGTGCTGGTCGGCCGGGGCCCGGTGAATCGCGCCCGGCTGACCCTCCAGGTGGATATGCCGCTGCTGGCCAAGATCCAGCAGGAGCTGGTGTGGGTGATCGTCGGGGCGATCACCGTGGCCCTGGTCTTGATCGCGGGCGGCCTGTGGTTCGGTGTGCGGCGCGCGCTGGCGCCGCTGGATTCGATGACGCTGCTGGCCCGCGATATCGCCCGCGGGCATCGCGGCCGCCGTCTGTCCCCCGCCCGGACGAATACCGAACTCGGCCGCACCGCCGGCGCTTTCGACGAGATGCTGGACGCGCTCGAGGGCGCCGAGGCGCGGGCCCGCGCGTCCGAGCGGCAGCTGCGGGCCTTCGTCGGCGACGCCGCGCACGAGCTGCGCACCCCGGTCGCCGGAATCCGAGCGATCGCCGAGGCCGTCCTGCACCAGCGGGCCGACGCCGATGCCGAGGAAACCCAGCGGATGTATCTGCTGCTGGCCCGGGAGGCGCAGCGGGCCGGGCGACTGGTCGACGATCTGCTCGATATGGCCCGCATCGACGCCGGCCTGCAACTGCACAGCGAATCACTGGACCTGTACGAGCTGACCCAGGTACAGGTGGATCGGGTGCGGATGCTGCACCCGAGCGTCGAATTCCAGCTCGACGGCGTGCCCGCGCGGGTGACGGCCGACCCCGAACGAATCGGTCAGATCCTGGTGAACGTGCTCGGCAACGCCTGCCACGCCATGCCCGATGGTGGCCGGGTCACGGTGCGCGTCGGCGTGCACGGTGATGTCGCTCGGGTCGTCATCGCCGATACCGGCCCCGGGGTCCCGCGAGCCGACCGGGAGCGCATCTTCGACCGCCTGGTCCGCCTGGACCCCGCGCGCGAGATCCGTTCCTCGGGGTCGGGACTGGGCCTGCCGATCGCCCGCGGTATCGCCCGCGCGCATGGCGGCGACCTGGTGTGCGCCGAACCGATCGAGGGCGTCGGCGCGGTCTTCGTCCTGACACTGCGGGTCGATGCGAGCCCCGCCCTGACCACCGGTGCGGCACGCCTTCAACTAACGCAATCGGATTCGCAGACCACCGAACCGATCGTCTCGGCTTCCGCACCGACGAACCCGCTGCGGCGTTCTCTGGAGCTCCGTCACTGATATCAACACACCATTCGTTCCCGTAATTGAAACCGCGTCGACACTTCGACGTTCATTATTTCGAAAAGCCCGACGGTAATTCTCAACTCGCCCGAATCGGACCGATCCGCAGAAGTACGGTGTCGTGCGCCGATACCTGCGCGCCGATCGAATTCCCCACTGTCGTCCGTGTTCCGGTCCACAGATTTCGGGCGAGGTAACCATTCCCCGCGGGCAGCCCGAGATCCGCCAGTGAAATAGATATCCGCGCATCGGCATCACCGCTGTTCCACAACGCCACCGCCATCGATCCATCCGATAGCGTTCTACGCCAGACTTTTCCGCCGGTTCCGGGCACCACGGTGGCAGGCGCGGCGAGCGGATCCTGGTCCACGGCAATGACATCTCTATCGGTCAGCAGCCGCCAGGTCGTCTCATCCATGTACGGCAGCGCATTACCGGCGATCAGCGGGGCGGCCAGCAGCGACCACATGCCGAACTGGGTGCGCTCCTCGGCGGGTGTGAGTCCCGGGTAGGCGGTGCCGGCCACACCGGCGACGCCGACGGCGAGCATATCCGGATCGGCCCAGTGACCCGGCCCGGTCCGTGCCGCCCACCACGAGGCGGTGTCCAGAATCTCGCGAATGCCCTGGTCCCCGGCCAGTCCCTGACCGAGCGCCCAGCCCGGGTAGGCGTCGTTGGTGGTACGCCACAGGGTGCCGATGCCGGACCAGTCGAAGATCGTGCCGGGCGGCGCCTCCGGCACGTCGCTGTTCGGGTTGATGCTGTAGACGACCGGACGACCGGTGGCGCGCAACGCATCTCGCATTCGTGTGAAGTCGTCGATCTGCCGGTCCAGATCGGAATCCGGTGAGCACCAATCGTATTTGAGATAGTCCACACCCCAGGACGCGAAGGTGCGGGCATCGGCGGCCTCGTGTCCGGCGCTGCCCGTACTGCCCGGATAGGTGCCGGCGATCTGCGCGCAGGTGCGTGCGTTCGGGCTCTGGTAGATCCCGAATTTCAGACCCCGCGCGTGCACATAGTCGGCCAGCGCCCGCATCCCCTGCGGGAACCGCTTCGGATCCGCTTGCAGCGCACCGGAAGACGTGCGCTGGGGCAGGAACCAGCAGTCGTCGACGACCACGTACCGATATCCGGCATCGCGCATCCCGCTGGCCACCAGCGTGTCGGCCGCCAGCTCGACGGCCTGCGCGTTCACGGTGCAGCCGTAGCTGTTCCAGGAATTCCAGCCCATCGGCGGGGTCGGCGCGACGCCGGGTATCGCGACCGTCGCACGGCTCAGCCGCACGGTATCGGAGACGGGTGCGGAGGCCGCGCAGCCGAGGAACAGCAGCACCACCGACAGCGCTACGGCCAGCGTCCCCGCGACCGGACCCCGGCGACTGCCGGACGGCTCGCCGGACATCGCAGAACGCCCCACCCGTCGCGGCGTGGGGCGCTCTTTACCTGTGATGACAACGATTGCTACGCAACGCCTTCCGCACGCGCGGCCGCGGCGACGGCCTCGGCCACGGCGGGCGCCACGCGGGTGTCCAGCGGGCTCGGGATGATCTTGTCGGCGGCCAGTTCGTCGGCCACCACACCGAAGATCGCCTTGGCGGCGGCCACCTTCATGCCCTCGGTGATCCGGCGCGCGCCCGCGTCCAGCGCGCCCTTGAACACGCCGGGGAAGGCGAGCACATTGTTGATCTGGTTCGGGAAGTCGCTGCGGCCGGTGGCCACGATGGCGGCGTACTTGTGCGCCACCTCCGGGTGGATCTCCGGATCCGGGTTGGACATCGCGAACACGATGGCCTCGGGCGCCATCGAGGCGATGAGCTCCTCGGCGATGGTGCCCGCGGACAGGCCCATGAACACATCGGCCCCGGCCAGCGCCTGCGCCGCGCCGCCGCTGAGCCCGCGCGGGTTGGTGCGCCCGGCCAGCTCGGCCTTGACCGAGTTCAGGTCGGTCCGGTCGGTGCTGACGATGCCCTTCGAATCCAGCACGACGACGTCCGAAACACCGGCGGCCAGCAGGATGTTGCTGCACGCCACACCCGCCGCGCCCGCACCGGAGATGACGACCTTCAGGCCCGACATATCCCGCTTCTGCACCGCGGCGGCGCCCTCGAGCGCGGCCAGCACCACGATCGCGGTGCCGTGCTGATCGTCGTGCATGACGGGGCAGTCCAGCGCCTCGATGATCCGCTTCTCGATCTCGAAGCAGCGCGGGGCGGAGATGTCCTCCAAGTTGACCGCGCCGAAGCTGTGCCGCAGCCGGATCACGGTCTCCACGATCTCGTCGACGTCCTTGGTGTCCAGGACGATCGGAATCGAGTTCAGCCCGGCGAACTTCTTGAACAGCGCCGCCTTGCCCTCCATCACCGGCAGCGAGGCGCGCGGGCCGATATCGCCCAGGCCGAGCACGGCCGTGCCGTCGCTGACCACGGCGACCAGACGGTCGGTCCAGGTGTAGCGCTTGGCCAGCTCCGCATCGGCGTGGATGGCCCGGCTCACCTGCGCCACGCCCGGGGTGTAGGCAATGGACAGATCGCGCTGCGAGTCCAGGGGTGCGCTGAGTTCTACCGAGAGCTTGCCTCCGAGATGGCCGGCGAAAATCTCATCATGCGTAATCTCGGACAGGTTGGCAGTTGCATTCGGTGCGTCAGTCACAGATGACACGATTTCACTCCTGCTCGGTGCGGTCTAAACCGGGGGACGGTTACCGTCGGGTATGGGAAATAGGGGTTTTCGGCTTTACAGCCGAGTTACTCACGGGTGCTCACGCCTGTCCGAAAATACTGTTCAGTAGTTACATCAGGGCAAGTCACACAACGGATTACAAGACATGATCAGCATATAGCGAAACAGATCCGCGAATCCGATCCGGAGGGTTGTCCGGGCAGAGCGTATGGGGGACGGTAAGGCGGCGGAACTTGCGGAGCCACCGGGGTGGGTTGACCCGGCGGGTGATCCGCGGACCGGAGCCGTGCGTCACGGATCGCCGTTCACCAACATCCCGGACCGGGCGGTGGCATCGGCCGGGATCCCGAACATTCTGCCAGTAGGTCGAGGACTTGCCAAATCACCACCCCTCCTGCGAGGTGCGGCGCGCCCGCGCGAGGTGGACCATTCGTACCATCTCCCGACAGTAGGTGACGGGAATTACCGTCGAGTTAGTGAAGACTCGCGGATGAGAACGCCCGGTCGGTGAACTGTCGCACCGGACGCGACCGGCAGGAGTGAGCAAAGCGGCGATATCAGGCCGGGGCGAGGTCGGACGGCTGTGCCGGGATCGGTTCGCACTGCCGCGCGCGCACCCATACCGATTCCAGGCCGCCGGTAGACAACATCCGGCACCAACTGTCCCCCGACGCCGGGTAGTCGGTGCGGCGATGCACACCGCGTGATTCGGTGCGGGCCAGGGCGCTGTACTTGGTCCACCGCGCCACCGCCAGCAGCGCCGCGGCCTCCCGGGCGTGGACCCTGCCCGGGCCGCTGCCGCCCAGATCGAATTCGGTGGCGGGCCAGATGGCGTCCAATTCGGCGATACTGTCGCGCAGGCTCCCGGCGCTGCGCCAGTAGCTGCGCCGCAGCGGCAGCGTGTGCTCCTGTACCAGGCCGACCACCGCGCGCGGATCGATGCCCGACATGTGGTGCAGTCCCGCGCCGGGCACCGCCCGCACCGCACCGAGGCGTCCGCGTCCGCGCGCGAACCGGGCCGCGCTCGCGCCGGCCCACGAACCCGACGTCATCGCCCAGGCCCCGCCGTGGCCGTCGAGCCCGCCGACCGCGCCGGTGATCGGCTCGCGGGCGGTCACCTCGCCCGCACCGAACAGTCCGGGAACTGTAGTGGCACAGTCGAATCCGGCCAGGCGCACACCGCCGGCGCCGCGCACGGTGCCCTGCAGTACGGCGCGCAGCGGGACTCGCGAGACGTCCTGAGAGGAATCGCACCAGGACGCGTAGACCCGCCGACCATCGGCTATCGCCGCGAAAGCCTGTGCCCACGAAGCAGATCCGGCATCGTCGAATACCGTGCCCGATTCGTCGGTCAATGTCGTGAAGGACCCTCTCGCTCGTCCCGGACCCCCGGACCCCCTCGACGCCGATCCGTCCATCCACGGCGCCGTCCCGGCCGTCCACGGCGCTCCGGCCGCCTCCCGAGCCTGAGCCGGGACCAGGGAGTACGCACTGGAGAACTCCATTCCGGACAGCTCGCCACCGGCCTCGACGGCCATCAGCAGCCCGTCGCCGGTGTCGACATCGGTCCCCGCACCCCCGGAACGGAACGCACATCCGCCGGTCGCCAGCACCACGGCCCCGGCGCGCGCGGACCAGCCGCGAAATCCATTGCCCACCTGGACACCCGCCGCACCGGTCACCACGCCCTCGGCGTCGGTGAGCAACTGGAGCGCCGGGTGGTAATCGAAGATCCGCACCCCGGACAGCACCAGGCGCCGACGCATCCGAGCCAGGTATCGTGCCCCGTCCAGGCTGATCCGCACCGGCTTCCCGGTGTAATCCGGTGGAATGTGATACCCCCAGCGGATCAACTCTTCGACCTGACGGTGCGTTTCGGCCAGCAGCCGCACCATCCATTCCGGATCACCGAGCCGCCCGCCGTCGGCGAATCCGCGCGCCACCGCCTCCGCGTGGGCCGCACCGGGCGGGATATGCCAGAGCGAGACACTGCCTTTCGCGGTCGGTCCGCTGGCACCGCACCGTGCCTTGTCGAACAAGACCACGCGTGCGCCGGCACGTGCTGCGGCCAGCGCCGACCACACCCCCGCGGGACCACCCCCCAACACCAGTACGTCGGACTCGATCTCGGTCACGATTAATAAGGTTCGGCCACAATTCACCTGGACGCAACTATTACAGGGGGTTTAATTCCACCATTGCGTAACCAATAGATAACCTGCCGCCACAAAAACGACCAGTGCCCCAGAAAAGGCGGCCAAAGCTCGACGCCTGTCTGTGTATACCTGGGCAGTCACGGCCACCACCGACAACCCGATATGCCAGGCCACCATGCTCATGCCCGGTCCGGGATACCCGCGCAGCCCGCCGACCACCGCCGAACCGGCCACCACCACTGTCAACACCACCATCCCCGCGGCAATCGCACCGCTGAGCCCACGCAGCACCCTCACGCCACCTCCATCGGGCGCACCCCGACCCGAGACCTCATGCCGACACCACCGGCACCCCGGTCGCCTTACCGGCGAGTTTCTCGAATTGCGCTGGATCCGTAGTGAATTCACCCAGCCGGATGGTCTTGTTCGCGCCGTGGTAGTCCGATGAACCGGTCGTCAGCAGCCCCAGCTCGGCGGCCAGCTCACGCAGGACCGTGCGATCGGCCGCACTGTGATCCGGGTGGTCGACCTCCAGCCCGCCCAGCCCGATCCCAGCCAGGTCACGGATCTCGTCCAGGGCCAGCAGCCGACCTCGTTTGCGCGCCCGTGCGTGCGCCACGACCGGCACACCTCCCGCGGCGGTGATCATCTCGACCGCGCGGTGCAGCGGCGTGTCGGCCTTCTCGGCGTAATAGCGCCCGCGCGGGGCCAGCAGCTTCACGAACGCCGCGTCCACCGTCGGCACCACCCCGGCGGCGACCAGTGCGCGCGCCAGATGCGGACGCCCGGCCGCCGGGCCCGCAGAGGCCAGCACGGTCTCCGGATCGACCGGCAGCCCGTCCGCGGCCATCCGCTCGGCCATCGCCCGCACCCGGGTCACCCGCTCGGCACGCAGCCGCTCACGTTCGGCGGCGAAGGCCACGTCGGCCGGATCGAACAGATACGCCAGCAGATGCACCGGCACCGGCCAGCCGTCCTCACCCATCCCCTGACACGACATCTCCATCCCCCGCACCAGCGACATCCCCGACGGCAACGCGTCCAGGGCCTCGGCCCACCCCGCCGTGGTGTCATGGTCGGTGATCGCGACCACGTCCAGGCCGCTCACCTGGGCCTTTCGGACCAGATCCGCCGGACTGTCGGTACCGTCCGACGCGGTGCTGTGGGTATGAAGATCGATGCGCACCGTGTCCATATTGCCCGCTGGCCCGCCTCTGCGCGCCTCAGGCCAGACTTGCGAGTCACGCCCGGTTCCGTTGGCGACCGGCGGTAAACGTGTGGCCGAGTCAGCCCGCTCCCGGCAAGTTACCCGTACAGGCACGAAATCAGTTGTCGTGTCGAGATATCGCGCCGACGTGCCCGCAGGCGCCGAAAATCACCGGAGAGGCAGGCCGGCGAATCAGCTCAGAGACTCGCCGCGCCCCGGTCGGGGTCGCGGATATCGATGCCCGCCTCGGACCATGCCTCACGCAGGGCCGACGCACCGCGAAGGCGGACCCACGCGGCCTCGGTCGCGGTGATCGGCGCGACCGACAGGAAGCGCACGGGGTCGGCCGGTTCGGGCAGCGGTAGGTCCGGTATATCGCTCTGGCCGAGCAGGGCTGCGGTGAAGGGCGCGTCGGCCCACAGGGACTCCCCCAGGTCCAGCAGCGCATCGGTTTGCAGCACAATGCCTTCCACAGCGGGCGAGGCGATCAGGACGCCCAGTGCGCGGGTGAGGCCGGCGTGCGGGGTACGGCGTGCGCGTAACGTCATCACCAGTTCGGCGCGCGGTCCGCGTTCGGAATCCACCACGGCCGCAGCCGGATCCGTCATCGGACGCCGCGCGCCGCCGAGGGTGACGTAATGCAGGAAATTGCCCTCGGGGATGCGCATGATCTCGATCGGTTCGAGTCCGAGAAAGGTCACCGAGGCCGAATTCGCCGACGACACATCGAAATGCGACAGCACCGACGCCCGGACGGAGTCAAGCACATCCATGGATCAGATGGCCAGCCGCGCGAGCATGTCGCGGGCCTGTTCGGCGGCCTTCGGCTCGCACAGCACGTCGTAGCGACCGGCGACCAACTGCATGGTGGAGGCGAAGTCGCGCTGCCCGCGGGTGGCGGCGTAGGGGATCGAGGCGGAGATGAGGCCGAAGATCACGCCGCCGACCAGGCCGACGATCAGCGGGCCGATCGCGCCGCCGCTGGTGAACAGGCTCAGCAGCAAACCCAGGAACAGGCCCAGCCAGGCACCCGAAATCACGCCGCCGCCAATGACTTTGCCCCAGGTGAGCCGATAGAGCACCCGTTCGACCTGCATCAGGTCGACCCCGACGATGGTCACGTTTTCCACCGGGAATTGGTTGTCGGCCAAGAAGTCGACGGCCTTCTGTGCCTCGGCGTAGGTCGGGTACGACCCGACCGGCCAGCCGGACGGCGGGGTCGGCAGACCCGGCCGATTACGGTTCGGGTTCCCGAGCGGGTTCGTCATAACTCCATCATGCTAGTTGGCCGTTGTTGCGGGTGCTACGAAACGCGTGGTTCGCGTCATTCCCGCCGCGCGGCCCTTCTCGGCCACGACCTGAGCCATTTTCGCGCTGGCCTCGTCGATCATCTCCTCGCCCAGCATGACCGCGCCGCGGGCGCCGCCATCGGCCGAGGTGTGATAGGCGTAGGCGTCGAGAATCTCCTCCGCGCGATCGTAATCGACCTGGCGCGGGCTGAAAATCTCGTTGGCGGCCTCGATCTGGGTCGGATGCAGCACCCATTTCCCGTCGAAACCCAGGGCCGCGGTGCGCGCGGCCGAGCGGCGGAACGCGTCCAGATCGCGGATCTGCAGATACGGACCGTCGATCGCCTGCAGGCCGTGCGCGCGGGCGGCCAGCAGGATGGTCATCAGAATGTGGTGATAAGCGTCGCCGGTGTCGTAGCCCTCGGGCTGTTCGCCGACCACCAGCGTGCGCATATTGATGCTGGCCATGAAATCGGCGGGCCCGAACACCAGCGTCCGCACTCGCGAGCTCGCGGTGGCGATCTCGTCGATATTGCGCAGTCCCAGGGCGTTCTCCAGCTGCGGCTCGATGCCGATGCGGCCGATCTCGAGCCCGCAGACCTTCTCCAGCTGGGTCAGCAGCAGATCCAGCGCACGCACCTGACCGGCATCGGTCACCTTGGGCAGCAGGATCGCGTCCAGATTCGCGCCCGCGCCCTCGACCACGGCGATCACATCGGCGTAGGTCCACGCGGTGGTCCAGTCGTTGACCCGCACCACCCGGATCTGGCGACCCCAGCCGGATGAATTCAGCGCCGCGACGATCGTTGCCCGAGCTGCCGCCTTGGCCGCCGGGGCCACCGCGTCCTCCAGGTCGAGGAAGATCTCGTCCGCGGGCAATCCCTTGGCCTTCTCGATCATCCGGGGGTTACTGCCCGGGACGGCGAGCACCGAACGGCGGGTTGGCATGCGTGACTCCTCGGGATCTGGTTTTCAGGGCGAGTCTATCGATACCACTGACGCCAATGGCCCCTAACCTAGCAAGGGCGAAGGACAGTACCGATCGAAAGAGGTTTCGGGTACCGATTTCGCCGCAGGTAGGCGACAACTGACCGCAAATCTCGATAACAACTAGATGACCGGTGGGTAACCTGGATCACGTTGGTCGCGAGCGGCCGCTTGTGCTCCGGCCACTCATACGACGAGAAGGGTTGGTGTGCCGATGCGTATATCGGGACCTGTGACCGTATCGGCGCTGATGGTAGCGGGTTTGGTGGCCTCGGGCTCGGCGGTGGACACCGTCGCGCACCCCACCACCTCCGCGACGGCCGAACCCCAGCTGGCGGCGACATCCGACACCACCGCGGCGACATCCGACGACGAGGTGGGCTTGGTTCCCGCCGCGCCCGAAGCCCCTCGCAAACTCCGCGCGATGGCCGAGTCGCCCGACGGCCTCCCATTGTTCGGCGGCACGGTACCGCTGCAGGAGCTTTCGCTACCGGGTGGCGCCGGGGCCTTCGGCATCCCCGAACTCGTGCTGGCCGCGTACCGCAATGCCGAACTGGCGCTGCAATCCTCGGATCCGAACTGCGGGCTGAGCTGGCATCTGCTGGCCGGTATCGGCAAGGTCGAATCCAATCACGCCGGGGGCGGCCGCACCGACGCCAACGGCACCACGGTCGGAGTCATCTACGGTCCCTCGCTGGACGGCACCCTGCCCGGCAACGAGGTCATCAAGGCCTCCGACGGCGCGTATGTGCGCGCCATCGGCCCGATGCAGTTCCTGCCCGGCACCTGGGCCAAGTACGCCTCCGACGGCCGCGGCAGCGGACATCCGGACCCCAACAACGTCTTCGACGCCACCCTCGCCGCGGGCAAGTACCTGTGCTCGGGCGGGCTGGATCTGCGCGACCCGTCGCAGGAACTGCGGGCGGTGCTGCGCTACAACAACTCCCTGTCCTATGCCTCGGAGGTGCTGAGCTGGTCCAACGCCTACAAGACCGGCGGCACGCCGACACAGGTGAGCATCTCCCCCGACCTCGTCCCGCCGGGTTCCATGCCCGGGGGCACCGGAGCGACCGATGCGACGGGAACGACGCCGGCCACCCCCGCCGAGCCGAAGTCCCCCCGGGCACAGGCCCTCCCGCCGACCCAGTTGGTGATCAACATCCCGGGTCTGCCGCCGATCCCCTGCGGCATCTTCTGCCCGCCACCGAGGCCGAACCCCTGTGACCCCGCGGCGGTTCCGCCGCAGCCTTCCGTCCAGGACGGCATCGTCGCCGGGATACAGCATTGGGCGCCCGGACTTCTCAGCACTCAGGCCATCCCGGATCAACCGGCGAAACCGGGCGAACCGGCCCTCCCGGCGAACGATCCCCAGGCCGTTCCTGTCTCTTATACAAATCTGACGCTGCCGACGACGGA
>NZ_JAGPOX010000083.1 GCF_019038435.1 Nocardia alni
AGATGTGTATAAGAGACAGCCGGTGGGGCGTGTGCTGGGGAAGGCACGGTGGTGCTGGATGTTTCGCGGCTGGATCGCATCGTGGAGATCTCGCCGGTCGATGAGCTGGCGGTGGTCGAGGCGGGGGTGAGTGCGGCGGTGCTGGATGGTGAGGCCGGGCGGCACGGACTGCGCTATACCCCTGACCCGGCCAGTACGGCGATCTCCACTATCGGCGGGAATATCGCCACGAATGCGGGCGGTCTGCGCTGCGTGAAGTATGGCGTGACCGGAGACGCGGTGCTGGGCCTGAGTGTCGTTCTGGCCGATGGCAGCCTGCTGCGGACCGGACGACGGACGGCGAAAGGGGTTGCGGGACTGGATCTGACGAGCCTGTTCACCGGATCGGAGGGCACGCTCGGGGTGATCGTGGACGCGACCGTCCGGCTGCAGCCGCTGCCGGTGGAAACCATCACCGTCGCGGCGTATTTCGACGATGTGGAACAGGCCGCCGCGGCGACGGCGGCGGTGTCGGCCGCGCGGGTGCGCCCGGCGATGCTGGAACTGCTCGACGAGCCGTCGCTGCGTGAGGCTCAGGATCTGCTCGGGATGCGCGCGGAGTCGGCCGGTGCGTTCGTGGTCGCGCAGACCGACGGGTTCGGCGCCCGGGCCGAGGCGCAGCTCGTCGCGGATGCATTCCGGCAGTTCACCTCTCGCATCCAGATCGGCGACGACCCGGCGGCGGCCGAGCGGCTGCTCGCGGTGCGGCGTGCGGCGCTACCGGCGCTGGAGCGCCACGGCCGGGTGCTCATCGAGGATGTGGCGGTGCCCCGTTCGGCGATCGCGGCGGCCGTGCGGCGCGTCTCCGAGATCGCGACTCGGCACGCCAGTCGCATCTACACCTTCGGTCACGCGGGGGACGGCAATCTGCATCCGATCATCGTGATCCCCGACGGGGATGAGGCCGCGGCGGTGCGCGCGGCCGACGCCGCCGACGAAATCTTCGCCACCGCATTGGAACTGGGTGGGACGATCACCGGGGAGCACGGTGTCGGCGTGCTGAAACGGCGCTGGCTCGAACGCGAGCAACCGCCCGAAGCGCTGGCGGTGCAGCGAGCGATTCGGAATGCCCTGGACCCGGCTGGCTTGTTCAATCCGGGAAAGGCCTACTGACCCCGGCGAATCCAGTCATCGCGATGTGCTCGGCCCAGGCTGCAAGGCATGCCGAAGGGGGACACCCGCTCTCCGGGATGACGCGACTCGTGGTGCTAGGCGACGCCGCGTAAGCGCCGGCCGTTGACGGTCCGGTAGTGCGCGGTGACGACGTCGGCGGCGGTCGCCTCGATATCGGCGCCGAGACCTCGGCGCGCGACCAGGCGTACATCGATCGTCCCCATCGCGGGCAGCTCGTGCACCTCGGTGACTCCATCGGGCACGCCGATGTGGAAGGGCAGCAAAGCGATTCCCAGTCCCGCCTTGGTGGCGGCGAGTACGCCGTCGAGGCTGCCGGACTCGGCGGTGACCGACACCTCGTGACCGAGTTCGGTGAGCCGGGCGACCGCGCGCCGGCGCAGCCCGCACGGTTCCTCGAAGGCCACCAGGGAGATCGGGCCTGGGGTGGGTGGTAGCTGCCGGCCTGCCGCCGCGACCCACCGCAGGGTCAGCTCGCCGACCTCGACGCCGGCGGGGTCGGCGTTGCCGCCGAGTACGACCGCCAGATCCAGGGCGCCCCGCTCCACCGATTCGGCCAGGGTGGTGGAGCGATCGATGCGGAAGTGCAGGGACACATCCGGATACGCCGACCGCAGCACGGTGAGCAGGTCCGGCAGCAGGCCGTCGGCGGCGTGCTCGGTCGATCCGATGGTGATGCGCTGCATATCCGACGGCGCGAAACGCGCGAGCACCTCATCGTGCACCGCCAGCAGGCGCCGGGCCTCCACCACCAGCCGCTCCCCGTCCGCGGTGAATCGCGAACCGCGACCGTCCTTTTCCATCAACGATCGTTTCAGCCGCCGTTCCAGCAGGCGGATGTGCTGACTGACGGTCGGCTGGCTCAGGTGCAGGGCGTCGGCCGCCCGGCGGAACCCGCCTGTCTCGCAGATGGCCACCAATGTGCGCAGATGTGTTAAATCCAGCGGATCCGCCATATTTCCGACCACCTCACCAGACACGACTGTTCCTGCGGATCACATCGCAGATTCGACGGTATTTCCAGTATTTGAATCGGTGAGATCTCAATGCCCGTGGTATTTCTCCTATCGGTCGCCATCGGTCATTCGAATTGAATTCGACGCGTACAAATATGGTTTCGGCGCGGAGGTCGTCCCTACCATGACGCAGTACGTAATTCCGCGGATTCGCCGCCGAGAGGAACCGTTTCATGACCGCCGATCCCGTCCTAGCGGAGCTGCCCGCGACCGCCTCCGGCGATGTCGAGTTCATCAGCCTCACCCACACCAACGCGTCGACCGAATTGGCGCCGGTCTCCGGTCGGGGCATCGACCTCGCGTACGTGCGCCGGTATGTGCGGGCGCTCGAGGACGGCGGCTTCGATCTGACGTTGCTGCCATACGGGTCGAACACCCCGGACTCGTTCGTGCTCGCCTCGGCCGTCGGTCAGCTGTCCGAGCGGATCAAGCCGATCGTGGCGGTGCGGCCCAACACCGTATTCCCGACCGTCGCCGCCCAGCAGCTGGCCACCCTGGACCAGCTGACCGAGGGCCGCGCGGTGGTGCACCTGATCTCCGGCGGCAGCGATGCCGAGCAGGCCCGGCAGGGCGACTACCTGCCCAAGAGCGAAAGATACGCGCGCACCGCCGAATTCATCGAGATCCTGCGCCGCTCGTGGACCGAGACCGAACCGTTCTCGCACGAGGGCGCCCACTATCGGTTCGACGGATTCGGTCCCGGGTTCCCGCCGTACGCCGCGCCGATCCCGATCTCCATCGGTGGGCAGTCCGACGCCGCGTTCGACATCGGCGGGACCACGGCCGACATCTTCTCGTTCTGGGGTGAGCCGCTGGCCGACATCAAGAGCCAGATCGAGCGGATCGACGCGATCGCCGCCGCCTCGGGCCGCCTCGACCGGCCCCGCATCTGGGTCACCTTCCGCCCGATCATCGACCGCACCGACGAACTGGCCTGGGCCAAGGCCCACACCTATGTCGAGCGGATCACGCAGACCTTCCAGGCCGGATCGCACCGCAGGCGAGACAAGAACGCGCCGCAGAACGTCGGCTCGCAGCGGTCGCTGGAATTCGCACGCCGCCAGGAGATTTACGACCGCGCCCTGTGGACCCGCACGGCCGCGGCCACCAACGGGCAGGGCGCCTCGACCGCCCTGGTCGGCACCCCGGAGACGGTGGCCGCCGCGATCGTGGATTACATCGATCTGGGTGCGAGCCTGGTGTCGATCCGCGGATACGACACGCTCAACGACGCGATCGACTACGGGCGTTACGTTCTGCCGCTGGTCCGTCAGGAATTGGCCCACCGCAGGGCGACCGGGCAGCGTGGCCGATTGCAGGCGGACCACCCGGGCGCATTGGCCGGGGTGGGCCGGCCATGACCGCCGTGGCCGACGGCCGAGTGCTGACCGTTCCGGATGTCTCCCCGGCGGCGCTCGCCGCCCTCACTGCCGAGATCGCCGCCACCGCGGCGGAATACGACCGATCCGGCGCGATCCCGGAGGCCGGTATCGCGGCCGCGCACCGGGGCGGCTACCTGACCGCCACGGTCGCACCGCGCCACGGCGGCCCCGGCCTGCCGCAGGCCGAGGTGGTGCGAGTCCTTGTGGCACTGGGTGAGGGGGATCCGTCGGTGGCGCTCATCGCCGCCAACACCCTGGCCGCACATCAGGCTCAGGCGATCGCGGGTCTGTGGCCCGAGCAGCTCTACGCCGCCGCGGTGCGCCGCTCGGCCGAGGCTCCGACGCTGCTGAATGTGATTCGCGCCGAACCCGAATTGGGCGCTCCCGCGCGCGGCGGGCTTCCCGCGACAGTGGCGCGGCGTACCGCGCAGGGTTGGATCCTCAACGGCCGCAAGACCTTCGCCACCGGCGGCCGGGCGCTGGCCTACCACCTCGTGTGGGTCGTCACCGACGAGGTTCCGGCGCGAGTCGGCCACTTGGTCGTCCCGGCCGAGACCGCGGGCATCGCCTGGCACGAGACCTGGGACCACCTCGGGCTGCGCGCCTCCAACACTCACGATGTCGCGTACACCGATGTCGTTGTGCCGCTGGAGAACTTCCTGGAGATCCCGCTGCGGGACGGGGTGTACCGCGATCCGGCCTCGGCCTCCTCACCCACCTCGTTCGGGCACGCCGCGCTCTATGTCGGTGTGGCGCGGGCGGCCCGTACCGCTTTCGCCGACTTCGCCCGGTCCCGGGTGCCGACGGCCCTGGGGAAGCCGATCGCCGAGACCGAGCGCATCCAGGCGGTAGCCGGGGAGATCGAGGCGCAGATCGTGCAGGCCGAGACGCTGCTGTACGGCACGCTGCATCGCCTCGAGGCGCAGGAACCCGGTGTGGTGCCGGGGCTTTCACTGGTGAAGACGCAAATCGCGCGATCGGTGATCGCCGCCGTACAGACGGCTGTCGGTGCGCTGGGCAATGCCGCGCTCACCCGACACCGTCCGCTCGAGCGGCACCTGCGCGATGTGCTGTGCGTGCGTGTGCATCCGCCCCAGGAGGATACGGCGCTGGTGGCTGCTGGACGGGCGGCACTGAGCGTGCCGCAGGAGGGTTCGAGATGACGCGGCGCCCGGCGCACGATATCGGGTCCGACTCGAGTGTGCGCGTTCGTCCCTTGTCCCTATCAGTCGCCGGGGCTGTCGGTCTCGGTCAGGCATAGAGGAAGTTCCGTCCCGATGTCGACTCCCTCCCGTAGACCTCCCAGCCTGCGCCGCATCCGAAGATACGGCGTAACAGCGGCCATCGCCGTTGTCGCCCTGGTGGCGAGCGCATGCGGCAGTGGTCCGGCGCAGCCGAGCGGACCCTCGGGGGCGGGCAGGACGCCGGTGAGCGGCGGCACGCTCGAACTCGCGTATTTTCCGGACAACGCGGCATTCACCTGCGTTGACCCGTTTCAGACCTACTGGCTCGAAAGCCGCACGCTGATCCGCAATTTCGCCGATTCGCTGACCGATCAGGATCCGGCTACCGGGGCGATCGTGCCATGGTTGGCGACGGGCTGGCAGGTCAGCCCCGATGGGCTGGACTACACCTTTGAACTGCGACAAGGGGTTACCTTCGCCGACGGCGCGCCGCTCGACGCGGCCGCGGTGAAGACGAACTTCGACAATTTCCTGGATCTCACCCGTTCGAGCGGGGGGACGGTCTTCGGCGCCAGCTACATCCAGGGGCTGGCATCGACCGAGGTGCTCGACCCGATGACTGTCCGGTTCCATTTCGGCCGGCCGAATTCGTCGTTCCTGCAAGCGACTTCGACCACCAACCTGGCGCTGCTCTCACCCGCGTCGTTCCGGAATTCGCCGCAGCAGCGCTGCCTGGGCCACATCGTCGGCTCGGGTGCGTTCAGGCTGGACAGTTATGTTCCGGAGGTCGGGGTGAGCCTGAGCCGTCGGGCCGGATACCGGTGGGGGTCACCACTGGACACCAACCGTGGTGACGCCTATCTGGCCAAGGTGCATGCCCGGTATGTCGCCGAGGACAGTGTGCGCACCGGCGACCTCACCAGCGGGCAGATCGACATCGACTGGCCCCGTAACCCGTTCACCGTCCAGGACCGCGAACTCGTCACTCGCTCCGGGGCCTACCTGCGCTCGCGATCCTTGCCGGGCGTCTCGTATGCGCTCTACCCCAATGTGTCCCAGGGGCATCCGCTCGCCGACGATCAGGTTCGGCAGGCATTGTTCAGTGCCATCGATATACGAGCCATGGCCGCGACGACATACGGCGCCGATTATCCGGTCGTCGCCGGAGCCTTCGACAACACCACTCCGTACTACACACCGCAGACGGCAAAGCTGCGGTACGACCCGCAGCAAGCGGACCGCATACTCGACGCGGCGGGCTGGCGGCGGGCGCCCGGCGAGCAGTACCGCACCAAGGGCGGCAGGAATCTGACGCTGACACTGCTGGTGGACACGGGGAGCATCGGCGGGGAACTGCTGCAGGACGAGTTGCGCAAGGTCGGCGTGGAGTTGCGGCTGGAGACGGTGACCGCGGCCGAACGGTCCGCCGATCTGGCCTCCGGCCATTACGACCTCATCGAGGACTACTTCACTCGCGCCGACCCGGGATCGTTGCAGTTCATCCTGGTGCAGGCGCTCGCCAACTCCAAGGCCCTGGCTCGCAATTCGCAGCATCCCGAGGTCGCGGCGCAGATCGCCGACATGTTCACCCAGGCGGTGCAGACCAGCGACGTCGGACAGCGGCAGCAGATCTACGCCCGGCTGCAGGGCGCCCTCATCGATGACGGGATCACCTTCCCGCTGTTCGAACGTCTGCAATTCGCCGGAATCCGCAACCGGGTCGACGGCTTCCGATTCACCTCCGAAAGCCTGCTGGACCTGCACAACGTCTGGAAGACACGATGATTCGCTATCTGGCCGGGAGGATCGCGCAGGCGGCGGTCGTGCTGTGGGCGGCGTTCACCGTCTCGTTCATGATTCTGTACCTGCTGCCCAGCGATCCGGTGTCGATCCAGCTCAGCGCCGCGGGCCTGGAACCCGATTCGCTGACGCCGCACCAACTCGCGGCGGCGAAGGCCGAGTACGGTCTGGGCCGTCCGATACTCGACCAGTACTTCTCCTCCCTCGCCGGCGCGCTGCACGGTGATTTCGGAACCTCGATCGCCAAACAGGTTCCGGTGAGCCAGCTCATCGCCGACCGCATCGGCGGAACGCTGATCCTCAGCGCGGTCGCGGGTCTGCTCGCGGTGCTGATCGGCACCGCCCTGGCATATCTGGCCGCCTTCGTACGAGTGCGGTGGGTGCAGGTGGTGCTGGACCGGGCGCCCGCCGTCGGTGTCGCGGTGCCGTCGTTCCTGGTGGCGCTGGTGCTGATCCAGTACTTCTCGTTCCGGCTGGGCTGGCTGCCCTCCGGCGGCACCGGGGGATGGAAATATCTTGTGCTGCCGGTGATCACGATGGCCCTGCCGCCCGCCTCCCAGCTGGCGCAGGTGCTCGGGCGCAGCTTTTCCGAGACGTTGCGCGAGCCGTATATCGTGACTGCCCGGGCAAAGGGTCTGTCGCGCAGCGCGGTTCAGCTGCGGCACGCCTTCCGCAACGCCGCCCTGCCCGCGCTGACCATCCTCGGCGTGCTGGTCGGGCTGACGGTGACCAGCTCGATCGTCGTGGAGACCGTATTCAGCCGTGAGGGCATCGGCCAGCTGGCCCAGGAATCGGTGCTGGACAAGGACATTCCGGTTGTACAGGCGATCGTCGTGATCGGCGCGGCTGGATTCGTCGTGGTGAACCTCGTCGTCGATCTGCTGTATGCGCTGCTGGATCCTCGCATCACGCACGTGGCTGCCGCCAAGGAGGCTTGAGATGGTATCTGCTGTCACCACCGCGGTCGAACCCGCCCGCGTGGAGGTCGAGGAGCCCGCCTCGGCCCATCCGCGCTCGCGGCTGCGGCGCTTGGCCCGCCGACCGGGATTCGTGCTGGCGGTCCTCGTGGTGGCCGGGGTGATCGTCGCCGCGTTCGCGCCGCGGGCGCTCACCTCCGTCGACCCGTATTCCACCGCACCGGATCGACTGCTGCGCCCGCCCGGCATCGGTCACCTGTTCGGCACCGACAATCTGGGCCGCGACCTGTGGGCGCGCACGGTCTACGGTGCGGACCTCACCGTCAAGGCGGCGCTCATCGCGGTCGGGATCGCGCTCGTCGTCGGGCTGGTGCTGGGTCTGGCCGCCGGATTCTTCGGTGGCCCGATCGACGCCGTGCTCATGCGCGCGGTGGATGTGCAACTGGCGATTCCCGGACTACTGCTGGCGCTGGCGATCGTGACGGCGCTCGGCTTCGGGACGATACCGGTGGCGTTCGCGGTCGGTGTGGGGACGATTCCGGGATTCGCCCGGACCACCCGCGCGGAGGTGCTGCGGGTGAAAACGCTGCCGTATGTGGAGGCGGCGCGGGTGGGCGGCGCCTCGTGGCTGCGGATAGTGCTGCGCCACGTGCTACCCAACTCGTGGGGGCCGGTGCTGTCGCTGTCGGTCCTGGACTTCGGTACGGCCATCATCACCGTTGCGGCACTGAGCTTTCTGGGTTTCGGAGCAGCTCCGCCGCGGGCCGAATGGGGTTCGCTGGTGGCCTCCGGGCGCGACTATCTGTTGACCGCTCCGTGGGTGTCGCTGCTGCCCGGAGCGGTGATGGTGGTGACGGTGTTGTCGCTCAACCACATTGCCAAGACCTTGCAGGAGGTGCGGCGATGACGGCACCGACAGACCGGGGACAGAGCGCCCCCGTGCGCACGGACGAGGTGATCGCCGACATCGATCGTCTCGACGCCGGGTACCTTCGCGGCGGCGTGGTGACGCCCGCCGTACGCGAGCTGTCGCTCCAGGTGCGCTCCGGTGAGATCGTCGCCCTGGTAGGCGAATCCGGGTCCGGGAAGTCCACCACCGCCCACGCGCTCATCGGCCTGTTGCCGGACAACTGCCGGGTCACCGGCGGGTCCGTGACCGTGGCCGGCATCGACATCACCGCGAAGTCCACCACCGAACGGCAGGTGCGCGCACTGCGCGGCCGGACCGTCGCGCTGATACCGCAGGATCCGATGGTGGGACTCAACCCCACCCAGCGGATCGGCGCTCAGGTCGCCGAGGCGGTGAAGCTGCGCGGAGTGCGCGGCGCCGGGGTGCGGGCGGAGGTTCTGGACTTCCTGAACAAGGCCGGGCTGGACGATGCGCGACACCGCGTGCATCGCTATCCCCACGAACTGTCCGGCGGTCAGCGCCAGCGCGTGCTCATCGCCATCGCCCTGGCCGGGCATCCGGATCTGATCATCGCCGACGAACCCACCAGCGCCCTGGACGTCACGGTGCAGGCCCGCATTCTGGACCACCTCGAATCGCTCGTGCGCGACAGCGGCACGTCACTGCTGATCATCACTCACGACCTGGCCGTCGCGGCCGATCGCGCCGATCGGATCGTGGTGATGCGGTCCGGGCGGATCGTCGAATCCGGCTCGCCCACAGAGATTCTCACCGACTCGGAGAACGCTTACACGCGGCGGCTGATCACCGCGGCCCCGGTGTTCGGGCGCTCGCGCGTGCCGGTCGCGGTCACCGCGCCCGCCGACCCGATCCTCGAACTGGACGCGGTCCGCAAGCACTATCGCCAGCCCCGGGGCGCGGGGCGTGAGCCCGTGGTGGCGCTGCGGGACATATCGTTTCGCGTGATGTACGGCCAGACGCACGGTGTGGTCGGCGAATCCGGGTCCGGTAAGTCCACGGCGCTGCGCATCGCGATGGGGCTGATCCAGCCGACGTCGGGCGTCGTGCGATTCGACGGCGCCGACATCACCGCGATGAACCGGCGGCGGCTGCGTCCGCTGCGACGGCGCTTCCAACTCGTGCACCAGAATCCGTTCGCCGCCCTCGACCCTCGATACTCGGTGCGCGAGAGCATCATCGAGCCGCTGGTGTCGTTTCGAGTCGGCGACCGTGCCCAGCGGCGTGCCCGGGCGGCCGAACTGCTGGACCAGGTGGCGCTGCCGCGAACCTTCGCCGACCGGCTGCCGGCCGAGCTGTCCGGCGGACAGCGCCAGCGGGTCGCCATCGCCCGCGCGCTGGCCCTGTCCCCGGAGCTGGTGCTGCTGGACGAACCGGTCTCGGCGCTGGACGTATCGGTGAAGGAGCAGATCCTCACGCTGCTGGGCGAACTACAGCAGCGGCTGGGTCTGGCGTATCTGTTCGTCTCGCACGATCTGGCTGTGGTGGCGCAGATCGCGCACACGGTGTCGGTGTTCGACGCGGGCGAGGTCGTCGAATCCGGTTCGGCCGCAGAGGTGTTCGACAATCCGCGCAGCGAATACACCCAGCGGCTGCTCGCCGCGATACCCGGACGGCGGGCGCTGGCCCGCCGCAGTTGACCGTCCACTCGAGAAAGAGGAATCCCGTGACCACATTGACCGATACCTGGCTGGCCGATTGGCAAGGCTGGCACGCCGAACGCACCGCAGCCGCCACCGCCGTGGACGGCCTGGCCGCGGCGACCGGCACTCACTTCCTCGACGACACCGCCCGGCGGATCCCGGGAGCGTCCGGCACGTGGATCGCCCGAGACGGGCGCGTCGTCAGCCCGGATCTCGGTATCGACCTCGGACCAGGCGAGCGGGTCACGCTCGAGGCCCGGACCGTGACGGCGATCGCGCGGCCCGGACGGGTGGCCCTGCGCGTCCTGGATCCGCAGGCCGCCACCCGCCGGGGGCTCATCGGCATCGATACCTTCGATCCGGATCCCGCCTGGATACTTACCGGTGTGGTCGAAACCGGAACGCGGCCACTGAAACTCGAGCATGTCGACGGTTTCGTCAGCGATAACACCGGGATCCGGCTACGGGTGCGCATCGAGGGGCGCGAGGTGCGGCTGTGGGGCGTTTCGGCCGCCGACGGCAGCATCGCGATCACGTTCTCCGACACCACGGTCGGCGTCGAGACCCAGCGCTACCGTTTCCTGACCGTCGCGGCGCCGGACGAACAGGCCCGGGTCGAACTCGACTTCAACCGCGCGTATCTGCCGCCCAGTGCCTTCACCGAGCACTATCTGTGCCCGTTGCCCCCGGCTTCGAACCGGCTCGACACCGCGGTGCGCGCCGGTGAAACCCGGATCAGGTACACCGACGAGCAGACCGCGTAATCCCGTTCGGTCACTCTCCGTGCGGTGCGGCGGAACCCACCGCCACCGCACGGTCGGGATCGCCGCTCCACTGCGACCAGGACCCCGGGAACAGGGCCGCGTCGATGCCGAGAACCGCCAGCGCGGCGAGATCGACGGCGGCGGTCACGCCCGATCCGCAGTACACGCCGACCGCCGGCGCCCGATGCGCGTCGACGGCGGCGAACCGCGCCTCGAGTTCGTCTGCGGGGCGGAAGAATCCACGCTCGTCCAGCAGTGATCCGTTGGGCACGTTGCGCGCTCCGGGAATGTGCCCGCCCACCGGATCGACGGGCTCGACCTCGCCCCGGAAACGTTCCGGGGCACGGGCATCGATGAGAACCCCCGTCTCGGGCAGGGCGGCCGCCTCGGTGACCGTCAGCGTGGGTAGCGCGCCGTGGTAGAGATCGGTGTAGGCCAGCTCGACATTGCCGGGGTCGGGATGCTCTGTGCCCGTGGCCAGTTCACGGCCGGCCGCGCTCCACGCCGCGAGCCCGCCGTCGAGTATGCGCACCTCCGGGATTCCCGCGGCGCGCAGCACCCACCACGCGCGCGCCGAACCGGCCCGGTTCCAGTTGTCGTACACGATGACCGGTACGTCGTTGCGTACACCCCAGCGCCGGGCGGCGGCCTGAAGATCGGCGCCGTCCGGTAGCGGATGGCGTCCGTGCCCGCTCACCGAGTGATCCGACAGTTCGGTCTCGAGGTCGACATAGGCGGCGCCGGGAATATGCCCGAGCTGGTATTCGGTGCGGCCGTCGGGCCGGTCCAGCCGCCAGCGCACGTCCAGGATCGTCAGCGGATGCCCGAGCGCGAGACGATCGCGCAACTCCTCGACCGAGATCAAGGTGTCCGATCGGTGGATGTCGGGGCGGTAGGTCATCTCGCTGCTCCTGAAATCGTCGTGCCGCGGTGCGACGCCGAGCCGAGTCAGCTACCGCACCGCACTCCCATCCACGCAACTACAACTCGGCGTCTATGTGAAGCGTTGAGCTCTGTGAGATCGGAAGCAGTTCTGCGGTCCGGACACGTGAACGGCCCGGCGAAAGCATTCGCCGGGCCGTCGATTCCGCTGCGGCCGTCACGCACCGGAACTCACGTGGTTCAGTGGGTGCCCGCCGGGACCTCCGGCCGATTGCCGACACGCCAGTGGTTGAACAGCAGGTTCAGCAGAAACACCACGATCACCGCCGAGGTGATGGGGCTGCTGGCGATCATCTGGAAGTCGCTGGGGAACTTGGCGTAGAACGTCGGGGCGACCGAGGGCAGCAGCGCCACCGACAGGGTCACCGCGATGATCAGCATGTTGTGCGTCCCCTCGAACTGCACCTTGTGCAGCACCCGCAGGCCTACCGCGGTCACCATCGCGAACATCACCGTCGCCGCGCCGCCCACCACCGGGCCGGGCAGCGCCGCTACGAGGCTGCCGACCTTGGGGATCAGGCCCAGTACGACCAGGAAGCCGCCGCAGGTGGCGACCACCCATCGGCTGCGTACGCCGGTCAGGCCGACCAGGCCGACGTTCTCGGCGAACGCGGTGTCGGGGAAGGAGTTCATGAATCCGGCCAGGACTCCGGACAGGCCGTCGGCGGCCAGGCCGCGCGCCAGATCGCCCGGCGCCAGTGGCTTGTCGACCATCTCGGACACCGCGACGATGTCCGCGGTGGACTCGGTGAAGGTCACCAGCATCACCACGCACATGGAGATGATCGCGGCGATATGGAATTGGGGCGCGCCGAAGGTGAACGGATGCGAGACGCCGAACCAGCCCACCTTGCCCATCCCGGACAGGTCGACCAGCCCCATCGGTATGGCGACGAGGGTGCCGATCACGATGCTGAGCAGCACGGCGATCTGGCTCACCAGGCCCCGGCCGAACTTGTGCAGCAGCACGATCAGCAGCATCACCAGACCCGCCAGCGCGATATGCGAAACCTGGCCGTAGTCGGCCGACTTCGGATCGTTCCCGGCGATGAGCCCGGCGTCCGCGCCGATCAGCGACAACCCGATCACACAGATCACACAGCCCGACACCAGCGGCGGGAAGAACCGCACCACCATCGCGAAGAATCGCGCGATTACCAGGCCGAACACGCCGGACACCAGCACCGCGCCGTAGACCGTCGGCAGTCCGGCCTCACCGCCGCCGAACTGCTGGGCGATCAGGATCATCGGTGAGACACAGGTGAACGTCGCACCGGCGACCACCGGCAGGCGCACGCCGATGATCTTGCCGATGCCCACGGACTGGATGAGCGTGACGATGCCCGACACCAGCAGATCGGCGTTGACCAGAACACCGATGGTGTGCTGGGGTAATTTCAGCGCACCGCCGACCAGCAGCGGCACGGCGATCGCACCGGCATACATGATCGCCAGATGTTGCAGGCCGAGCAATGCCATTCGGGTCGGTGGCGGTACCTCGTCGACGGGGTGCCGTGGCGACGGCACGCCGTCGCCGGGATTGCGGGAGGGGCGCGAGAAGCGCAATTGCATGGCAAGCCTCCTGGGCAAGCAGATATAACGGCCGACAGCGAACCGGAGCTCCGACCCGAAAGATGGCATTTTCTGGCAGCGTAAATGCCGCGAGACGACGCCCGGCTGTGCCGCAACGATATGTTTACAACACGTAACACCCCCGTCGTGTGGATTTGTACGATAATCCGGGAGGGGGGTTCGCATGAGCGACGCGGTTTGGAGGATCATCCAGAAGGCGGGGCGGGACCGTCGTATCATCTTGACCCTATCGTCCCGGCACGACTAGATTTTGAGGCCATCGACGCGCGAATACCGGAGACAGGAGGCGATCGCCATGGCCGCAGACCATGACCTGCGCCGTCTCGCCCACAGTGAGGTGTGGATTCCCGGGCGCGTCGCGCACGGCTGCTGATCGCCAGGCTCGATCGCGATTTTCTCTCGCCATATTCGACGTATCGCGGTAGCGCGCTGATTCGCGTCACGATGTAGAAAGCAGCCTAAAATGGATTTTGTCGAAAGGCCTGCCATGGTAGTGCCGCGAATCACGGTCAACGGTGAGTCCATGCCAATATCTCCGGCCGCGCCGACCACGACGCTGCTCGATTTTCTGCGGCATTGGGGGTTCACCGCGAGTAAAGAGGGTTGTGCCGAGGGAGAATGCGGCGCGTGTTCGGTTCTGGTGGCCCGTCCCGGGATCCCCCGAGGAGGGCGAGCCGGCGGGGTAGCCGAACACAGCCGCACCGAATGGGTGGCGGTCAACGCGTGCCTGATGCCGGTCGCGGCGCTGGATGGCCAGGAGGTCGTCACCGCCGAGGGATTGGGCACCCCGAAGGCATTGCATCCGGTGCAGCGGGAGATGGCGGTGCGCGGGGGATCGCAGTGCGGATACTGCACGCCCGGCTTCGTGTGCAGCATGGCGGCCGAGTACTACCGGGCGGACCGGTCCCCCGCGGACGTGGCGGCTGCCAACGGATCAGTCCACGCGGGGGATGATCTCACCGCCAACGGCCCGACGCACCCCGTCGATCCGGAACACGGTCACAACGGCTTCGACCTGCACGCGCTGAGCGGCAACCTGTGCCGTTGCACGGGATACCGCCCGATTCGCGACGCGGCCTTCGCGGTGGGTACCCCGGACGCGGACGATCCGTTCGCGCACCGCCGCGACCAGGCGCCACCCGAGACCGTGCCGACCGTCCTGGAACGTGACGGCCGTGCCTTCCTCCGGCCCCCGACCCTGGCACGGGCGCTGGAACTGCTCCGCGAGCACCCCGACGCCGTGGTGGCCGCCGGATGCACCGACTGGGGTGTGGAGGTGAACATCCGCGGCCGCCGCGCCGACTATGTTGTCGCGATCGAGCGCCTGCCCGAGCTGCGCGATCTGCGCGTGGAACCGGACCGGATCGAACTCGGCGCGGCCCTGACGCTCACCGAGATCGAACGCCGGCTGGACGGCCGCGTGCCGCTGCTGGCCGAGCTGTTCCCGCAGTTCGCCTCCCGGCTGATCCGCAATACCGCGACCCTGGGCGGCAATCTGGGGACCGGTTCGCCGATCGGCGACAGCCCGCCGGTGCTGCTCGCGCTCGGCGCGTCGGTCGTCCTGGCCGACGCCGACGGCGAGCGCGAGGTCGACCTGGCGGAATACTTCACCGGGTACCGGCGCAGCGTGCGGCGTCCGGACGAGCTGATCCGTGCCGTGCGGATTCCCCGGCCGCTGTCCCCGTTCGCCGGGTTCCACAAGATCGCCAAGCGGCGCTTCGACGATATCTCCAGCGTCGCGGTCGCTTTCGCGCTCGACGTCGAGAACGGGATGGTGCGGTCGGCGCGGATCGGCCTGGGCGGCGTCGCCGCGACCCCGATCCGCGCGTACGACGTCGAAGCCGCGCTCGTGGGCCGGGCCTGGACTTCGGACACCGTCGATGCGGCAGCGGAAATCCTTGCCGCGCAGGGAACTCCGATGGACGATCACCGCGCCAGCGCGCGCTATCGCAGCGCGATGCTCGGGCAGAGCCTGCGCAAGCTTTTCGCCCGGACCGCTGAGGGGGTGCCCCGATGAGCGCGCTGTCCGATCGTCCCGAAAGCCCGTCGGTGGGTGTGCCCGTCCCGCACGAGAGCGCCGCCCTGCATGTCACCGGCGCCGCGCTCTACACCGACGATCTGGTGCATCGCACCAAGGATGTGCTGCACGCGTATCCGGTTCAGGTCATGCACGCGCACGCGCGCATCCTGGCGCTGCGCACCTCGCCCGCGCTGGCGGTGCCCGGTGTGGCCCGGGTTCTGACCGCGGCGGATGTGCCCGGTGTCAACGATGCCGGGGTCAAGCACGACGAGCCGCTGTTCCCGACCGAGGAGGTCATGTTCCACGGGCATGCGGTGTGCTGGGTGCTGGGGGAGACCCTGGAGGCCGCGCGTCTGGGCGCGGCGGCCGTCGAGGTCGACGTCGAGCCGCTGCCCGCGCTCATCACGATCGCGGACGCGATTGCGGCGCAGCATTTTCAGGGTGCGCAGCCGCAGGTGAGCTGCGGTGATGTGGAGGCCGGATTCGCGGAGTCGGCGCACGTGTTCACCGGCGAGTTCCAGTTCTCCGATCAGGAGCACTTCTACCTCGAAACGCATGCGGCGCTCGCCCAGATCGACGAGGCCGGACAGGTTTTCGTGCAGAGCAGTACGCAGCATCCCTCGGAGACCCAGGAGATCGTCGCGCACGTGCTCGGCTTGCACAACCACGAGGTGACCGTCCAATGTCTGCGCATGGGCGGTGGTTTCGGCGGTAAGGAGATGCAGCCGCACGGATTCGCGGCCATCGCCGCGCTCGGTGCGAGCCTGACCGGTCGGCCGGTTCGGCTGCGCCTGAATCGGACTCAGGATCTGACCATGTCCGGTAAACGGCACGGATTCCATGCGAGCTGGCGGGTCGGCTTCGACGCGCACGGCCGCGTACAGGCGCTCGAGACCACGCTCACCGCCGACGGCGGCTGGAGCCTGGATCTGTCCGAGCCGGTGCTGGCCCGCGCGCTGTGTCATGTCGACAACATCTACTGGATTCCCAACGCGCGCTTCATCGGTCGCATCGCCAAGACCAACAAGACCTCGAACACCGCCTTCCGCGGCTTCGGCGGTCCGCAGGGCATGCTGGTCATGGAGGATCTGCTGGGGCGCTGCGCCCCGCTGCTCGGGCTGGATCCGGGCGAACTGCGCCGCCGCAACTTCTACACCGCCGGACAGTTCACCCCGTACGGGCAACCGGTGCGAAATCCCGAACGGATACGGGTCATCTGGGACAGGGTCCACGAGAAAGCCGATGTGCCGCAACGCCGCCGGGAGATCGAGACCTTCAACGCCGCGCACCCGCATACCAAACGAGGTCTGGCGGTGACCGGGGTCAAATTCGGGATCTCGTTCAACCTCACCGCCTTCAATCAGGGTGGTGCGCTGGTGCTGATCTACAAGGACGGTTCGGTCCTGATCAATCACGGCGGCACCGAGATGGGGCAGGGCCTGCACACCAAGATGCTGCAGGTGGCCGCGACCAGTCTGGGCATCGGACTGGACAAGGTGCGCCTGGCGCCCACGCGGACCGACAAGGTGCCCAATACCTCTGCCACGGCGGCGAGTTCGGGCGCGGATCTGAACGGCGCGGCGATCAAGAACGCCTGCGAGCAGCTGCGCGAGCGGCTGGTACAGGTCGCCGCGACCCAACTCGGTTGTGGCGCCGCGGACGTGCGGATCATCGACGGGGTGGCTCGAGCGCTGGGCCGGTCCGAGGGCGTCGAGTGGGACGATCTCGTGCGAGCCGCCTATATGCAGCGAGTTCAGTTGTCCGCGGCCGGGTTCTACCGGACCGAGGGGCTGCACTGGGACGCGAAGAATATGCAGGGTTCGCCGTTCAAGTACTTCGCCTACGGCGCGGCGGCCAGCGAGGTCGAGGTGGACGGCTTCACCGGGGCGTACCGCATCCGCCGCGTTGACATCGTGCACGACGTCGGAGACAGCCTCTCGCCGCTGATCGATATCGGCCAGATCGAGGGCGGATTCGTCCAGGGCGCGGGCTGGTTGACGCTGGAGGACATGCGCTGGGATACCGGCGACGGTCCGGGCCGCGGCCGGTTGCTGACCCAGGCCGCGAGTACCTATAAGCTGCCGAGCTTTTCGGAGATGCCCGAGGTGTTCAACGTCGAGCTGCTGACCAACGCCACCGAGGAGGGCGCGGTCTACGGCTCCAAGGCGGTCGGCGAACCCCCGCTGATGCTGGCGTTCTCGGTGCGCGAGGCGTTGCGGGCGGCGGCCGCGGCGTTCGGGCCGGGCGGGGTGAGTGTGGAACTCGGGGCGCCGGCGACTCCGGAGGCGGTGTATTGGGCGATCGAGCGGGCGCGGCACAGTCAGGACGATTCGGATGTCGCTGCCGCACACGCTGATGGTCCGAAGGGTGGCGCTCGCGCGAGTAACGGCGCGGATTCCGCTGGTGCACACGGCGATGGGGCGGATGGCAGTGCCCCGCAGGGGAGCCGTGATGCGGACGGTGACAATGCTGTACGCGGTAACGGCAGTACTGTCGTCGGTGCGGCCGACGACAGCTCGGTGAGCGACGACAGCGCCGCCGCGAACAACCCGGCAGGTGTGCGATGACGTGGGTGGACGCGGTCACGCGGTTACGGTCTCGCCGTGAGCCCGGTGTGCTGGTGACCGTCGTGACCGTGCGCGGCCATGCACCACGCCGACCGGGTGCGAAACTCGTTGTAGGGCAGCATGAGACCTGGGGTTCGATCGGCGGCGGCAACGTGGAGGCCGTCGCGATCGATCGGGCGCGCGAACTGCTCGCCGCGCCCGACCCGCAGCCGGAGCTGATGGACTTCGCGCTCAACGACAAGGTCGTGAACCGGCACGGCGTGCAGTGCTGCGGCGGCACGATCGCGGTGCTGCTGGAACCGCTGCCCGTGGTGCCCGCGGTCGCGATCTTCGGGGTGGGCCACGTCGGACTGGAACTCGCGCGCATCCTGGCCCGCCACGACCTGGACCTGCACCTGATCGACACCCGCCCCGACGTGCTCACCGCCGAACGCCTGCGCGTGCTGTCCGAGCCGGTGGCCCGGGTGCACGTCCACCACGTGCCGCTACTGCCCGAACAGGTCCTGGCCGAACTCCCGCCCGGCACACACCTGCTGATCATGACCCACGACCATGCCGAGGACGCTGCCCTGTGCGACGCGGCCCTGCGCGGTGGCGACGTGGGCTCGATCGGCCTGATCGGCTCGTCGGCCAAATGGTCCCGCTTCCGCCGCCGCCTCGAGACCGAGGGGGGCCACACCCCCGAGGCCATCGCCCGCATCCGCACCCCCATCGGACTCCCCGAGATCACCGGCAAGGAGCCCGCGACGATCGCGGTCAGCGTGGCGGCGGACCTGCTGCTGAGCTTCGAACGAGACCGAGCCGCGGCCGCCGCGCCGAAGAAGGACACCGGGCATCTGAACGTCGTCGGGCAGTGAACGATAGCGATTACCCCTTGCGGCCCAGGATCTTTCGGTGGCAGATGCGCCAGCCCCGTGGTTCCCGGCGGAGGGTGTCCTCGTAGACGACGGTCCCGCTCGCGCCGTCCGCCATGACCGCCAGACCCTTCGAACGCGCCCGCACCTTGTCACCGTCGCGGGCGGTCAGGACGATATTGGTGACGTGGTGGCCCAGCGGTTGTCCGGAATCGTCCTGCTGGGCGGTGGCCAGCTCGCGCAGTGCCCGCAACCCGTGCAGGGTTCCCTGGCCGAAGTCCTCCAGATCGAAGACCAGGTCGTCGGTGTACAACTCGCCCCAGCGATCCCACGCGCGATCGTCCGCCACGTGTCCGTGCAGTGCGATCACCTCGTGTATGGCGAGCCGATCCTCGGTGGTTATATCCAGCATGAACAGCCTCTTTCATAAGTGGGGAACTCCCCGTTTAGCTGTAGATAGACTAACCGGGGAGATCCCCACTTAGCAAGGGAGTGGTATGGCCGAACGACCGCGCCGCGCCGACGCACGCCGCAACTACGAACTGGTGCTGGCCGCGGCGAAGGACGTGTTCGACGAACTCGGCGTCGCCGCGCCCCTGGACGAGATCGCCCGCCGCGCCGGCGTCGGCAACGCCACGATGTACCGGCACTTTCCCACGCGCCGGGACCTGGTCATCGCCGTCTACGCCGACGAGATCGCCGCGCTGGGCGACCTCGGCCGATCGTTGCTCGAGGATCCCTCGCCCGCGGACGCGCTGTTCACCTGGCTGCACGCGTTCATCACCCATATCAATACGAAACGCGAACTGCCCCTGGCCATTTCCGATGACGACGCCGGGCAGCGATCCGAGCTGTACCGCCAGTGGCACGACACCCTGCACACCGCGGCGGCGAACCTGCTGCGCCGCGCCCAGGACGCCGGGGTCCTGCGGGACGACCTGGCACTCGCCGATCTGCTGGCCTCCGCCAACGGAATCGGCCACGCGGCGGCCGACGACGATCAGGTCCGCAGGCTGCTCGGCATCCTGCGCGACGGGCTCACACCGAGGTGAGGTGCGTTCCGTCCCGCCGATGAGCCGGTTCCGATCACCGGGACCTTCGGGATCAGCGCCGCACTTCGCGCCCTACCGTCGAGGAAAGGTAGTTCGGCGGAAGTGGTAGGCAGTGATCTGGGACGAAGAACTCGATGTGCTGGTCGTGGGCTCGGGCGGTGGGCTGTCCGGCGCCTACACGGCCGCGCGGGAGGGGCTGCGGGTCGCGGTCGCGGAGGCGACCGACAAATTCGGCGGCACCACCTCGTTGTCCGGTGGCGGCGGCGTGTGGTTCCCGTGCAATCCGGTGCTGCGCCGCGCGGGCGTCGACGACACCCTCGAGGACGCGCTCACCTATTACCGCGCGGTAGTCGGTGACCGCACGCCCGCGCAGTTGCAGGAGACCTATATCCGCCGCGGCGCAGAGGTGATCGAATACCTGCTGCAGGACGACAGTTTCTCCTTCGAGGTCTACCCCTGGCCGGACTATTTCGGCTCGGCGCCGAAGGCGAGACTGGACGGCAAACGTCACATCATCCCGACCCCGCTGCCCGTCGCCGAGGTGGGTGAGCTGGGTACCGCGATCCGCGGCCCGCTGGACACCGACCGGCTCGGCGCCGAACCGCCCGCACTGCTGATCGGCGGCCGCGCCCTCGTCGGCCGGTTCCTGAAGGCGATATCCCAGTACCCCAACGCATCCGTGCACCTGAACACAACACTGGTGCAGCTGGTGACCGAGGACGGCGCGGTGACCGGTGCGATCGTGGAGCGCGAGGGCGTGCGTGTCGCGATTCGCACGCACCGGGGCGTGGTGCTGGCCGCCGGCGGCTTCGAGGGCAACGACGAGTTGCGCAAGCGCTACGGTGTGCCGGGCGTGGCGCGAGACACCATGGGGCCGTGGGGAAACCAGGGTAAGGCGCTCGAGGCCGCGCTGGCGGTCGGCGCGGATACCGACCTGATGGATCAGGCGTGGTGGTCGCCCGGGATGATCCACCCGGACGGGCGCGCGGCGTTCGCGCTGTGGTTCACCGGGGGACTGTTCGTGAACCAGGACGGCGTGCGATTCGTCAACGAATCCGGACCCTACGACCGGCTGGGCCGCTCGATCATCGAGCAGATCGACAGCGGCGCAACCACATTGCCGTACTGGATGATCTACGACGACAGCCAGGGCCCGGTGCCGCCGGTCGGGGCCAGCAACGTGTCGATGGTCGAGCCGGAGAAGTACGAGGCGGCCGGACTACGCCACACCGCCGGCACGCTCGAGCAACTCGCGGAGAAAATCGGTGTCCCGCCCGCCGCGCTGGTCGCCACGGTGGCTCGCTACAACGAGCTGGCGGCCGGGGGCAAGGACGAGGACTTCGGTCGCGGCGACGAGGCCTACGACCGCATGTTCACAGGCGGCGCCTCACCGCTCGTGCCGCTGACGAAAGCCCCGTACCACGCCGCCGCATTCGGGATCTCGGACCTGGGCACCAAGGGCGGCCTGCGCACCGACACCGCCGCCCGCGTGCTCACCGAGTCCGGCGACCCCATCCCGGGCCTGTACGCGGCGGGCAACACGATGGCCGCACCCAGCGGAACCGTCTACCCCGGCGGCGGCAACCCGATCGGCACCTCGGTCCTGTTCAGCCATGTGGCGGTGCTCAACATGCTCGGCCGCTGAGTCCCGCCGCCGAAGTACCGGAGCGCATGGATCAGGTGATCCGTGGCCACGCGGCGCGGCGGAGCAGCCGCAGCCCGTTGAGGCCGACGATGACGGTGGATCCCTCGTGCCCGGCGACACCCAGCGGCAGCGGAAGTGTGCCGATCAGATCCCAGAGTACCAGGGCCGCAATGAAAGTCGCGGCGATCGCCAGATTCGCGGTGACGACCCGGCGGGCGCGCCGGGACAGCTCGAGGATCGCCGGTATCGCGGTGAGGTCCTCACGGACGACCACCGCGTCGGCGGTCTGCAGGGTGAGATCGGATCCCGCCGCGCCCATGGCGATTCCGGCGTGGGCGGCGGCGAGGGCCGGTGCGTCGTTGATGCCGTCGCCGACCATCGCGACGGCGGCCCCGTCGGCGGCCAGTGCGCGCACGGCGGCCACTTTGTCGTGCGGCAGCAGTCCGGCTCGCACGTCGGCGATGCCGACTCGGCGGGCCACGGCCGTGGCGGTCACCGCGTTGTCGCCGGTGAGTAACACCGGCGCCGATCCGGTCGAATCGGCCAGGGCGGCCACGGCCGTCGCGGCCTCGGGACGCAGCAGATCGGCGATCGCCAGTACCCCTGCCGGTCGGTGATCGCACAGCACCACGACCGCGGTCAGACCGCTGTTCTGAACGGCGGCAACCGTGTCGGCGAGATCGCGAGCAAGGGCTCCTGCATCGCCGAAGGTCGGTTCGACCGGCGTGGCGGGGAATTCTGTTGCGGGGCGGCAGATCACCGACGAGACGCCGAGCACGGCCAGTGGCCGGACGGCCTGGTTCCGCACCGACACCAGGGCCGCGGGCGAGCCGATCTCGAGGATGTGACCGTCGACCCGGGCTGTGACTCCCCGGCCCGGTTGCGCGGAGAACTCCCGTGCCTCCGGCAGTGCCAGCCCGCGCTCACGCGCCGCGCGCACGATGGCCGCGCCCAAGGGGTGCTCGCTGGGATGTTCGGCCGCCGCGGCCAGGCGCAGAAGTTCGCTCTCGGTGAGATCAGTGGTGAGACAGTGGATCTCGCTCACGGCGGGCGTTCCGCGAGTAAGCGTTCCGGTCTTGTCGATCGCTATTTTGCTGATTTCGCCGAGCCGTTCCAGGACCACCGCCGATTTCACCAGGACGCCGTGCCGTCCGGCGTTGGCGATCGCGGCCAGCAGCGGAGGCATGGTCGCCAGGACGACCGCGCACGGCGACGCGACGATCATGAACGTCATCGCCCGCAACAACGAAATCCGCAGGGATTCACCGAATACCAGTGGCACGACGAACAGCGCCACGGTGGCGACGACCATGCCGACGGAGTAGCGCTGCTCGATCTTCTCGATGAACAGCTGTGTGCGAGCCTTGGTGCGCCCGGCCTCGGCGACCAGTCCGGCTATGCGGGCCACCACCGAATCCTGCGCCCGCCGGTCCACCCGGATTCGCAGCGCGCCGGTGCCGTTGAGGGTTCCGGCGAAGACCTCGTCGCCGGTGGATTTGTCCACCGGCAGCGGCTCGCCGGTGATGGTGGCCTGATCGACCTCGCTCGCGCCGGACTCGACGACCCCGTCGGCGGCGATCCGCTCGCCCGGGCGCACCAGGATTCGGTCGCCGATCCGCAGCTCGATCGCCGCCACGGTCCGTTCCTTGTCGAGGGTGATCAGGGTCGCGGTATCGGGGGTCAAGTCCAGCAGCCCGCGCACCGAATCCTCCGTGCGGGCGGTGGCCAGGGCCTCGAGCGCGCCGGAGGTCGCGAAGATGACGATCAGTAGCGCACCATCGGTGATCTGCCCGATCGCCGCAGCGCCGATCGCCGCGGCGACCATCAGCAGATCCACATCGAGTGTCCGCTCGCGCAGGGCGCGTAGTCCGGCCAGGCCCGGTTCCCATCCGCCGCACAGGTAGCACGCCAGATACAGCGCCCACCACGACCATCGGGGACCGTCCGCCAGCTGATCGGCCAGCCCGACCAGGAACAGTGCCAATGCCGCGGCGGCCCAGCGCATTTCCGTGAGCGCGAACAGACGGGTACGACCGGGTGCGACGGTGCGGACGGTCGCGAGAGACGCGGTCATGGCGGACCTCCGGTCGAGCGAGACTGATGAGCGACCTGAGAATAACAGAACATATGAAGAGGTGTTCATGTACGGCCACGGGTATATCCCGTGGGTGGGATAAACTGCACGGTTATGGGACACGGGGTTCAGGGCCGCGATCGGCCCGTGGCGCGGTTGGACGCCGACTCCGCCGCCCACGTCGCGACCACGTTGCAGGCCCTCGCGACGCCGAGCCGACTGCTCATCCTCACCGAACTCCGCCAGGGCCCCCGGCAGGTAGGCGCCCTCGCGGAGGCGGTGGGGATGGAACAGTCCGCCGTCTCACATCAGCTGCGGCTGCTGCGCAATCTGGGCCTGGTCAGCGGTGCCCGCTCGGGGCGCAGCATCGTCTACAGCCTGTACGACAATCACGTCGCGCAGCTACTCGACGAGGCCGTCTATCACAGCGAACACCTGCGCCTGGGGCTGACCGACCGACCGGATACGGCGGGCTGAGCCGAGGCGACTACGCGTGGATCAGTTCGACCCGGTGTTCGATGACCCCAACCCGGCGTTCGGCGCGGAGACCACGCTGAAGTTGTCGCACCAGCCGCCACGGCCGGAGGCCTGGCAGGCGATGTACACCGTGGGGCCCAGGGCGATGAAGGTGCTGGTGACGGTCGTCGGCGCGTTGACCGTCCGGGCGACGTACTGGACGCCGCTGTGTGAGTCCAGGGCCAGAGCGATGACCGATCCACCGGCGTTGGGCCCGGCCTGGACGGAGAAGGTGTAACTCGCGCCCTGGTTCACCGGGACGTCCTGGCCGACGTACCCGTTGTCGTAGAGGTTCGCGCCGTGGCCGCCGATTCCGGCGTGGAATACGTGGGTGCCCCAGCCGCTCATACCGTGGTGGAAGTCGGCGTTCGCGACCAGATTCGCGGCGTCGGCCGGTCGGCCGTCCAGGGGGAACGGGGTGGCGTGCGCTAGGGCGGGCATGGTTACGTAACCGGCTGCCGCCAGGGTGACCGCGACGAGAGCAGCATGGCCGGATCGCAGTGGTGTGGTCATCGAACCTCTCCTTGGTATCGCCCGCCTGGTCAACATCTAGTTACCCTCTGCGAATCACGCCTCCGAAGGCTGTGTCAACCCGGCTGTATTTTATGCCGATTAGCGGAATTCTGTCGGAACTCGACACCTGTCCGTGATCACGCGTTGCCGTCGCGTGACGTGTCTAGTAATCCAACAGCAAATTCTCCGCGATACTGTGCGGATATGGACTTGGCGCTCGAATGGGATCGGCATCCGGGAACCGGTCTGCGCCTGGCCAACGAATTGGCGGGTGCGGCCGGTCTGGCCACCCATGAGACCGACGTCCTCGATCTGCGGGTGTGCCGGGCCTCCGGCCTCCGGCTCGGCATCCTGGCCGCCCGGAAGGACGGCGAGCTGGTCGGCTGGACCACGCTCAGCGGTGGTACCGGCACGCGGGTGGTGGCCGATCCGGTCTTCGCCTCGCGGTATCTGCGGCAGATTCAGTGGGGACACTACGATTTCGAGCCCGCGACCGACACGGAGGAACGTATCGTGCTGGCGTTGCTGGCGGGCGCGGCCGAACAGGCGCGGGCGCTGGGCTATCGGGTGCTGCAATGGCCCGGCACCGACATCGGCCCCGAGGGCCGCGCGGCCGCGGCGCTGGGCGCGGTCACGATCGGTGAGTACGCCCGGGTGTGGACCGCCGAACCCCGCACCTGGCAGGCGCCGGTCGCGCTGGATTTCGCCGATCCGGTCGACTGCGTGCTGCACGCCCTGGCGGAGTCCGCCGAACCGCCGGGGCAAGTGCTCGTGGAGGCTCTGTTCGCGCCGGGGGAGATGGATCCGATCGCCAGCGTGGCCACCTCGGTCACCGGCAGCGAGGCGTATATCAATGCGGGCGAGGGGTTTTCGTATCAGGACGTCGGTTCCGAGGGGCTCGCCGCGCTGATCGGCGCGGTGATCGCCGAACTGCGCGATCAGGTGCCGCAGGCGCTGGTACTGCGGGTCTTCGAATGCGACGAACCGCGCGTCCGCGCGGCGCTGGCCACCGCGGGGCTGGATGTGACGGCGCGGTGCCGGGACTACGAACTCGTGCTGGACCGTGTGTGAGGGCTGCGCAGACCCGCGAAAGCCACCTCGAGCAGGCGCTGCGCGGCCTCGGGCGCGGTTTCGCAGGCGACGCCGATGCCGTGGCCGAGGCGGATCAGATCGCGGGCCTCGATGTCCGGACGAACGAGACCGGCGTCCTGGGCCGGTTTCAGAACGGCGGCCGCCGCGTCGGTGGCCATGAGGGAACACGCCTGGTAGGCGTCGGAGTCGTGGTCGAGCGCGCCCTTGAGCGTGACCGCGAGCCCGCGATTGGCCATGACGAATTCGACCTGCGAGCGCATCCACAGCTGTAAGGCGTCCAGGGCGGAGCGTGTCCCGGACAGTTCGACGGCGCGGGCGCGCAGGTCCTCGACGCTGGAGCGGTACACGGCCGCGATGAGCGATTCGCGATGCGGGAAGTGCCGGTACAGCGTGCCGGGGCCGACGCCGGCACGCCGGGCGATGTCGTCCAGCGGCGCCTCCGGGCCCTGCTCGGCGAACACCTCGGCCGCGCATTCGAGAATGCGCTGGTAGTTGCGCCGTGCGTCGGCGCGCATGGGCCGCACCGTTGCGTCCAAGGACCCTCCAGTGAAAGCGATGATAAACGGAGTTCTCCTCCACATAATAGCGCGGAGCTCCCAGCGCGCGGCGTTTCCGGGCGTACTCACCGGTCATTCCAAGGAATCGGACAGTATGCGCCGCGCGCGGCGGCAAGGATTCGATTCATCGGGATCGAGAACGCAGACGCCACAGCGTGATCCGCATAGCGTCGATGCCGACCATCCAGAGCGACCGAGAGACCTGGCTCGTCGACGTTGCAGCAACCCCCGGCGCACGGGCCCGGGTGCTCTCGCGGGTCCGGCCGATTCGCGAGAGGGTGCTACCGCCAGGATCGATGGAGGATTCATGAGACCCCTGGCACATTCGCGCACCCGGCGGCGGGTGGTGGCGCTGAGCGCCGTGCTCGCCCTGGTGGCCCTGCTCGTCGGTGCGTGCGGGGCCGGGTCCGACCCCGACAACGAGGTGCACTCGGTGAACGGGCAGACCTACGACCTCTCACCGCAGCAGGCGGGCCGGTTGCACACGCAGCGGGTGGACGCCATCGCGGCGCAGGTGCCCGCGGCCATCCGTGCTCGCGGCACACTCATCGTCACCGGATCGGCCGATGGCGGCGCCCCGCTGCGGTTCTACGCCACCGACGACCGCACCGTCATCGGCTCGGATGTCGACTTCGCCTCGCTGATCGCGGACGTCCTCGGACTGAAGCTCGACGTGCGGAACGCGGATTGGGCGCAGAACTTCGTCGCGATCGATGACGGAACGGTGGACGCGTTCGTCTCCAACGTCACCGTGACCGAGGAGCGCAAGGAGAAGTACGACTTCGCCACCTATCGCCTGGACAATGTCGCCCTCGAGGTGCCCAAGGACTCCACCTGGACCTACACCGATCGGAAATCCTTGGCGGGCAAGCGAATCGGTGTCGGAAGCGGCACCAATCAGGAACAGCTGCTGGTGCAGTGGGATCAGCAGAACCGGGCACAGGGGCTGGCTCCGATCAATATCGCCTATTACCAGCACACCGCCGACTACTACCTGGCGCTGGCCTCGCATCGCCTGGACGGATTCCTCGGCCCCAACCCGGCCGCCGCCTATCACGTCGCCACCGCGAACCAGACGAAGATCGTCGCGAGGTTTTCCGGCGCGGGCGACGCTTTGCAGGCCGAGATCGCGGTGCTCACCAAGAAGGACAACGGTCTGATCGGCCCGATCCACGAGGCGCTGCAGTACGCCATCGACCACGGTCAGTACCGAAAGGTGCTGGACCGGTGGGGCTTGGACAGTGAGGCCGTCCAGCAGTCCCGCATCAACCCGCCCGGGCTACCGAAGAAGGCGCCGTGAAGATCGGAATCTCGCTGACGACTCGCGTGGTCGCCTTATCGGCCGCTTTCGCAACGGTATTCGCGGCATCGGCCTGTGGCGGCGGTCCCGGCGCCGATACCCCGACCGGTCCGCCGCGGCCCGGCGGCACTCTGCGCTACGGCCTGTCGCTGGCGCCGACCTGCTCGGACCCCGCGCAGTCCGCGACCAACCAAACCCTCTACGTCACACGGCAGATCGTGGATTCGCTCACCGATCAGAACCCGGCGACCGGCGCGATCGTGCCCTGGCTGGCGCAGAGCTGGGAGGTGAGCCCCGACGCGACGACGTTCACCTTCCATCTGCGCCCGGGCGTCACCTTCAGCGACGGCACCCCGCTGACCGCGACCTCCGTGCAGCACAACTTCGACGCCATCGTGCACACCCTCACCGGGGCCAAGGCGCCGCTGGCGGCCAGCTATCTGGCCGGGTACACCGGCACCGCGGTGCCGGACCCACTGACCGCGCGGGTGAGTTTCGACCACCCGGACGCGCAGTTCCTGCAGGCGGTCTCGACCCCGCAACTGGGCATCCTGGCCGATGCCACGACCGCGAAGCCGGCCGATCAACGCTGCGGCGGAGACGATATCGGCAGCGGGCCGTTCACCTATGCCGCCTGGCGGCAGGGCGCGTCGGCATCCCTGGTCAAACGCGCCGGATATACCTGGGGCTCCGCGATATTCGCGCATCCGGGCGAGGCGTATCTGGACCGGATCGACTTCACGGTGATCCCCGAGTCCGGCGTGCGGACCGGCAGCCTGTCCTCGGGGCAGCTCGATGCGATCAGCGATGCGCTGCCGCAGGACGTGCCGCAGATCCAGGCGTCCGGGGGCCGGGTGCAGTTCACCTCGAATCCCGGTGTGCCGTTCGGTATTCAGCCCAACCTGACCCGGGGTCCGCTGCGCGATCCCGCGGTGCGCGCGGCGCTGCTGCCCGCGATCAATCGCAAGGAGCTGGTCGATACCGTCCTGGGGCCGCAGTTCCGGCCCGCCGAGAGCCCGCTGGCCTCGAAAACTCCCGGCTACCTGGATCAGTCGAGCCGGCTGGCCTATGCCCCCGGGACCGCGCGGCAGCTGCTGGACCGGGCGGGCTGGGCCCCCGGCTCCGACGGGATCCGGGCGAAGGACGGCGCACGCCTGTCGTTCGGGGTGCTGTTCAGCCAGAACTTCGCTGGAAATCAGGCGATCCTGGAACTGATCCAACAGCAACTGCGCGCGGTCGGCGTGGACATCCGCCTGGAACCGGTCACCGACGCGGAATACACCGTGCGGCAGAACAATCGCGACTTCGACACGTGCTATTACAACAGCAGTCGCGCCGACGGTGACATCCTGCGCACCACCTTCGGGCTGGACGGCCAGAATCTCAATGTGCGCGGCCCCATCCCGGACCTGGATCAGGCGCTGACCGCCGAGTTGCAGACCACCGACCAGGCGGTGCGCGCCCGATTGATCGGCCGGGCACAGCAATTGATCCTCGACAACGGCCTGTGGATACCCACCATCGAACTGTCCCAGGCGATCGGTGTATCGAATACGTTGTCGGACTTGAAGTTCGAAGCCTCTGCGCGGTTGCAGTTCCACGACACCTGGCTGCACAGAGGCTGACGGCTCTACCGTCGGCGCGCCTTCGGCGCATGCCAGTGAAAACGCAGTGCCAGCAATCGAAGGCCGAACGCCACCGCGGAGGCCAGCGCTCCCGACCACGCCGTGAACGCGCCGAAATGCAGTAGCGCGGCGGCGACGCTCGCGCCGAGGAGTGCGGGCAGGGCGTAGATCTCCTGATCGCGCAGCACGCTGGGCTGCACGCCGGCCAGCACGTCCCGGATGAGCCCGCCGCCGATCGCGGTCACCACCCCGAGCATCGCCGAGGGCACCGTGGCCAGCCCGTGCTGATACGCGGTGACTGTGCCGGTCACGCTGAACAGTCCGAGCCCGATGGCGTCGACGAAGGCGAGCGGACCGCCGATGAGCCTGCCCGGCGGATGCCAGAAGAAGATGATCACCGCGGCCAACAGCGACAGGCCCAGATACCAAGGATCGGTGACAGCCACCGGCCGCGCGCCGATCACCAGATCGCGCACCACCCCGCCGCCGACCGCCGTGGCGAACGCCAGCACGGCGATGCCGACCATGTCGTAGTCCTTGCGCACGGCCAGCAGCGCACCGGACACCGCGAAGGCGAACACGCCGAGCAGATCCCCGGCCTGCTGCACATCGTCAACGGTTCTGGTCAGCGAGGTCATCGATGACAGCTACCTTCCCGACTCCGGAGAACTCCTGGCTACCGCACAGATCATAAGCACGAAGCGATCCGGCCGCCCACGGGGTCAACGGCCCTGCTGGTCGCGCAGACCCCCGCGGACGCGGGCGGATTTGTTGCGGTACATGGCCGTATCGATGGAGTGCATGAGATCGTCGATGGCCTCGGGTCGTTCGGTGACCCGGGCCGTGCCGATCGATGCGCCGACCGAGATCGACTGTCCGGCAACGACGATGGGTTCCGCGAGGGCCGCGAGCAGCCGATCGGACTGCGTCAGCAGCCGGTCGTCGTCGGTGCAGTTCTCGACCAGGACGATGAATTCGTCACCGCCCAGCCGCGCGGCCAGCCCCGGTTCCGCGGCGGCGCGCAGCCGCTCGCCCACCGCGCGCAGCACCTGATCCCCGACGGTGTGCCCGTACTCGTCGTTGATCTCCTTGAAGCCGTCCAGGTCCAGGTAGCACAGCCCGGTCGGGGGAGTGGCGTGCGCGAGCCGGTCGAAGAACAGCACGCGGTTGGGCAGGCCGGTGAGATTGTCGTGATGCGCGTCGTGCCAGAGCCGATCCGACAGCGCCTTGCGCTCGGTGATGTCCACGGCCACGCCGATCAGGAAGCGGGCCCGGCCCCCGCTGTCGCGCACGGCCGACATCGACAGGTCGATCGCGGTGCGGTGGCCGTCGGGGTGGGTATGGCCGGTCTCCAGCCGGAACCGGTCGAGACTCCCGTCGAGCAGCCGCCGCAGCTGCGCGTAGGCGGGGCCGATATTGATCGGCCCCAGCACCTCGGCGACGAGCATGCCGGTGATGACATCCGCCGGTGTGCCGAGCATTTCGGCCATCGCGGCGTTCGCGTCGACGACCCGTCCGGTCGCGGCGTCGATGGTGCCGATGCCGACCGACGCCCCGGCGAAGATGGCCGCGAACCGCGCCTCGGACAGTTGCCGCTGTGCCTGTGCCTCTCGCGCCGCGGCAAGCGCCGCGGCGAGCGTGGCCTCCTGTTCGGCCAGCGCCGCGGTGCGCAGGGCCGAGGTGAACCCGGCCGAGAACTCCGCCGCGAGATCGATCGCGCGCTCGCGCACCCGGGCACACGCGGCGGGTTGTGCCGCGAGCCCGGCGCATACCTCGTTCACCATCTCGCGGCAGATCACCGAGACCGTGCGGCTCACCGCGGCCTCGTCGCGGTAGTTCGCCGCCACCAGGGCCGAGGCCGCGACCCGTGCGGTCGCGACGTCACCGCCCTGGCGCAGCGCGGCCAGCAGCTGCTCGGACAGACCGGCCAGCAGCGCCTCGATCTGGGTTCGGGTGAGCGTCGGCGCGACGAGGCCGTCGAGTGCGTCGGCCCACCGCACCGCCAGCTCGTGCGAACCCACCTGCGCCCCTTAGACCTTGCGGCCTACACCGGCCAAACCGAGTGAGCGGCCAGGGGTTTCGTGTAAGTCGCGCTCGGACTCCGGATGCCACAGGGGTAATTCGACCACCCCGGGTTCGATCAGCTCCCAGCCGTCGAACATGGCGGTGATCGCCGCGCGGTCACGGAAGATGATGCCGGTATGGGTTCGGTTCGCCGACTGTTCGCCGAGCCGGGCCGCGTCCTCGGGGCGGAGCGCGGAGGTGAGATGTGAGATGGCCACGTGGCTGCCGGTCGGCAGCGCGGCGCGCAGCCGCTCGACCAGCTCGCGCGGCCGCTCGTCGTCGCGCACCAGATGCAGCACCGCCACCAGCAGCAGGCCGACGGGCTCGGCGAAGTCGATCTGTCCGGTGCGCTCGGCGAGAGCCAGCAAATCATCCGGTTTGCGCAGGTCGGCCTCGATGGCGTCGGCGTTGTCGTCGCCGATGAGGATGGTGCGCGCGTGCGTCACGGCCACCGGGTCGATATCGGCGTACAGGACGCGCGCGGCCGGGTCCAGGGCATGCGCCACCTCGTGCACATTCCCGGCGGTCGGGATGCCGGAGCCGATATCCAGGAACTGGCGGATTCCCGCGTTCGACAGATAACGCACCGCCCGCCGCAGGAAGGCCCGATTGCTCAGCGCCAAGCGCGGTAGATCGGGCACGAGCCGCTTGCCCATTTCCGCGGCGTTGCGGTCGACCTCGAAATTGTGCGATCCACCCAGGAGCGCGTCATACATCCGCGCCGGGCTCGCCTGACTCATGTCGACGCCCTCGGGCGCCCACGCCGGCCTGTCCACTCGCAACACCTCTACCAACACTCGTATCGCGGACCGTGCCTGCGTGGACGGTCCGCATCCGGAATGCTAGTCGTGGCGTTCGCCGGGTGGTGGCGGGGGGAACCGAGATCGCCGTTCACAGCAGATTGATCGAGTCCAGTACCCGTGTACCCACCTCGGCATCGCCGGTGATCGTGACCTCGCAGGCGCGCCAGGGCACCCGGCGAGTGCTCCACTGGGGGAATTCCAGTGACCGAGCCGCGATATGGGTCGTCGCGCCCGCGGCCTCGCCGGGGCGCATTCGTAATCGCCCATCGCGTGGATCCAGCCGCCACGTGCCGCCACCGGGGCCGCGCAGCGTGAGCGCCACCACCGCGTCCAGCCAGCCCAGCGCCTCGCGATGCGATCGCTCGAGCTGAGCGGTCAACCAGCTCAGCAGCGCGGCCATGCGGCGGGCGTCGGTGGCGGGGGTGGGCCGGTCCAGGGCGGCGGCGATGTCGTAGCGCAGATGGGTGTGCCACTCGAACAGCAGGATCGCCGGGATCAGACTCGAGGGGTACCAGCCCAATTCGCCGAGCGGCACGCGAACCAGGCGGAGGCCCGGCATGGTCAGCGCGGTCAGCGCCTTGGCGGTGCGGCGGCTCCAGGTGGCGAATTCGTCGACGGTGTAACCCGGTCCGTGCGCGCGTCTCTCGCCGACCAGTTGCTCGTTGAGGGCCTCCACATTCCGGGTGGTCATATACGGGACGGACGCCGGGGTGATCACCGCGCGGGTGATCGTGGTGACGTGAACCAGCACATCGGCGACCGACCAGCCGGGCGCGGCGCTGGTCGCGGCCAGATCGGCCTCGGTCAGGTCGCCGCAGAACGTCAGGACGGCCCGCCGCTCGTCGCGCAGTGCGGGCAGGAGAGGTGAACTCATCGCGTGGCCCTGACAGATCTCGTGGCCCCGACAGCCACCGGGTTACTCATGAATTCCGAAGGTTACCCGGTCAGGGCCCGACTGTCCGTGCGGCGCGAGGATACTGAACAATTGCTGCCCGGTTTGCCGGATGCTCTTGCTCAGGCGTGCGCGGTACGGACATATGCCGCATGCGGATACGCGTACTCAGGGTAGCGACTACGATTTTCGAATCGGTCGAGTTCGCCGGTTGGTGTCGAATGTATTGGTTGCCATAGGATTGCCATTGGCCATCGAGGCGCTCGGGACGTTCGGGCGATGTGGACTTGTCGGTGTCATGGGGCATGCTCTTGGCACGCAGATGTCTACGAACCCGCCCGGAGTACACCATGTCGCCCCGCCGAACGAAGCCGCAGCCGTTGTCCGACACAGAAATTCGACAGATCACCGCCGATCTTGCCGAAGGTCGCCCGCCGATGGTGTGGTTCACCGCGGACGCGGTCGGAGTACCCGAGGGCCGCTCGGGCAAGGTACTCGCACTCGGCGATCCCGCCGAGGGTGATTTCCTGCAGGTGCGGCCCACGGGCTCGAAAGATGTGCTGTCGTTCTCGCCCACCGAAGTGACGCTGACCAAACCGGCCCGTGCGGCCGCCGCGAAACCCAGGAAGGACACCGCAGTGAGCATGCCGTCTGTCGCCCCGTCGACCGTGAGCGCCACCCCCGTGGCGTCGTCACCGAGCCCCGATTCGGGGAGCTCGGCGGTGACACCCGCCGCCGCGCCGCAGTCCAGCGCGGCAAATTCCGGTGCGGCGCAACAAGACCCGTCGAGTTCCGCATCGAAACCCGCCGAGTCCGCGGCCAAGCCAGCCCCGGCCAAACAGCCCGCGCGCCCGGCTCGCGAGAAGCCCGCCACCCCCGCGCGCAAGGCGAAACCCGCCGAGGTCACAGTCACACTCTCCGGTACCGCCGACGGCGAGTGGACGGTGGATGTGGTCAACGGCAAGAAGCGCACCGTGCGCGGCCTGTCGGTGTCGGGTTCGGCCGTCGCGCAGGCGGCCAAACTGCTGCACCCCGAGGTCTCCGAGGTCGTCGATTCGGTGCTGGATTCCGTGCGAGATTCCCAGCGCGCCAAGGTGGAACTGCTGCAGGCCGAACTCGAACAGGCCCGCAAGGTATTGGACGAACTACAGGGGTAGAAAGTCGTCGCGAACCGTGTCAGCCGGGATTCACGCCGTCAACCCAGGTCATATAGGACAGACTCGTGGGATTGCCGGTTGTCGCCCGGCTGACGGGGTTCGCGTCGCCACACTCGCCGGGCCTCCGGATGTCCGCTGCGGCGCATCTCGTCCTTGAACACGTACCCCAGCGAGTACTCCTTCGCGTGGTACATGGCCGAATCCGCCTCGCGCAGCAGGTCGTACACCGTGGCCTCGGTGTACGCCGCCAGTTCGGCGGCGGCTCGGGCATCGGGGTCGGCGGCCGCGGCGCTCACGGTCTCATCGTTGGTATTTCCGGCAGCGGCGGTCTTGACCTTGATGGCCGTCGGACCGGCGCCGCCGCTTGTGCGCGACAGGGGCAGCCCCGGTGTCGCGCCGCAGGCGATGCCGATGCTCGCCGTGATCGCGACCTCGCCGACACTGAGCTCGAAGGGTTTGCCGAAGGCGGCGATGAGCTTCTCCGCTAGCGTGGCGGTGTCCGCGCGGTCCGCGCAGGTCAGCACCACGAACTCATCGCCGCCGTAGCGAGCGGCGACGTCGTCGTGGCCGATGATGCGGCGGATGCGCGCCGCGGCGTTGGCGATCAGCTCGTCCCCGATGGCGTGGCCGTAGCTGTCGTTGACGGTCTTGAACCCGTCGAGGTCGATGAACAGCAGGCACAGCGCCCGCCCACCCCAGCGTTCGTGATTGCGTGCGGGTGCGCGCAACAGCGCCGACCGATTCAGCAGACCGGTGAGCATGTCGTGATCGGCCTGATACTGCGCGCGCCGTTCGCTGCGGGCGCTGCGCACGATCGCTCGCTCGCTACGCGCCAGCACACCGATCAGCAGTAGGGCCAGCAACACCGACACCACCGCGCGATCCAGGGCGCCGGGTTTGGCGCCCAGCGTCGGCACCAGCGCCGCCACCACCAGGGCGACCGCGACGATGCTGGCACGCTTGCGGGACTGTTCCGGGCGGATGCGCTGCTGCTGCCCCAGGGTGACCATGGTCGGATGCAGCGCGGCCAGCCCCACGAGCAGATAGGCGACCAGTAACGGAACGAGCAGGATCTGGTGCGACACGTGCAACGAGCCCGCGTCGTCCAGGTTGTAGCCGAGATCGGCCGCCAGCATCGCCAGCAGGCTCGCGTGCAGTAGCCGCAGCGAGGTCTCCGAGCGCAGCGCGGTGACCATGGAATGGCTGACCACCGTCAGCAGCACCGCGTCGATCACCGGATAGCAGGCCGCCACGATGGTCTGCGGGCTGGGCCCCTCGTCCAGAATCGGCGCGATCAGGAACGTCCAGGAGGCCAGCAGGGCGGCCAGACCGATCAGCCCGGAGTCCAGCAGCAGATCGTTACCGCCGCGCACCCGGCGCGGCACCAGCCACAGCATGGCCGCCAGGCCGACCCCGGCGTATCCGGACAGGGTGAACGCGTCGTCGAACAGGTAGCGATCGGAGACGACATCGCGCAGCGCGATCCCTATCCCGAACAGCACCGCCGACCCGCCCAGCAGATACCACGGCATCGGTGCCGGTGGACGGTGCCGGCGCAGACCGAGCGCGATCATCGTCACGGTCGCGGCGACAGCCAGGACCAGCACGATGGCCGTGACCACGGCGGCGGAGGTGAGTAGCGGCAGCGCGATCAACAACGCGGCGAGCATCGGAAGTAGAGCGCGGCCGAGTGGTCCGGTCAGCTGCCGGACGAGAACCGTATGCTGTTCGCCGAGCGCCATCAGTCCCCCTTAGTCCGCTCCGCCCTCGATGAACCGCGCCGCGTAGTAGGTCTGCGAGTCCTCCACCGCGATTTCCACGTTCGCTTGCTCGCCGACCGCCGTACGCAACGCGTCGGCAAACGAAAAACGAGAATTGTTGTACGCGCAGATGTCCCAGCCGACGGCCGCACGCTCGACCGCCAAGATCCGCACGACTGATTCGATCATGACATGAAATGCGGCCCCTTGTCGCGCACTGGGGTCGACCAATGTGAAACCTGCATAGTAGATCGCATTGCGTTCGGCGTGTTGCGGAAACCGCATTGCGAAATACTCCGGACTGATCCAGGGCACAGTTTCGAGATGCCTGGTCAAAGTAGTAAGACCGACCGGTTTTCCCTGTGCCGTACGGGCCACATGTTTCTGAATTCGAGGATCTGCCAACTCCTCGCGGAATTCGGCCGGGTGTAGTACCTGACGCGCGACCGCCACGGTGCGCAAGGGGGCGAACGCTGTCTCGTAGAGCAGGTGGAACCCCTCGATCTCGGCGTCGGGAATCGTGGTCTCGATGCTCACCCGGATGTCGTTCACGGTACGGTCCACCCCACCGTCAGATACGCCGCCAGCACCAGTGCGCAGGTGGGCCGCCCGTCCGAGCGCGCGGCGACCGTGCAGGTGCGGACCGGACCGAAGGATTCGGCGCGCCGGGCGGTCATGTCGGCCAGGCTGGCGTGGATGAGTTCGTCCACCTCCCAGCCCGATTCGCCCTCGTGCTCGACGAACAGCCCGGCGCCGGAACCGTCCTCGCGCAGCGCCCAGCCCAGGCCCGCGGCGACGTCGCTGCCCCTCTCGGTGGCGATATGCGAGGCGTAGACGCAGTAGAGCCGATCGCCCCAGGCGATGGGCATGCGCACCCGGCGCGTGCGCTCGATCGTCGTCTGCGGCGGGATCACCGAGGACAGGCGGATCAGGTTCGCGTCCGCCACACCAAGTTCGCGCAACGCGGCGTCGAACGCGGCGATCGAGGTCGCCCCACGCCCGATGGCCGCCCCGACCTCGATCGTCAGTGCGGTGGAGCGGGTCTGGCCCGTGCCCGCGATGGGATGTGATCCGGAGTGCGGGCCGTGCTGTCTATACGTCGTAAGCATCTGTCGATCCTTCCCCCATGATCTCAGTGTTGCATTTTGAAGGGCGACCTTGCGGCAAAACTGAGTGCGTGTCGGTCCGCATCGAATAATGTCGATGAGGCATCACGGCTGGTGACGTAGGACACGTGCGAGGACGGTTGGGCGTACTGGCTATGTGAGCGCTAACGTGCCGCTAGGATTCGGACAACGACGACCAACCGGTCAGTGGATTTCATGGGACAGGAGGGCCGCATGCCACCCGCTGCTGCGCCACCAGGAATTATCGAAACGGTGCTGGCAGGAGGGCCTACCCAGACCGTCCTAGCCGGCGGAAGCAGCCTCCGGCTGAACGCGGCTCCGGTCGACTATGTCCTCGTCGCACTGTATTTCGTCTTCGTTCTCGGCATCGGCCTGCTGGCCCGCCGCAGGGCCTCCTCGAGCCTGGACTTCTTCCTGTCCGGGCGATCGCTGCCCGCCTGGGTGACGGGTCTGGCGTTCATGTCGGCAAACCTCGGCGCCGTCGAGATCATGGGCATGTCGGCCAACGGCGCCCAGTACGGCATGCCGACCTTCCACTACTACTGGATCGGCGCCATCCCGGCCATGCTGTTCCTCGGCGTGGTGATGATGCCGTTCTACTACGGCTCCAAGGTCCGAAGCGTGCCGGAGTTCATGCGCCGCCGCTTCGGCACCGGCGCACATCTGGTGAACTCGATCAGCTTCGCGGTGGCGCAGGTGCTCATCGCCGGCGCCAACCTCTATCTGCTCGGCACGGTCGTCAACGTGCTGCTGGGCTGGCCGCTGTGGGTGTCGGTGATCGTCGCCGCGGTCATCGTGCTGTCCTACATCACCCTCGGTGGTCTGTCGGCCGCGATCTACAACGAAGTTCTGCAGTTCTTCGTCATCGTGGCGGCCCTGTTGCCGCTCACCCTGGTCGGCCTGCATCGGATCGGCGGCATCAGCGGCCTGAAGGACAAGGTGTCCGCACTCGCCGACGGCCACAGCCAGATTCACTCCTGGCCCGGCACCGAGCTGTCCGGTTTCTCCAACAGCTTCCTGTCGGTGATCGGTATCGTGTTCGGCCTGGGCTTCGTGCTGTCGTTCGGTTACTGGACCACCAACTTCGTCGAGGTGCAGCGCGCGCTGGCGACCCACTCGATTTCCGCCGCCCGCAGCACCCCGATCATCGGCGCCTTCCCGAAGATGTTCATTCCGTTCATCATCATTATTCCGGGAATGATTGCGGGGCAAATGATTCCGCAGATCAGCGACCTCAAGGCCGGGCACGGCGCCAGCGGCGTCACCTACAACGACGCGTTGCTGTACCTGATGAAGGAGGTCCTGCCCAACGGTCTGCTGGGTGTGGCGCTGGCCGGCCTGCTGGCCTCGTTCATGGCCGGTATGGCCGCGAACGTCTCGGCGTTCAACACCGTGATCAGCGTCGACATCTGGCAGCAGTACATCCAGAAGGAGCGCCCGGACGGGTATTACGTCCGGATCGGCCGGTGGGCCACCGTGGTCGCCACGGTGATCGCGGTCGGCACCGCGTTCATCGCCGGCAGCTTCTCCAACCTGATGGACTACCTGCAGACCCTGTTCTCGTTCTTCAACGCGCCGCTGTTCGCCACGTTCATCCTGGGCATGTTCTGGAAGCGGATGACGCCCACGGCCGGTTGGGCGGGCCTGGTGTTCGGTACCGCGGGTGCGCTGCTGCTGTTCATCCTGGACCACACCGGGGTGACCCACCTGCCCGGACAGGGCGAGAGTTTCGTCGCCGCCGGTATCGCGTTCGTCGTGGATATCGTGGTGAGCGTGGTGGTGACGATGGTGACCGAGCCGAAGCCGGCCAGTGAGCTGGTCGGGCTCGTGTACTCGGAAACGCCCAAGGAAACGTTCGCCGACGCCGACGCCGCGTCGCTGTCCTGGTACCAGCGGCCGGTGCTGATGGCCGGCATCGGTCTGGTGCTCGTGATCGTTCTGAACATCGTCTTCGCATAGGGAAGTGACGCAATGTTTTTCGATATCCGAACGATTATCGGCGCGCTGGTCGGTCTGTACGGGCTGATCCTGATCATCACCGGCGCGGTCCAGCACAGCGCCGCCGACCTGGCCCGCAGCGGCGGCTGGAACACCAACCTGTGGTCGGGGATCGTCATGCTCATCGTGGGCATAGCCTTCGGGATCTGGACCGTCGTGCGCCCGACCAAACTGGCCCGCACCCACCAATCACCTGACACGACAGAGTAATTCGTTGCTCGCAGCGATCGGCCGTACCCGGATGGATGATCCGGGTACGGCCGATCGCGTCGTGACTCTGGTCGCTCCGCGCTGGCGAGTAGCTGCGCGTGGTTGAAAGTTCCCGAGCATCGAGGAGCCTCGTAAGGCTCGAACCAATGAGACACGCCTAATTGGTTGCTGGACATTATTTTTCATGGGCGTGTCGAGATTCTATCGGTAGAATCGAAGACATGTTCGAGACGATGCCCACGATTGACGCGCACCCGGATCCGCGTGATCCGCGCGCCGCGGATTCGTGCCTGGCCGATCTCGATTATGCGCGGATGGTGGAAAACATCGCGTGCCATCGCAAGATTCTCGCCGCCATGGAGTTGTGGGAGCGGCGCATGATCACCGCCGCCGAAGCGGGCGTGGATGCCATCCTGGCTGGGAACGACACGTTCTCCGAGATCGCCGCCCGGCTGCGCTGCTCGCACACCACCGCCTGCGGCTACGTCGAGGTTGCGTCGCTGCTGCTGCGCATGCCGATCCTGGGCGACACCGTCGCGCGCGGTGAGGTCGATTACGCGAACCTCCGCATGATCGGCGCCGTCTTCGCGGACGATGCCGGACTCGGCACCCTCGCCCAGTTGGACGAGTCGATCGCGCGCGCCGCGGCCGAGTTCACCCCCTCGGCACTGCGCACGCAAGCCTGGAAGCTGTGGCTGTCCGCCGCTCCGGACGAGGCCGCCGAGGCTCGCCGTCGCCGCGCTACCGCCGACCGCCGGGCGTATGTGCGCCGGGGCGGTCACGGATTATCCTGGCTGACAGCGTGTTTGACCGATGTCGAGGGCACCGAGGCCGATGCGCTGCTCACCGAGATCACGGCCACCGTGTGTGCGGGCGATCCGCGTTCGAAGGCAGGGCTGCGGGCCGACGGGCTGATGGCTCTGCTGCACGGCGAGGCCGCCCTGGTCTGTGGGTGCGGTCAACCGGATTGCCCGCGCAGCGCACGCACGGCCCCGCCTCGTCGCAAGCCGCTGGTACAGCTACTCGTCGACGCCGAAACCCTGCTCGGCCTCGCTGACCACCCCGCCACCCTGCCCGACGGCACCCCCGTGGATCCCGAACTCGCCCGCACCCTGGCCCAGGATGCCACCTGGCAGGCCATAATCACCGATACCCGCCAGTCAGCCGAAACGCGGACCATCGGCTTTTCGAACGAAAATGCCGACAGTGCAACGGTTCGCGACAAGGGTTTCGCGGTCGTGCCCAGCATCGCGGATGAGGGCGCCGCCCGACTGAAGACAGCGCTTGCGCGATCGAATGCGGTGGATCTCGACGATGCCGCTACCGATACCTCCGCCGATATACCGTCTTGTGACGCCGAACTGGCCGCCGCTCTCGCCGATATCGAGGCATGCTTCAGCACAGCCGATCTCAGCATGCCGAAGCCACCGCCTGGACCGGTCGAGCGTCACTTCCTCGCACGGAGCCGCGCACACCGCCCCGGCTCGGTGCTCGGCTGTAAGCGACACCGCCACAGCGATTCTCACCGACAGTTCACTGGCGCGGCCGACCTCATCGAGGCATGGGACGACGCGCTCGCCCGCAATCCCGGCCTCGCCCGCAGCGACCCCGACGGGCACGGCGGGCTGAAGGATCCCCCACCGGGCGCGCTGGCCTACCGCCCGGGCGCCGATGTGGCCGCGCTCGTGCGCGCCCAGCATCCGACCTGCGCCTTCCCCGGCTGCACGGTCGCCTCCCGCCGCTGCGAACTCGACCACGTGACGGCATTCGACCACGCCGACCCGCGCCGCGGCGGCTGGACGATCCCCGCGAACCTGCAACCGTTGTGCAAACGCCATCACGACGTGAAATCGCATCGCTACTGGAACTGTACGGCGCTGCCCGGTGGCGCACGCCACTGGAGGCACCGCAGTGGCCTGGAGCGAATTACCGTGCCCTGCAGCGGTTTCGCCATCGCATCCAGCGTGCTGCCCGAGACACCCACGGCACCGATCCACTCCTACAGCGACGCACTCACCCCGGAGGAATCCCTCGACCTGCTGTACACCGAAACCTGGTGGGAACGACATATGAGGCCGACCGACCACCCAGGCAACGATCCGGACCTGATAGCCCACTACCGAGAGCATCAGGCAATCCTTACACGCCGCGCCGAGCTTCAGCCTGCGCCCTTCTGAAGTGTGATCTATCGCCGTTCGGGGAAACGGTACGGGGAATTCACTGAGCTGCCGGACAATGAGGTTGATCATGTCCCCGGGCCGGTTGGGAGCGCCGTCATGCACGATGACCGTCGATTGGTTGAGAACCGGCTCGGGCGGGTTCTGTCCGAGCGTATCGTTCCGGCGATCTATCCGGAGTCTGTGCCGCTGCGGGTGTCGGTGTGGGTCGCACCCGGTGAACCGGTGCCGGTGGCGCAGGGACTGGCCGCCGAACGTACGCCCATCGAATCCGGTGATCGGTGGGGGGCGCCCTGGGGGACGAGTTGGTTCACGGTGGAGGGGACGG
>NZ_JAGPOX010000084.1 GCF_019038435.1 Nocardia alni
GGGCCGGGGTACCCGATGTGGATGTCGATCCGATCGTCCAGGACGGACTCGAGCTGCATCCGGTACCGCTGACGGCCACCGAGGTCGCCGACTACTACGAGGGGTTCTCCAACGCCACCCTGTGGCCGCTGTATCACGACGTCATCGTGCGTCCGGAGTACCGGCGCCACTGGTGGGCCGCATATGTCGAGGTCAACCGCCGTTTCGCGGAGCACACCGCGAAGGTGGCCGCCGAGGGGGCGACGGTCTGGGTGCAGGACTACCAGCTGCAACTGGTGCCCAAGATGCTGCGCATGCTGCGCCCGGATCTGACCATCGGCTTCTTCCTGCACATCCCGTTCCCGCCGGTCGAGCTGTTCATGCAGATGCCCTGGCGGACCGAGATCGTGGAGGGTCTGCTCGGTGCCGACCTGATCGGCTTCCATCTGCCCGGCGGTGCGCAGAACTTCCTTTACCTGGCCAGACGCCTTGCCGGACAACCGACCTCGCGCGGCACGGTCGGCGTGCGCTCGAAACTCGGTGTGGTACAGGTGGGTTTCCGGACCGTCCGGGTGGGCGCCTTCCCGATTTCCATCGCCTCGGCCGAACTCGACGAGCAGTCCCGGCGGCGCACGGTACGCGAGCGCGCGGCACAGATCCGCGCGGAACTGGGTAATCCCAAACACATTCTGCTGGGCGTGGATCGCTTGGACTACACCAAGGGCATCGACATCCGCCTCGCCGCGCTCGAGGAGCTGCTCGCCGAGGGCCGCATCGACCCGGCCGACACCGCGATGGTGCAGTTGGCCACCCCGAGCCGCGAACGCGTGGACAGTTACATCCAGATGCGCGGCGATATCGAACGCCAGGTGGGCCGCATCAACGGCGAATACGGGCGGGTCGGATATCCGGTCGTGAACTATCTGCACCGGCCGATCCCGCGCGACGAGTTGCTGGCCTTCTTCGTCGCCGCCGACGCGATGCTGGTGACACCGCTGCGCGACGGTATGAACCTGGTCGCCAAGGAGTACGTGGCCAGCCACAGCGGCCTCAACGGAGCACTGGTGCTCAGCGAATTCACCGGCGCCGCAGCCGAATTGCGGCAAGCGTATCTGTGCAACCCGCACGACCTGGACAGCGTGAAGGACGCCATCATCGCCGCGATCACCGACGACGCCGATGTGCGCCGCCGACGCATGCGCGCGCTGCGGCGTCAGGTGCTCGCCCATGACGTGGACCGTTGGGCGAGGGCGTTTCTGGACGCGTTGGCACAGGATCGCGTCGCGGGCAGCGCGCTACTCAGTGATCTGGACGTGGATCCCTCGAGCTGAGCTCGGCATACAGTGTTCCGAGGCGGGTCCACCGCCCGGGCGCACTACCGGAACGACCCCCGGAAACGTCCGGTTGTGCCGCGCGCCCTCCGACTCCCGGTCCTGGCCTCCGCCGGGACGGCGAATCCGCTCGCCAATCCCGCCGCCACCCCGGATTCCGCCGCACCCGTTCAAAAGACGCGCACGGACGGAACGGATCCTGGAAATCCTCCCCACCCCGGAACACTTCCTCAACGGTAGGGGCGGATGCGCGAGGACGACAAGAGTATTTTTCCCTACCGCCGCGCTCGACGTCGGCGCGTCGGCCACGGGAGCTGCGGCGATCAGATCGGTGTGACCTGGGACACAAGCCAGTGGCCGCCGTCGTCGTCGAGCGCGACGCGCACGCGGCTCGGCGTCACCACGCCCTGCGGCGAATCCTTGCTGGTCGTCACCTGATTCAGGTACACCAGCACCACCGCGTGCGACCGATCGGCCGAGACCACGCCCGCCGCCGTGGTGGTGGCCTGCACGGTCAACTGCTTCTGCTTGGCGCCCGGGGCGATGGCCTGGTTGATCAGCTTCAGGTAGTCGGCCCGGAACGACGGCGTCAGATTGTCGGCGGCCTTGGGCAACGCGGTGTCGACGGTCTTGAAGTCGTAGGTGAACATGGCCGCGACCGTGTGGCGGGCGGCGTCGACCGATGCCGCGCGCGCGTTCTCGGCCTGACGATCGGACCAGTACCGATATCCGGTGAACGCCCCGAAGGCCACGGCCGCGATGAGCAGCACTCCGGCGACGGCGAACAGGATCGTAGAACGTTTGTTTCTCATGCCACGAACTCCACCTTCGACGCGGTGACGGTGCCGTCATCGGCGCGGTTCACCGTGACCCGGAAGCGGTAGTACCGATCCTGCGGCTGGGCATCACCCGCGTTGGTCAGGGTCTGTTTGGCCGCGACGAGCACCGTCGCGGCGTCGTCGCCCTGGCTCTCGATGCCCGCCTCGATCACCTGGCCGCTGGCCTTCACCTTGGCCTGCTGCACGACCTGCGCGTACGCGTCCTTCTGCTGGGAGTATTCGGCCTTTAGATCGCCCGAGGCAACCGACAGCACGCGGTCGATGTCCTGCTGGGCGGTGTCGTCCTTGATATTGGTCAGGTTCAGGATTGCCTGTTTAGCGGTCTGGACGTATTGCGTGCGCTGAGAGGACAGCGCCTCGGCGCTGTTGCTGTGGTGGATATAGAAACCGCCCGACACGATCAACGCGATCAGCGAGACCGCGACGACCGCGACGGCGGCCCATTCGAGAGGGTGGAGCGTGCGGGATGCGGCGGTTTCCGAGGATTCGGTGTCCGCGTCGACCGGCTCGGCGGCCTTCGTCTTCGGATCGGTGGACGCAGCCGCTGCACCGGTGTCGTTCTTCGCGGCGCCGATGTCTTTCTTCGCGGCCGAATCGAGCTTCGCTGTCCGCTCGGCATCGGCGGTCACGGCGGTGGACTCTTTCGTACCAGCCGGCGCGGTCGCGGACTTCGCCGTGACCACCGCTTCGGCGCCGGTCTTCGGATCAGCCTTCGCCTCGGCCGCGGTCCCGGTAGTCCCCGTATCGGCACGCTCCGGGGTGACGGCCGCCGATTCTCCGGTGGTCGCGCCGACCTGGTCGTATGCGTCGACAGGCCCGGCCCCGCGGCTCGCGCGCCGCCGTGTCCGCCCTGCTGTAGGTGGTGTCGGTTCACTCATTGTTGCTGCTCCTCGAGCATCGCCTGCCACCCGGACGCTACCGTGCCCGAACCACCCGGCTTGACATCGCCCTCTCGGTAGGTCCGGCCATCGGGTCCGGTGAAGGTTCCGGTTGCCGTGTCGTAGCTCCTGTTCTCGAACGCCGCCGGATGCATACCGCCCGGCTGCGGCGCGGCGCCGCCCGAGGCCACCGGCTGCGGGGGGCCGAAGGGCGGATTGTTGCCCTCGGGCACATAGCCGCGCGGGTCGTCACACAGCTCCGGAGTCGGCGCGCGCTTACCCGGATGATCCTGGCACGGGGTGTTGCGGATACCGCGCACCGCCTCCTTGGCGTTCTGCGGGACCTTGCAGTACAGGTTGTCCGGTGTTGGCGGGGTGTCTACGAGCGCCGGCGAGCGCCACTGCGACGGCGGCAGGAAACCGGTGATGCAGCCCGGCGGATCGTTCAGACCGAGCATGAAGTCCACCATCGCGCCGTATTCGGCCGGCCCGCGCACGACGGTGAGCAGCGCCGAGATCATCTGCGGATAGATCACCAGGATCTGTTCCAGCCCAGCGTGATACGTGACGGCGGTCTGCCCGGTGCTGACCAGGTTGGACAGCAGGATGGGCAGGGTCGGTCGCAGGTCCTGGAACGTCTGGCTCACCTGCTGTGCGGCAGCCGGTGTGCGCTGCAACAGCTGGTTCAGCGACGGATCGTGCCGGCGCAGTTGATCGGTGACGACCGACAGATCATGGGTCCAGGTCCGGATCGAATCGGCCGACTGGTTCTGCGTATCCAGCAGTGGCCCGATCTTGTTCAGCAGATCCTTGGTGGGTCCGGTGTTCTTCTGCGCCTCCTGCACCAGCAGCGAGGCCGAGTCGATGAACTTCTGCAGGTCCGGGCCCGCACCGTTGAACGCGGTGAACGCGTCATCGATCAGCTCGCGCAGCTTGGTGTCCTGGATGGTGGACAGCAGCCGGTCGGCCTGATCGAGCATCGCGCCGACATCCTGCGGCAGTTGGGTGCGCTCGACCGAAATCACCGAGCCGTTGTACAGGTTGCCGCCCTGCGGATTCTGGACCGGAACCAGGTCGACGTACTGTTCGCCGATCGCCGAGACGCTCTTGACATACGCCTCGACGTCGCTGGGCACCTTGTAGTCGCTGTTGATCGACAGATGCGCGTCCACGCCCTGCGGGGTCAACTGGACACTGCTGACCTTGCCGATATTGGTGCCGCGATACGCCACGTTGGCCGTCGGGTACAGACCGCCGGTCGCCGCGAGTTTCACGGTGACGTTGTACCGGCCGATGCCGAACATCGCGGGCAGGTGTACGTAGCTGCCGGCCATCACGACCAGGCCGATCACGGTCAGGATCGAGAAGACGACCAGCTGGGTCCGGACGAATCGGGTGAGTTTCACCGGGCGCCTCCCTGTGACGCGCCGGGCACGGTGAGTCCCGGAATGGCGGGCAGGCCCGGAATCGGCGGCAGCCCGGGAATACTCGGCTTCGGCGCCGGGGTGGCGGGCGCGGGCGGCTGGATGTTCAGCGGTCCGGTGACCGGATCCCCCTTGCCCAGCGCGGTATTCGGGGCGATAGAGCCCAGTGCGCCCTCCACGCCGCCGAACCGGCCGCCGAGCGGGGTCCCGGTCAGGAAGTTGGAATCCAGACGCGCACCGGTCATGTCGACCGTCATCAGCAGATTCAGATAGTCGCCCCGCAGCGCGTTGTTCAGATTCTTCAACGGGAACGGGAAGGTCAGCAGGATCTGCAGCGAATCCGCGAGTTTGCCACCGGTGTCGGCCAAAGACTTCAGTGTCGGACCGAGATTCGCCAGATCCGCCTTCAGGTTGTCACCGCCCTGCTGGATGATCTGCTGCACCACATCGCTCAGACTGCCCAGCGCGGTAATGGTTTTGGTGATGTTCGCGCGGCGATCGGCCAGCACCGTCAGCGCGGGATGGATCTGGGTGATCGCGGTGGTCACCGCGTCCTTCTGCTGCGCGAGCACGCCCGCGAGACGGTCCAGACCACTCATCGCGTTGATGATGTCCGAGGTCTGGCCGTTGAGAGTGCTTGTCAGCTGGGCCAATTGCGGCAGCAGGTCGCGGATCGCGTCGGTCCGGCCGTGGAAGGCGGTGTCCAGTTCGTGCGTGATGGTCTCGAGCTGGGAGATGCCGCCGCCGTTGAGCACCACCGACAGCGAGGACAGTGTCTGCTCGGTGGTCGGGTAGTCACCGGCCCGATCCAGCGGGATCTCGTCGCCGTTGCGCAACTCGCCCTCGGGGGTCGTGGGCGGCTGCGGCGCGGCCAGTTCGACGTGGTTGCTGCCCAGCAGGCTGGTCTGCCCGATGCGCGCGATCGCGTTGGCGGGCAGCTTCACCCCCTTGTTCAGGCCGATGGTGACCAGTGCGTGCCAGCCCTCGACCTGAATGTCGGTGACCGTGCCGACCGTGACGTCATCCACCATGACCGGTGAATTGCGGGTCAGGGTGGTCACATTCGGCATCTGGATGCGCACCTGCCAGGAACCCTGCCCCGTCCCGGCCGTACCCGGCATCGGCAACGAGTTCAGCCCGTCCCACTGACAGCCTGTCACGCCCAGCGCCAGCACCAGGCCGATCGCCGCCCCGGCGATCTTCCGACGAACGCGCATCAGTGCCCACCTCCCGGAAGGGCCAGGCCCGCAATGCCGTTGGGCACGGTCACCGCGTTGCTGGAGACGTTACCCGCGAGCGGCTGCGCGGCCAGGCGGCCCGCCAGAGACGGCGTGCTGTAGGTCAGCTGGCTGGGGAACGCACCCTGCCCGGACGCCGGATTCAACAGCAGCGGTGGGTAATTCATCATCAGCTTCTGTATCACCGGCGCGACGTACTGCTTGCAGAGGTCCGCGGACCTCTGCGAATCGTTGTCCTCGAGCGCCTCGACCGAGCCGCACAGGAACGCGAACGGGTTGGCGAAGTTGTCCAGGACGACCGCACCGGTCAGCGAGCCCTGGGCGGGCTTGTAGATCTGATAGAAGTTGTTCAGTGCCACCGGGCCCGAATGCAGGACGCGCTCGACGTCGGACTTCTTGTCCACGAGTAGCTGTGTGACGTCGGCCAGCCGCTGCACGCTCTCGGTGAGCCCCGGACCGCGCTCCTGCAGGAATCGCTGCACATCGGCCACCGCGGTGTCCAGATTGTCCAGCCCCTGCCCCAGATCGCCCGAGACCCCGTCCAGCACCTGCGATACCGAGGCCAAACGCCCGCCGAACTGCACGATCTGATCGTTGCTCTTGGACAGCACGTCCACGAACTGCTGCAGATTGCGAATCGTGCCGAACAGGTCGGTTCGCCCGTCGGACAACGTGCCGAGCGTGTGGGACAACTCGGTGAGCGTATCCCGGAACGCCTGCGCGTTACCGTCCGCGAGATTGCTCTGCGCGGTGTTCACGAAACGCCCGAACGAACCCTGCGGATCCTGCACCGTCGGGCCGAGAGCCTTCGACAACTTGGACAGTTCGGCCTTGATGTCGTCCCATTCGACCGGCACCGCGGTGTGCTCGATCGGAATCACCGCGCCGTCGTGCATCTTCGGCCCGCCGGTGTAGGCGGGGGCGAGCTGGACGAATCGCGCCGACACCAGCGAGGGCGCGATGATCACGGCCTTGGCGTCACCCGGGATGGTGATGCCGCGATCCACGGTCATCGTCACCTTGACGTCGTCCTTGCCCGGATCGATCGAGTCGATCACGCCGACCTTCACGCCCAGCACCCGCACGTCGTCGCCGTTGTAGATGCCCGTGGTAGACGGAAAGTACGCCGTGATGTGGGTTTTCCCGATGTTCTCCACCGCGCTGTACGCGACCCAGCCGGCCAGCGCGACGACCAGCGCCACGGCGATATAGCGCGCCCAGCGCGGGACCTTGCGCACGGTACTCAATGCGTTCATCGCGGAGGCTCCTGGATGGAGGGACCGACGCTCAGCGGCGGGGTGTTCAGATACTTCAGGAACGACTGCGGCACATGCTGCGGCCACACCAGCGCGTCCACCAGCGGATGCAGCGTCATACTCGTCGCGTTCGACACGTAGGCCTGGAAGTACGGGCCGCTGCCGACCTGTTCGCCCAGGGCGCCGGTGAAGGGGCCGAGGGCGTCCAGGGCCTTGCCGAGCTGGTCCTTGTTCTTCTGCAGCAGGGCCAGCAGCTGATTGATCTTGTCCAGATCGGGTTTCAGCGAGGCCTCGTTGTCCTGGACGAATCCGGTGAGCTGCTGGGCCAATCCGTTGACGTACACGATCAGCTGGCTCAACGCGGTGCGGCGGGCGTCGAGTTCGCCGAGCAGGTTGTTGCCGTCCAGCAGCAGCGCGTTGATCTGGTCCGCGCGATCGGCCAGCACCTTGGTCACGTCCTGTGCGTGTCCGAGCAGATCGATCAGGGCCTTGTCACGGGCGTTGAGGCTGCGGGACAGGGCCGTGACGCCGTCCAGGGCCGATCGCAGCGGCGCGGGCGTCTGTGAGAAGGCCTGCGAGAGCGTGTCCAGGGTCTTGTTGACCTGATCGGTGTCCAGTCCCTGCACCGTCGTGGCCAGGCCGCCGAGCGCGTCCTGCAGCGAGTACGGGGAGGTGGTGCGCTCCAACGGGATCGTGTCGTCGCGCCGCAGCGCGCCCTCCCCGGACGGGATCACCTCGAGCGACCGGCGGCCGAGCACGGTGTTGGTCTTGATCTGCGCGGAGGTGCTGTCGCCCAGCACGATCGACTCGTCCAGGGAGAACTTCACCTTCACCTTGGCGCCGTCCAGTTTGACGGTTTCCACCTCACCCGAGCGCACCCCGGCGACCTGGACCTGGTCACCAGGTAACAGCCCACCGGCGTCGGCGAAAAAGGCGCTGAACTCCGCGCCGCTGCGGATGAACGGCAGTTTCTGGAATTGCAAGGCGGACAGCGCGATCGCGACCGCCAGGACGATACCGACGATGCCGACGTCGATCAGTGGGTTGCGTCGTTCGTTCACTTCGGGGCGCACCTTCCGGTCGTCTGCAAACCGGGCAGGTTGACATGCATCGGCTTACCGTTCGGACCGTCGATCAGGAAGTTCGTCCCGCACACGTACATGTTCAGGAACGAGCCGTAGGAGCCGAGCCGGACCAGCTGCTTGTAGGTGTCGGGCAACCGGTCCAGCACCCACTGCACATCGTCGGTGCGGTCGTCCAGGTTGCCCGACAGGCGACCGAGCTGGTCGAAATCGTTCTTCAGGTCCGGGCGGGCCTCGCTCAGCAGGCTGTCGAGGTCACCGGTCGCACCGGCCAGGCGCGGCAGCGCGTCGCCGATCGGATCCCGGTCCGCGGCCAGGCCGCTGATCAACCGCTGCAATTCGGTCAGCGTGGTGTCGAAATCCTTGTTCCGGCTGTCGATCGTGGCCAGCGCGGTGTTCAGGTTGTTGATCACGCTGCCGATCAGGGCGTCCCGGTCGGCGAGGGTCTTGGTGAACGAGCCCGAGCTGTTCAACAGCGCGACCAGCGTGCCGCCCTGCCCCTGGAACACCTGCAGCAGCGCATTGGTCAGGTCGTTGACCTGCTTGGGGTCCAGGCCGCGCAGCAGTGGTTTGAAGCCGCCGAGCAGCAGGTCCAGGTCCAGTGCCGGCGTGGTGTGATCGACGCCGATGGTGGCGTTGTCCGACAGCCGCTTCGCGTCGCCCGGACCGTCCATCAGCTCCATGTACCGGTCGCCGACGAGGTTTTCGTAGCGGATCGTCGCGCGGGTGCTGTCGTAGAGCGGGTACTGGTTGTCCACCGAGAAGTCGACGTGGGCCAGATGATCCTTGCCCACCGAGACCCGCTTCACCGATCCCACCGGCACTCCGGCGATGCGCACCTTCGAACCCGGCAGCATGCCCGAGGAGTTGGTGAAGATCGCGTGATACGTTGTCGCGCTGGCGAAACGCATCTGGCTGAAGACGACCGCGAGGAATCCCAGGACCACGATCATGACCACGGCGAACAGCGTCAGCTTGACCGTGACGGCGCGGGGTTTGAACCTCACTTGCCCACCCCCGGCAGTCCGGCGAACAATATCTGGAACACCCTGTCTCCGTTGAAGTGTGAGTTCAGCGACGGGGTCCACACCTCACCCTGCGAGGTGTCGGTGACCAGGTAGTTGGAGTGGCTGCCGGGCGTGCGGTTCTGGATGTTGTCGCAGCGCGGGCCGCCGGTGGCGTTCACCTTCGGCAGGTCCTTCGGGTACTGGTACGGCGTGCCGCCGGGCATGAAACTGGCGTTCAGGTTCACCCAGGGGCCCTGGCCGCCGAAGACCTTGTTCGCCACCGGCAGCGCGTTGGCCACGCCGACGACCAGGCAGCTCAACGCCGGGTTGTATTCGTTGAGCAGAGACAGGGTGGGCCGCAGCAGATCCAGCGCGGTCACCAGCGGCTGCTGGTTCTGTCGCAGGATCGGCTCGGTGGTGTTCACCAGCCCGGTCAGGTTGAGCAGCACCGCGTCCAGATCGTCCTTCCGGTTCACGATCGTCTTGCTCGTGACCGCGGCGTTGTCGGTGGTGCGCAACAGATCCGGCACGGTGTCGGCGTACAGGTTCGTCACCCCGACGCTGGTCCGCAGGTCGTTCTGCAAGTCGGTCAGGCTCGGGTTGATGTCCTTCAGGTACTGATCGCCAGTGGACATCAGCTGGCCCAGCTCGTCGCCGCGGCCCTGCAGTCCGGTGCCCAGCGCGGTGAGCGTCGCGTTCAGCTTCGACGGCTCGATCTTGCCCAGCACGTCGGTCAAATGCTGGAACAGCGTGTTGAATTCGACGGTCACATGGTTCGCGCTCAGCGTCGCGCCCGGTTGCAGGTGGTCCGCCGAGGGATCTTGTGGCACCGTGAAATTCACGTACTTCGCGCCGAATACAGTGGTGGAGCGGATATCCACACCGGCGTTGGCGGGCACCAGCTTCAGCTGATCCGGATTGATCGCCAGCGCCAGGCGCGCGCTGTCGCCGGTGAACGAGATCGAGGAGACCGTGCCGATCTGCACGCCGCGCATCTCGACCTTGGCGTCGCGGTCCATCACCAAACCCGCACGCGGCGAGTCGATGTACACGGCCCGGGTGCTGGTGAACCCGCCCGCGAACATGGTCAGCGCGACCGCGACCACAGCGGCCAGACTCAGCACGAAGCCCAGCCCGGCGAGCTTCACGCCCCACCCGGCGCCGAACATCTTTCCGGCGCCGCCTGTTTCGACGAGTTTATTGCGAGCCATACCGCCTACCCGGAGAGATGGAAATTGCCGGAGGTGCCGTAGATGGCCAGCGAGACCAGCAGGGTCACCGTCACCACCGCGACCAGGGAGGTGCGCACCGCGTTACCCACCGCGACACCGACACCGACCGGACCGCCCGATGCGTGATAGCCGTAGTAGGTGTGGATCATCATGACCGCCAGGGCCATGAAGATCGCCTGTACGAACGACCAGAGAATGTCGCTGGGAATCAGGAACGTCGAGAAGTAGTGGTCGTACACACCGGCCGACTGCCCGTAGATCACCACAGTCGCGAAGCGGCTGGCGACGAACGAGGCGATCACAGCGAGCGAGTACAGCGGGATGATCGCGATCATGCCCGCCAGCACCCGGGTGCCGACCAGGAACGGCACCGGCCGGATCGCCATGACCTCCAGGGCGTCGATTTCCTCGGCCACCCGCATCGCGCCCAGCTGTGCCGTCGCACCGGCGCCGATGGTGGCCGCCAGGCCGATGCCCGAGATCACCGGCGCGGCGATGCGCACGTTGATGAAGGCGGCGAAGAAGCCGGTCAGCGCCTCGACGCCGATATTGCCCAGGGAGCTGTAGCCCTGCACCGCGATGGTGCCGCCGGTGAACAGGGTGAGGAATCCGACGATCACCACGGTGCCGCCGATCACGGCCAATGCGCCGGTGCCCATGCTGATCTCGGCGACCAGCCGGATGGTCTCGAGCCGATAGTGGATGAGCGCCTTGGGCACCGCGCCCAGCGATTCGGCGTAGAACAGCGCCTGCCGTCCGATGCTGTCGAGCGACTCGGACATGCGGCGCACTCGTCGAACAGTACGCGGGAAGCGGGCGTGGATCACGAAGGACATGGGTTCACCGCACCGAGAACTTGATGCCGACCGCCGTGACCACGACGTTCAGTACGAACAGGACCATGAAGGAGAACACAACCGTCTGGTTGACCGCGTCGCCGACGCTCTTGGGACCACCCCGGACGTTCAACCCCAGATAGCAGGCCATCAGCCCGGCCGACAGGCCGAACAGGGTGGCCTTGACCTCGGCGATGATCAGCTCCGGCAGATGCGTCAGCAGCGTGATGCCATTGACGAACGCGCCGGGATTCACTCCTTGCAGGAAGACCGAGAACAGGAAGCCGCCGCCGATGCCGATCAGGCAGACCAGGCTGTTGAGCAGTGCCGCGACGAACATCGATGCCAGCACCCGCGGCACGACGAGCCGGTGGATGGGGTCGATGCCCAGCACCTTCATCGCGTCGATCTCCTCGCGGATGGTGCGGGCGCCGAGGTCCGCGCAGATCGCGGTGGCGCCGGCCCCGGCGACGATCAGCACCGTCACGATCGGGCCCACCTGGGTCACCGTGCCGAATGCCGCACCCGCGCCGGACAGGTCGGCGGCGCCGATCTCGCGCAGCAGGATGTTGAGGGTGAAGCTCACCAACACGGTGAACGGTATCGCGACCAACAGGGTCGGAACGATGGAAACTCGGGCGATGAACCATGACTGGTCGACGAATTCACGATGCTGAAATGGTGGCCGAAAGATGGCTTTGGCCACCGAGGCGGTGAGTTCGAAGAACCCGCCGACCGCTCGCAACGGCACGGCAAGAACCTCGTTCATTCCCGATTCCCTCCTCGCCCTGCCGAGCATGTGTAGCTTGTGACGGCGGTCTCACCCGCCGGTCCAGTGGAAGACTAGAACACGTTCACTGCATTGTCGAGCACCCATTCGGCAATTTCGAACTGCTCTTTCTCGCAAAACAGTGAACGCAAGTTGGAACGTGTTCATACGGCGTATGGAGTTCTGCCCGTTTAAGACAAATGTGACCGGACACCGTCGATCACCATGTCTACCAACTGGGAGACTGCCGATCAACCAACTCGAGCAACAGCTTGTGACTTACTTACCCGAGTTCGTTGAGTGAGGACGCGGAAAAGGTACGCCCCACAGGCGCTTCGGCGAAATAGCCGCCGAGCGTGTCGGCCAGGTCCGCGGGCGCCCATTCCGCGCCCGCGGCGTCGAACCGCCGCTCCACCACGGGAGCCGCCATCAGCGCGACCATCGGCCCGTAGACCACGAATACCTGCCCGTTGATCGCCTCGGAGGCCGGGGAGGCCAGGTAGGCGACCAAACGTGCCACATGATCCGGAGACAGCGGGTCCACGCCGCCTTCCGGTGCGTCGGAGAAGACCTTCTCGGTCATCGCGGTGCGCGCACGCGGGCAGATGACGTTGGCGCGCACGCCATATTGCGACAAAGCGCGCGATGCCGACAGCGTCAGCGCGGTGATACCCGCCTTGGCCGCACCGTAGTTGGCCTGCCCGACAGGTCCGAGCAGGCCCGCCTCGGACGAGGTGTTGATCAATCGACCATAGATCGGCGCACCGGATTCCTTGGATTTGCCGCGCCAGTAGGCGGCGGCGTTGCGCGACAACAGAAAATGTCCGCGCAGGTGAACGGCGATAACCGCGTCCCAATCCTCATCGGACAGATTAAAAAGGATTCTATCGCGAACAATTCCAGCATTGTTCACAACGATGTCCACGGCACCGAACGTCTCATCCGCGGTGCGAATCAAGGCGTCGGCGGTGGCTCGTTCCGCAATACTCCCTGCGACGAATTCGGCCTTGGCGCCCAAGGCCCGAATTTCGGCGAGAGTAGCTGCGACGGCATCATTTTCGGCCAGGTCGTTGATGACGACCGAGGCCCCGGCGGCAGCCAGGGCGAGCGCCTCCGCCCGCCCCAGCCCGGCGCCAGCGCCCGTCACGATCGCCGCTTTGCCAGCCAGGGTCAGATCCGTTTCACTCACACGGCGACTCTAGAACGTGTTCCAGTTATCGGCAAGCATCTGTTCACTGAAGCTTCAGTGCGGCCTTCGGACACTGGGCCACGGCGGTCCGCACATCGTCCAGCCGGTCGGCGGGTACGTCGTCGGCCGAGACGTGCAGGTTGTCCTCGTCATCGAGTTCGAACACGTCGGGGGCGTATCCGACACAGATTCCGTTGGCCTCGCACTGATCGAAATCAACCACGATCTTCATCAGAGAAACTCCTTAACGACGGCTACCGCCGAGCCTACAAGCCGGTCCCGGCACTCAGGGCTGTGATGGCCGGGTTCGACGTCCATACTGGAACATGTTTCAGTATTTATGCAATGATCAGGACAACTGCCTAGCCCATACCGGCTGGCTATCGAGGGAACGACGAGGTTACGGCGATGCGTATTGCGTATACCCCGCAACAGGAACAGTTGCGTGCCGAGCTGCGCGAATATTTCGCGAAGCTGATCACTCCGGAGCGACGCGCGGCGCTGTCTTCGCAGACCGGCGAGTACGGCGAGGGCAACGTCTACCGCGAGGTCGTCGCCCAGATGGGCCAGGACGGCTGGCTCGCGCTCGGCTGGCCCAAGCAGTACGGCGGGCAGGATCGCTCGACGATGGATCAGCTGATCTTCACCGACGAGGCCGCCATCGCCGGGGCCCCGGTGCCGTTCCTGACCATCAACTCCGTCGCGCCGACGATCATGCACTACGGCACCGAGGAGCAGAAGAGCTTCTTCCTGCCCAAGATCGCCGCGGGTGAGCTGCACTTCTCCATCGGCTACTCCGAGCCCGGCGCGGGCACCGACCTGGCCTCGCTGCGCACCTCGGCCGTGCGCGACGGCGACGACTGGGTCGTCAACGGCCAGAAGATGTGGACCAGCCTCATCCAGTACGCCGACTACGTCTGGCTGGCCGCGCGGACGGATCCGACCGCCAAGAAGCACAAGGGCATCAGCATGTTCATCATGCCGACCACGGCCGAGGGCTTCTCCTGGACTCCGGTGCACACCATGGCCGGTCCGGACACCAGCGCCACCTACTACCAGGACGTCCGCATCCCGCACAAGGATATGGTCGGCCCGGAGAACGGCGGCTGGCCCCTGGTCACCAACCAGCTCAACCACGAGCGGGTCGCGCTGACCTCGGCCGCGCCGCTGCAGATGGCGGTGGCACAGACCCTGGACTGGGCCAAGAACAACAAGGACGCCGGCGGCGGGCGCATCATCGATAACGAGTGGGTGCGCCTGAATCTGGCCCGGGTGCACGCCAAGGTCGAATACCTCAAGCTGCTGAACTGGGAGATCGCGTCCGGTGCGGACGCGGGCGGCGATTCGGCGCCCAAGCCGTGGAATGCCTCCACCTGCAAGGTGCTGGGCACCGAACTGGCCACCGAGGCGTACCGGACCTTGATGGAAATCCTCGGCCCGCAGGCATATCTGCGCCAGGACTCGGCCGGCGCGCAGTTGCGCGGACGGCTCGAGCGCATGCACCGCGCCTGCCTGATCCTCACCTTCGGCGGCGGCACCAACGAGGTGCAGCGCGACATCATCGCGATGACCGCCCTGAAGCAGCCGGCCGCCGCGCGTTGAAAGATAGGTAGCGACAATGGATTTCACTCACACCGAAGCGCAGCAGGATCTGGCAAGGCTCACCGCCGAGGTGACCGGCAAGCTGGTCACCGCCGACCGGCTGCGCGAACTGGACAAGAACACCGATTCCTCCGGCAACCCGACCGTGCGCTTCGACGAGACGCTGTGGAGCTCCCTGGCCGAGACCGGCGTGCTGGCCGCGACGCTGCCGGAGTCGGTGGGCGGCAGCGACCTCGGCGTGCTCGAGCAGACCGCGATCCTGCGTGAGCTCGGCAAGGCGGCCGTGCCGGTGCCCTACCTGTGGTCGATCGTGCTGGGCGCGGATGCGCTGGCGCGGTTCGGATCCGACGCTCAGCGCGCCGTGGCCGCCGAGGCCGCCTCGGGCGCGAAGGTTCTCACCGTCGCGCTGACCGAGGAGCGCAACTGGGAGCCGGACAAGCCGGTCACCACGGCCGCGCAGGACGGCGGCTGGCGGATCACCGGGCTCAAGATCACCGTGCCGTTCGCCCGCCAAGCCTCGCGAATCCTGGTGCCCGCCACGGTATCCGGCCAGGCCGCGGTATTCCTGGTCGATCCGTCCGACGCCTCGGCGCGCATCACCGATCAGGTCGTCACCGACCGCTCCCCCGAGGCCGAGGTCGAATTCTCCGGTACCCCGGCGGAATTGGTCGGCACCCTGGAACAGGGCCCGGAGATCCTGAATTGGCTGCTCGAGCGCGCCTGGCTGGGCCTGGCCGCCCATCAGCTCGGTGTCCTGGAGAAGGGCCTGGAACTGGTCGCCGAATACGCCCGCGAGCGCGAGCAGTTCAACAAGAAGATCGGCAGCTTCCAGGCCGTGGCCCAGCGCCTGGCCGACGGCTACATCGACGTCCAGGGCGTACGCCTTGCCGTCCAGCAGGCCGCCTGGCTGCTGTCCGAGGGCCTGCCCGCCACCTCCGAGATCCACACCGCCAAGTTCTGGGCCGCCGAGGCGGGCCACCGCGTGGCCCACACCGTCGTGCACATCCATGGCGGTGTGGGCATCGACCGCGACAACATCGTCAATCAGTTCTTCACCGCCGCCAAACACAACGAGTTCGCCCTCGGCGGCGCCACCGACCACCTGCGCGCCCTCGGCGCGCAGCTGGCGGAAAGCCACTGACACAGACGATTTCACAGTGACTGCGAACTGCCGTACCGACCGGCTCGGCCCGGATTCGGTGCGGCCGTTCGCTATCGAGCCAGTCTCCGGCTCGGGCCCTCGCCGATACGTCCTCGCCCCGTGTGTTCGCCCCTGGCTCGTGCTCGGTGAATCCGGCCGAATGATGCTCGCTCTACAAGTTTTCGAGTGTCTCCAGTAGTTCCGGTGGGAGGACGACGTTTCCGGCGGCGAGGTTTTCGTCGAGGTGGTCGGGGTTGGAGGTGCCGGGGATCAGGAGGGTGCCCGGGTAGTGGGCCAACTCCCAGGCCAGGCCTATCTGGGCGGGGGTCGCACCGAGGGCGATGGCGGCCTCGCGGACGGCCGGGTGGTCGGTGACCTTGGGAATGCCCTCGAAGGCCGAGCCGAGGGGGAAGTACGGGACCCAGGCGATGGCCTGGGTGCGGCACAGGTCCAGAACGGGCTCGGACGTGCGATCGAGCATGTTGTGCATATTCTGGACGCAGACGATTCCGGCGGGCAGGGCGCGGCGCAGCTGATCGACGGAGACGTGGCTCAGGCCGATTCCCGCGATCTTGCCCTCGTCACGCAGCGAGATCAGCTCGGCCAGCTGATCGTCCAGGTCGACGATCTGGTCACCCTCGGCGGTGATGCCCGGCGGCATGTCCGCACGGCGCAGGTTGACCACGCCCAGGGTGCTGGTATTCAGCGCCGCCAGGTTGTCCTCCACCTGTTCACGCAGCTGACGGGGCTGCTGAGCGGCCAGCAGGCGTGCGGCCTCGTCGTAGACCGCGCCGACCTTGGTAGCCAGCACCAAGTCCTCGCGATACGGCGAGAGCGCCGAGCGAATCAGGTCGTTGACCACCCCCGCTCCGTAGAACTGGGCGGTGTCGATATTGGTCACGCCTCGCTCGACAGCGCGGCGAAGGATGGCGGTGGCCACCTGCTTGTCGTAGGTGCGGCCGTGATGGTCGGCGAGCTGCATCGCGCCGAATCCGATGCGCGCGACGCGACGATCGCCGAGCAGCGCGGTGCCACCGGGTGCGACTGATTCCTGACGTGCCATCTGCTTGGTCCCGTTCTGGATGAGATAGTGGAATCGAGAGTTATTCGGAGGAGCCTCCGTATAACGACCACCCTAGCAGAAACGGAGGAGCCTCCGCTTGTCTACCGGAAAACGCGGCAGCAGAGCGAGCCACGAACCCGCCGAACCTGCGGTAGCCGCCACCTCGACCGGGAACGGCGGCGCGAAACCCGCGCGGGCGGACGCCGAACGCAATCGGCAACGCCTGCTCGAAGTCGCACACGACGCTTTCGCACTGGGCGGCAAGGTGACGCTCGAAGGCATCGCCCGAGACGCCGGAGTCGGCATCGGCACCCTCTATCGGCACTTCCCCACCCGCGAGGCATTGATCGAGGCGGTCTACCGCACCGAACGCCGCCGCCTCTGCGACGAGGCGGCCGACCTCGCGGCCACCGGCGACGCGGCGGTGGCCCTGCGCACGTGGATGGACCGCTTTTCCGACTACATGGCGACCAAACGCGAGATGGCCGACGCTCTGCGCGCGGTCATCGCCTCGGGCGCGGTCACCGCCGCGGAGGCCCGCTCCGAAATGTCCACCGCGATACAACCCATCCTCGACGCCGGAATCGCCTCCGGCACACTGCGGGACGACGTCCTCGCGCAGGACGTGATCGTCAGTCTGCTCGGCATCGCGCTCGCCAGCGGCCGCCCCGAGGAGCGCGAACAGGCCGGGAGGATGATGGATCTGCTCTTGGCCGGCGTGCGGAGATGCCCATGATCCAGCGCGCGACCGCGATCCCGATCCTGGCCGCCTGCTGCGGCATCACCTCGGCCAACATCTACCTGCTGCAACCCATCGCGGTGCTGGCCGCACACCACTTTCACGTGGCCGGCAGCTCGGCGGGATTCCTCGCATCCGCCATGCAGATCACCTACGCGATCGGGATCGCGGTCTTCGTGCCGCTCGTCGACCTCGTCCGGGCCCGCTCGCTGCTGCTTCCCTTGATCGGGGTCAGCACAGCGTGCCTGGCGGCCATGGCTATCGCGGCGGCGACGGGATCGTGGCCCGTATTCGTGGTCGGCGGGTGCGTACTCGGGCTGTTCTGCCCGATACCGCAGATCATCATCCCGGCCGCGGTGGGCATCTTCGACGACGCCGGCTCCAAGCTGATCGGACTGCTGCAGTCCGGCCTGCTCGCGGGAATCCTGTTCTCGCGCTTCTATTCCGGGCTCGTCGCCTCCGCACTGTCGGTGGCGGCCGTATTCGCGATCTCCTGCGTGCTGACGGCGATATCCGGCGCGCTGGCGATGGTTGCCCTGCCGAGTAAGCGAATCCCCGGTGGCTCCCGTGCGGCGTTGATCCCCGGTGTCGCGTTACTGGCCGGACTTCCCCGCTTCCTTCAACGTCCCGCGACACTGTTCACCTGCCTGTCGGGCCTGCTGGTCGGCGTCTCGTTCGGCATGTTCTGGAACAGCCTCACCTTCTTCTCCACCAGCTGGTACGGCCTCACGTCCTCGCAGATCGGCCTGTTCGGGATCGTCGCCGGAGCCTCCGGCGCGATGTCGCCGATCGCGGGCCATCTGGCCGACCGTTTCGGGCTCGGCCGGGTGCAGATCGTGGTGTGCTGCCTCATCGTCGTCGGCTGGATCCCCCTGCTGTGGGGCGAGCGATCCCTCGTGATCGCCGTGCTCGCGACGATATTCATCGACGTCGGCGTGTGGTCGAATCAGGTGCTCAACCAATCCGCGATCTTCGCCGACACCGCGATACCGCGAGGGCTGTCGAACACCCTCTACTTCACGCTGCGCTTCCTGGGCATCTCCGCCGGCTCGGCGATCGGCTCGACGCTGTTCATCGACCATCACTGGCCGGTGGTCGTGGTCGGCGCGGTGATACTGACACTGCTCGGACTCGTGATCTTCCTCTGGGCGGCGCGGCGCGGCGCTGCCGAGAATGACGACTCTCCGCGCACCGAGGCGGTACAAACGTCCGGCGGCTAGTCCGCACACTCTCGTACCATGGCAGCATGCCTGTCGTCCCGGCGCTACTGGCCGGAGTGGCGGTGGATATCGCCACTCCGCCGCCCTCGACTCGCCTGGCCGGGGTGAGTATGGCCGGGTTTCACAGCAAGGCAGCACAGGCGGCCGAGCTTCGGATAGTCCCCCATCCGGCACTCACGATATTCCTCGATTTCGGCGACGCGGTACTGGTCGACGACGTCAGCGGCGAGCGCAGGCACGGCGCCATCGCCATGGGTCTCGCACCCGCGGGAATCCGAGGATCCGGGCGCAATGTCGACCTGCTCCAGGTGCGGCTGTCCCCTCCGGTCGCGCATGCGGCGCTGGGAGCCTGTGCGGAGTTGGGCGGGTCGGTGGTCGCACTCGAAGATCTCTGGGGGCGCGAGGCCGGGCGAATCCTGGAACGGTTGCACGCCGCCGGATCCTGGGACGAGCGGTTCGCGATCGCGCGGGCCGCACTCCTCGAGCGATGCGCCGCGGGTCGGACGGTGGATCCGGAGGTCGCCCACGTCTGGCGGCAGATCATGACCAGCCGCGGACAGGTCCGGGTCGAGCATCTGGCAGACGAGGTGGGCTGGAGCCGCAAGCGGCTGTGGTCCCGCTTCGGCTCCCAGATCGGTCTCACGCCCAAACGCGCCGCGACGCTGGTTCGTTTCGATCATGTGGCGCATCGTCTCGCCGCGGGCCAGCGTGTCGCTGCGGTGGCGGCGGACAGTGGCTTCGTCGATCAATCACACCTCAATCGTGACGTCATGACGTTCGCCGGCATGACACCCACTGCCGTGGCGGACGCACCGTGGCTGTCGATCGACGACATAGCCTGGGCCGCAATCGCACACACGTGCCGAGTGTGACCGGGGCATCGCTCGTGGGCGCGGAACATTTCTCCAATACTTTCGCCCGCGCGGCGACGACCCTGACAGATATGTCCGTTTACACGAATTCCGGCATCCGTCCCCGGAGGCCACGATGACCAGCAAGGCTCCGTTTCGCACCCGCATCCTGAGGGACGGCACGGACTGGGAGACCATCACCGAGGATCACCTGATCGCCCAGCGCGAGAAGGTCGATCGCCTGGCGTCCTCGCGGGCCGCGCGGATCGTCTCGGGGCTTCCGGACCGGCACGCCCGCATCGACGGCACGGCGATCGACCTCCCCGGGCGCCGCCTGACGCTGCGGGTACTCCGCCCGAAGACCGCTAACCATCCACTGCCACTGATCGTCTCGTTCCACGGTGGCGGATTCATCGGTGGCACCGCCGCGCAGAACGACTGGCTCAACAGCCATCTCGCGGCGCGCTGCCCGGCGGTGGTCGTCGCGGTGGAGTATCGCCTCGCCCCGCGGCATCCGCTACCGGAGCCGGTCGATGACGGCTACGACACGCTCGTCCGGTTGGTCGACGAGGCCGCTGCATGGGGCATCGACCCGAATTCCGTTGCGGTCGTGGGTGAAAGCGCCGGGGGCATGATCGCGGCGCTCATCGCACTGCGGGCCCGTGCGGACGGCCCGGCGCTGCGAGCCCAAGTCCTGAACTATCCGGCGACGGACTGGACCGACACCGCGACCGACTACCCGTCGATCACCGAGAACGCCGACAACCCCACGCTCCCGCTGTCCAAGTTGCGCGCCGCGCGGCGGCTGAGCCTGCCGCCGAACCTCGACCCGCGCAGCGTCTCTCCGCTGAAGTTCGACGATCTCGGCGGTCTGCCACCGACATTGGTCGTCACCGCCGAATTGGATCCCGTCGCCGATCACGGACGGCGTTACGTCGAACGGCTCCGCGAGGACGGCACCGACGCCCGCCTGTCCTGCTATCCGAGGGCCACCCACGTATTCCTCAGCACCCCCGAGCTGGTCCCGGCCGCCCGGCCCGCGCGCCGGGAGATCCTCGGGTTCCTGCGCGGGCACCTGCATTCGGCCGTTCCGGAATACCCCGGCAACACAAGACGTTCCGCGAAATTCGCGACCGAGAAAGCACTACCGCGAGGCGACAATGAGTGATGTAACAATCGAATTGCACCGCCGCAAAGGCGATTACGGGATCGACGGGGACTTCGAGAAGATTTCGGCAGGATGGGTGCTCACGGGTGTCGCCGCGATCCTCGTTGCCCTCGTCGTGGCCACGGTGTGGACCCTCGCGGCAGGCCTGCTCATCACCGGGGTGATCATCGGCGTACTCACACTCGCTTTCATGTTCTTCCAGGGCACATATCTGTGGACGACACTGATCGGCAAGTTCCGAGTGTGGGCGCGGATACTCGGCAACCTGCGGCTGCGCGGCGATGAACAGGTGCTGGACCTCGGCTGCGGGCGCGGTGCACTGCTGCTCACGGTCGCCCAACTGCTACCCCGAGGTCGGGCGGTCGGCATCGATCTGTGGACCGCCGACCAGAGCGGCAACAGCCCCGAGGCCACCCTGCGCAATGCCGACCTCGAGGGCGTGGCCGACCGCATCGAACTGCACACCGGCGACATCACCACCCGACTACCGTTCGCCGACAACACCTTCGACCTGATCCTCAGCAGCCTGGTAGTACACAACATCCCCTCCGCCGAGGGCCGTCGCGCCGCCATAGACGAGGCCGTCCGAGTCCTACGCCCGGGTGGCCGCATAGTCATCGCGGACCTCCTCCACACCGCCCGATACGCCACCCGCCTGCAAGAACTAGGACTGACCGACATCCACCGCCGCAACCTCGGCCCACACATGTGGTGGGGCAGCCCCCTACTCGCCACCCGACTAGTCACGGCGACCAAGCCCACCTGACCCAACCGAGAACCGGCCTCGAGCTCCATTCTGCCGACCCATTCGCCGGAAACCCGCATTCTTCGGCCGGAGAATGGAGCAGGAGGCCGGGCAACGCTATTAGTCCGCGCCGGGAAATCACGACACGGTTCGGGTGCATTGATCGATCGCGCTGATGCGGCCGTCGTCGGCGAGGCGGCCGAACAGGTAGACCTCGGTGGAGATCGTGGCGCCGGTGCGCATGGTGGCGGCCAGGGTGTAGCGGGCGGAGATTCGGTCGCCCGAGAGGAGTGCCTCATGCACGTCGACGTGCAGTGTGCTGGCGTTTCTGCGGGCCGGGCGGACGTGATCGATCAATCGCTGTCGCTCCAGTGGCAGACCGTCGTTGCGGAAGGTGAATCCGGGGGCGAACCAGCGATCCATCACGTGGCCGGGTTCGTCGTCCCCGAACGCCATCTGTTCGGGATAGCGGATCAGGAAGTCGATGAGGTCTGCTTCGGTGCGCAAGGGATTGCGATCGGGGGTGGGCGCGCTCATCGAACCGTCCGTTCCGCTGGGACCTGCGTGAGCAGTTCGTCGACCGACCACTGGTCGTCGGCATGTGCGCCGTGCTTGGCCGCCAGGACCTTGCCATCGGAAGCGATCAGGTAGTCGGCGGGCAGTCCGAATCTGCCGCCTTCCGGATTGCGGGGTGGCATCGGCCGGGCCTCGTACCGCACAGCCCGCAGCTCCTGCGTTACGCCGCGCGCGATGGCCGACCAGGCGTGCGGATCGAGCAGTGCCTGAGCCCCGGATTCGACGCCGAACTCCCGATACAGCACATGGTCCGGATCCGCGATCACGTGCAGCGGAAGGTCGGCAGTGTACTTTCGCAATTCCATTGCACTGGAATGAAATACGACCACCTCGGTGATTCCGGCCCCGATGATCTCGCGATGACGCGACACGATCGAACGTAGGTGCAGACTGCATACCGGACAACCCGCGAAGCGGCGAAATTGCAGATGGATCAGGCGATCCGGATCGGGAATGGGCACCTCGACCCCCTCGATCGTGGTCAGAACTCGGGCGGACACCGTGGACAACATGTTTTTCCCTTTCGTAGGAGTACTCCGTACGCCTACGTCCAGTATGCGCGTATCTTGTACGCTGTCAATCCATGCCGCGCCCCCGCTCGCTGACCACCGACGACCTCGCCGCCGCCGCCCTGACGGTGATCGATCGGGACGGGCTGTCCGCACTCACCATGCGGTCGGTCGCGAAGGAACTGCGGATGGCCACGATGGCGCTGTACCGATACGTCACGGATCGCGACCAATTGGAGATCCTGGTCGCCAATCGGATTCTCGATCCGCTCGACGTGTCGATCCCCCCGAATCCCGATTGGCGCGAGCGTGCCGCGATCCTGCTCGACCGCGTCCGCGTCACCGCCTCGGCGCATCCCGCGGCGATACCACTGACGCTGAAACATCGCCAGGCATCGCCACCGACCATGCACTGGATCGAGGCGATGCTGACCGTCCTGACCCACGCCGGATTCACCGGCCGAGACCGGGTCGTCGCCCAGCGCACGATGATCGATTTTCTGCTCGGATTCCTGCAGAACGAGCACTACGCCTCGATCACCGGCTACGGAACCGCCACGCTCGCGCAGGCCCCCGGCGACGAATTCCCCCTCCTGGCACAGACCGCGACCGAGGCGCACACCATGTCCGCCGATGACGAATTCCACAGCGGCGTCGCCGTCATCCTGCGCGGCCTGGCGCCCTGAACGAAATCCGCAATCATCCGATGAGTTTCGGCCGTTCGGATCGTCGGTATCCGTGACAACCGTTCGTCTGTCCGGGTGGAGGATCGCCGATGGCCAGCAAGATGATCTTCGTCAACCTTCCTGTGGATGATCTGGACAGGTCGAAGCGGTTCTACGAGGCGCTGGGGTGGACGGTGAACAGAAATTTCACCGACGACAACGCCGCATGCGTGGTGGTCGACGACAACATCTGCCTGATGCTGCTGATCAAGCCGTTCTTCGAGACCTTCACCCGGCGCCCGATCGCCGACACCATCGGCACGACAGGATCGATCTACGCGCTGTCGCTCGGCAGCGCCCGCGAGGTCGACGATCTCACCTGCGCCGCCCTGGGCGCCGGCGGCACCGAGGAGATCGACGCGGACAAACGCGCACAGGAACGCCAAGTCGGAATGTACGGCCGCACCTTCGTCGACCCGGACGGCCACCACTGGGAGCCGTTCTGGATGAACTACCCGCGCAACTGATTCCGCGACGACGAGCGCCGTCGATTGCGCTAGATTCTCGTGACGTCCGCAACACTGTCAGGGGTGGGGCTCATGCGTGATCGGGAGGGACGTAGTGCGATTGCAGCCGGGTGCTGTATTTGCTGGATTCACCGTCGAGCGGATGCTCGGGGCGGGTGGTATGGGCACGGTGTATCTGGCCCAGCAGCCGCGATTAGGACGGCGGGTGGCACTGAAGGTACTCACCGAAACCTTCGGCCTGGATCCGAAGACGCGCTCCGCCTTCGACCGCGAGGCGGCCGTCGCCGCGAGGCTCGATCACCCGAATATCGTCCCGGTCTACGATCGTAGCCCTGCCGGCGATCCGTCCCTGTGGTTGACGATGCGCTATATCGACGGCGGTGACGTGGCCACACTGCTGGACGTCAATCCGGGCGGGCTGGCGCCCGCACGGGCGATACGGATACTCGCCGACGCCGCGCGGGCACTGGATTACGCGCATGCGCAGGGTGTGCTGCACCGGGATGTGAAACCGGCGAATCTGCTGATCGACAACGATCAGCGCCATGGCGAGCGCGCGGTGCTCACCGATTTCGGCATCGCCCGCACCCTCGACGACACGGTCACTATGTCCGGCATCGCCGTGAGCTTCGCCTACGCCGCACCGGAGAGGTTCACCAGCGCGGACTCCGATCATCGCGCCGACATCTACTCACTGGGCTGCACACTGTTCCAACTGCTGACCGGGCAACCGCCGTTCCCGCGCAAGGATCAAGCGGCGGTGGTCGGCGCACACCTGACGGCGCCCCCGCCCGCGCCCCGCGACGTGCGACCGGAACTCCCGGCCGAACTCGATGCTGTGATCGCCACCGCGCTGGCCAAGGCCCCGCAGGAGCGATATTCCAGCTGCCTGGCCCTCGCCGAGGCCGCGACACAGGCTCTCTACCCTTCCGAGGAGGTCTCGCCCACTGTCCGCGCGACGATTTCGCTGGTACCACTGCATATCGATGCGACGCCACGACGCCGGGCGACCAAGGCCCCTGGTTCGGCTCGTCGCCGGATCGCGGTCGGCTCGGGACTGTTCCTGGCCGCGGCCGGTCTGACCGTCGGCATCATCTCAGCGACGCACGGCCACTCCGGATCCGCCACGAGGACGCCGTCGCTGACCGTTGCGCCACAACAGATTACGTCGACGGCCCCACCGATCCGGCACAGCAGCCCGCTCGCCTCGCCACCGCCGGCCGACACCTCGCTGGCTACGGCCGAACAGCCCGCCACAGAGCAGCCCACCGAACAATCACAACCCAGGGGCACCACCGCACCGCCGCAGGGCCACACCTTCTTCCAGCCACCGCCGGTGGTTCCCCAGACGCGGTCGTTCCAGTGGAACGGGTGAGACCAGGTCGTGCTCATCGGGCATTCGAGGTGCAGATGGTGTCCAAGACGAACGCCGGCTTCGTTACCGGGGTGACCGGCGGGCTCATGGACTCGAACAGTTTCGCCTCACGTTCCGCAGCAACAGCCGTGACACCGGCCCCGACAAAGTAAACGGGCCCGGTAGTCAACAGCTTCCGTGCGTCGCGCTCAACAACCGACGCACACGCGTTTTGCACCCGCGCCTTGATGCGACAGAGGAACGGGTCCCCGTGATCGCACGCTCGCAGAGCAGCCTCGTCTGCTGCGATCTGGGTCGGATAGTCGGTCGCCTCGCCGACCTGGTCACTCCCCACGGCGATGGCTGCGTACAAACTGCCCGCCGCGTGCGCGGTCCCGGCCGCGATGACCATGAGCAACCCAGCGCACGCAATCACTATGGCCAGTAAGGACTTTCCCGACAACATCGATGAACCCCCGCAATCGAAAACCGTATCGGGCGATCATTGCGGCAATCCTGCCGACTGTCCACCCTCAGCAGCTCGGCGCGATGCGTAGCCCGCGCCGAGCTCTTCACTCCAGGCAGATTCGGCGACAGTCCAACGAGTCTCGACGTGTGACTAAACCCGCAGCTCCGGTGGCAGGCCGAACAGGGGGAACAGGCGTTCGGTGTCGAGGAAGAAATTCAGCCCGCTGATAGTGCTGCCCTCGAATTCGAGCACGACCACTGCCCACGGCGTGAACACATCGGGCTGCTCGCTGGGCTTGTACTGACCGAAGGCGGGCAGGCCGTTGGCGCCCTCGAGGGGGATCAGGTGGGAACCGCGGCAGGCGGAGGGGCCGGGGCTGGTCATGAAGGCGGCGACGTCGGCGGGGCCGCGGACCCAGAGTGGCAGTGGCGGCATCGAGAACGTGACGTCGTGTTTGAGCAGGGCGGTCAGGGCGTCCATGTCGTATGCCTCGAAGGCCTTCACGAAGCCGTCGACGAGTTTGCGCTGTTCGGCGTCGGACTCGTCGTAGCCGCCCTCACCGGGCTGCACCTTGGACATCGTCGCTCGGGCGCGCTGCAGGGCGCTGTTGACCGAGGCCGGGGACATGGTGAGCATGTCGGCTGTCTCGCTGGCGGAGAAGCGCAGCACCTCGCGCATGATCAGGATCGCCCGCTGACTGGCCGGAAGATGCTGCACCGCGGCCACGAACGCCAGGCGCAGCGAATCTTTCGCGGTGGCGTGCTCGGCGGGGTCGGCGCCGAAGGCCAGGCCGTTGGGGATCGGCTCGACCCACACGTAGTCGGGTTCCGGCGGGGGGATCGGGCTGTCTGGACGGGACGGGCCGGACAGGTCCATCGGGCGGGCCCGGCGCTGCGGGCCGTCGAGCATGTCCAGGCAGACGTTGGTGGTGATCTTGTAGAGCCAGGAACGCAGGCTGGCCCGGCCCTCGAACGAGTCGTACGCCTTCCACGCCCGGGTGAACGCCTCCTGCACGGCGTCCTCGGCCTCGAACGACGATCCCAACATGCGGTAGGCGTAAGCGCACAGCTCCCGCCGGTACCCCTCGAACTGCTGCAGCACCTCGTCTATGGAACGCGACTCACTCATATCGGCTCCCGTCAGCGCTCTGCCGCGTATCTGATTCGTTGATTCATGCCCACACTGTGACACAGGGCACCGACAAGTAGACACCCCCGAAATCGGGGCATCCGCGACTCAAACGTGACATACGCCACTTCCGCGACGTGAGGTCCGCCCCGCTAGGAACCCGACCGAGCCGTCCCGTGCGCGGCGAACGATTGCCGGTCACCCGCCCACGCCTCGGCACGCACGATCTTCTCCAACTCGGCGAGATCATCGGCGCTCAACTCGACCGCCGCGGCCGCCGCGTTCTCCACGATCCGCCCGGCCCGGCGACTGCCGGGAATCGGCACGACGTCCGGTCCCTGCGCCAGCAGCCAGGCCAGCGCCAACTGTCCGGCCGAAATACCCAGCCGCCCAGCGAACTCACGCAGCGCGGTGACCTGCGCCAGATTGCTCGCCAGGTTGTCACCGGTGAATCGAGGATCGTTCCGGCGAAAATCACTGCTCGCGACGGTATCGGAATCCAATGTCGCGGTGAGCAGTCCGCGTCCGAGCGGGCTGTAGGGCACCAGGGCGATACCGAGTTCGCGGGCGGCGGGCACGATATCGCCCTCCGGCTCACGCCACAGCATCGACCATTCGAACTGCACCGCAGCGATGGGATGCACCGCGGCCGCCTGCGCGATCTGCTCCGGCGTCGCCTCGGAGATCCCGATCTGCCGCACCTTGCCCGCGCGCACCAATTCGGCCATGGCACCGACGGTTTCGGCGATCGGCACCTCCGGATCGACACGATGCAGGTAGTACAGGTCGATCACATCCCGCTCGAGCCGAGCCAGCGAGGCATCGCAGAACTCGCGCACCCGCTCGGGCTTCGCGTCAAGGCCCACACCGGCATCGGTGCGCACGATGCCGAACTTCGTCGCCACGCGGACACTCTCGTCCGCGTCACGCAACGCCCGCGCGAGCAGCCGCTCGTTGTGCCCGCCGCCGTAGCTCTGCGCCGTATCGAAAAGCGTGATGCCCGAACCGATCGCCGTACGAATGGCGGCGATGGACTCGTCATCGTCGACAGAACCATAGCCCTGGGAGAACCCCATACATCCCAAGCCGATCGCGGAAACGGTCAGACCACCAAGTTTGCGTTGCTGCATGCACCCATCGTGGTCCGAGCCGGAAGGTCACACCAATAGGATTTCCGATCGGATCCATTCCTCCGCCGATGAATCCGAGGCCGAAGACCACAACCAGCAGCATGCCGAGGCGACGACCCGCTCGAGCAACTCGGGATGCCGGCGCAGCAACCCGAAAAATCATCCGTCACTTGGTGGTCGGCGCGTGCGCTTCCTCGTCGGCCGGACGCGACTCGGCGTGCGCGTGCGCCCACTTGTAGTCGGGCTTGCCCGCGGGCGAACGCTTGATCTCGTCCACGAACCACAGGCTGCGCGGCAGCTTGTAGGGCGAGATCTCCTGGGACAGCACCGGACGCAGGTCATCGAGCGTCGGCCGCACCGCGCCGCGACACTGCACCACCGCCGCCACCCGCTGACCCCAGCGCTCGTCGGCGACGCCGATCACCAACGCGTCGAAGACCTCCGGGTGACACTTGAGCGCGCCCTCGACCTCCTCCGGATAGATCTTCTCGCCGCCGGAGTTGATGCTGACCGAACCGCGGCCGAGCATCGTGACACTGCCGTCCTCCTCCACCCGCGCGAAATCGCCCGGGATGGAGTAGCGAGTGCCGTTGATCTCCTTGAACGTCGCGGCGGTCTTGACCGGGTCGTTGTAGTAGCCCAGCGGGATATGTCCCTTGCGCGCGAGAATGCCGACCTCGCCGGATCCGGGCTCGACCGGGTTGCCGTCCTCGCCCAGAACCTCGGTGGCGGTGTCGATCTTGACCCGGGGGCCGCCGGTGTGGTTGGCGCCCTTGGCCGCGACGGACAGCCCGCCGAATCCGGTCTCCGACGACCCGATCGAATCGGTGATCATCGTCGAGGGCAGATGCTCCATGAACTTGTCCTTGAGCGCCGGGGAGAACAGCGCCGCACTGCTGGCCATCGCCCACAGCACCGAATGCTTGTAGGGCTCACCGGTTTCCGGGTGCCCGGCCTCCAGCGCGTCCAGCATCGGCCGCGCCATGGCGTCGCCGGTGATGAAGATGAGGTTGACGTCGAATTGATCGATCGTCTGCCACACACCGTGCCCGGTGAACTCCGGCAGCATGATCGCCTTACCGCCGCCGAACAGGCTGTGGAACACCGCGGCCTGCGAACCACCGTGGATCAGCGGCGGGATCGGGAAGCGCACCATCTGCGGACTGCCCGCGCCGATCTTGGCCTGCTCCCATTCATCCTCGACGTATTCGCCGGTGACGAAGTTGATGCCGCCGCCGAGCACCCGCCACCAGTCCTCCTGACGCCACATCACGCCCTTGGGCATGCCGGTGGTACCGCCGGTGTAGATCATGAAGATGTCGTCGGTCGAGCGATCACCGAAATTCCGCTCGCCGGACGAAGCCGCCAGCGCCGCTTCGTATTCCACCGTGCCCTCGGCGGTCGGCGCATCGGTGCCGTCGTCCACCACGATGACCGTCTTCAGCAACGGGGTATTCGGCCGCACGCCGGCCACCTTGCCGGTGTAGCGACGCTCGTGGATGAGTGCGACCAAATCCGAGTTGTCGAAGATGTACTGCAGCTCGTTCTCGACATAGCGGAAGTTCACATTGACCATCACCGCCCGCGCCTTGAACACCGCGACCATGGCCTCCACGGCCTCGATCGTGTTGCGCGAGTAGATGCCGACCTTGTCGCCCGGCTTGACACCCTGTGCCTGCAAATAGTGCGCCAGGCGATTGGCCCGATCCTCCAGCTCGGCGTAAGTCACCGAGCGGGTGTCGTCGGCCAGCGCTACGCGCTCCGGCACGAGGTCGATGGCATGTTCGACTAGGTCCGCAATGTTGTGGGTCACACGACAAAAATAGAACGTGTTCCTACGGCTGACAAGTACTGATTTACGGGGTTCACTAAATACGTTCAGTCGACGGGAGAGCAGTGGACCGGCGGCGCGTCGCCCGCCCGGCTTCCGGGCGGGTACGACTCATACCCCGGCGTGAACCTCGCGTTCACCGTCCAAACTACCCCTGAATCAGCGGCGCCAACCTACGCATCTGCTGCACGTCCCGCACACCGACCAACAGCATGGTCACGCCCGCTTTCTCCCACACCGCGAGCTGCTCACGCACATGCGCCTCATCACCGATGATGGTGGTATCCAGGATCATCTGATCCGGCACAACAGCCGCGGCCTCATCCTTGCGGCCGGTGCGGAACAGGCGCGTGATTTCCTCGACCTCCTGGCCGTACCCCATGCGCCGGTACACCTCGGCGTGGAAGTTCACATCCTCGGCGCCCATACCGCCGATGTACAGCGCCATGAAGGGCCGCATCCGATCGAGTTCGCCGGATACGTCGTCGGTGAGGACCACCTGGGCGGTCGCGGCGATCTCGAAGTCCGCGCGCGATCGCCGCGCGCCCGCACGGGCGAATCCCTCGTCCAGCCAGGCGTTGTACATATCGGCCAGCCGCGGCGTGTAGTAGATGGCCAGCCAGCCGTCGGCGATCTCCGCGGTCAGCGACACATTCTTGGGCCCCTCGGCGCCCAGCCAGATCGGCAGATCCGCGCGCAGCGGATGGGTGATCGGCTTGAGTGGCTTGCCCAGACCGGTCGCGCCCTCGCCCTGGTAGGGCAGCGGATAGTGCGGTCCGGGGCTGGCCACCTTCGCCTCCCTGGCCAGCACCTGCCGAATCACCCCGACGTACTCGCGGGTGCGGGCCAGCGGCTTGCCGAACGCCTGCCCGTACCAGCCCTCCACCACCTGCGGCCCGGAAACTCCCAGTCCCAGGATGTGCCGCCCGCCGCTGAGATGATCCAGCGTCAGCGCCGCCATCGCGGTCGCGGTGGGCGTGCGTGCGGACAGCTGCACCACCGATGTGCCCAGCCGCACCCGCTGCGTCCGCGACCCGTACCAGGCCAGCGGCGTGAACGCATCCGAACCCCAGGACTCGGCGGTGAATACCGCGTCGAACCCGGTCTCCTCCGCGGCGACCACGAGTTCCTGCGCGTTGACAGGCGGCTGCGCGCCCCAGTATCCGAGCTGCAATCCGAACCGCATCATGTTCCTTTCGTCCGCGGCCCGCGCGCCGCATTTTTCCGCCCGCTCAGCGGGCTCATCCACCACTTCCGACGATCCGACGACCGCCAGTCTGCGGAGATTGGCCCGCGAACCGCTACTCTTGCCACCAGAATAAGAACCTGTTCTACTCGATATTGTGACCCAAGGGAACACCATGACCGGCACAATCGCGAAGGGAAGCGGTCCGGAATCGGAACCGGCTCCCGAAGTGCTCGCCGCAGAGCTGCGGATGACATTCGACTACACCCGATCGGTCGGCCCGACCATCGGCCGATTCCTGACCGGATTACGCGAGGGCCGCATCGTCGGCGTCCGCGGGTCCGATGGCCGGGTGATCGTGCCCCCGGCCGAATTCGATCCCGTCACCGCCGAGGCGCTGACCGACTTCATCGACGTGGCCGATGTGGGCACGGTACGAAGCTGGAGCTGGGTGGCCGAGCCACTGCCCGGACAGCCCTTCGACCGCCCGTTCGCCTGGGCGCTGATCCAGCTCGACGGCGCGGATACCAGCCTGCTGCACGCGGTCGACGTCGCTTCGCCCGAGCAGATCCACACGGGTTTGCGGGTACGGGCGCGCTGGGCGGGCGAGCGGACCGGAAGCATCCACGACGTCGCGGCCTTCGAGCCGGGCGAAACCTCCGCGCCGGCGAGTGCGTCCGGCGGCGACGCCGAACCGATCACCGGCATCGTCACCCCGATCGACCTGAGCTACAAACACACCGCGTCACCGCAGGAGACGGTGTTCCTGAAGGGAATCGCCGAGGGCCGCCTGGTGGGCGCCCGCGCGGGCGACGGCAAGGTGTACTTCCCGCCCCGCGGCGCCGATCCGCGCACCGGCGAGCCCACCGAGGATTACGTCGACCTGGTCGACACCGGGATCGTCACCACCTACTGCGTGGTCAACGTCCCGTTCCAGGGCCAGCGCATCAAGCCGCCCTACGTGGCCGCGTACGTGCTGCTGGACGGCTCGGACATCCCGTTCCTGCATCTGGTTCTGGGCATCGACCCCAGCGAGGTGCGCATGGGCATGCGGGTCAAGGCCGCGTGGAAACCCCGCGAGGAGTGGACGTACAACGGGCTGGACAACGTGTCCCACTTCGAACCCAGCGGCGAGCCCGATGCCCCGTACGAGACCTTCCAGCAGCATCTGTGAGAGGCGCTGAACATATGAACACAGCATCGCGAAGCGATTCCATGGGGGGTGGCGGCCGGGTGACGGGTGGGCGCGACAACGTAAACGACATCGCGGTCGTGGGTTTCGCCCACGCGCCGCACGTGCGGGAAACCTACGGCACCACCAACGGTGTCGAAATGCTCGCGCCCTGCTTCCACACGCTGTACGACAAGCTGGGCATCAAGGTGTCCGATATCGACTTCTGGTGCTCGGGATCCTCGGATTACCTGGCCGGACGCGCCTTCTCGTTCATCTCGGCGATCGACTCCATCGGCGCCGTGCCGCCGATCAACGAATCGCATGTGGAGATGGACGCGGCCTGGGCGCTGTACGAGGCGTGGGTGAAACTGCGCTCCGGGCAGGCGAAGACGGCGCTGGTATACGGCTTCGGCAAGGCCTCGGCCGGAACGCTGCGGCAGGTGCTGACCCTGCAGACCGATCCGTACGTGGTCGCGCCGCTGTGGCCGGACGCGGTCTCGATCGCCGGGCTGGCCGCCCGCGCCGGACTGGACAGCGGACGCTGGACCGAACGGGATATGGCCGCGGTCGGCTCGGCCGACGACGCCGAGACCGAGAAGCGTTTGGCCGCACCGTATGTGGCGAATCCTTTCCGCGAGCACGACATCGCGCCGATCACCGACGGCGCGGCCGCGATCGTGCTGGCCGCCGGTGACCGTGCGCGCGAGCTGTGCGAGCGCCCGGCCTGGCTGACCGGCATCGCGCACCGGATCGATACCCCAATGCTGGGTGCCCGCGATCTGGCCTCCTCCCCCTCGACCGCCGCGGCCGCCAAGGCCGCAACCGGCGGGGATGCAGGCGGATTCGATCTCGCCGAACTGCACGCGCAGTTCACGCACGAGGAGCTGATCCTGAAGCAGGCCATCGGCTTGAACGGCAAGACCCGCATCAACCCGTCCGGCGGCGCGCTGTCCGGGAATCCGATGTTCGCCGCGGGCCTCGAGCGAATCGGCTTCGCGGCCACCGAGATCATGAACGGCACCGCCGAGCGGGCCCTGGCGCACGCGTCGAGCGGCCCGGCGTTGCAGCAGAACCTTGTGGCTGTTCTGGAGGCGAAATGACAAACCTCGCAGCGGTGCTCGGCACCGGACAAACCCATCATGTGACGAAACGCTCCGACGTGTCGATGCCGGGCATGGTGCGTGAGGCCATCGATCGCGCGCTCGACGACGCGGAACTCACGATGGCCGACATCGACGCGGTCGTCGTCGGCAAGGCGCCGGACCTGTTCGAGGGCTCCATGATGCCCGAGCTGTTCATGGCAGATGCCCTGGGCGCCACCGGAAAGCCGCTCCTGCGCGTGCATACCGCGGGCTCGGTCGGTGGCTCGACCGGCATCGTGGCGACCAGCCACGTGCAGGCCGGAGTGCACGGCAAGGTCCTCGCGGTCGCGTGGGAGAAGCAGTCCGAATCCAATGCCATGTGGGCACTGTCGAATCCGGTCCCGTTCACCAAGCCGGTCGGCGCGGGCGCGGGCGGATACTTCGCACCGCATGTGCGCTCGTACATTCGGCGCGCCAACGCACCACTGCATATCGGCGCGACGGTCGCGGTGAAGGACCGGCTCAACGGATCTCGCAATCCGCTGGCCCATCTGCAGCAGGCCGATATCACCATGGAGAAGGTGCTGGGCTCCCAGATGCTCTGGGACCCCATCCGACTCGACGAGACCTGCCCATCCTCGGACGGCGCGTGCGCGATCGTGCTGGGCGACGAATCCTCCGCGCGGGCGGTCGAGTCGTCGGGTAAGAAGGTGGCGTGGGTGCACGGCACGGCCATGCGCACCGAACCGCTGGCCTACACCGGCCGCGATCAGGTGAGCCCGCAGGCCGGTCGGGATGCTTCGGCCGCGCTGTGGAAGCAGGCCGGGATCACCAACCCGCTCGAGGAGATCGACGCCGCCGAGATCTACGTACCCTTCTCCTGGTTCGAGCCGATGTGGCTGGAGAACCTGGGCTTCATGCCCGAGGGCGAGGGCTGGAAGCTGACCGACGCCGGGGAGACCCGCATCGGCGGCAAGCTGCCGGTCAATCCGTCCGGTGGCGTGCTGAGTTCCAACCCGATCGGCGCGTCGGGCCTGATCCGGTTCGCCGAATCCGCCAAACAGGTGATGGGCCGGGCCGGCGACTACCAGGTGGACAACGCCCGCAAGGCGTTCGGCCACGCGTACGGCGGTGGGTCGCAGTACTTCTCGATGTGGGTGGTCGGGAGCGAGCGCCCATGAAGTTCACCCTCGGCATCGCCCTGAGCCCACTCGAACAACTTCCCGCGTTGGCGAAAACGGCTGAGGAGTGCGGCTTTTCGAGTATCGCACTGCCGGATTCGCTGTTCTACATGGAATCCCAGTCCGAGAAGTACCCGTACACCCCCGACGGCAGCCGCTTCTGGACACCGGACACCCCGTGGGTGGATCCGCTGATCGGAGCCGCCTCGATGGCGGCGGTCACCAGCCGGATCCACTTCTACACCAACGTGTTGAAGCTCGGTTCGCGCAATCCACTGCTGCTTGCCAGGCAGGTGGGATCGATCGCGGCCATGAGCGGCAACCGGTTCGGCTTCGGCGTCGGCATCGGCTGGGCCCCCGAGGAATTCGAGTGGTGCGGGGTGCCCTACGCCCGCCGCGGCGCGCGGGTCGACGAGATGATCGAGGTCATCAAGCTCGTCCTGGGCGGCGGTATGGTCGAATTCCACGGTGAATTCTACGATTTCGACAAGCTGCAGATGAGCCCGGCGCCGTCGGTTCCGGTGCCGTTCTACATCGGCGGGCACACCGGCCCCGCGCTGCGGCGGGCGGCCAAGGTCGGCGACGGCTGGACCTCGGCCATGATGAAATACGACGACATCGTCTCGACGATCGCCGAACTCACCAGGCTGCGTACCGAATACGGGCGCTCCGCCGATCCGTTCGAGATCCAGGTGGTCTGCATCGACCGGTTCGGCCGCTCGGGTTACCAGCAGCTGGCCGAGGCCGGGGTCACCGACAGCATCGTGGTGCCGTGGGTCTTCGACGGGCTGGGCTTCGATGCCGAGCTGAGCGCCAAACAGGATTCACTGCGCCGCTTCGCCGAGCAATACATCGCCGAACCGATCGGAGTGGGGTAATGACCACGACCACCGATCACCCGGCGCGCATCGCCGGGCGGGCCTCACAGGACGCGGTGCGCGCCCGGGACAAGGCCGCGTGGCTGGACCTGTTCGCCGCCGACGGCATCGTCGAGGATCCGATCGGGCCCTCGGTGTTCTCCCCCGACGGCTCCGGACATCGCGGCCGCGAGGCGATCTCGGCGTTCTGGGACAAGGCGATCGCGCCCACGGAGTCGATCGAGTTCGTCTTCGGCGACTCCTTCGCCTGCGGTAGCGAGATCGCCTTCACCGGGCTCATCCGCACCCGCATCGGCGGCCAGGTGATCGACGCCGAGGGCGTGTTCACCTACCGGGTCGACGCGGCGGGCAAGATCGCGGCGCTGCGCGCGTTCTGGGAGACCGACCGGGCGGTGAAGACCATGCGGCCGGATCAGGCGTGAATCCGGCGTAACGCATCGGCACGAAAGAGGGCGGGTACCGAACCGGTACCCGCCCTCCGTCGTCTCCGGAGCTAGTGTGCGCCCGGGGTGTAAGCCACAGGGAACTCCTTGAGCCCGTTCAACCACCCCGAGTGCAGCCGCGTGGGGTCACCCAGGCGGCTGATGTCGGGCAGGTGGTCGGCGATCGCGTTGAAGATCAGGTCGATCTCCAGGCGGGCCAGGTTGGCGCCGATGCAGAAGTGCGCGCCGGTGCCACCGAAGGCCAGGTGCGGGTTGGGGTCCCGAGTGATGTCGAAGGCGAACGGATTGTCGAACACCTCCTCGTCGAAGTTGGCCGAGCGGTAGAGCATCACCACGCGCTGGCCCTTCTTGATCTGCACACCGGCGAGTTCGGTGTCCTCGAGCGCGGTGCGCTGGAACGAGCTCACCGGGGTGGCCCACCGGATGATCTCGTCGGCCGCGGTGGCGGGCCGCTCCCGCTTGTAGAGCTCCCACTGGTCCGGGTTCTCCAGGAACGCGACCATGCCGTGCGAGATGGCATTGCGCGTGGTCTCGTTGCCGGCCACCGACAGCAGGATCACGAAGAAGCCGAACTCCTCCGAGGTCAGCGCCTCGCCATCGATATCGGCATTGACCAGCTCGGTCACGATATCGTTCGCCGGATTGGCCTTGCGTGCCTCGGACATCTGCCAGGCGTAGCCCAGGACCTCCATCGTCGCCGCCACGGGATCGGCGGTCGACTCGGGATCGTCGTACCCGGTCATATCGTTGGACCACTGGAACAGCTTCATCCGGTCGTCCTGCGGCACGCCGATCAGTTCGGCGATCGCCTGTAGCGGCAGCTCACAGGCCACCTGCGAGACGAAGTCGCCCGCACCGGATTTCGCGGCGGCCTCCACGATCGACTTGGCCCGCGAAGACAATTCGTCGCGCAGGCTGTTGACCGCGCGCGGGGTGAAGCCCTTGGAGATCAGCTTGCGCATCCGGGTGTGCTGCGGAGCGTCCTGGTTCAGCAGGATCACCCGCTGCATCTCGATCTTGTCGCGGGGGATGTCGTCGCTGAAGCGCGGGATCGCGGTGTTCTCGAAATTGGAGAACACATCGCTGCGCCGCGACACCTCCTTCACATCGGCGTGCTTGCTGACCACCCAGAAGCCGTCGTCATGGAAGCCGCTGACATCGGGTGACTGCGGGTTCCACCAGATCGGCGCACTGCGCCGTAACTCGGCGAGCTCCTCGGCCGGGACCTGATGGGCCCAGAGCTCCGGGTCGGTCACGTCGAACCCTTCGGGCAGGTTCGGTGCAGTCACTGCGTCTACCACCAGCTGACTCCTTCGGCTAACTGATTCGGCTAACTGAAACGTGTTCTACCTTCATTGCAGCATAGGTGGTATCAGTAGTAAAGAAGCCATTGTCGGCTCCTGCCCGCATCCACAGAACTTGTTTCAGTTTTACCGGAGGAACATCATGGGAACACCGGTCATCGTCGAGGCCGCACGCACCCCGGTCGGCAAGCGCAACGGCTGGCTGGCAGGCCTGCACGCGGCCGAACTGCTAGGCGCGGCACAGCAGGGCATCCTGGACAAGGCCCAGGTGGACCCGGCCTTGGTCGAGCAGGTCGTGGGCGGCTGTGTCATGCAGGTCGGCGAGCAGGGCAACAACGTCACCCGCACCGCGTGGCTGCACGCCGGGCTGCCCTGGACCAGCGGCGCGGTGACGATCGATAATCAGTGCGGCTCGGCACAGCAGGCCGTGGGCCTGGTCGCCGGCCTCATCGCCACCGACGCCATCGAGATCGGCCTCGGGTGCGGCATCGAGTCGATGAGCCATGTGCCCCTCGGCGCCAACGTCGGCGAGAACGCCGGACCGCGCCGCCCCGCGTCCTGGGATATCGACATGCCGAACCAGTTCGAGGCGGCCGAACGAATCGCCAAGCGGCGCGGCATCACCCGTGACGATGTGGACGAATGGGGCGAGCGCTCGCAGCGCCTCGCCGCACAGGCCTGGGCCGAGGGCCGGTTCGACCGCGAGGTGCTTACCGTCGCAGGAGCGCCCCAGGTGGACAAAGAGGGCAACCGCACCGGCGAGACCAAGGACGTCACCCGGGATCAGGGCCTGCGTGAGACCAACCGGGAGGGCCTGGCCAAGCTGAAGCCGGTGCTCGAGGGCGGCGTGCACACCGCCGGAACCTCCTCCCAGATCTCCGACGGCGCCGCCGCGGTGCTGCTGATGGACGAAAAGGTCGCGCGGCACAGGGGTTTGCGCCCGCGCGCCCGCATCGTCACGCAGTGCCTGGTCGGCGGTGAGCCGGAATTCCACCTGGATGGCCCCGTACAGGCTTGCCAGCGGCTGCTGGACAAGTCCGGTATGAGCATGGGCGATATCGACCTGTTCGAGATCAACGAGGCCTTCGCCTCGGTGGTGCTGTCGTGGGCGTCGGTGCACAAGCCCGATCTGGACCGGGTGAACGTCAACGGCGGCGCGATCGCGATCGGACATCCGGTCGGCAGCACCGGATCTCGGCTGATCACCACGGCTCTGCATGAACTCGAGCGCTCGGGTAAGAGCACCGCGATGGTCCTCATGTGCTGCGGTGGCGCATTGGCCACAGGCACTATCATCGAGCGGATAGGGTAACTGTGCCATTGGCGTACATGTGCCATTCAAGATCAAGGGGTCTGGTACAAAGTGTGGCCTTATCTGCCCAGGTTGAACGTTCATCCCATGAATACCCCAAACGTGGCGTACGCCACACAATCCCCAGTACAGACAAGATCATGAGATGTCAGCTATTCGAGGGCAACTGAAGAGTCGTTTCCGACGACCCTTCCGACAGGCAAGAACCGGTCTCTACCAGCGGTTCCCGACAACCGTTGGGGTGGCCCGCAAACGACCCGGCCACCACCGGTTCGCGATCCGGGTACCTGGAAGCTTCAAGGAAATCCCGAATCAGGCGTAGGTTTTCAGTTACTCAGCCGCTAATATCAATGATACGTATCCGAGATAACGACTGTTAGTACAGCGAAGGGAATTGGGCGGCTCACAATGGCTGATTTCGCGGCGCGGCTGAACAAGCTGTTCGAAACCGTGCATCCCCCGGGGCGTAAGCCGCACACCAACGCCGAGGTGGCGGCTGCGCTGACGGCCTCCGGCCATCCGATCTCGAAACCGTATCTCTCACAGTTGCGGTCAGGACAGCGCACAAACCCCTCTGACGAGACGGTGGCCGCGCTGGCGAAGTTCTTCAAGGTCAAACCGGACTACTTCTTCAACGACATCTACGCGGCCAAGATCGATCATGATCTCGAGCTGTTGTCCCAGCTGCAGGGCTATGGACTCCGTCGTCTGTCGAGTAGGGCGTTCGATCTGTCGGAGGAATCGCAGAACCTCCTGACCTCGATGGCCGAGAAGCTTCGGGCGAGTGAGGGTCTACCCGAGATCCCGCCGGACGGCACGGAATAGGAAGTCCCCCAGGGCAACACAGTGCGGTGCCTCGGATTCGCACTGTGTTGCTTTTGGGCACCCGAAGCGAAGGGTCGCTTCGGTCTCAGTCATGCGCTCTTGACGGTATGAGTTCGAGATAACGACCCGGAGTGCTTCGGGCTTTTGTCATGTCCGGATATCGTCGCGGCCGATAGCGGACAACCGACAATGCGCCACCTCCGTTCTCGGAGTCGGCGTGCGGGAAACGACAATGTGATCTACAACGCCAAACCGGTCGGTTCGGCGAACGTTGAGCGTCCTATTCGGACCTTCCGGACATAAGGGTGCGCGCGGCGCTATACCGCCGGGGTTCCGCCGAGGGCGTCGAAGGCCCGGGCGATCGCCTGTACCCAGCCACGAGGACTCAGCCCCTGCGGCGGCGCGATCCACCGCGCATCGATGACGACATCACCGAGCGGGTTGTGCGCCCACCGGGCGACGCGTTCGGCGCGCTCGTCGGCGGACGTCGACGGCGTGCCGGCGGCCGCCAGCTCAACCCCGCCGCCGGACTGGATATACAGCGCGTCCATGATCTGCGCGACGTGGTCGGACGCCTTGAGCTGGCTGGTGGTCCCGGTCTGATCGTGCGCCACCACCTCCGGGAAGCGCTTGATCATGATCATGCGCAACGCGCGAATCCGCCGCAGCAGCACCCGCGCTCGCACCCACAGCTCGATCACGATCCACACCGCGCCGACCGCGATCAACAGGCTCGCCACCTGCCAGACCGGCCAGAACCAGCCCGCGTGGGACGGCCGGGCCGGCGGTTCGCCGAGGGCCAGACGTCGGATGGTCAGCACCGACAGCACGCCGACCCCGATGGTGCCGAAGGTGTAGAGGGCGATACCTCGGCCCAGTGCGGTCCAGTCCAGATTGCGCAGACCGGTGAGCGCGATGAACGCGCAGCCCAGCAGCGTCACGACCCAGCCGAACAGGACCGACCACAGCAGCGTCGCCACGATGGCGGCGATGCCGATGGCGTAGATCACCAGCGCGATCTGGCGCAGATTCCGCCGCGACACCACCGGCCAGGCCGCCGCGGCGACCACCGAGGTGGCGTCGGCGAACAGCAGCCATGCGGCCGCGACCATGCGATCGCCGAACATGGCGCCGTGAATGCCGTGCGGCAGCAGGTTGTCCAAGGCCAGGCTCACCTCGGGAATCGAGAACGTCGCGGCGGCCGCGACCGCCGCGACCGCGACCACGATCGCGACGCGCGCGGTGGTCGCCGGTTTCACCAGCACGCGCCCGACCCGCGCGCCCGCGGCCATCCAGACCAGCAGAGCTGTCAGCCAGAATGTCATGTCGTCCCCCTCAGCCCGGTCATCCGAGAGCCTCGTCGAACCTGAGCACCGAGACGCCCGCGCCCCGGTTACCGAAGACCCGCAGGCGGGTCATGAGCATATTGGCGAAGGTCTCGGCCTCCCACTCGGCCAACTCGTCCTCGCCGTCGTCGACGATCTGCTGATGTGCGCGCTGGCTGAGCATGTAGGCGATCAGGTCGTCGCTGGCCTCGAGCGTCACCTCCTGCGCCTCCTGGCCGGGGTGGTCGAAGATGATGTGCCCGAGCTCGTGGGCCAGCGTGTGTTCGCGACCCGGCAGCGCCTCGGCCAGCACGATCACGTCCCTGTCCGGATAGCTGCGCCGCTGACCGCAGACACCGGGCCCGAGCTGGGCGTTGGCGATCTCGATCGGGCGGCGGCGTTCGGCCGAGATCGCCAGCACGACCTCGTCGAGGTCGGTGGCGTCGAAGTCCGCGGCGACCGCGCAGACCGCGTCGACGGCGGCCGCGACGCGGCGATAGGAGCGGCCCTGGGTCCGGCTCTCGGTCATTTCGTCACCCCCCTCGAGCTGTGCCCGTCGGCGCGTGAACGCGGGGCATGCGTGATTATTCCGCGCCACCACCCGCGGCCCTGCCCGGTCATGCGCGAGGCCCGAAGAACTCGGCGCGCGCCGCATCGATACGAGCCTGTGCCGCCGAGGCGCTCTGGAAGCTGATCGCGCCGGAACCCGCCGCGGCCAAGGCCATGGCGATGATGCCGCCGATAACGGTCAGCACATTCGGCTTGGGCAGACCGGTATTGGCCGAGGTCGGACGCACATCCGGATTCGGCTGGGC
>NZ_JAGPOX010000085.1 GCF_019038435.1 Nocardia alni
ATCGCGGCCAGCGCGCTCTCCGCGACCGGCGCCGCGAGCCCACGCCGGGCCAGACCGCGCACGATGGTGACCAGATCGCTGAAGTCGCCGCCGCCGCCCCCGGCCGGTTCGGCCACCGCGGCGCCCGGCCAGCCGAGCCCCGAGGCCCGCGCCCAGACCTCGACGGTGTCGGCTGGTTTGTCTGCTCGGCTCAGGTCGGCGACCGCCTCGTCCACCAGGCGCGACAATTCGTCGTCGGCTTGCGGCTCGCCGTCGTTGCGGGCGAGGATGCCCAGCAGCACCTCGGTGGTTCCACCGCGCAGCGTACCTCCGGGACTGCGCCGGATACCTTCGGCGACAATGCGATCGGCCTCGCCGCGCCCGGGCCGAGGCGTCGAACCCAGTACCGTGCGGCCGTATTCGACCAGGTCCGCCTCGAAGGAGGTGCCCAGATACTTGAGCATCGCGGCCCGCCGGATCGGCGCCTCGCCCGCATCCACCGCCGCGGCGACGCCGACTGCCATACCGCGCAGCGCGTGCAGACGAGCGACCAGTGTGCCGGTCTGCGAAGCATGTTGCGGCCGTGGCCGATTCGCGCGCAGCAGCGTCTCCAGCACCGGATAGGTGCTCAAAACCCTTTCGACGCCGCCACGTTCGAAGGACAGCTGTTCGGTGACCTGCCGCCAGCCGTTGCCCTCGGCGCCGATCACCCGGTCGGACGGTACGAACACGTCGTCGAAAATCGTTTCGTTGAAATGGTGTTCGCCCGCCAGGTCCAGGATCGGCCGTACCTCGATACCGGGCGTGGACAGATCGACCACGAATTCGGTGAGGCCGTCGTGCTTGTCCTCACCGCCGGGCACACGGGCGAGAACGTAAGCGTGCGTTGACCTGTGGGCGTTGCTGGTCCAGATCTTGCGGCCGGTGATGCGGTAGCCGCCCTCGACCGGAACCGCCTTGGTTCGCACCGCGGCAAGGTCCGACCCGGACTCTGATTCGCTCATGCCCAGGCAGAAAGTGACTTCGCCGGCCGCGATCTGGGGCAGGAACTCCCGTTGGAGTTCCGGGGTGCCGTAGCGCAGGATCGCCGGGCCGATCTGCCGGTCGGCGATCCAGTGCGCGGCCACCGGCGCGCCCGCCCGCAGCAGTTCCTCCGTCACCACCAGCCGGTCGACGGCTCCCGCTGCCCGGCCGCCGACCTCGCGGGGCCAGGTGATGCCGATGAGTCCGCGCTCGGCCAGCAACGCGGTGAACGCAGGGTCGTGGCCGTAGAGCCAGGCATCGCACTGCGCGGCGAATTCGCCTCGGCGCGTGGCGATTACCGCGCGCACCTCGTCTCTCAGGGAATTCTGCTCACCCACGGTGATCCTCTCTCAGCAGTGGCGCCAATCGGCGGGCGATCAGCTCGACGTTGCGCTCGACCATCGGTTCCGGCATGCCGCCCACGGAGGCCCACAGGAAGACCGTGTCCACCGGCGTGTCCGCCAGCCAGGCCCGCAACCGAGTCGCGAGATTTTCCGGTGTGTCGAACCAGAACGCGCCGGGGCGCGATAACGGCCTCTGCCGTCCGGCGTCGGGGTCGAACGGGCGCTGCCCCCCGGCGCTCCTGCCGACGTCGGTGTGCCGCCGATACGAGTTCTGTTGATAGGTGATGTACGGGGCCGTGTCGGCCCAGTCCCGTTCGGGGTCCTCGCTCGGCAGTGCGAAGAAGGGGCCGCCCATCCGCCCGCCCGACGGGTCCAGACCGGCCTCCGCCCGTCCCTGACGGTAGGCGGGCAGCAAGTCCGGGTTCAGGAACAGCAGATCCGCACCCAGCCGCCCGGTGCGCCGGGCGCCGTTCGGGCTGCCGCTGCCCAGCCAGATCGGAATCGGGGACTGAACCGGCCGCGGCGTCACCCGCCCAGACCAGAGTTCCCGCAGATCCGGCACCTGCCGCGCGAGCGTGCCGAAGCGCCCGGCGTGATCGGCGCCGAACAGATCGAATTCGGCCTGCCGGTACCCCGCGCCGAGGCCGAGTTCGAGCCGCCCGTCCGAGACGAGGTCGGCCACCGCGGCCTGCTCGGCGATCTCCACCGTCGAGTGCAGCGGGGCCACGATCAATGCCGTGCCGATCCGCACCCTGCGCGTACGTGCCGCGATCGCGGCGGCGAACGTGAGCGGCTGCGGCAGATAACCGTCGTCGAAGGCGTGATGTTCACTGACCCAGACGGAGTCGAGCCCGGCGCGTTCGGCCTCCTCGCACATCTCCAACGTGTGCGCGTACACCCGCGCGGGGTCCAAGCCGGAGCCCGGCGGCACCCGCAGATCGAAATACAGACCGACCTTCACGACATCGCCTCCGTATACGGCCGCGGCAGCCAGGTCCCGCTCGCCGCCGAGCAGAGCCGCCCACCGCTGTCGATCTCGATATGGACGAAGATGAGCGCCGATCCGGAACGAACGACCGTGCCGACGCAGACGAGCGGAAGTCGCGCCGGCGCAAGGTATTCCGTGTTGAGCACGCAGGTCAGCACGCCGTGCCCGGGCGCGGCGCAGGTGACCGCCGCCATCGCTCCCACCTGGTCGGCGACCGCCGCGACCAGGCCGCCGTTGACCGCCCCGTTCGGGTTCAGCGGCAGAATCGACTCGGCGAGGTCGAATACCGCTCGCCCGTCGCCGAATTCGCGGGGTTCCAGGCCGAGCGCGACGATGGCCGGTTGGGTTCGTGCCCAGTTCTGCCAGGCGCCCCAGTCGGTTTCGGTCGGCTGGGGACGGTGCGCGACGTGGGACGGCGGGTTCACCGCCGGAAGTCCATCCAGTGCCCGTGTGGCGTCCAGCCCATCAGGAACGGGATCTCGATCGTGCAGACCGGGCCCTTGGTGATGTCGTAGGTGTCGAATATCTGGTACTCGCCGCGTTTGTCCGCCCACCACGACACCGGGACGATGACGTACCCGTCGCCCTCGGGCGCCTGCGGGCTACGCGGTGCGAATGTCGCCTCGAGTACGGCCGCGGCCTCGGTGGAACGGATCTGGTGCACCTGCTCGGCCATGGTTCGCACATTGGTCACGACCAGGCTGTTCATCGACATCCCGTTGCGTTTGACCACCCCGCCGACCTGGAAGCCGAAGGTGTAGCCCTTGCCGTAGAAGCGCTCGTCGACCTTGGGCAGCTCGGAGGGACGATCCGAGAGTTGCTCGGTCTTGGCCGCGCCGGTCTCGAGGTCGATGGTCCAGCGGCCCAGGAAACTGCGGGACACCGAGAAGAACAGCGCGACATCCTCGCCCGCGGAGAAGTCCTGGGCGAACGGGAAGGGCGGGCGGTTGAAGATCGGCGCGTCGAGGGTGAGGATGTTGCCCTCGACATTCGCCGACAACGTGTGCATGACGTACTCGCACGGGATGTCGGTGTTGATCCAGCGGACCTCGCCGTGCAGATCGTGCCGGGGGATGAGCCCGAGCACGATGGGCAGATTCGGATCCCAGCCCCAGATCCCGAGCTGCTGCTCGGTGATCTGCTTGCGGTCGGCGGTGAACGGCTGGAACGGCATCACGATCCACTCCGGGGTGAGCCAGATGTCGTGCGCCACAGTGTTATAGGGAGCGTCGTGCAGATCGCGCGACTCGACGGCGCCGTCGGGGTGCACGATGTGGATGGTGACGAAGGGCTTCTCGTCGCGCCAGTTCCAGCCGTACAGCGTCCCGGTGTCGTGATCCCACTTCGGATGCGCCGTGAACGCGGCATCGCCGTAGGTCGACTTCTCGTGCAGGCCCTTGGACAGCTTGCTGGACCAGTTCGCGATGCCCTTGGTCTCCAGCGTGATCGGATCCAGCGCGATCGGGGGCCCGCCCTGTTCGCCGGTGGCGATGATCTCGCCGGCGAACGGGAAGGCGTTGATGTTGTTGGTGCCCTGCGGTACTCCGGTGGTGTACTGGTCGCGGGCGACGTCACCGTAGGCGTGGTCGCGCCAGTCGCCGAAACCGCCGTCGGTCCATTCGAACAGCCCGCGCCCGGCCGCGTCCTCGGCGACGAATTTGGGTGTGCGCACCCACCGGTTGCGGAAGTCGGCCCGGCCGTTGTCCAGCACCAGCCCCTGGATCATGCCGTCCATGCTGATCAGCGGATTGTTGCCCTGCTTGGTCGGGCGCCGCCAGGTGGGACCGGCGCGATAGAAACCGCCGGACAGCTCCTTGGGAATTTCCCCCTGAGTGACTATGCATTCCTCGACCGTGGCCTCGAAACGCATCGGTTGGAAGGGACCTCGTAGCGAGTTCCCTTTCGGTAGCGGATACCCCATTGTTCACAAACCTCCTCGGCGGACGAGACCGCGATACCAGGAACGCTAGCACCAAAATGCCACCTATGGAAACGATCGTTCACATCGCTTGCGGATAGGATGTGGCCATGTCACGGGACCAGAGCATCCTCGAAGCCGCCGCCCGGCTGTTCGCCGAACGCGGGTTCGCCGGGGTCGGCGTCGACGCCCTCGCCACCGAGGCGGGCATCACCGGATCCGCCGTCTACCGCCACTTCTCCAGTAAGGACGAGATCCTCGCCACACTCTTCGACCGGTTGATGGACACGCTGCTCATGCGAATGGGCGACGAACAGCCGGATCCGCACGCCGAACTGGACCGGCTGATCGCGATTCACGTGGAGTTCGTGCTCGCCAACCCCGAGTTGACCACGATCTGGCAGCGCGAGCAGTCGACCCTGGCCGCGCTCTATCAGCGCAGCTTCGCCCGGCGCCAGCGACTGTACGTCGACCGCTGGATCCAGGCGCTGGACCGCTGCTATCCGGGGCACGACCGCTCTCGCCTGGCAACGACCGTTCGCGCGCTGCACAGCCTGATCTCCTCCGACCTCTCGCGGCCTGCGAACGTCAAGAAAATGCCGGGTCTACCGGGCTATCTGGAGTCCATGGCGCGGGCGACATGCGCCGCATTGTCCGACTACGGAGGCTGACCGCGGACCGCCGGGGAATTGCACGGCGGATTGCCGCCCAGCTATTCTGATATTCTCAGTATCAAAATAGGGGCGGCCGTTGCCGCCTTCCCCGTAGCAGTCAGGACGTCTCCGTGACTCAAATCGCACCAAGGTCATCACCACGGCTGCCGGCCTCCGAGACCGCGTTCCACGACGAGCTCGAGGCCGCGCTCGCCCATGCGAATCTGCCCACCCTGCTCGCGGCCGTCGTCCAGCTCACCGGCGACTTCACCCTGTTGGAGGGAAAGTTCCGGCCCGGGACGATGCGCGGCGCGGGCGATCACGACGACGCCGGTCTGCCCCCGGAGCCGCAGGCCGAACTGCGGGCCCTGGCGGCCGATCTCGTGCTCTCGCATCGCCGGGGCGAACTGCCCGAACCCCCGCCGCTGACACCCGCGCAGGTCGTCGAGGTGCTCGGCGCCTGCCTGGATCAGCAGATCCCGGCCGAGCAGGGCGGGATGCTGGCCGAGGAACTCGGGGTGCTCTCGCGGGCGACGCCGGTCATCCCGGCCGAACTGCGCGAGCGGGTTCCGGAGGCGCTCGTCGTCGGCACCGGCTTCTCCGGGCTCTGCGCGGCGATCCGCCTGCAGGAGGCCGGGATTCCCTACACGATCATCGATAAGAATCCGGGCGTCGGCGGAACCTGGTTCGAGAACGTCTATCCCGGATGCGGTGTGGACACCCCCATCCACCTCTACTCGTTCTCCTTCGCCCAGCGCCCGGACTGGCCCCGGTACTTCGCGAAACAGTCCGAGGTCGGCGGATATCTGGACGATATCGCCGCCGCGTACGGAGTCCAGGAGAAGGTCGAATTCGGCACCGAGCTGGAAAAGGCGGAGTGGCAGGACGCCGAGGGATATTGGCGGGTGACCCTGCGGCACGCCGACGGCACGACCTCGGTCCGCGGCTATCCGGTGGTGATCACCGCGGTCGGGCTGCTGAACCGGCCCGCCTATCCCGATCTGCCCGGACTGGACGCATTCCCTGGTCCGGTGGTGCACACGAGCGCCTGGACCCCCGGACTCGAGCTGGCCGGGAAGCGGGTCGCCGTGATCGGCACGGGCGCCTCGGCGATGCAGCTGGTTCCGGCGATCGCCGGGCTCGCCGCGGAGGTGACCGTCTATCAGCGGTCCGCGCAGTGGATCATGCCCAACCCCAACACCAATCGCGAGGTCGAGTCGGCCAAGCGGTTCCTGATGCGGGAGTTCCCCGGCTACCAGACGTGGTACCGCTTGCGACAGGCGTGGAACTTCGGTGACCGGATGCATCCCATGCTGCGGATCGACCCGCAGTGGCCGCATCAGGACCGATCGATCAACGCCACCAACGAACGGCATCGAGTGTCGCTCACGCGCTATATCCACGAGCAACTCGCGACCCGGCCCGAGCTGATCGACAAATGCGTGCCCACCTATCCGCCGTACGGTAAGCGGCCGCTACTCGATCACGGCTGGTTCGAGGCGCTGCTGCGCGAGGATGTGCGCCTGGTCGACGAGGGTGTGTCGCGGATCGAGGGCAACCGCGTCGTCTCGGCCTCCGGGCAGGCCCGCGAGGCCGACGTGATCGTGCTCGCCACCGGTTTCCAGACCCTGAACATGCTGGGGCCCATGGAGATTCGCGGACGCAGCGGCGACACGCTGCGCGAGGTGTGGGGCCCGGACGACGCGCGCGCCTATCTGGGCATGACGGTCCCGGACTTCCCGAACCTCTTCATCCTCTACGGCCCCAACACGAATGCCGGACACGGCGGCAGTCACGTGCTGAGCGTGGAGATGCAGGTGCGCTACGTGGCGCAGGCCATCGCGCGCATGGCCGCCGAAGGGCTCGACAGCATCGAGTGCCGCCGCGAGGTCTACGAGAAATACAACGACGAACTCGACGAGGCCCTGAGCGGTTCGATCTGGACGCACCCCGGGATGACCACGTACTACCGCAACAGCAAGGGCCGCATCGTCACCAACATTCCGTGGTCGAATGCCGAATACTGGCGGCGAACAAAGGTTTTGGACCCAGGCGACTTCGTGGAACGCCCGCGTCGCGGGTGAGGCGCGTGCTGCCCGCGCGCCGCGACGACCGCGTCCCGGGGCGCGGGCAGCACGCGCCGGAACGCGGTCGTCGCGGCGCACGGCGCGGGCGGGTGAGGCCACCGGACCTGCCGGTCCGCGTGATCGGACACGATCGCCCGGTGGCGCCTCGATCAGCCGATACCCTCCAAGACCATCGCCGCGGCCATACCGCCGCCCGCGCACATCGCGGCTACGCCGATACCGCCTCCGCGACGGTGCAATTCGTGGGTCAGCGTGGTCACCATGCGGGCGCCCGTGGCGGCGACCGGATGTCCCAGCGAGCAGCCGCTGCCGAAGGGGTTGACGCGCTGTTCGTCCAGCGAGAGCGCGCGGGTGGCCGCGATGGCGACCGAGGCGAATGCCTCGTTGATCTCCCACAGGTCGACATCCGCGGGCGTCAGTCCCGCGCGATCGAGTGCCTTCGAGATGGCCGCGGCCACAGCGAGTCCGGTGCGCACCGGGGGAACCGCGATGCTGGTGGCGGCCAGAATGCGGCTCATCGCCGTCCAGCCCTGGGCTTGGGCGACGGCCGGCTCGGCGACCAGCACCGCCGCGGCCGCGTCGTTGATGCCGCTCGAATTGCCCGCGGTGACCGAGAAGCCGGGAATCTCGGCGTGCAACGGCCGCAGTGCGGTCAGTTTCTCGATGCTGGTCGACGATCGCGGGTGCTCGTCCACCTGGAAGGTCGTGGTCGTGCCATCGGCCCGGGAGACCTCGATGGGCACGATCTCGGCGGTGAACCGGCCGTTCTGGATGGCCTGGACAGCCCGGGCGTGCGAGCGCAGCGCCCATTCGTCCTGTGCCAGGCGGCTGATATCGCCCAGGCGGGCGGCGTTCCAGCCGACGGTCACCGACATGTCGTCGGCCGGTGCGTCGGGGGTGGGCCGATGCGATTCGAACAGCCACGGCCGGTCCGGGTCGTGCCGGTCGCGCAATTCCGGTGCGGTGGAGGACGATTGCACACCGCCGGCGATGACGGCTCGCTCGCCCGAGCGGATCGCCCCCGCCGCGGTGATGATCGCGCTGAGCCCGCCGGCGCAGTGGCGGTTGACCGCCAAGCCGGGCACATCCGTCAGCCCGGCCTCGAGTGCGGCGTACCGGGCGATCACGCCGCCGCCGTGCAGCGATTCGGCCAGGATCACGTCATCGATGAGCTCGCGGCCGCCCGCGACGCCGTCGACCAGGCCGGAGATCACCGGAACAGCCAGATCGGCCGGCTCGACGTTAACGATCGTGCCCTTGAAAGAGGTGCCTATCGCGGTCCGTTGAGCTGCGACAATTACCGGGTTTATCACTGAAACCTCCCATAAATCTCGGTGTAATACTATCATCGGAGGAAACGATCGTTCACAGCGAATGGAGTAGATTTCGTATGTACGACGCGTTGGTGTCGGCCGATATCGTCACGGATGATCCGGACGGCGCGGCCGATCGCCTGGTCGCCCTGTTCGACCTGCCCGTGCCGCGGCCCAGTGCGTACCAGGAGCCCGACGGGCACGGGTTCCGTGCCGTGTGGCTGCGGGTCGCGCCGTCCATGTCGGCGGCGCCCACCCGGATCGAGCTGATCGGCCCGCGGCCGCGCGTGCTGCCGCACGACTACGTGGAGGAGCGGGTGGTCGCGCAGGGCGATCGGCCGATCCGCACCCATGCCACGGTGCTGGCCGGAGACGTGGAGGCCGTGCTCGGGCATCTGCGGCGTGCCGGGGTGCGGCACCGGATCACCCCGGCGAGTGAGGATTTCGATTTTCCCCGGGTGTGGCTCGGGGTGAGCGCCGACGATCCGACCGGCTACCGGCAGCAGACCGACGCCGGGTTGTGGCTCGAGGTGGTCCCGACCGCGAGTTCGGGCTTGTCGGCCGGGGGAGCGCCGCGCCCTGCCGAGGGGCCGGGGGTACGCCGGATACGGGCACGCCGATTCATCGTCGACGACGCTGTCCGATCGGTGCGGGCGCTGGCCGAGAACCTGGCGTTGGAGGCGGCGTCGCTTCGCCGGACGGAAGGCGGGACGATCGCCCGATACGTCTTCGGGAACCCCTACAGTGCGGCGCTCGAGCTCTGCGAACCCGCCGCCGGATCGGAGCTCGACGCGTTCGGCCGCACGTGGGGACCGGGTCCGCACGCGATCGTGCTCGAGGTCGGGAGTCTGGAGGCGATGGCGGCCGCGCTCACCGCCCGCGGGGTGCCGGTGCGCCGGTCACACGATGCCGACGGGCTGCCCATCCTGCTCCCGGATCCCGCCCGGACCCTCGGTGTGCCGTTCGAGCTGGTCGAGGAACAGGCGGGCTGAATACGGCGCAGGCACATCGCCAACTATGGTCGAGGGTGGTTCGTGCCTGCGAAAGGGAACAATGAACACTGTCGAGGTCACCAGGCGTGGGCGTGTCACCGTCATCAGGATGTGCCGTGAAGCCAAGCGCAACGCGATCGACGCCTCCATCACCGCCGGAATCGACAAGGCCCTCAACGACTTCGAGGACGACCCCGATCAGTGGTGCGCGATACTCACCGGGGGGACCGAATGTTTCAGCGCGGGCGCGGATCTCGCCTCCGGACCCGGTGAGCCCACGCCCCGGGGCGGCATCGCCGGAATCATCACTCGCACACGGACCAAGCCGCTGATCGCCGCGGTGGAGGGTTTCGCGCTGGGCGGTGGTTTCGAACTGGTCATGTGCTGCGATCTGGTGGTCGCCTCGAGCACCGCGCGCTTCGGGCTGCCCGAGCCCAAGCGCGGTCTGATGGCGGATTTCGGTGGGGCCTTTCGCATCACCCGCTATCTTCCGCCGAACGTGGCACGCGAGTTGCTGCTGACCGCGGACGACATCGATGCCGCCCGGGCCGAGCGCCTGGGCCTGGTCAATCGGCTCACCGAACCCGGCGAGGCCCTCTCGGTGGCACTCGGCCTCGCCGAGCGGATCTGCACGAATGCGCCACTGGCGATTCGCGCCTCGTTGCGGGTGGCCAACGCGGCGATCAGCGCGGACGAGACGTCGCTGTGGCAGCTGTCCGACGAAACGCACGCCGGACTGGTGCGCACGTCGGACGTCACGGAAGGCGTGAGCGCCTTTCTCGAGAAGCGCAAGGCGCGCTGGACGGCCACCTGACCGCCCGGATCAGTGCCCCTGCCGCTCGGCATCCGGGGGAAGCAGGCGATTCATCCGCCGTCGTTCCGCCAGCAGCCAGACCACTCCGGCGACGCCGGCGACGACGAAGACTATGGCGGCGACCACTGCCCACCCCCAGATTCCGTAACCGGCGGCGGTGAGGAACAGGGCGAGCGCGATCACCGCCAGTCCACACAGCAGGATGCCGGGGACGTTGTAGGTGTCCTCGAGCCCCTCGCCTGCGTGATGCCTGCGCAGTGACCTGCGCCGACCGGGCGCCTGCGCGGCGGTCCGGGCGCTCTGCGGTTCGGTCATGATGTGCCTCCCACGGTCGTGCCGGGCGCGAACCCTGGCGAATTGATGCGCTGGTGCTCGTCTGCCCGGCATCGAGACCGTCAAACAGTGCGGAGGGTGATCACGAGGAATGGTTGGGCGTCGCGGTGTCCGGGCCGTGCTGATTCCAGGTCGCGACGGCCCAGATCAGGAACGCGTCGAGCGCGATGATCAGCACCGACCACCACGGATTGTGCGGCAGCCACAGGAAATTCGCGACGATCGAGGCAGCGGCGAATACGATCGCCGCCGCCCGCGCCCAGGCCCACCCGGTGAACAACGCCGCGGCGATGAGCACGAGCAGGGCCCCGATGACGATGTGGACCACACCCCAGCCGGTGGTGCTCCACTGATAGGTGTACTGCGGGCCGACCACCACGATGCTGTCGGCCTCGACCGCCGAAATGCCCTCCAGGATCTGCACCGCCCCGGCGACGATCAGCAGCACCGCCGCCGCGATCGTCCCCATGGCGGCGGCCTGCTGGCGCGCGGGTGGCGCACCTCCTTCGTGACGGCCGCCGGGTATGGACTCGGTATCCGGCGCGGCAGTCGCACCGGGCCCGATGCCCGGTGCGATATTCGGATCGGTCGGCAGCACCGGGGCCGGGGTCACAGGTGTCGGGTTGGACATTGTTCCTCCCTCGATCGATGAATCGTCCAGCTGACGGAGCCGTACTACCCGCGTCGGTCATCCCGACACGTGGATCGGCCCGGCAATCGCCGGAGGGAGGCGTGGTCGCGATCGTGCGCGCGCGGCGCCGATCAGAATCCGGCGAAGACGTCGGCCATGTGGTTGATCCGGTGGGCGCGGGCGAGCTTGGGCAGGTCGCTACCGTCGGAGACGTTCTCGCCCGCGGCCCCGAGCCGGGAGATGATGTCCGCCGCCCAGGTGATCTCGTCGGGCTGCGGGCTCAGCGCGTGGTTCACGGCCTCGGCATCGCGGGCGTGCATGCACAGCTTCCCGCTCATCCCCATCGACTTCGTCACCGCCAGCTCCGACGGCAGATCCGCCGGGCCGGTGACGCAGGGTCCATCGATCGGGGCCGCGATGTCGGCGGCTCGGCTCGCGACGACCAGACGGCTGCGGGCGTAGGCCAGGGCGTTCGCGTCCACATTGGTATCACGACGGAAATCGCCCGTGCCGAAGGCCAATCGGACCACGGCGTCGGCCGAGGCGATCTCGAAGGCGAATTCGATGCCCCGCGCCGATTCGACCAGGGCCAGGACCGGGATGCCGGGGAGCCGGGCGGCCGTGCGATCGATCTGCTCGGGCGACTCGGTCTTGGCGAGCATCACACCGCTCAGACCGGCGACGCCCGCGAGCGCCGCGAGATCGATGCTCCAGTCCGCGGTGGTGGCGTTGTTGATGCGCACCCATCCGGTGCCGGTGGACCCGAGGAATTCGGTGACATGCCCGCGGGCCGCGCCTTTGGCGGACGGGATCACGCCGTCCTCGAGGTCGAAGATGACGGCGTCGGCCGCCGAATTGGCGGCGTCGTCGAACCGATCAGGGCGTGAGCCCGGGACCAGAAGCCAGGAACGAGCGTGGATCGCCGGGACGGAGACGGTCTGCGGCGCAGACGTACGGGTCATTCGGTTTTCTGTCCTCTCGATGCGGTACGCCAAACCGTTTTGAACAGTACATCACATCCAATATATTGGTTGTGTGGATAACATCACTCGATCCCCCTCCGAATCGCGGAAGTTACCCGGACGTACAGTATCCACTATGTTGGGCGACCGGGTTGAGCGGCGACGCATGAGCGATGTCGCGTTCGATCGGATCTGCGACGCGATCGTCACCGGTGAGCTGGCTCCCGGATCGAAGGTTCGTGACAGCGATCTGGCCGATCAGCTGGGCCTGAGCCGAACTCCGGTGCGCGAGGCGCTGGCTCGCCTGATCGACACGGGCCTGGTCGAGGCCAAACCCGCCGCGTTCACCCGAGTCGCCCCGCTACACCGCGCGGACGTCGAATCCACGCTGGCGGTCTTGGAGGTCCTGGACCAACTGGCCGTCCGGACCGGGGTGCCCAATCTCACCCCCGACATGATCGCGCTCATGCGCACCGCCAACGACGATCTCGCGCAGGCGATCAAAGCCGACGATATCGCCGCCGCCCTCGCGGCCGACGACATCCTGCACGGCGTGATCGTCGATGCCGCCGGCAACCCCCTGCTCGAGCGGCTCATCCAGCAGGTGCACCCGCAGATCCACCGGATCTACTACCGCAAGTTCTCCAGCCTGCGCGGGTGGCAGGACGCCCTCGATCACCACGACAACCTGATCAGGTTGTGCGCGAAGGGCGATAGCGATGCCGCCGCCGAAATCTCCTCACAGCACCGGCGATTCCTCGGCGGACTGATCGGGGAACTGTTCGACATCGATGAGCACAGCTCCGCCGGCTCGTCGCGGTAGCATCAGCGCCCGGCGAGGTCCTGGGTGCCGATGACGGCGAGCATGTCCAGCTTGTCGGCGCTGTCGGTGCCCAGTGCGGGGGTGAACCAGAGCAGGCGCTGCCGACCGTCCTCGCTGAACAGATTCAGGCAGTTCACTTCCAGCACACCGAGACTCGGGTGGTTGATGCGTTTGCGGTCGTCGCGGCGGAACGCGACGGCGTGTTTCGCCCAGATCTCGGCGAACTCGGGGGAGCGGTGCAGGAGTTCGGACAGCAGCGAGCCTGCCTCGGTGTCCTTGGCGTCTCGCCGTGCGAGAGCGGCCCGCAGGTCCGCGACGAACGTCCGGGACTGTGCCGGGTGGTCCTGCTCCGGGTAGAGCCGTCGTGCCTCGGGATCGGTGAACCAGCGGTAGACGAAGCTGGCCTCGAGCCCGCGCAGGCCCGATTGGTCGCCGAGCAGGGCGACGGCGAGCGGGTTCTGCACGAGGGGGACGTGCAGGTCGGTGATCACCTGCGCGGGCGTCGAGGTCAGCCTGGTGAGCAGGTCGAGCATGCCCGGGTGGACGTGCGAGGTCGCGGTGCCGCTGCGTGGTACGGGGCGGTCGGCGAGATGGAAGATGTGGTCGCGCTCGTCGGCCGTGAGTCGCAGTGCGCGCGCCAGCGCCGCCAGCATCTGCTCCGACGGCTGCGATCCGGCCCCGCGCTCGAGTTCGTTGTAGTAGTCCACCGATGCGCCGGCGAGCTGGGCCACCTCGTCACGACGCAGCCCGGACACCCGGCGTCGGGGGCCGGAAACCAGCCCGACGTCTTCGGGGCGGATGCGCTCACGTCGCGATCGCAGGAACGCGCCCAGCTCGGCGCTCTTCGAGGAACCCATGGTTGTCAGTCTGCGCCGGGCTGGGGCGGGGACACAGGGGACGGCATCCCCTGGCATCGTCGGGCGCGGTCGGTCAGGGTGGAGACATGACAAACATTCAGCCTGAAACCCCTGATGGGGAGCCCGGACGGGTCGCTATTGTCACCGGGGGCTCGCGCGGCATCGGCCGGGCGGTCTCCCTCCGGCTCGCCGCCGACGGCCTGGCCGTGGTCGTCAACTACGCCGGTGACACCGCCTCCGCGGAGAAGACCGTCACCGAGATCACCGCCGCGGGCGGACGGGCCATCGCCGTGCGAGCCGACATCGCCGACGAGAACGCCGTGCGCGCGATGTTCGACCGTGCCGAATCCGAGTTCGGCGGGATCGACGTGGTGGTGAACAGCGCCGGTCGTATGGTGCTCGCGCCGATCGCCGACTTCGACCTGGACGCCCTGGATCAGTTGCACCGCACCAATATTCGTGGTGCTTTCGTCGTCGCCCAGCAGGCCGCGCGCCGCCTGCGCGCCGGTGGCTCGTTCGTGGGCTTCTCGACATCGGTGGTCGGCACCCAGTTCCCCACCTACGGCGCGTACGTGGCCAGCAAGGCCGCTGTCGAGTCGATGACCCTCATCCTGGCCCGGGAACTGCGCGGCCGGGACGTCACCGTCAACACCGTCGCCCCGGGACCCACGGCCACCGACCTGTTCCTGGACGGCAAGTCCGAGGAACAGATCGCCTCCCTGGCCAAAACGCCGCCGCTGGAGCGCCTGGGAACTCCGGAGGACATCGCCAGGGTCGTCGCCTTCCTCGCGAGCCCGGAGGGCCACTGGGTCAACGGCCAGACCCTGCGCGCCAACGGCGGCCTGGTCTGACATCGACTTCCGAACCATCGACTCGAGGAGAACGCTCGTGCCCTTCGCCAATTTCAAGGTCCCCGCAGGCACCCTCAGCGCCGAGGACAAACAGAAGATCATCGCCCGCACCACCGACCTCTACGCCGAAATCTACGGCGACCGCGCCCGCCCGACCACCGTCGTCCTCGTCGACGAGGTTCCCGACGGCGGTTGGGGCGTCGCGGGCAACGTCCTGACCGCCGCCATGCTCAACGGCGACACGTAACCTCGCCACGGCTCCGCATCGACTCATCTGTCGGACATGCAACGATGAAGGGCCCGGATCGTTGCGGAGCAGTGGAGGGCTCGTGGTGGAGAGGGTATCGACCCGACCGACGAAAGCGGATGTCGCTCGCCTGGCGAATGTTTCGACCGCGACGGTCTCCTATGTGCTGAACAATTCGCCGGGGCGCAGGATCTCGACGGAGACCAAGGCCGCTGTTCGCCGCGCCGCCGAACAGTTGGGATACCGGCCCAATCTCGCGGCCCGCAGTCTCGCGGTGGGGGCCAGTGGTGTGGTGTTGTTCGTCGTGCCGCGGTGGATCTCCGACAATTTGCTGACCGAGGTCGGCAGCCGGTTGACCAGTGCGCTGCTGCAGCACGGGATCGTGTTGTCGATGCAGTTCGAGACGCAGGACAATCGCAATGTGATCGCCGCGATCACCGATCTGAATCCGATCGCGGTGACCAGCGTGTTCCCGCTGACCGGTGCGGTGGCGGACGTCGTGACCGAGGCCGGTATCCCGCAGATTCACCTGGGCGGTCCGGATCCGGAGGGCTTCGGTTCCCTGTCCATGGGTGTGGGTGCGATGCGCGTCGGTCACCTCGTCGATCGCGGTCACCGGCGTCTGGGATTCGCGTTGTCGGGGTCGGCCGGGCTCGACTCACTCGGGCGGTACTGGCTGGCGGGTGCTCGCGGCGCGGCGGCGGAGCGTGGGTTGCCGGAGATCTCGGTCGCGACGTTGGCCGATGACGGTTCGGATGCCGCGGATATCGTGGCGCGGTGGGTGGGGGAGGGCGTCACGGCCGTGCTGGCGCAGAGCGACGAGATGGGTTTCGTTGTGCTGCACGGCATCCGCCGGGCCGGGTTGCGGTGCCCGCAGGACCTGGCCGTGATCGGGGTCAACACGGGCCTGCTCGGCGGGGTGAGCGCTCCGGCGTTGACCTCCGTCGCGTTCGACGCCGGCGTGATCGTCGAGGTTGCGGCCCGGGCCTTCAGCTCGGCGCTCGCGGTGCCGATCGGAAAGGCGCCCATCGTAAATAATGCGGAGGAACAGCCCTTGTACTCGTTGGTCATACGGGAATCTGCCTGATTCGAGCGAATAACTACATTGCTGGAGCGGATCTTCAGGTTAAGCGCGTAACCTCTCGGTGAGTTCAGGATCGAGAGGTGATCGCCATGACCGCTACCACGCAGAGCAACGTCTACTACGACCCGTACGACGTCGACATCAACGCCGACCCCTACCCGGTGTACCGGCGGTTACGTGAGGAAGCGCCGCTCTACTACAACGACAAGCACGACTTCTACGCGCTGAGCCGCTTCGCGGATGTGAACAAGGCGCTGAACGATCCCCGGACGTTCAGTTCGGCGCGCGGCGCCATCCTCGAACTGATCAAAGCCAACGTGCCGATTCCGTCGGGCGTGGTGCTGTTCGAGGACCCGCCGGTGCACGACACGCATCGAAAGATGCTGGCCCGCTTGTTCACTCCGCGCGTCGTCAACGGACTGGAACCGAAGATCCGCGAATTCTGCGCCCAGAGCCTGGATCCGCTCGTCGGCGGCGGCCGTCTCGACTTCGTCGGCGACCTCGGCGCTCAGATGCCGATGAAGGTCATCAGCATGCTGCTGGGGATCCCGGACGATCTGCGAGAAGCGGTGCGCGACCACGCGAACGAGGCGATGCGCACCGAGGCGGGCAAGCCGATGGACGCCGCACAGCAGGGATTCGTCGCGAGCGAGGTATTCGCGTCCTATGTCGACTGGCGCAGGGACAATCCCTCCGACGACATCACCACCGAATTGATGAACACCGACTTCGTGGACGAGCACGGCGTCACCCGGCGACTGACGCGCGACGAATTACTCACCTACCTGAATGTCGTTGCGGGAGCGGGCAATGAGACCACCACCCGCCTGATCGGGTGGGCGGGCAAGGTACTCGCCGAACATCCGGATCAACGGTGGCTGCTCGTGGAGGATCCGGGCCTGATTCCGAAAGCGATCGAGGAGATCCTGCGCTTCGAGCCGCCCGCTCCCCATGTGGCGCGCTACGTCACCCGGGACGTCGAGTACTACGGTCAGGTCGTCCCCGAAGGCAGCGCCCTGATGCTGATTCTCGGCGCGGCCAACCGCGACCACCGCCAATATCCCCCCGACGGAGACGTATTCGACATTCAGCGTGACACCCGCCAGCAGCATCTGTCGTTCAGCATCGGCACCCACTACTGCCTGGGCGCCGCACTGGCGAGGCTGGAGGGCCGAATCGCCCTGGAGGAGATACTGAAACGGTTCCCCGAGTGGGATGTCGACCTGAGCGCGGCTCTGCTCTCGCCAACCTCGACGGTGCGCGGTTGGGAGAGCATGCCGGCGATCATCGGTTAGGGCTTCAGTCCGAGCAGGGATGTCAACGTGGCGGTGGCCAGTTCCTCGGGCGGGGCGTCCATGCCGAAACGCTCGTTGGGGCGGCGCAGCATGAGTTCGGCGATGCCGTGCAGAGCGGCCCAGATGGATCGGGCGAGCAGTTCGGCGGATGTGCTGTCCGGCAGCACTTTCGCCTGCTGGGCCGCGGCGACGACCGTGAGCAGCACGTCGAAGGCCTCCATGCCGACCGGGCCGTCGCTCTGCTCGTCGTGGAACATCGTCATGAACAGTTCCCGGTGGTCGTGCGCGAAACGCACGTACGCGCCACCGATTCGGAGCAGGCGTTCGCGGGGGTCCTCGGTGGTCGCCGCGGCACGCCGCAGGGTTTGATACAGCAGCTCGTAACCCTCGATGGCCACCGCGGTCAGCAGTTCTTCGCGATTGGCGAAGTGGCGGTAGGGCGCGGCCGTGCTGACGCCGACGCGACGGGCGACCTCGTTCAGGCTGAACTGGCTGTGCCCGCGTTCGGCCAGGATTTCCTTGGTCCCGTCGATGAGCGCCTGACGCAATGCGCCGTGGTGGTAGGCCGTTTTCGCCATGTTAATGATCCTAACATTACTGGGCGGCGGCCAGGGCGCGCGAGGTGGTCAGGTACAGCGCGGGCCGGCCGCGGCGGCGAATCATGAACTCGGCGACCACCAGATTGGGCAGCCAGCAGATATAGGGCAGTGGCGCATAGGCATTGGTGAGGATATCGGCGTGGGTGAAGGGCAGCTGGACCAGAACCAGGGCGCCCAATTCGAGGCGAAGCGTGACAGCGGCATAGGTGAGTGCGAAGCAGCGGATCATCCATGCCTGGTGCGAGGCGATATCGCTGGTACGAACGGCCCGGTAGGCGCGATGAGCGGTCCACATCCACAGCAGCGCGAGCGTCCCGAATCCGAAGAAGCCGGAAATCCCGACGGAATCGAACGGCGACATGATCAGCGCCGCCGTGCCACCGACCCCGACGGCGACCAGATAGGCCTTGCCGATGGTGCGATGAACGGCGATGTGCCGCATCCTGATTCGCTTCGAGAACTGCCAAGGCCCGAGTATCAGCGCAAGTCCGGCAAAGACGATGTGAAAGTAGAACACTATCTGGATCGGCCACGGCCGCACGGCATAGGTGGTGGCGAGCCCGGTATGCGAGTGCGCGAGCGTATCCAGTGAGCCCTGGGCATATTGGCCGACGAAGTACGCGGCGATGGCCACGGAGGAGAAGGTGACCCACGCCCAACTCCAACGGGCTCGGGTACGCCGAACGGATCGGCTCTGGGGTGTGTTTGTCGCGATGGACATCGAATCCTCGAATCAGAGTATGTAAGTGCTTCTTACATACTCTAAGTAAGAGACTCTTACATTGCAACTCATTCCCCGCCACACCCCTCAGGCTCTCGATCGGCGCATGCCGTAACCAGCACGGAGAGTGTCGAACTGGGGCCTCGGTCTCACCTGTCTCGCGGCCGGACAACGGGTTTGCCGACGGCAGGTGAGTGTCGAGGTCGTCGCGGTCGAGCCGGGTAGCGCTGTCCCGCGTCGCCTGGTGCGCAGTGGTGTCGTCGAACTTGTCGGTTGGCGGCGCGTAACCGACCCCGACCGGGGTCGCGGGTGAGTTCGGATTCGCAGAAGTCGCGCAGGCTCGTGCCGGGGGCGGCCATCTGCCACATCGCTCCGGTCATCCAGGCGGCGGTTGCGACGACGGTGCGCGGCTGCGAGAGCGTGTCGGCGTGGTAGGGGGATCTCCGATGCCGGCGCGCGGGTAAGATCGCGGGTGGCAATGAGTGGCGGCAAATATGCCGTCACTCAAGGGAATTGGGGGAATGTTATGCGTATTCGATGCGCTCCGACACTCACGGTTGCGGCGGTCGTAGCCGGCGTAATCGCCATGACGCCACAGGTGGCTCGGGCGGAGGCGATCGCGCCTTGCTTGAATTACGAGGTCAGGACTGAGTGGGGCAGGCTGACGATCGACACCCGACCCGACGGTACGGACCGTATCGGGGTCATCAGCATCGGGCTGTTTCTCGACAACCTGGCCCATGTGCCCGGCATTTACACCTGGCAGGCATATGTCAATGGTCATCTGGTGAAACGAGGTGCGGATACCAAGGACGACAACTTTCACACCGCGATCCGTCATTCTCTCTACGAAAATGGGCGCACTACTATCAACTACAGTGTGGGAGATATCTTCGACATCGCCATCGCTCACCCCGTCGACGGCGGGCGAATCGCCTACGTCACGCCCGAGAATGAGTGCTTGGTCGCTAGCCACTGAGATCGGCTACCGTTGTGACCATGGACTATTCGTTTGTTCCATCCGATGCGGAGTTGCTGGCGCTCGGCGGCTGGGATGCTCGTTCCGCTCGCGTGCTGGTTGCGGCCTTCAACGAGAACGATGGCATCGCGGTCGTGGATACGAACGGCGATGGTGTCCTGGTTGAATTCGAGGAGTTCGGTCGTGATGCCGAAGGGCGGATGCGCCCAGGCGAGAGCACCGGTTCTGGTGAGCTGATGTTGCGGTACGACGATAGGGGTCTCTACCGTGCGGCAGGCCGGATTGCAGATTCGGGCCCTTCTGTCATTCACGTGGAGGCGCAGGACCTGAACGTCACGGCAGTCGAGGGCGGTTGGTGGGCCTGGGTTCGCGGCTGAGTGGTTGAGGCCCGAGGCGTCTTGGTTCCGTGGACGGCGTGATATTCGGTTGCGAGCCGGACGATTCAGGGCTGGTACGGCGGCTGAAACTGGTTGTGGGGCTGCTGATTCATGTGGGCCAGTAGTTGGTTCGTCTGCTGTTCGGTGCCCTGTTGTTCGAGTCCGCAGAACGTGCACTGTGAGGTGTACTTCGTCGAGATCGGGAACAGCGGGACGAAGAACAGCGTGAACTTCGTGACGCGCTTGCGGAGTACGTGGGCGGCGGTGTTGCCGCAGCGCCCGCACAGCAGCGTCAGTACCGCCAGTTGATACAGGTAGCTCCTGGTACCGAAGATAATCATGTGCGGGGTCCTCCCTGGATCGTGCCCGCCGATTACCTTCTCACGGACCGTTCACGGATTGAAAGTCCCTGGTCAGTCGAGATCCCATCCCGCCTCGACGCCATCGGCGTGAAATGCCTTCCATGCCCGCCGGACTCGTGTGGCGCCGAATTGGTTGTCCAGTTCGGCGAGGCGCTCGAGAGCGGCGAGAGCCGTGTGATGGCCGAGGCACAACCGGCGCCCGTCCCCATGCCAGGGCCGGCTCCTCCGCGCGGTCAGAGGTAGCTGACCCCGGTAAGTTTCTCGGCGGCCGCCCAGAGCCGTGAGCCGACGGCTGGATCGGCGGCCTCCCGGCTGAGCCGGGCCTCGGTGACCGGTCCACGCGTCTCCCAGAGTCCGGCGGGGCCGAAGAACTGACCGCCCCGCACGCCGGGCTCGGTCGCGGCGCGTAACTGCGGCAACGCGCCCTGCTCCACCGATTGGGTGGCCAGCAGACCGGCCCATGCGATCAGCCGCCCGAGCCGACCGCGATGTTCCCACGCACGCGGGGTGAGATTGGTCCGCGTGAGTCCGGGATGGGCAAGCACGCTGATGATCGGCGATCCCGCCGCCCGTAGGCGGCGGTCCAGTTCCAGCCCGAAGACCGTAGTGGCGAGCTTGGACCGACCATAGGCGGCGGACGCCTTGTATCCACGCTCGAACATCAGGTCGTCGAAGTCCAAGTGCGCGTTCTTGTGAGTGATCGAACTGAGATTGACCACCCGAGCCTCGGGCGCGGCGCTCAGGTTATCGAGCAGCAACCCGGTCAACGCGAAATGCCCCAGCATGTTGGTACCGATCTGCATCTCGAGACCGTCAACAGTGGTGCGACGCGGACCGAGCAATACGACACCGGCGTTATTGACGAGCAGGTCGATTGCCGGATGTTCGGCGGCCAATTCTTCCGCGAATTCCCGCACCGAGGCAAGCGAGGCCAAGTCAATCCCGCGCACCTCGACGTCACCGCCGATCCCACGCGCGGCCTCCTCGCCGGCAGCGGTGTTCCGAACGGCAAGCACCACATGAGCGCCCCGGTGAGCAAGCTCACTGGCAGTCACCAGGCCCAACCCCGAATTCGCACCGGTCACCACGGCGATCCGACCGCGCTGGTCGGGAATACTGTCGGTGGTCCACTCGCTCATCTGCGTCTCCTACAAAAGTGTCTGAACCATCGACGCTATGAGCAATCCGACCCCTTTCGGTCGTTCCCGGTTACCTAGGTCTATGGAACCCACCCTTCGCCGGGCCGGGCCGCACTGGAGGCGTGAGCAATCACCATCCGTGCGCTCGGTGACTTCCTGCTCGCAGCCTGGGCAACTGCGTCCGTGGTGTGGCCTCCAGTTCCACGGCGGACGCGAGGCCACTGGGCAGCGGTAGCTGTTTCGATTGCCTAGGTCTGCTGGACCTACCTATTCCGGTCCGGGCCGCGCCACACTGGAGGTGTGAGCAACTCCCATCCGTACGCTCGTGAGCTCGGTGATTTCCTGCGTGCGCGGCGCGGGCAGTTGCGTCCGCACGACGTGGGGCTCGAGCCGGGCGGGCGGCGGAAGGTAGCCGGGCTGCGGCGCGAGGAACTGGCCATGTTGGCTGGGCTCAGTACCGACTATTACCAGCGGATGGAGCAGGGGCGGGAGGTTCGGCCGTCGGACGACGTTCTTGATGCGCTTGCCGGCGCGCTCGGCCTGGACGATGAGGAACGTCGTCACCTGTTCACCCTGGCTCACGCCGCCCGGCGGCCTATGCCTGCTCGGGTGCAGCGCGAGCCGGAACGGGTGCCGGACAGCACACGTCGGCTGCTGCGGGTCATGAACACTCCGGCGGTCGTGCTCGGCAGGCATCTCGATCTGCTCGACTGGAACCCCATGGCGGAAGCGTTGCTCGGCGATCCGGCCGATTACCCGCCCGACCGGCTCAACATGCTGTTGCTGATGTTCGACGACACGCTGACCAGCCGGCGGAGTTGTGCGGGTTGGGAGCAGCAGGCCCTGGATTACATCGGCATGATGCGTGCCGCGGTCGCCACCGATCCCACCCACCCCCGCGCCACGGCGATAGTCGGTGAGCTGAGTATCCGCAGCGCCGAGTTCCGGCGGCTGTGGGCCCGCCACGACGTACGCGAGTCGGTCAGTGGCACCAAGACCTTCCAGATCCCCGAGGTGGGCGACATGGTCCTGGACTGGGACACCTACCCGCTCCCGGGAAATCCTGGCCCGGTCATGCTGGTCTTCACCGCCGAGCCGGGCAGCGCCGACTCCGAGCGCCTGCAACTCCTGTCATCGTTGCACGCGACTCGCTCGGTCCTCGCCAACCGAATTCCCCGCCAGGACAACGTCGCGCGGAATCGCCGGCCGACGATCGTCGACAACTGCTGATCGTCGGTCGTGCAGGGCCGGGTGGCCGGTGTCGCCGCCCGCCCGCGCCGCCGATGAATTTCGGCAGGATCCGGCGTCGATACCTCTGGATATACCGACAGACAGGAGTCCAGGCATGACGAAGCCGTTTCGGTTCGGGGTCGTCGCCCCGCTCGGAACCGACCTGCCGACGTGGCGAGATCGCGTGCGCCGCATCGCCGACAGCGGCTACTCGACGCTGCTGGCGCCCGACGTACCGCACCTGCAACCCGCGCCCGGTCCGCTGCTGGCGACCGCCGCGGCCCTGGCCGACCTGCGCGTGGGCGCCTGGGTGTATGCCTCCCCGCTGCGCCCGGCGTGGATGACGGCGTGGGAAGCGCACTCGCTGTCGGTATTGACCGAGGGGCGCTTCGAGTTCGGTATCGGCACGGGCAGGCCCGGAATCGAGGACGAGCTGCGCCGGCTGGGGCTGCCCGTGGTCTCGCCGAGGGAGCGGCTGGCCGAGGTGAGGGAGACCATCGAGACACTGCGAGATCTCGATGGTCCCGACCGTCGCACGCCGGTGGCGATGGCCGTGCGCGGGCCCAAGGCCCGGGCGCTGGCGGCCGAGGTCGCGGACACTGTCACTTTCGCGGTGCTACCGCACGAATCCCGCGCCGACGTCGCACAGCTGGCGCGCGAGGTGAGCGCGCTCGGGGATGTCGAACTCGCACTGGGCGTGCCGTTCATCGGCGAGACGATCGCGCCGTTCATGGCGCCTCCCACTACCGATCTCAGCGCCCTTCCGGCCGACTCGCTGGCGAGACTTCCGAACGACCCGGCAGCCGCCGCGGAGGAAATCCAGCGGCGCCGGGAGGAGATCGGTTTCTCCTACTTCGTGTTCGGCGCCGACTTCGCCGAGGCATTCGCTCCGGTCGTCGCGGAGCTCGCCGGACGGTAGACTGCGACTGCTCGCGATTTCGGCTGTCTCACAATGGATATCGAAGAGACTAGTGCAGTCGGCCGGGCTATGATCGAGCCCGTGTGACGAGTTATACAGCGGGAGAACCGGTTCCGCGACCGATACGGAAGTTTTCCGGATGGTCTAGATTGCCGGGCGGTTGCTGAGGTACTGTACGGCCGGTACTGATCAGTTCGAATGTCGGAGTGTGGCGTGACACGTTTGATGCGAATATTGGTTCTCCTATTGATACCGGTAGTGGTGCTGGTCGGCGGCTGTAAGAGCTCGTCGACGGCTGCGAGTAGTGGTACCGACCAGTCGATCCCGGCGGACCCCACCGGCACCGCCGCCGATGCCCAGGGTGAGGACACGAGCTGTCCGGCCACGAACACCACGGCCTTCGCCAAGACCAAGTTCGTCGCCCATACCGGTCTGGCGTTCGGCACGTTCCACCGCTGGATCTACAAGCCCGCGAAAGCGGGCACCTTCAAGAAGGGCGCCAAGGGCCGGATCACGGCCTTCGTCAAGGGCGGTCTGGCGGCGTTGTTCATCAAGCGTGAGGTCCGTCTCGCACTGGTCGACGCGAAGGCGAATCCCACACTGTGCAAATCGATCTCGGCCCCCCTGGGCAAACTGGGCGATACCGTCCAGTCGGCCTTCGACAAGCTCAAGGGCGGTGACAGTTCCGGCGTCGACAGCCTGAACACCGTGATCGGTCAGACCGAGAACACCTCCAAGAGCGACGGTGTGCCGATCACCGAGAACGAGAACGGTGACCTCAGCAAGTCCCCGAGCTAGAGGTTCCATGTCGACGTGGTGAGGGGGCTGCGCCTCCTCACCACTGTCGGATCGCCATGCCCGCGATGAGAATTCGGGGGCTCACGCGGCGCGCTGGCTCACCCTGCGCTTTTCCATCATCGGGATGCTCGCCCCCTGGAACATCGCGTACATGACGATCGAGGCGAGGAAGACCCGCACCGCCGGTCGTCCTATCAACTCGCGAGTCCGGTCGTCGAGCGGCGCAGGGCGTCGACGGTGGTTTCGGGGGAGGTGTTGAAGCAGAGCCGAATTCGCGGGTTCGCCTGGATGAGCGTGTTGACGATGCGCTCGAACAACAGAGTGTGTTCGGGGACGGCCCGGACGGCCGCGCCGATCATCGCGACGTCGAACGAGCGCTCGGCCAGCAGTTGGCGGACCTGACCTTCCGCCTCGTCGGGTGACGCGCTGACCCGGCACGACGTCGCATCGAAGCCCGCGTCGCGCAAGGACGTGTCGACGGCGTCGACCCTGGCGAGCAGTGTGGCCTCGTCCAGGTCGGGGAAACGGCTGTAATCCATGGCATTCGGGTGCAGGCCGATGGTCAGGACATGGTTACCGCTCATCGACGGCTCCTTCATGAGTACGGTCCGGCCGATGTGCGACCATGAACCCGAGACCAATATAGCTTTGCATGCAAAGATAGTTTGGAGAGAAAGGTATGTCAACCGAGAGCGATCCGTCCCTGGACGAGAGTGTGCGGGCCCTGGTACTGCTGATGCCGCGACTCGTCGGGAGGGCGAAGCAGATCCCGGTCCCCGAGGCGCTGCGCACTTTCGACCTCGCGCCGCGTCACCTGTCACTGCTGACGTACCTGTTGATCGACGGGCCGCTCACGGTCAACCAGCTCGCGGCCCGGCTCGAGGTCGCGCCGACCACCGTGAGCCTGATGGTCGGTGACCTCAGTCGCAAGGGCATCCTGAATCGCAGTGAAGACGACAACGACCGCCGGCGCACCATAGTCGCCATCGCCGAAGAACACCGGCCCGCCGTACAGAGTTGGCTGGGCGGCGCCGGCACCGGCTGGCGGGCCGCGCTCGGCCCGCTCACGGCCGAACAACGCGAACTCGTGGTCGCGACTCTTCGAGCCTACGAATCGGCCGTCACAGCCTGATGCGCGAACCAGAATCGGCTCGGCAGAACGGTATTCGACTGTGCGAAATCCTGGACCGTCTCGATTCCGCTCCTAGCTCTCGATCACCTCGATGTCCTGATTCCGCGCTCGGCGGCCGATGACCCGGCCCTTGTGCGGGCGCGCCGGTGGTTGGCGCAGATCGCGAACGTCGGCCACGGCCAACGGCACCGACCCGAACAGCAGAAACAGGACGCCACCGGCCACCGCCACGGAATAAGAGCCGAAGTGCGCCGACAGCGGACCGACGGCGATCTGGCCCAGCGGCATACCGACGAACGAGCCGAAACTGTCATACGCCGATACCCTCGACAGCAATTCGTTCGGCACATGCTGCTGCAGCGAGGTCTGCCAGGCGATGCCGAATATTCCCAGCCCGATCCCGCCGAGGCATGCGGCGGCCATCAACACAACTGGGGGCATCCGCATCCCGAGCGCCAGCAGCGGCAGCGCGCCCAGCGCTGCCACGCACAGCTGGCCTGTGCCGAGCAATCGCCCGATGTCGACCCGGTACATGACAATATTCGCGATCACAATGCCGATTCCGTTGGCGGCGAGGGTTGTTCCCCAGATCGCCGGGTGCGAGCCGGCAGCCACATCGACCGGGCCCAGCACCAGCCACACTCCGGCCCAGATGCTGTTGAGCACGGCAAAGGCGAGCACGATAGTCCACAGCCAACGCCGCGAACGGAATTCGTGCCACCCATCGATGATGCTGTGCGCCATCATTGTTCGTCGTGTGGTGGCGGCGCTTTCGACGCGAATCGCGGCCAGGCAGATCGCAGCGATCAGAAAACATGCCGCGTCGACGGCGATCGCCGCACCGCCACCGAATCGGGCGGCGATCAAGCCACCGGCTACCGGGCCGATCACCGTGCCGCCGTACCGAGCGGAGCTGATCAGCGAATTGGCCCGCTGCCTGAATCCGTCACCGACCAGTTGGGGCAGAATCCCGGCCGCGGCGGGCAGCGTGAACGCCGAGAGCGCCCCATTGACGGCCTCGGTACAGGTGAGGGCCGTGATGTCGACAGTGCCGGACAGCAACAGCGCCGCCGCGGCCGCCTGAGTGACGCCCGCACCGACGTGGGATGCCACCAGTACGTGACTGCGGCGGGACCGATCGCCTATCGCACCGCCGACGAGCAGGAAGATCACCAGCGCGCCGCTGCGTGCCGCGAGCACGAGCCCCAGGCCCGAAGACCCGGCGTCGTGGTGCAGGAGAGCTGCCGCCAGCGCTACCGGCGCCATGGCATTTCCCAGAAACGATACCGATCGACCGAGTAGGTATCGAGGAAAATTGCCTTCCCAGAGCGTCTGTACCGCCACGAAGGAAACCCCGTCTATCCGAGTGGGACGGGCAGGTGGGCCATTGTGCGAGTGAGCATGGCGCCACCTGCCCGTGCGGAAGATCTCCAACCGAACAACGGAGACGTTTAGACGGGAGCGGGGTCGAGTACGAATCGGTTCATGGTTCACCTCCTTCGGTCGAGTAGACAGGCTGCGGTACAACGACTATCGACCCGCAGGGCAGGCCGACCGATCCGGCAATGATCACGCAACGGTCGAGACCGTCAGCAGGCGTCGCTCGTCGTCGCTGTGATGTACATGTGGTGTGGTGAACCCGTACTCGCCGAGCTTCGCCAGGGATTCGGCGCGCCCGTGGATCGGATTGCGGATCACCAGCAGTGATTCCCCCGCGTCGAGGTCCACAACCGGCCCGGCGTCGAAGCGGATACTGGCGCCGGTGGTCAGGCGGATGCGCTCGAACCGTTCGCTACGCTGCAGGTCGTATCCGGACTCGAGGGTGTACAGGTCCTCACCGATGCCGAGCAGATCGACGAGAAATCTGCGGCCCGGTGGGAGCCGCTGTGCCGGTCCGAGATTCCTGGCCGATCTGGTCAGCCGATCCTGCGGGCTGTCGACGTATTGCTCCTGGATCAGGAAGTCGTTCGCCGTCATGTTGTCGTGGACCATCCCGAATGCCTGATCGCGATTGCGGAGATTGAACAGTGTGTTGCCGAAATGCAGCACCAGCCGTGGCGTGCGGCCGACATGAGTGGCGAACGGTTGCCTCGCCAGATCGATGATGTGGCCCTCGAACGGAACTGCGCCATCGAACCAGGTCCGGATGTTGTGCTCCGCCATCCGCAGCATGTCCGCGCTGATATCGGTCGCCACATATCGGCCCATGCGCCCCGCGTCTACCAGCCAGGACAACAGCGGCCGCGCGGGTAGCCCATTTCCTGCGCCGAGGTCGACGACGTCCCAGCGTTCGCGGCGGGAGATCAACTCGGACAGATAGGCCTGATCGGCGTTCAAGAGGCGGTTCGTGGCGGGAGACAGCTCCTCGGTCGACTGCTGGTTCCAATGCTGGGCGCCGGTACCCACATAGCCGTACTGCCGGGGCAGTTCTCGATGCTCGATGAGGCTTTCGGCGAGGTCGGCGATTTGCTGCGGCGTCAGGAGCTGGTAGAGCTCGGACTTCGGCTGGATTTTGGTGCGCATCACTGTCCCGTCGACCGATCGCCGACGGCGATCTTCCTCTTAATTAGAGGCTCGATATACAACGTACCGTAGTTTAACGGCATATTATTGGGACAGCAAGGCTCAGAGGCGACTTCGGTTCCGGAGTGCCCGAGGGGACGATCGGTCGGTACCGCCCGGTGTGGGTTTCGAGTGGGTGCCCGTTATCGGTTCTCGGGTGGAATGCGCTCGTGGAGGGTCAGCAGGATGTGGTCGAACTGGGTGACAGTGGAGGGGTCGGGCCGGGGGAGTGTGGCGAGTTCGGCCATGAGTTGTTCGGCCAGGGCGCGGAGTTTGGTGTTGGTCTCCTGCGAGCGCCAGGTGAGGACCTTGAATGCCTGGGCGGAGTTGATTCCGTACATGTGCATGAGTACGGCCTTGGCCTGTTCGATCACGGCGCGGGACTGGACGAGTCCGGGCAGGTGCTGGTTGAGGGTTTCGCGCTCGGCTTCGGCGAGAGCGTCGGACAGGTCGATGTAGAACCCGGCGGTGCCGACGGGCTCGTGTTGGGAGTCGAGGATTCGGTCCGCGACGACCATGACCGCGTGTTCGGTGCCGTGGGTGTCGATGAACCGATGGCGGCTGGAGAAGGGTTCTCCATGGTTCGCCGAGCGTGCGATGGCCTCGGCGACGTGTTCACGGTCGTCCGGATGTTTGTGCGCGAGAAGCAGTTCGGTGGTCGGCTCGATCTCGCCGGGCTGGTAGCCGTGCATCTGGTAGATCTCCGCCGACCACTCCCAGCGGCGGCTGGCGAACCAGAACCGGAAACTTCCGGCCCGCGGCGGTTGCGCGGGGGCCACGGCATCGATGGTGGCTCCCGGCGTAGGGCCGATGACAGGCGGTGTTGTGGTCACGATCGTCCTCTGTGCTGTGTGGCGGGCGTCATCAAGGTTTGCGCGTGGCTGCGATCAGATAATCTTAGTCCTCTGACTTAGATTTGTTTTAGCACCCACCGCGAGTGGGTGCAAGATTCGAGCTGAGGTAATCTGGCCCACAGACAGATAAGGAGCGCGATGCAGTCCGATCGGTCCGACCACCTGCCCGACGCCGGTCAGGATCACCTGCCCGGCTCGAGTCGGGCGGTCTATGGGATCTCGGTAGCGGCGGAGCTGGCCGGGATCGGTATGCACACGCTGCGTTTGTACGAGCAGCACGGCTTGATCACTCCTGTCCGCAGTGCGGGCGGGACCCGTCGCTACAGCGGCGACGATCTGGCCCGGATCGCGCGCATCGGTGCCCTTGTGGAAGAAGGGGTCAACCTCGCCGCGATCGCGCGCATCCTGGACCTCGAGGACGCGAATACCGATCTCGAGGGTGCCAACGCCGACCTCGCGGACGCCAACAACGCGCTGCGCCACAGCAACGCCGCACTGGCCGCTGAACGTGACCGGTTGCGCCACCGCGACGGGGATCACGAGTAGAGCGCCGGCACACCCAGGGGCGACCGGGCCTGCGCACTCTCGTCGCGGATCACGCCCGGGCCCTACGTGCGGAGCCCGGTTGCGCTCGAGCAGATCGAAAGATCGTCAGCGGCCGGTCGTGGACGATACGGGCTCGCTGCGGTGGTTGTACGCGACTCGCCTTGTGCCCGGCGGACTTCGGTGACCGACACCAGCCCCGCCTACGGGCGCGGGACGCGTTCATACTGTCGCAATGGCGGAATATGACGAATTCGGGTTGTTCGCCGAGAACGCGGCGGAGGCGGGACTGACCTGGTCCGGGCCGCCGCACGTGGTGAGAAGTTCTGTCGAGATCGCGCCCGGGCGGCGGGTCAGTGCCCTGCGCTGGGGGGATGGTGAACCGGAATTGGTGCTGCTGCACGGTGGCGCGCAGAACGCGCATACCTGGGATACCGTCGCGCTGGCGCTGGGGCTCCCACTCGTCGCGGTGGACCTGCCCGGCCACGGTCATTCGGACTGGTGGCCGGAACACGACTACACACCCGAGCACCTGGCCGATGCGGTAGCCACCGTCATCGACGCACTGGCCCCGCGGGCCGCGGCGGTCGTCGGTATGTCACTCGGTGGACTGACGGCACTGCACCTGGCCGCCGCCCGCCCGGATCTCGTGCGCCGCTTGATCGTCGTCGACGTGACTCCCGGCACCAGCGATCAGGAGCGCAAGACGGCGGCGATATCCGCATTCGTCAACGGCCCCGCCGATTTCGGATCCTTCCAGGAAATCCTCGATCGTACGGTGGCACACAACCCGGGCCGGTCGGTTCAGTCGCTGCGCCGCGGAATCCTGCACAACGCCCGCGAGCGCGAGGACGGTCGCTGGGTGTGGCGCTACGATCGGCTCCGCCCGACCGCGGCCGGGGGAGTCGACTTCAGCGCCCTGTGGGACGACGTGTCCGCCGTACGAGCCCCACTGCTGCTGGTCCGCGGAGCGCGCTCGCCGGTCGTGGACGACGACGACGTCGCGGAGCTGCTGCGCCGCCTGCCACTGGCGCGCGTCGAGGTCGTCGATGGCGCAGGGCATTCGGTACAGGGCGACCGCCCGGTCGAACTCGCCGGACTCATCGACGGTTTCATCCGCGGCGAAGGAGCCGCCGCGAAGTAAGCGGGCGTTGTCAGACGAATACGCAGTCGTCGAGGAAACCGAGCAGGCCCTGGGCGAACACGTCGTTATCGTCTCCGGCGACCATGTGGCCCGCGCCGTTCACATCGATGAACTTGGCGTGCGGGATCAGCGTCAGCAACTCGCGTGCACCCTCGGGGCTGACGATGCGCGACTCACTGCCGCGGATGAGCAGCGTCGGCACCCGGATGGCGCGGGCCGCGGCGGTGGCGCGGGTGGTCATGGCGCGGGCGGTCTGCTCGGCCGACAGGCCCTCGCCGCGCCGGCCGAGGAACTCCGGATCCCAGTGCCAGTACCACCGTCCGTCGCGTTCGCGGAGGTTCTTGCGCAGTCCCGCCGGTCGCGGCGGACGCTTGCGGTGCGGGTTGTATGCCATGACGGCCTCGACGGCGTCGTCCAGCGAATCGAACCCCTCCATGCCCGAGCGCATGAACGCCGTGATCTCGGCGCTGCCTTCGGGTTCGATCCGTGGGGTCACGTCCACCAGGACGAGTCCGCGGGCGAGCGAGGGGTCCTCGCCCTGGGCCAGCAGCGAGGTCATGCCACCCATCGACGCGCCGACGAGCACGGGCCGCTCGTCGAGGGTGGCCAGGACCGCGCGCAGGTCGGCGACCATGGCGTCCTGGCCGTAGTCCGCGTCGGCGGACCAGCCGCTCTCACCGTGCCCGCGCGCGTCGAGCGCCAGGGCGGTCCAGCCGTGCTCGGCCAGCCTCGCCCCCGTGTGCTGCCACGAGTGCCGGGTCTGTCCGCCGCCGTGCAGCAGCAGCACGACCCTGCGTTGATCCGATGCCGTCCAGCGGTCCGCCGCGAGGGTGACGTCGCGTCCCCCGATCGTGAGATGTTCCGGTGTGACGGACATTCGAGGGTTCCCCTGCTCTTGTCGGTTCCGCCGGCAGTCCCCTCGCGCATGGATCGCAAGGGAATACTTGGCGAACGCTTTGTAAGCGCAAGAAACGAGTTTACGATCGTAAGGCTAACTAAGCAATTCGCCGGTCGGCGCATGACGGGTGGGCGTGGATCGCGACAGGCGCGCCGTCGCAGGCGGTTTCGGGGTCGCCGGTGACGGAATCCGTGGTGCATCGCCGAATCGGATCCAGGATGCTGTCACGCGGCGGCCCGATGGCGTGGCTGGTGAGCGCGATCGTCTTCGGTGCCGAGGCGGCTGTGCGGGGCGCTTGTCAGTCCGAGTCGCGGCGGTGGGCGGCCAGCCAGTTGTCGGCGGTTTGGCCGGTGGCCAGGAAGATGGTGCGGCGGCCGACCTCGACGGCGTTGTCGGCGAACCGTTCGTAGTAGCGGCCGATCAGGGTCAGGTCGACCGCGGCGGTGATGCCGTACTCCCAGGCCGGGCCCATGACGGTGAGCAGGAGTTCCTCGTGCAGATGGTCCATGAGGTCGTCCTGCTCGTCGAGCGTGGACGCGGTGTGCGGGTCGGGTGAGTCGAGTACCGCCGCGGCGCTCGTCGCGATCGCGACGGCCGCCGTACCCATCTGGGAGATCAACGGCCGCACCGGTTCGGGGACCGTCGCCGCGGGGTGGCGCCGGCGGGCGGACTCCGCGATGTGCGAAGCCAGGACGGCCATGCGCTGCAGGTTGCCGCTGAGCTGGATCGCGGTGACCACCTGTCGCAACTCGGCCGCGACCGGACGTAGCGCCAGCAGTTGCATCGCTTCCTGCTCGGTATCACGGACCATCGCCGTGACCTTGGTGCTGATGTCGATTGCGGTCTGCGATTGTTCCAGATCGCTGGTCACCAGGGCGGTGGTCGCGATCGCGACCGCGTTCCGGTCCTGCAGACATATCGCGTGCAGCAGGTGGGCCAGTTGTTCCAGGCTCTGGTCGTAGTGAATCGGCATACTTGATTCAACCTCGCCAGGCGGCTGTGTGCCCGTCGGCGCTGGTGCGGCGTGTCCCGCGGCGGTTCCGGATCCGGTTCGCCGCCAGCTGTTCTCAACCGGCCATCCGGCCGCTCGCAGCCGGTCTCGCACGCGTGCCAGGTCCGATTCGCGGGGCAGCTCGTTCGTGAGCCTGCTGATCACCACGCCGGCGTCGACCCGGCTCGCGGGGAGTGCGCCCTGTCCGGCCAGCTCGTGCACGACCTGGTCCAGTTCCTCGTCGCTCAACCGGCGCCCCAGCACCGCCAGCAATGGCAGGTAGTCCTGATCGGGCACGCCCTGCGGGTATCCGGCCCGCAGCCATGCCACGATCCGGGCCAGCACATCCGACCACTCCATAGCTCCACCTCCCATGCCGTATGCCCGCAGAGAGACTATCCGGTTTCCTCTCGAGCCGCGTGCGGCGTTCACAGGAAGTGTGCGCCATCCGATGCGCCGGCGTCGCCGGGTTGATCCAGTCTCACGTCGAGCGGCCGACCCGCGCACCTGTCGACTCGTCATTCGCTCCCGGAACGTCGGTCTTCAGATGCCCCGGCATGCTTTCGGCCGGGATCCGCAGTCCGTGCGACTGTGGATCCCGGCCGATGGCTGGGGTGTGGCTACCGGCCGGTCCAGGTGACCGGAAGTTCATGGACCCCATAGATATTCATGTCGGTCCGGAGTTTCACCTCCGCGGCGGGGATGGCGAGGGCGAGGGTCGGGAAGCGGCGGAGCAGGCCCTGGAAACCGGCGCGCATCTCGATGCGGGCCAGCTGCTGGCCGAGGCATTGGTGGACGCCGTGGCCGAAGGACAGGTGGCCGCGGGCGGTGCGGTGGATGTCCAAGGTGTCGGGGTTGTCGAAGCGGTAAGGGTCGTGGTTGGCGGCCAGCGTGGAGATGGCGACGGTCGATCCCTCGGTGATCGTTTCGCCGGCGAGCTCGATGTCCTCGGTGGCGTAGCGGTAGAGGATGTCGACCACGGACAGGTAGCGCATCAGCTCCTCGACGGCGTCGGGCATGAGGTCCGGGGTTTCGCGCAGCTCGGCGGCCTGCTCAGGGTTCTCCAGGAGCGCGAAGGTGCCCAGGCCGAGCATGTTGGCGGTGGTCTCATGACCCGCGAGCAGCAGCAGGAAGGCGATGCCGGTGAGTTCCTCGATGGACAGGCCGTCCTGGCGGGCCAGGTCGGACAGGATATCGTCGCCCGGGTCGGCGCGCTTGCTCACGACCAGTTCGGCCAGGAACGTGGTCAGCGCGCTGTACGCGACCATCTTCTGCTCGATCGGCTGATCCCTGATCAGGAACTTCGCGGAGTTGACCTGGAAGGTCGACCGATCCGCGTACGGGACGCCGAGCAGTTCGCAGATCACCAGCGAGGGCACCGGCAGCGCGAACTCGGCGACCAGATCCACCGGCGGGGTCAGGCTTGCCAGGTGGTCCAGCTGCCGCTCGACAACCTCGACGATATGGTCCTCGAGCTGCCTCATGCGCCGGACGGTGAAGGCGCCGGTGAGCCTGCGCCGCAGCCTGGTGTGATCCGGCGGATCCATCGCGATGAAGACGCCCGGAATCTGCGGGGACGGTTCCTCGATGACGGGCATGTCGGGCAGATCCTCGAGCGTGTGCATGACCGCGAGGTCCGTGCGGGAACTGAACCGGGTGTCGGCCATGAGCGCGCGCAGCGCCTCGTAGCCGGTGACGATCCAGCCTTGGTGACCATCCGGAAACACGATCGGGCTGACCGGACGATCCGCACGCAGCCGGGTGACCGCGGCGGGCGGGTTGAAGGGCCCCGCGTCGCGGTCCGTGGGAAGGCCGTGCGGGATCGGAAGTGCTTGACTCATCGGGATTTTCCTTTACGTGAGCGATTGATCGACGATGGTGATCGCGCCGGGCGGGCACGGTCGGACGGCCTCGCGAACGGCGCCGGGCTCGGCGGTCCGGTCCAGCAGCGCCGCCCGGCCGTCTTCGGTGTCCTGGTCGAATGCTCCGGGGGCGGTCAGCACGCACATTCCGGCGTCGATGCAGCGCTCCCGGTCCACCCTGAGTTGCTTCTTACTTCTGGTCAGCCGAGCGGAAGGGCGTGCGGTCGATGGTGAGCGCGCCGTTGCGCATCGCCTCGTCGTTGAGGATCATCGTGTCCCCGTACGCCTCTCGTGGCCCGGTCGCCGCGATCGCTGAACTGCTCATGGGATAACTGTCGCCGGATCGGCTGATATCGACCTGATACCGCGCACCCGCCTGCGGTGAGGATGGGCGGGGCCGTTGGGGCGGGTGCATTTGTCTCACCCGTCCCGTCGGCTTCGTTGGCATGTCGTTTCCTAGGCGGCGACGGCGTGCCGGATGGTGATGTTGCCCATCGAGCTGCGTGCGAAGACGTGCACGGTGTCGCCGTGGGCGTCGGAGACCGGTCCCAGCTGGTTCTGCACGGTGCCCTGCATGGTGTTGGACTGCACGTTCACCGCGCTGCCGGGGCGGATGCCGACCTCGAGCTCGCCCATGGAGGTCTCCAGCCGGATCTCGCCGCGGGCGGCCGCACCGATGCGGATGTCGCCCTTGGAGGTCTTCGCGGTGACCGAGCCGAGCGGGCGGTCCAGGACGATGTCGCCCATGGAGGTCTCGACCTGGGACTCACCGAATTCGCCGGTGACGTGCAGGTTGCCGCAGCCAGCGGTGCCCTTCACCCGCGAGCCGGTGGGCGCCTCGATGGTGACCTCGATGGTGGGGTTGCCGCCGAAGGCGGTGTAGGTGCGCCAGTCCTTGGGGGTCTTCACGGTCAGGGTGCCGTCGGCGTATTCCACCTGGGTCTGGGCGGCGGCGCGCACGTCGGCCTTCTTGGCCGGGTCGGCGGCCCGGACCTGTACGACCGTGTCGGTGCGGTCCGAGGCGACGACGTCGACTGTCGCGGACAGGACGTCGAAGGTGACGGCGATCGGGTTCGGTGTCTGGAAGGCGGTCATGGCGTTTCTCCTTGTGCGGGTGGCGAATTCAGCCTGTCTGCTGGATTGCCGTGCTGTGTTGACGTGATTACTTTCGCCGGACCCGCTGATACCGGCCTGACACCGCTCTGACACGCCCGCTGACATCACGTCTGCCCTGCTCGGTGCCCATGCGACAGGCGGGCTGACGAGCACCGATCGTTCACGGCAGAATGGTCCGGGTGAAGATCGGGTTGCTTGGACCGCTCGAGATCCGGGCAGATGACGGTGCAATGATCGAAGTACCGGGTGCCCGGTTGCGGGCGTTGCTGATCGCGCTTGCGCTCGAGCCCGGCCGCGCGGTCCCGAAAACGACTCTGGTCGACTGGATTTGGGGTGAGCAGCCGCCCGCCGAGGCGGCGAATGCCCTGCAGGCGCTGATCTCCCGGCTGCGCAGGGCGCTGCCGGACGGATCGCTCGACGTGCAGGCGGGCGGGTACCGGCTGGTGATCGACCCCCGCGCCGTCGACGCGGTGCGGTTCGAACAGCTTCTCGACCAGGCACGTGGTGGTGGCGACGCATACCGGGCCGAGCTGCTGCGCGAGGCGGTCGAGCTGTGGCGCGGCGCACTGATGCAGGATGTCGGCGTCCAGGACAGCGAGGCCGTCGACGCGGTGATCACCCGGCTCGACGGACTGCGCCTCGCGGCAACGGAGGACCTGTACGAGGCCGAGATCCGGCTCGGCCGAGGTCCGGATCTGGTCGCCGAGCTGACCGAGCTGGTGGCCCGGAATCCGGTGCGGGAACGCCTCGTTGCCGCGCTCATGCGGGCGCTCGGCGAGGCGGGACGCGCCGCCGAGGCGCTGACCGTGTATCAGAACGCGCGTGAGGCGTTGGCCGACACGCTCGGCGTGGATCCCTCCCCGGAGCTGTCCGCACTGCACGTCGCGCTGCTGCGCGGTGAGGTGGAAGCGCCGGAGCAGGACCGCAAGACGAATCTACGAGCCGAGCTGACCGCATACATCGGCACCTACGCCGATGTCGCGGCCGTCCGCGAACTCATCGCGAACCACCGGCTCACCACCTTGACCGGCCCCGGCGGTTCGGGAAAGACCCGGCTGGCCCTGGAGACCGCGCGCAGCATGCTCGAGGACCTCCCGGACGGGGCCTGGCTGATCGAACTGGCGTCCGTCGGCACCGCCGGCGATGTGGCGCAGTCGGCGCTGGCGGCGCTCGGGCTGCGGGATGCGCTGCTCACCGCACAGCATGCCGAGCCGATGGATCGGCTCGTCGCGGCGTTGCGTGAACGGGAAACGTTGCTGATCCTGGACAACTGCGAGCACGTGATCGACTCCGCCGCGGCGTTCGCGCACCAGGTGCTGGGGGAGTGCGGGCGCCTGCGGATCCTCACGACGAGCCGGGAGGCGCTCGGCATCACCGGTGAGGCGCTGTGGCAGGTCGAGCCGCTGGCATTGCCCACCGAAAGGGCGAGTTCCGCGGAGATCGAGTCCTCGCCGGCCGTGCAACTGCTGCGGGACCGGGCCGGTGCGGTGCGCAAGGAACTTCCGGCCGATGCCCGCACCCTGGCGACGATGGCGCGCGTATGCCGGGCCCTGGACGGGATACCGCTGGCGATCGAACTGGCCGCGGCTCGCCTGCGGACCATGTCCCTCGATCAGCTCGCCACCCGGCTGGACGATCGGTTCCGGCTGCTGACCGGTGGCAGTCGCACCGCCATACCGCAGCATCGGACGTTGCGCGCGGTGGTCGACTGGAGCTGGGAGTTGCTCACCGACGCCGAACGAATGGTCCTGCGCAGGCTCGCGGTGTTCTCCGGCGGAGTGAGTCTGGAAGCGGCAGAGCAGGTTTGCGTGAACACGGGGACGGTGGGCGGGAATAACACGTGCGGAGACCCCGAAGGGCAAGGGGGCGGGAAGGATTCGGCAATCGAGCAGTGGGAGGTGCTCGATCTGCTGACCGCGCTGACCGAGAAGTCGTTGCTGCTCATCGCCGACGACAGCGGGCCGCGCTACCGGATGCTCGACACGATCCGGCAGTACGCCCGGGAGCGGCTCGAGCAAGCGGGTGAATCGGAACCGGCGCGTCGGGCGCATCTGGAGCATTTCACCACACTCGCGGCCACCGCGGAACCGCATCTGCGTCGCGGCGAGCAGGTGCGGTGGCTCGCCACACTAGCGGCCGAACACGACAACATCGCCGCCGCGATGCGGGGCGCGCTGGCGGCCGGCGAGGCGGCCGGGGCGATGCGGCTCGCGGCGGCCGCCGGCTGGTACTGGTGGCTGAGCGGGCACAAGACGGTGGGGCTGCAACTGATCACCGCGGCCGCCGAGTTGCCGGGCGAGGTGGACGACGACACCCGCACCATCGTGTACGGGCTGATCGTGCATTTCGTCTCCACCGGGCGCAACGACGAGCGCCAGGTGCAGGAGTGGATCCATAAGGCCTATCGATTCGGCCGAGGCAGCACGGCGCCGCACCCCACGGTGCCGTTCGTCGGCGCGCTCGAACGCCTGCTACAGGGCCCTGACGCGATGCTGACCGCGTTCGAACCGCTGCTCACCGATGACGAACCGTGGGTCCGGGCGCTGGCCCGGCTGCAGCTCGGCAAGATGCGGACCGTGCTGGGCGGCCCGCTCGGGCAGGAGGCGGACGAGTACTTCGAGACGGCGCTGGCGGAATTCCGGGCCGTCGGTGAGCGCTGGGGGATATCCTTCGCACTGAGCGAGCTGGCGGATCGAATCGCCATGCGCGGCGAATTCGCCACTGCGTGTGTCCTTTTCGAGCAGGCGGTCGCGGCGGTCACGGAAGTCGGCGCGATCGAGGACGTGGTCCGGTTCCGGGCTCGGCAGGCCCAGTTGTATTGGCTGCTGGGCGAGCCGGCCAGTGCCGTTGCCCTGGAGCAGGCACAGCGAGCCGCGGCGCAGACCGCTTGGCCGAGCGCGCTGGCCGAGGTCGCGTTGGCGAAGGCCGAATTGGTCCGCTGGAGCGGTGATTCCGGGCAGATGCGTTCCGAAATCGACATCGCGACAACCGCATTGGGTGAGGATGCGGAGCAGGGGCAGAACAAAGCGGCGATACACGACCTGCTCGGGTACGTCGCCGACGATCTCGGCGAGGCCCGAACCCACCGTTCCGTGGCTCTCCAGGCGGTCTCCGAGGTCGGGTACGCACCCGGGATCGCCCGGGTACTCGTCGGAATCGCCGACCTGGCGTTGCGTCAGGAACAGTATGAGCAGGCCGCCCGGCTGCTCGCGGCGAGCACCGCGGTGCGCGGCCTGCCCGACCATTCCCAGCCGGACGTGGCACGGATCGAGCAGACAGCACGAAGTCGCCTCGGTGAAGAACTCTTCACCGAGGCGACGAACGAGGGTGCTCGGGCGAGCTGGCACGAGTTGGCCGCGACTACACTCGCTTGTTGAATGTGGCTCGCGACCACAGGTATCCGACGATGGCGAACCCGGCGCACCAGGCCAGCGCGGCGGCGGTGTAGCCGCCGGACGGATGCCCGGTGAGAAATCCGCGCAGGGACTCGATGATCGGTGTGAAGGGCTGATACTGCGCGAATTGCCGGATGCCCTGGCCCATTCTGGTGGCGGGCACGATCGCGCTGCTCAGGAAGGGCAGCATGATCAGCGGAACCACGGTCAATCCGGCGGATTCCGGCGTTTTGGCCGCCATACCCAGTGCGACGGTGAGCCAGGAGGCCGCGAACGAGGTCGCCGCCATCACGCCGATCGCGCCGAGCCACTCCAAGGGCGTTGCGGGCGAACGGAATCCCAGCGCGAAGGCCACACCGATGATGGCCGCGATGGCCACCACATTGGTCATGATGGTGGCCACGACGTGACCGGTCAGGACCGCGCCGCGGGAGACATCCATCACCTTGAAGCGGTTGATGATGCCCTTGGCCATATCGGAACTCACCGAGACCGCGGTGCCCGAGAGCCCGTAACTGATGGCCAGCAGGATCATTCCCGGCGCCGCGTAGTCGATGTAGCGCTCGCCGACATTGAACGCGTCGCCGAACACGTACACGAAGATCAGCATCATCACGACCGGCATCAGCGCCGCGTTGAAGATCGTGACGGGGGTCCTGGTGATGTGTTTGATGTTGCGGCGCAACATGATCGAGGAATCTGCCAGGGGTGCTGTGATGGTGCTCATGATGCTGTCGCCTCCGTGGTCGCGTGGCCGGTCAGGGAAAGGAAAACGTCGTCGAGATCGGGGGTGTGGACGGAGACCTCTTCGGCCTCCATATCGGATTCGGCGAGCCGATCCAGCAGCAGCCGAAGGGATTTCGTGCCGCCATTGCCGGGGACCCGCAGGGCCAGGGCGTCGTCGCGGATGGATCCGGGCAGCAGTCGCGCCGCCGCGTCCACCTCGTCGACCGTAGTGAACCGGAGCTGGATGTGACTGCCGGGCACCTGGCGCTTGAGCTCCTCGGGAGTGCCCTCGGCGACGATGCGGCCCTGGTCCAGAACCGCGATCCGGTCGGCCAGTTGATCGGCCTCCTCGAGGTACTGGGTGGTCAGGAAGATCGTGACGCCGTCGGAGGTCAACTCCCGCACGATCTCCCACATGGTGCGGCGGCTGCGCGGGTCCAGGCCCGTGGTCGGCTCGTCCAGGAAGACGATCTGCGGCCGGGTGACCAGCGTCATCGCCAGATCCAGCTTCCGGCGCATACCGCCGGAGTAGGTGGAGGACCGCTTCCTCGCCGACTCCGTCAGGCCGAATCGTTCCAGCAGCTCATCGACCACGCGCTTGCGGTCGCTGCCCTTCAGGCGGTGCAGGTCCGCCATCATCCGCAGGTTCTCCTCGCCCGTCAGCAGTTCGTCCACCGCCGCGAACTGTCCGGTGACGCCGATCGCCGCGCGCACCGCCTCGGGCTCGGTGGTGATGTCGTGGCCCGCGACGTGGGCCGTTCCGCCATCCGCCTTCAGTAGCGTGGTCAGCACGTTCACGGTCGTCGTCTTGCCCGCTCCGTTCGGCCCGAGCAACGAAAAGATCGTTCCGGCGCCGATATTCAGGTCGATGCCGTCGAGTACGGCCTTGTCGCCGTACGCCTTGCGCAACCCGGAGGCCGCGATTGCCGTGTTGTTCATGGGAGTACCGTCGCTGGCCGGGCTGATACCGACCTGATGCGGACCTGACACGTCCCCTGATACGGGGTTCGCCCCTTACCGAGCTGAGCCGAGCAGCCTGACAACCGCTTTCGGTGCTGCAAGCCACTCTCGTATAGTGTTGCGCACCAGTGTCTTTCGCGTGCACTCGCAATAGGCATCGACGCCGTCCGCATCGATGCCCGCGCCGCGGCACAGGGCGATCGCCCGAGGCGCGTGCTGATGCTGGGTGACGATGATCGCGCGGCCGACGCCGAACAGGCTGTGCGCTCGTTCGCACGTCTCCCAGGTCGACAGCCCCACGCCGTCCGCTCGTATCAGCGCGGGATCGACGCCATGAGCCAGCAGATACCTACGCATCGAGGCGATTTCGTCGCCCGACCTACCTGCGGCATCGCCGGAGATCAGAATCTCGTCGACCTTCTTCGCCGCCAACAGTTCGATCGCGACATCCAGCCGCCCGCGCAGATAGGTCATCGGCAGGCCATCCGGACCGATCATCGCACCCGGCACAATCACAACCGGAGCCCACGCCACGGTCGAGACCCGGAACCAATGCCCAACCGACAACATCCGCAACCGCACATTCGCCCCGACCACGACCAGCACCAACGCAGAGCCCACCCCGACTACCCC
>NZ_JAGPOX010000086.1 GCF_019038435.1 Nocardia alni
GCGCAGCGGGGTCCCGCGTGCGTTTGATTGATTCATGGCGAAGGTATCGACTCGGCCCCGCAGCGCCGAGATCGTCGAAGAATGGGGTGGGGCGTGGCGGGTGTACGTGGTCGAGGCCATCGGCACCTTCTTTCTGGCGCTCACCGTCGTCGGAGCCGTGCTGACCGGCAGTATGTTCACGCCGCTGGCGGCGGGGATCATATTGATGACGATGATCTACGCCGGCGGCCACATATCGGGCGGACACTACAACCCAGCCGTCACGATGGCGGTCCTGGTTCGTGGACGGATCACTGTCGGCCGCGCCGTCGGGTACTGGATCGCTCAGGCGGTGGCCGGGGTGATCGCGGGCGCGCGGTTCAGGCCAGCGCCTCCTCGCGCAGGTGCACATAATCGAATTCGACCGGCTGGTCGTTGATTCCGGTCTTCGGCGGGGCGATCCAGGAGGCGAATTCGCCGGGGGCGTACTGGGGGATCATGAGGGCGGCTACCGCGGCTCGGTCTTCTGGGGTCGGGAGCCATTGTCCCGCATGGGAATTCCACTCGTCGGCAGTGATGATCTCGCCGGTGGGGGAGACGTGGTGTCCGGCGTAGGCGCCGACCCTGCGGTTGAAACCCTCGTGCGGCAGCGTGAGTCGCTCGGACAGGCCCGCCTCCTCGAGGGCCTGGTTCCAGCGGCGGACGCCGTTCTCGCAGTCGGCGACGTACTCGTCGCGCAGGTCCAGGTTGAGGGCGGTCAGGGCGGGGGCCTGCTCCTGGACGTGGTGGCCGTCGCGGATGGCGCGGACGGTGTAGGTGGCCTCGGTGAGGGTGTGGTCGTCCTTGCGGCGGGTCTCCTGCCAGCGGCCCTTGAGGCCACCGGTGTAGTAGGCGGCGGCGTTGGTGGAGCGTTCGGAGCCGAACAGGTCCAGCGATACCGAGAACTGGAAGTTCAAGTACCGCTGTATGATCGAGAGCGGTATGCCGCCGTGCGGGAGGATGTCCCCGGTGCCGTGCTCGGCCATCAGCTGGGCGGTGCGCTCCACCGTGCGCTGCACCCCGGTGGTGCCCACGAACATGTGGTGCGCCTCCTCCTTGAGCATGAACTCGCAGGTCCGCGCGAGCGGGTCGAACGCGGATTCCTTGAGCGTGCCGAGCTGGTACTTGCCGTCGCGGTCGGTGAAGTAGGTGAACATGAAGAACTGCAACCAGTCGGTCGTCTCCTCGTTGAACGCGCCCAGGATGCGCGGGGAGTTCAGATCACCGGAATTGCGCTTCAACAGCTGCTCGGCCTCCTCGCGGCCCTCCCGCCCGAAGTACGCCTGCAGCAGATACACCATCGCCCAGAGGTGCCGCCCCTCTTCCACGTTGACCTGGAAGAGGTTTCGCAGATCGTAGAGGCTCGGCGCGGAATTGCCGAGGATGCGCTGCTGTTCCACCGACGCCGGTTCGGTATCGCCCTGCACGGTGATCAGCCGCAGCAGTTCGGCGCGGTACTCGCCCGGCACCTCCTGCCAGGCGGGCTCACCCTTGTGCTTGCCGAAGGCGATGGTGCGCTCGGGATTCCGCTCGGCCAGGAAGATGCCCCACCGGTATTCTTCCATCGGCACGTGCGCGAAATGCGCCCAGCCGTCGCGGCCGACGGCGATCGCGGTGCGCAGGTAGACATCCTTGGTGGGCAGCGCGGGGCCGAGAGTCTTCCACCAGTCGAGGAATTTCGGCTGCCAGCTCTCCAGCGCGCGCTGCAGCCGGCGATTGTCGGCGAGGTCGACATTGTTCGGGATGCGCTCGCTGTAGTCGATCGGGCTCACCGGCCCGGTGGGCGTCGGCGCGGTTCCGGTCCGTTCCGGCTCAGTCACGGTGGTCTCCTGTCATGGGAAAATTCAAGCGGGTGAATATCTTTCGAGCGTTGCCCGCGAGCACACCGGTCAGCGTGTCCGGCGGCAGCCCCAGGCCGATGAGGGCCTGCACATTGCGTCGTACACCGGGGACGCCGGGCCAATCGGTGCCGAAGATCATCTTGCGGGCCAGCCGACCGAGATCGAATCGGGCGTAGTACTCGGGAAGTCGCTTCGGCGGCAGCCCGGCCAGATCCAGCCACACGGTCGGCTTCGCCTGTGCCAGAAAGGCCGCCGCGTCGTACCACCAGCCGCGCCCGCCGTGCGCGATGACGACGTTCAGCTCGGTGAAGTAGTCGATCACATCGAGCAGCAGCTCGGGGTTCCCGTAACTACTCTGCGCCCCAGGGAAACTCGACACCCCGGAGTGCACGATCATCGGCACGCCGAGTTCAGCGCACCGCTCGTACAGCGGATACAGTTCCTTGGCGCCCGGATCGAATCCGCCGTGCACAGGATGTATCTTCAGCGCGACCGCGCCGAGACCGAGTTGCCGATCCAGCTCCTCGAGCGGCGGAAAGTGCAGGTGCGGGTTGATATTCGCGACCAGGCTGCACCGCGCGGGGTCGAACCGGGCGACCGGCAGCACATCGTCGATGGACTGAATCCCGGTGGCGCGCGGGCTGTATTCGCAGAACAGCAGGGCGTGATCGACACCCTCGGCGGCAAGGTGGGCGCAGAACGCCGCCGGATCCGGGTGATCGCCGGAATACACCGCGCGCCAGTCGTTGTCGCGGGAGAACTCGTCGGCCCACGCCAGCCATGCCGGTTTCAGCGTGCTGCGCACCGGCAAATGCACGTGTGTGTCGATGACCGTGTACCCGTCGATCACGAGACCGTCCTTGCCTGGGCGCCGGGCGGGAGTGGCGGCGTCCGGGATTTATTCTACACAAATATGAAGTACTGACAATAAGTTGTAGAATAATTGTGCGGTGCGTCGTCGAATCGGTCCCTTGCCGGTCCGGATCTGCTCGAACGGGCCGTATGTTCTGATATGTGTGCGCGGCACAGGGGCTGTACGGGCCGCGCGCCGGCGTTCGACCGGGCTGTTCATCACAGCGGACGACGAGGAGGGCCGACATCGTGACGAACGGGCGCGTGCGCGACGACACACCCGACGCCGGTCGGGGCGCTGCCGTGCTGCCTGCCGGATCCCGCCGCCGCGAGGTGGGTTCGGAGAGCGCGCGCAGTCTGCTGCTGACGGTACTGGGCGAATTCGTCTATCCGCGCGGGGTCCCGGTGTGGACCGCGACGCTGGTCGCGGGCCTGTCGGCGCTGGATATCGAGGAGAAATCCGCCCGCCAGTCCATCGCGCGCTCGGCGGACGACGGTGTCCTGGAGTCCGAGCGGGAGGGGCGGCGGGTGCGCTGGCGGATCACCGGTCCCGGTACGCGGCTGCTGGCCGAGGGTACGGACCGTATCTACAGCTTCCTGGCCGACTCCGTGCCGTGGGACGGCCGCTGGCTGGTGCTGTCGGTGGCGATCCCGGAAACCCAGCGCCAGCTGCGGCACAAGCTGCGTACCAAGCTGACCTGGCTGGGCATGGGCTCGCCGGCCTCGGGCATCTGGATCCTGCCCGACGGCACCAGGGAGACCGAGGTGGCCGCGGTCATCGAGGAGTTGGGCCTGACCGGCCGCGCCTTCGGATGGACCGGAACCCTGGCGCGGATCGGCGATCCGGACGCGATGATTTCCGGCGCCTGGGATCTGGTCGAGGTTGAGCAGCGCTACGCCGAATTCCTCTCCGCCTTCGGCGATCTCGTGCCCCACACCCCCGAGGAGGCGTTCCGGGCGCAGGTGCGGCTGGTGCAGACCTGGCGGCGGTTCCCGTTCCTGGACCCTGCCCTGCCGCGCGAACTGCTCGACCACGACTGGCCGGGGCCGGAGGCCGCGCGGCTGTTCCATCGCCGTCACGACGAATGGCACGCCCGCGCCCAGGGCTTCTGGACCGATCTGGAGGGCAGCACCTCTTGAGACCGGCCGCCGATCAGCTCGAGGCCGCTCGGCGCGTGGTGCGGAAGGCGTCCAGGAGCTGGTTGACCAGCTCCGGGCGGGTGGCGAAGGCGAAGTGGTCGGCGCCGGGGAGTTCGGCCAGCAGGGCGTGCGGGATGGTCGTGCGCATGTGCAGCGCTGCGCCGGAGGGAGCCTTTCGGCCCAGGGTGCTGGTCATTACCAGGGTGGGCGCCTGAATATCGCGTAGCAGGGTCCAGTCGTCGTCCAGGGCGACGCTCTCGAAGAAGGCCAGCAGGGTGTCGACACCGGCGCTGCGGATCATCTCGCGGAAGCGGTCGCCGAGTTCGATCGCGCGCGCGGGGGAGACGTCGGTGAACACGGTGGCGGGGTCCAGCAGCAGATCCATGACCGGGTCGATGCCGCCGCGAGTGGCGGCATCGATGAAACGGGACATCTCGGCGCCGCTGAAGCCGTTCGGCCAGTCCGGCCTCCGCCGGAATTGCGGAGTTCCGTTGAGTAAGGCCAGCTTTCCGATCAGGTCGGGGTGTGTGGCGGCGAGCCGCAGTGCGATGTGGCCGGCCGAGGCGAACCCGACGAGCATCGGGCGCCGCAGCTCCAGCCGTGTGATCAAGGCGGCGAGGTCGGCGATGTAGAGCGTGCTGAGGTTGCCCGAGCGCAGCATGTCGGCGGGAATCTTGTCCGAGGCGCCGTAGCCGCGCAGGTCGAGGAAGATACTGCGGGCCCGGGTGTCGAAGAAATCGCGCTGGGCCGACCATGCCCGGGAATCGGTCGGGAGCCCGTGCACCCAGACGATGGTGTCCTCGCCGGACCCGGTGTCGTAGTAGGCGATTCGGCCGCCGTCGACGTCGAGATACCGCGGCGGGCTCAGGGGCGGGATAGACACTGTGCAATGTCCTTGCCGGTGGTGGGGTAAGTGCCGTATGACGGATCAACCAAGACCATCATGCCCGCGCGTCTTTTCCGGGCGAATCGGGCCCGGGTGGTGATCGAGCACTCAGCGCATAGGGGGCTGATCAGCGGTTATGACCCGCTGATGGGACCAGTCTCGGTCAGCGCTCGGCGACCATCGGTGTATCGATGCCGATCGGGCCCGTCTTCTGGCTGCCGCCGGGCGTGCCGAGGGGTTCGGTGCGGCCGGGAAGGACGTCGGTGAAGAACAGGCGGTTGTCGGCGACGAAGGCGGTGTCCTCCTCATCGACGCGACGGTCCTGGCTGATGGCCTCGACCGGGCAGACCGGTTCGCAGGCGCCGCAGTCGATGCATTCCCTCGGATTGATGTAGAGCTTGCGCGAGCCCTCGTAGATGCAGTCCACCGGGCATTCCTCGATGCACGATTTGTCGGTGACATCGATGCACGCGCTGGCGATCACATAGGGCATCGGGAACTCCTGATCGGTAGTAGGGCAGTGGGCTCACGCCGCCGCGGTGGCGGGCTGTTCGTCGGTGGAGTGGCCGGGGAACAGCGGGGTCGCCGGATCCAGGTGCACCGCGGCGTTGTTGATCGCGGTGGCGACCTCGCCGAAGCCCACCGAGATGAGCCGGACCTTGCCGTCGTAGTCCACGACGTCCCCGGCCGCGAACACCCCCGGCGTGGTGGTGCGCATCGCCGAATCCACGACGATGTGCCGGTTGTCGTGCAGTTCGAGACCCCAGTCGCGCAGCGGGCCGAGATTGGCCAGGAAGCCGAGCGCGGCGACCACCCGCTGACACGGGATGCGCTGAGGTGCTCGGCCTTTCGCGGTGATCTCGGCGTGAGTGACCGCTTGGCCCCCGTCCAGTGCGGTGACCTGGGCGTCGGTGATCACCTCGACACGCGAGGAGTGCAGGGCCGCGACGGTCGCCGCGTGGGCGCGGAAGGCGGTGCGACGGTGCACGAGAGTGACGCTCGCGGCAACGGGCTCGAGGGTGAGCGCCCAGTCCACCGCCGAATCGCCGCCGCCGACCACGACCACATCGGTTCCGGTGTAGGACAAGGGATCCGGGACGAAATACGCCAGCCCGCGGCCCAGATAGTCCTCGCCGGCGGGCAGTGCGCGCGGGGTGAAGGTGCCGATGCCGGCGGTGATGACGATGGCGCCGCAGTCGATTTCGGTACCGAGATTTGTCGTGACGAGCAGGCGGTCCGTGTCGTCGCGATGCAGCGACTCGGCGAACTGGCCCAGCAGATAGACCGGATCGGCGGTCGCGGCCTGCGCGGTGAGGGCGGTGACCAGCTCACGCCCCCGCACCTGCGGGAAGCCCGCGATATCGAAGATCAGTTTCTCCGGGTACATCGCGGTGACCTGCCCGCCGAGTTCGGGCAGCGAGTCGACGACCGCCGTGCGCAGCCCGCGCACGCCGGCGTAATAGGCGCCGTACAGTCCGACCGGCCCGGCGCCGATGATGAGCAGATCGACTGTCACGGTCCCGCCTTGCTCGGCTGGACGGCGACCGTTGGTGCTGTGCCCGTCGGTGTCTTCGCTGTGGCTGTTCATACTTTCGCCTCCGCCCCATCCATGAGCTGCTTGCGGACCCGGAACCGCTGCACCTTCCCGGTCGCGGTCTTGGGCAGCTCCGCCGCGAACAGCACCGCCCGAGGACATTTGAAATGTGCCAAACCGTCTCGGCACCAATCGATCAGGGCCTCCGGGGTGATGTCCTCGCGGCCGGGCGCCCGCACCACCAGCGCGACGGGTTTGTCCAGCCCCTCCGCGTCGGGCACCCCCACCACCGCGACCTCGGCGACCGCCTCGTGCCCCAGCAACCGATCCTCGACCTCGGCGGGGGATACCCAGATCCCGCCGGCCTTCAGCAGATCGTTGGTGCGGCCCATGCAGTGGTAGTAGCCGTCGTCGTCCATCACGTAGGTGTCGCCGGTGCGCAGCCAGTGGCCGTTGAACACCTCCCGGCTGGCCTCGGTGTGCCGCCAGTAGCCCAGGGCGATCGACTCGCCCCGGACGTACAGCTCACCGGGGACGCCGGGCCCGACCGGGAGGCCCTGTGGGTCACGGATTTCCAGCCGGTAGCCCGGCACGGCCCGGCCGGTGGTGCCCGGACGGATATCGCCGGGATGGTTCGACAGGAAGATGTGCAGTGCCTCGGTCGAGCCGATGCCGTCCAGGATCTCCAGACCGTACCGATCGAAGAACTTGCGCTGCAACGGTTCCGGCAGCGACTCGCCCGCCGAGACGCCCAGGCGTACCGAGGCGAACGTATCGGCGGGAAGCCCGGCGGTGAGCAGGGCGGAGTAGAAGGTCGGAACGCCGAAGAACAGCGTGGGTTTCGTGGTGGCGATGCGCGCGGCGATGGTGGCCGGGGTGGCCCGCGCGGGCTGCAGGACCGCGGTGGCCCCGGCGGCCAGGGGAAACAGCAGGCTGTTGCCGATGCCGTACGCGAAGAACATCTTGGCCACGGACAGGCAGATATCGCTGTCCCGAATGCCCAGCGTCCCTGTGGCATAGGTCTGATAGACATGCCCGATGTTCGCGTGGCGATGCATCGCCGCCTTCGGGTGACCGGTGGTGCCGGAGGTGTAGAGCCACAGCGCCCACGAGTCGGCCGAGGTGGCCACGGGTTCGACTGCGGGGCTGTGCAGGCTGGCCCACAGCGAAACCTCCGCCGCACCAACGTATGCCGGTTCGCTGGTGGGAGTCGATGTGCCCGGACCGGGATCGACGCCCGGTCCACCCGGCGGGATCAGCTCGCCGACCATCGAAATAGCCTCCGCCGCCGTCGTATCCGACCCGTCTGCGACGACGAGGTGCGTGACCTCCGGCGCATCGTGCACCGCCGGAACCACATTCGTCAGGAACTCCGGGGTCGCCACGACCGCCCGTGCTCCCGAATCGCGCAGGATCTTCGCCAGCTCGGCGCTGTTGAACATGGTCGACACCGGCACCGCGACGAATCCGGCGTGGAACGCCGCCAGAATCGACACCGCCATCTCGACGTCGTCGGCCATCACCAGTACGATCCGGTCGTCGCGATGCAGCCCGAGTCGCCGCAACCCGGCCGCGATTCGGGAAACCTCCTGGGAGAGTTCCGGATACGTCACACTGCCCCGGGAACCGATCAGGGCCGTCCGGGCGCCCGCGCCGGACCGCAGGTGCCGGTGCACCAGGAAGTCCGCGGCATTGGAGATCTCCATCGAACCTACACTCGCTTCGTCTCGAACTCGGCCCGCTGACCGGTACCGTACCTGCGCAGGGCGCCCTCGGGTCCGGCGGCGTTGGGGCGGATGAAGATCCAATTCTGCCAGGCGGTCAGCCGTCCGAATATCTTCGTCTCCAGCGTTTCCGGGCCGACGAAGCGGTGGTTGGCCTCCATACCGGTGAGCGCGTCGGGCGACAGGGCCGCGCGCTCCTCGAACACGATGCGCAACTCGTCGGCGAAGTCGATATCGTCCAGCGCCGAGGTGACCAGGCCCAGACGGTCCGCGTCGGCCGCGAGCAGTGGCGTGCCGATACTCTCGGCCACCGCCTCGAGCTGGCCGGCATGACCGTAGAAGCGAGATTGCAAGCGCGTCAGGCCGTTTCCCATGGGGTACCGGCCGAAGTTGGCGGCGGTGAGCTCCAGGGCGGCGGGCTCGGCGTCCGGATCGACATCCTCGAAGACGCCGTCGAGCATGTACTGCCGGTCGCATGCCAACGCCAGCTCCGCCAGCAGGCCCACGAACGCGCTGCCGGGCTCGATCACCGCGAACAGGGATCGGCTGGTGACGTCGAGGCGTTTGAGGGTGCGCTTATAGTACTGACGCACCTCGTTGACGAACCAGTGGTCGGCAAGTTCGGTGAGCTGACGGTCGTAGCCGCGCACGAGTTCCGGATCGCCCTCGGTGCGGAAAACCCAGACGCCCAGATCCTGCTCGTTCGTCCGCAGCCGCAGGATGAGGTCGTCCAGCTCGCGGGTTACCGCCAGCGGCCAGTAGTCCGCGCCTTGCGCGAGCACGGCATCGGCGCTCGCGGACGAGGCGGGGTTGATCGTGCGTGATAGGGCGTCGGTCGCGGGCGATGTGATGTCGGTTGTCTGCGATGCGATCTCGGTGCGCGAGGCTGTGCCGGTAGGCGCCGTGATGCTCGGCGCGGGCGAATCCGGCCCTGTGACAACGATATCCACGCGTCGTGCCGCACGGTGCACAGCGGCGCGCACATGCCGATAGGTGATCACATCGCCGTCGACCGTCCGCTCGAGTGGGGTCAGCGCGACGCCGCCCACGGCATCGGGCCGGGGCGATGCCGCCGCGGCCTGCTCGGCCAGCTCACGCACCCGCTGATCGAAACCGGCGCGCATCACCGCCTCGTCGACCAGCCCCCACGCCACGGCAGTCGCGCCGCGCACCCCCTCGGACTTGGTGGCGAAGACGTCGGCGCGATCCTTGCGGACCTTGCGCTTGTCGACCACGCGCGTCAGCCCGCCGGTGCCCGGCAGCACGCCCAGCAGTGGCACCTCCGGCAGCGACACCGCCGACGAACCGTCGTCCACCAGGACGATGGTCTCGCACGCCGCGGCCAGCTCGTATCCACCGCCGGCGGCCGTGCCGTTGACCGCGGCGATATAGGTCTGACCGGAATGCTCGGTCGCGTCCTCCATGCCGTTGCGGGTCTCGTTGGTGAACTTGCAGAAGTTCACCTTCCAGGCGTGCGGGGACTGCGCCAGCATGCGAATGTTGGCCCCGGCGCAGAACATCCGCTCCAGCCCACCGGTGACGACGACGGCCTTGACCTCGGGATGTTCGAACCGCAGGCGCTGCACCGCGTCGTACAGCTCGATATCCACGCCCAGGTCGTAGGAGTTCATCTTCAACTCGTAGCCGGAAACCAGCCCGCCCTGCGGGTCCACGGCGAGCGTGAGCGTCGCGACCGGTCCGTCGAAGGTCAGGCTCCAGTGCCGATAGACCGACGGATGCGTATCGAACTCGACGATGGGAGCGGCGGATGTCGAACCGATATCCGGGGCCTCGGTTGCCGTCATGGTGCACCTCTCGGAAGTCGTATGGCCGCGCGGCGTGGCGACGCTCACGCGACAGCCTCACTCTACTAGAACATGGCGATCCGTGGAAGAATTGTAGATAATTAGTGACGATGCGGCTCGGGCCTGGAGGTGCCGGCCCGAGCCCGCCCGGCTCGTGACCGCGCTGGATATGCCTGGCCGAGTGTGCCGCCGGTTCATCGGAGGCGAGGCCCGGCAACCCACTGTTCAGCGCTTGCCGTGGTGGGTGCGGGGAACTTATCCGGGAACATGGACCGGCTGCCCGGCGATGATGGTGGCCGCGATGAGGTCGGGTGATGTCGAAGCGGTAGGGAGTTCCTGCGGTGGGACGCGCAGCAGCGTGAGATCGGCGGCGTGACCCGGTGCGATCGGGCGGGGGACGGCCGGGCGGTCGGGATGGCCCAGGAACAGAGTCACGGCCTCGTGCGCGGAGATCCGTTCCTGTGTGCCGAACAGTGTGCGCTCGGTGGACGCACGCACCACTCGCCACGGATCCGCGTCGCCGAACGGGGCGTCGGTGCCGGCCGCGACGGGTACTCCGGCGGCCAGAAGTGATCCCAGTCGCCACAGGTCGGGATGGTCTTCGGCCGGGACGGCCCGGGCGTACTGCTCGGCGCGCTCGATCGGGAAATGCGGTTGGGTGACGACCGTGATGCCCTGCGTCCGTAGCCATTCCAGTGATTCGGACGGGATGATCGCACCGTGCTCGATCCGGTCGCCGTCGCGAATCCCGGCGTCCTGGAGGGCCGCGATGGTCACGATCAGCTGAATGCGGGTAACGCAATGTACGGCAACGGGTTTGCCCGCCTCGTGCACGACACGGAACCGGTCGGTGAGTTCGGGCAGCGTCGGGAGGGTCGGATCGTCGAGCAGAAACTTCGTCGGGCCCAGCGTGAATCGCGGCGACTCGGGACGGACGATGCCGGGTGGGGTCATGCAATGCACCCGCTGGAGGATCCGGCCCTGTGCCACGTCTTCGGCGAGCGCGTCGACCTCGTCCTGACGCAGATCCGGTGTGGCATCGGTGAATCCGGTCACTCCCAATGCCGCCGCCCAGGCGCTGAGCTCGGCCGGGTCGGGTTTGGCGGCGTTGAGGCGCTCACCGAGCCAGGCATCCATGCGCCAGAGGCGGCCGACGGCGCGGCCGGTGTGGTCGCGTTCGACGCCGGGCAGCGGGCAGTCGTCCAGTTCCAGCAGCCGGCAGGCCCGGGAATTGAGTGTCCACAGCGCACCCGATCGGTGCTGGACACGGACCGCGGGGGTTTCGAGCATGCGGTCCAGCGACCACCGATCCAGTTCCCCCGCAACGCTTTCATGATAGCCGACGCCACGCAGCCAGCCGTCGGGCGGCAGATCTCGTGCGGCCGTGCGCAGTCGGTCCGCGAACGCGTCGGCGTCGGGCGTCTCCGCCGGTCCGACAGGGATCGACCGCGCCCGCGCGGCGAGTGCGCGCAGGTGGATATGGTGATCGTGCAGGCCCGGTAGCAACCAGCCGCCGCGCGCATCGATATCGTCCTCACCGGAGATCGGGCGTAGACCTGTCCCGCATTCGGTGATATTTCCGTCGTCCCAGCGCACGTCGGTGGCGGTGCTCCGGAAGACTCTCGCATTGCGGATGAGCGTCATGATCTGCCCGCTCCAGGGACGTCGTCCGGAACCGACGGTGGCCGAACGGGTTCACTCTCCGCGTGGTGCGCGCACTCGACCGTCCATCTCTCCCCGGTTGAAATCACCTGGTGTGGGCCGTGATCCAGGGGAGGAGCGGCGGCGAAGGCCGCGGCCGCGGCGCGCATGGACAGATCGATCAGTATTCCGCCACCCGATCGGACGGCCGCGGTGACGGCCAGCGCCCCGCACAGTCCCGTCAGCGGATCGGCTACCGCGTCCGCACAGAACACCGGCTCGCCCGCATGCCAGCCGACCAGACCGCCCGCCACCGCCGCGTCGTCACCGAACGCCACCCGCATCGGGTCGCCGCGGCCGTAACCGGTGAGGCTCAACCAGATTCGCCCGGGCGGGTGCGGTCGCTCGTCGGGCCCGAGGCCGAGCTGGGCGAGCGCGCGGGGCCGCGACGCCTCGATGACGATATCGGCCGAGTCGATCAGCTCGGCGAGCTGTGCGCGCCCCGCCGCCGACCGAAAGTCGAACTCGCGGAACTCGTGTCCGGCATGCAACCACTCGAAGAACCGTCGATCCGCCCGCGCCCCATCGGGCCGGTGAGTACTCTCCACCTTGATCACCGCAGCGCCCGCCCGCCCCAGCAGATGCGCGCACAGTGGTCCGGCCCACATCGAGGACAGGTCCACGACGACACAATCCGACAGGGCGCGTCCCGTCAGCGCATCGGCGATCCGAAACGCCTGCCAGGGCACGTGGTCACCTGTCCCCGCAGAGGGCGTCTCGGCTGAATCGTACGGCGTGTCGGCCGAGCCCGGCCACGTCACGAGCGGATCGTGTGGAGGTTGGACGGCACCGTTTGGTGGTGCTGACGTGATCGGGGCTTGGGCTGTATCCGACTGTGCCACAACAGGAACAACCTGCACGGCAGCCGGATCGACCAACGCCGTGAGTGGATCGGGCGACGCCGGGGTCGGATGGAGTGGCGAGACAGTCGGTTCGTGGCGCGTTGTCGGCAGGTTGCGCCGGATCGCTGACGGATCGAGCGGCGCCATGAGCGGACCGGGCCGCGCGCCACATGGATCGAGCAGCGTGGCAGGCCGCGCGGGCAATGCGGCGGCCGGAACTCCCAGCAACTGGGCCCGATCCGCCAGTTCGGCGCTCGTGCCACGCCCGGCCGTACGTTCCAGCGCCTGCCACGGGTCTCCCGAGACCTCCTGCCCGACAATCGCGCTCACCATGTCCAGATCGTCCGGACGGCTCAGAGTCACCGCACACCAGCCATCCGCGGTACGTAACAGTCGACTCGCGCCACCGGCCGACCGCCGTCCACCCCGCTGATACCCGTTCAACGCGGCTCGTCCGGCCAGGATCGCTCCCGGCTCGACGTCCACCCGGACACCGACCTCGCCGGTGAGAATGGCCAGCGCAGAACATGTTTCGACCGCCAGCCCGAACGCCGGGGCAGGAGATAAGCAGGGCGGCCCACTCACCGGCCCGGTCAACTCCATCGCACCCGACGCAGCCCAGCCCAATGCCGCGCACCGCCCCTGCCCAAGAGACCGGAAGCCCGTCACCCCAAGGCTTCGTAGCCAGCCCTCCACCGACGCCGAGCGGCGGTTCTCATCGAATCCCCCGAGTGACAACGGATCAGGACGCATGGCACACCGGTCTGCTACTGCAACGGTGCACCACATCGAAACCCGCCATCCCGGCGTACTGATTACGTGAATCCAACGCGCTCAATCCAGAGCGGCCGTGTGTTTCACCGGAACGTGCGGCAGGAAAGGGTGATCGACACTGGACGGATAGGGTCGCAGTCGTGCTGTAGTGACGATGTGTACCGGTGCGTGCCGGGAGTCGTCGTGTTCGTCCGGCGAATATGGCCGAGTTGCGCGGTCGAGACTGGAGGGATGTGGTCGTAACCGTGCCGTAGTGACGATGTGTAGCGGTGTGCACCAGAAGTCGCCGTGTTCGCCCGGCAAGGGCGGCTGGGACTCGAGGGGATGTGATCGTAACTGTGCCGGAGTGATGAGGTGCAGCGGTGTGTGCCGGCAGTTGTCGTGTTGGTCCGGCAAGGGCGGCCGGGACGAGCGGTCGGCGGCGGGGGAATGCGGTCGCAACCGCACCCACATGACGACGTGTAGCGGCGGGTGTCATACGTTGCCGTGTTCGTCCTGGCCGGCCGGATGCACGTTCGGCGCGACGGTTGCGGGACCAGGTGGTGCGTCCGGATCAGGAACGATCCGGTCGACCAGCCCCCAGTCCAACGCGCCCCGAGCCGGTAGCGCGAGGCCGGTGAGCATCAGCCAGGCGGCTCGCCAGCGGCCGACGCGGCGGGGCACGCTCACCGTGCCGCCCGCACCGGGGATCAGGCCCATGTGGATTTCCGGGAATCGGAAGTAGGTGTCCGGTGCGGCGGTGACGGTTGCGGCGAAGGCCGCCAGTTCCACTCCCGCGCCGATGCACGCCCCGTGGGTGTGGATCCGCAGGCGGGTGGCGATGCGGTCGAAAACGGCCCAGGGCGCACGGTCCAGGCGAACCAGGTAGGCGGCGACCAGATCCGCGGCGGTGCCGAACTCGTCGAGGTCGCCGCCGCTGCAGAACGCCGGGCCGGCACCGCTCATATCGATCGATCCGATGCTCGGATCGGCCTCGGCGAGCAGCGCCGCGTCGAGTAATTGTTCGCGAAGCCTGGCGCCCAGTGCATTTCGGCGCTCGGGGTGGTCGAGCACGATCGACAGGTGCGAGTCGCGGCGCGTCAGCCGGACCAGGTCGCGCTCGGGCGGATGAACCGTGCGGGCGGGACCGCGCTCGGCGAGCCACGTGTGAAATTCGATGCCGCCCAACAGCATCGAGTACGCCGCCGCCTCGGCGGCCAGGGCCTGCGTGGTCTCCAGCCGGATCGTCTGCCGCAGCAGCTGCCCGCAGGCGATCGCCGCCCGGGGCGAGCGTGCGACGGCGGTGGTCAGCGTCACCAGGGCCTCATCGATATCGTCCACCTCGACCACCTGCCGCAGCAGGGGTGACACCCGCCGGTCGGTGACGGTCAGCGTGAGGGCGACCAGCAACGGCCCCAGATTCCCGACCGCCGTGCCACGCAGCACGCCGATCGTCAGCGGCAGTGCCCGGGCGGCCGCCTGCGCGGCGCGTTCCACCACCTCGTACGGTGCGTCGCGCAGCGGATCGAGTTCCAGCACGACCAGCGGCCGGTGGGGGAGTCCATCCGGTGCGATCGCCAGGTCCAGATCGGGCAGTGCGGTGTCGTCGATCGTCAGTCCGAGCTGTGGGCGGGCCCCGCTGATGGTGATCTCCGGGTGCGGGGCGTCATCGGCGATCGACCCTCGCGGTTCGCGGGGGCGCGAGCTGTCGCCGCCGCGCCCGTTGGCCTGCGATGCGGCCGATGGATCTGGACCGGGGGTATTCGTCATGCTGCCCCCTTTCTACCTGGTTCGGTGCGCAGGGGCCTCGGAAACCGGTGCATCGGAGGCTTCATCACACGCCATGATGGCAGGATGCCCTCTTTTCGTCTGGCCGAGCCACCACTGTTCACCCGCCTGCGTGATGCCGGCACGGTTTTGATCGCCGGGGCGGGAGGGGGTTTCGACGTGTACGGCGGCATTCCGCTCGCCGTCGCGCTGGCGGATATGGGCAAGTCGGTGCACCTGGCGAACCTGTCGTTCACCGATCTGCGCAGGGTAGCCATGGAAGACTGGCTCGCGCCCGGTGTCGCCGCCATCCATCCCGACAGCGCCGGTCCGGACGAGTACTTCCCCGAACGCACCCTGGCCCGGTGGCTGGACCGTACCGGTCGTGAGCCGACCGTCTACGCATTCCACAAATCCGGTGTGCGGCCGCTGCGGTCGGCCTATCGCGAGGTGATCGATCACCTCGGCGCGGACGCGATCGTGCTGGTCGACGGCGGTACGGACATCCTGCTGCGCGGGGACGAAGCGGGTTTGGGCACCCCGCAGGAGGATATGACGAGCCTCGGCGCGGTGGCGGGCCTGGAGGACATCGTCCGCGTCGTGGTATCGGTCGGTTTCGGCATCGACGCCTATCACGGCGTCTGTCACGCCCATGTCCTGGAGAATCTGGCGGCGCTGCAACGGGATGACGCCTTTCTCGGGGCGCTGTCCATCCTGCCCGGCAGTCCGGAGGGCGCCGCCTACCTCGATGCGGTCGAACACGCGATAGCCGAGACGCCGCTGCGCCCCAGCATCGTGCACTCCCAGATCGCCGACGCCGTCCGCGGCGGGTTCGGCGACCTCCACACCACCGACCGCACCACCGGCACGACCCTGTTCGTGAACCCGCTCATGGCCATGTACCTGGCGGTCGACCTACCGGCCCTGGCTCGCACGGTCGAGTACCTGCCGTTCCTGGAGCCCACCGACCATGCCTACCAGGTAGCGCAGATAATCGAGGCCCACATGACCTCCCGCCCGACGCCCCGCCCGCCCGGCCGCATTCCGCACTGACCGCGGCCAGGCCATCGCACCGTAAGATGACCGCCAACTCCTCCTCGCGCGGGACGAATGACACCCCACGCCGGGAAAACTGTGGTCGCAGACCGCTGGCCCGGGCGACGAGCAGCCCGACCCCCAGGGCCGCGATCGCGCACACCGCACCGCAGGCGAACAGGCCGACACGCGGGCCATAGCGTTCGGTGATCCAGCCGACGACCGGCCCGCCGATGGGGGTGCCGCCGGTGAACACCATCATGTAGATGGACATCACCCGCCCGCGCATCTGCGGTTCGGTGGCAAGCTGCACCATCGAATTGGCCGAGGTGTTGAAGGTCAGCCCGATCAGGCCCACCACCGTGAGCATCGCCGCGAACAGCCAATAGTCGGGGGCGAACGCGGTGACCGCCTCGAGGATGCCGAACCCGGTGGCGGCCAGCACGATCATGCGCAGGCGCACCTTGGTGCGGCGCGTGGCAAGAAGGGCGCCTACCAGGGAGCCGGCGGCGAGCGCGGTGTTCAGCAGCCCGTATTTACCGGCGTCGATGTGGAAGACGTGATAGGCGAATCCGGACAGCACGGTCGGGAAGTTGAACCCGAAGGTACCGACGAATCCGACCAGGACGATCGGCCAGATCACCTGCGGATGCGCGCGCACATACCGCAGCCCCTCCCGCAACTGCCCCTTCTCCCGAGGCACTCGTGGCACGGGCCGCAGCTGCGAGGTCCGCATCATCAGCAGTCCGCCGATCACCGCCACGAACGAGGCGGCGTTGATCGCGAACGCCCAGCCGGACCCCACCGCGGCGATCACCGCACCGGCCACCGCCGGTCCGACCAGCCGTGCGGCCTGGAAGTTCGCCGCGTTGAGACTGACCGCGTTGCGCAGTTGGCGCTGGCCGACCATCTCGGTGACGAAGGTCTGCCGGGTCGGGTTGTCCACCACGGTGATCACGCCCAGCAGCAGCGCCAGCAGATACACGTGCCACACCCGCACCGTTCCGGTGAGCGTGAGCACCGCCAGCACCGTGGCGAGCAGACCCATGCCGGCCTGGGTGACGATCAGCAGTTTGCGTTTGCCGAAGCGGTCGACGATGACTCCGCCGTACAGGCCCAGCAGCAGCATCGGCAGGAACTGCATGGCCGTGGTGATACCGACCGCGAAGGAGCTGCCGGTGAGGCTGAGCACGAGCCAGTCCTGGGCGATCCGCTGCATCCAGGTGCCGGTGTTGGAGACCACCTGGCCGATGAAGAAATAGCGGTAGTTGGGTATCGCGAGCGAGGCGAACATGCCCGCCGGGCGTTCGGACGGCCGCACCCCCGGGGCGGCCGTGTGGTGGGTGGTGGTGTGGTCGTCTGTGGCGTGATCCTCGTCGTTGTCGTTTCTGGTCAGCACTGTCACTTCTCGGTTCCCCTGTTATCTCCTCGCGCGTGGGGCGCACGACGCGATGCGCTCCAGCACCGGGACGGCGGCGCGTACCGCAGCCCACTCCTCCTCGGTAACTTCCTCGATCAACCCGGCCAGCCAGGCGTCACGCATGCGACGGCTTTCGGCCAGGATCTGTGCGGCGGGCTCGGTGGCCGTGACCACGACCTGCCGCCTGTCCTGCGGATGCGGCTCTCGCCGTACCAGGCCCTTGTCTTCCAGCATCGCGATGATCCTGGTCATCGACGGCGGCTGCACATCCTCGGCGCGCGCCAGCTCGGTCGGCGTCGCATGACCGGCCCGCTCGAGCCTGCCGAGCACCTGGATCTCCGCCGAACTGAGCGAATGTTCCACCTGCTGGTGGCGCAGCCGCCGGGCCAGGCGCATCACCGACGCGCGCAGTGTGGACACGGCGGCGAGGTCGTCCTCGGCAATTAGTTCGGGCATACTGTTTAGTCTACCTTATTAAGTTACCTAAGCACATTGTGCTTCACCCCGTTCAGGGGATGTTTCGGTGCATCGGATTGCGGCTGTACCTATTAGTATGTACAGTGGCGGCATGGACACGAGAGACCGGCTCATCGAGGCGACTCGGGAATTGCTCTGGGACCGTGGTTATGTCGGCACCAGCCCGAAGGCGATTCAGCAGTCGTCCGGCGCCGGGCAGGGCAGCATGTACCACCACTTCGCCGGTAAATCGGATCTCGCGTACGCCGCCATCGACCGCACGGTCGGCGATCGGCTCGCTACGACCGCGAGTGCCCTGGACGGGCCCGGTACGGCGGTCGAGCGGATCGCCGCGTACCTGCGCGCCGAACGTGAGGCGACACGAGGGTGTCCCGTTGGCCGGCTGATCTACGACCCGGACATCATGGCCGACGAGCACCTGCGCGGGCCCGCGGTCGAGATGTTCGCCCAGGTGCGTGCCCGCCTCGCCGACCTGATCGCCGAGGCGCAGGCCTCCGGCGAGCTGCGGGCCGGGCTCGATCCGCGGGCCACCGCCGCCTCACTGCTGGCGATCGTGCAGGGCGGCTACGTGCTGGCCCGCGCCGCCGGATCCCCGGAACCATTCACCAGCGCCGTCGAGGGCGCGCTCGCCCTGCTTCACAGTTGAAAGGTTGACATTCATGCCATTCATTCGTATCGACGCCCTGCACGCGGACTCCGAACGCCTCGAGGCGCTCGGCCGGGCGGTACACGAGGCCATGATCGCGACGATCGGAATCCCCGTCGACGACCGATTCCAGGTCTTGACCAGCCACGACGGATCCCGCAGCACCCTGCGCCACGACCCGAGCTTCCTGGGTATCGACCACGACGACATGGTGTTCGTGGCCATCACCCTGCGCGGCGGCCGCACCCCGGAGCAGAAGAAGGCGCTGTACCGCAGGATCGCCGACCTGGCTCACCAGTACGCCGGCGTCGAGCCCCGCAACGTTCTGATCACCCTGACCGAGAACGAGCCCCTGGACTGGTCCTTCGGCAACGGCGTCGCCCAGTACGCGGAGCAGGAGCCCGTCCGATGATCGTGACCACCGCCCGCACCGCCGCGTGGCAGCCGGCCCCCGCCGCCCGCTTCGCCGGAGACGCGAGATCCCGAATGTTCGACATCCCCGCCGACCAAACCCCCCTGACCGGAATGACGGTCGAATTGACCGCCGGCTCCCGCACCGCCTGGCACTCGCACCCCCGCGGCCAGATCCTCATCGCGATCTCCGGCCACGGCCAGGTCCAAACCGAAGGCGGCCCGATCATCACCCTGGCCCCCGGCGACTCCATCTGGGCAGAACCCGGCGAACGTCACTGGCACGGAGCAACACCCGACAGCGATTTCGTCTACACCTCCATCCAGCCGACCGACCCGGAAACCGGCACCTACGCCGACTGGTGAGCGCCCCGCGGCATTCATCGGCGAAAGATGCAGCGGGAAGCCGGATCCTGCGGCGAGAATGATCGCCATGACGAGCATGTCTGCCAGTGCGGCACGCGCGAATCTGTATCGGCTGATCGAACAGGTCAACGACGATGCCGTGGCCATCCACATCGCCGGCAGTAATGGCAACGCGGTCCTGATCTCGGAGGATGAGTACAACTCGTTTCGTGAGACGGTGTACCTGCTTCGTTCCCCTGCCAATGCGGCACGGCTCGCCGAGGGCATCGCGCAGCTCGAACGGTGACACCGGCCGCCGGCCCGGCTCCAGCCTGCGATCGTCGATCATGGGCGACCAGGGGCCGCCGGGGTGGGTAAGTCAGAGCCGACGAGCATACGACGCTAGATCGGGGGTGGGGTGAATAGTACGTCGGGGTCGTTGAATTGGCCCTTGGCTATGAGTTCGGTGAAGGGGTCTGCGGTGCCCCATTGGTCTTGGATTTCGGGGTTTTCGGCGTCGTGGACTCGGGGGTGCCAGTGGTCCTGGTCGAGAATGGCCAGGGCCGTGGTGAATTCGACGGTGTTGCCGTGGGGGTCGTGGAAGTAGGAGAAGGTGTTGTCGCCGGCCAGGTGGCGGCCGGGGCCCCAGCACAGGGGGGTGCCCGCGCGCAGGGCGCGGCCGGTGCCGCGGAGGTATTCGTCCAGGCCGCGCATTTCGAAGGAGACGTGGTGCAGGGACGGGTGGGGGCCGCGGGCTATGGCGAAGGAGTGGTGCTGGGGGTTGCAGCGCAGGAAGTACATCAGGTCGCCCATGCGCTCGGACCAGAGGGTGTCCGAGAGGCGGAAGTCCAAGACGGTTTCGTAGAAGGTACGCAGGCGGGCAGGGTCGGGAGAGTTGACCACGCAGTGGGAGATTCGGACGGGGATGCCCTCGCGTTCCTCGATGCGGCGGTGCGTCCGGTCGACGACGTCACAGGAGACCTCGACGACGCGGCCGTCCGGATCGAAAAAGCGCACACCGTAACCCCCGCCGAGGGTGCGCAGGGTGGCCGGTTCGCCGACCAGGGGGATGTTCGCGGCGATGAGCCGTTCGGTGAGGGCGTCCACCGCGGCGCGGTCGGGTGCACCGAAGGCCACCAGGTCCATACGTTTGGCCGCGTCCCGGCGCACCCGCATCACGTAGCGTTCCGGACTGCCCTCGGCGGCGAAGAAGACCAGGTCTCCGTCGTCGGCCACCTCGGTCAGGCCCCAGACCTCGCGCAGGAAGCGGCGCTGTGCTGCCAGGTCGGGCACGGCGAGGGCGACGTGGCGCAGGTGGGTGACGAGCGGGGCGGGCTGTGCGTCGGCCATACCTCGGACGCTAAATCGACTGCGCGGTAAGCGGAAATGCCGATCGGTGATGGTTGGCATCGGCGCGGGCGCCATCGTCCCGGCGAATGCCAGACGTGCGGTTCACCGATGACCGATTCGTTGACGCCGAGATCCCGGCCCGGGCAAGGTCGGGGCAACGGCCGTATCGCTGTGGCCTGCCGGTGTTCTCGAAAACGGAGGGAGTGTGCCGATGGCCGCGGACCGCATCCGGCAGACCACAACGGGTCCCGTGGACGACCCGGCGAAAGCGATTGCGGCATACTCCAATCGGGGGCGCTGGGGCGATGACGACCTGCTCGGCACACTGAACCACCTCGACGCGGCGGCCCGCGCGCATGCCGCCGGCCTGGTGCGCCGCGGCACGACGGTCTCGCTGGACTCCGGCGTCGGGACACCGCTGCGGGCGGGCACGCGGTGGGAAGGGCCGGGCCACCTCTACGATGACGAGCGAGCATGGACCGGGCGCCCCCGCAGGATCCTCGACCGCATCGCGCGGACGGCCGACGTCTTCGCCGGGCGCGGGGTGCTGCTGGACGTCGGGCGGTGGTGTGGTGACGAGAACGGTGAACTGGCCGACGGTTTCGCGATCCACGAGGATCATCTGCGCGCGGCGGCCGAGGCACAGGGCGCGACCGCCGAGGTGCGGCGCGGCGACATCGTGCTGGTGCGGACCGGACAGCTGGCCCGGGCGAGACGCGTCGGCGAGTGGGGCGCCTACGATACGGGCGCCGCTCCGGGCCTGTCGCTCACCACTGTCGACTGGTTGTACCGCACTCAGATCGCCGCGATAGCCATGGATACCGGGGGCGTGCAGGTGCGTCCTCCCGAACTCGCCGAACCGCCGCTGCGTCGGATCGCCATCACGACCATCGGCATGCCGCTGGGGCAGATGTGGGATCTGGAGACTCTGGCCGCGGACTGCGCCGGTGATGGCGTGTACGAATTCCTGCTCGTCGCCGCGCCTTTGCCGATTACCGGCGCGGTGAACGCGCCGGTGAACCCGATCGCGATGAAATGAGAATGTCCGATTCGACCGGCGCGCTGTATCTTCCGGGCGATCCCGGATTCGCCGAGGCGGTGCACGGCCGAATCTTCAACGGCCGCCGCCCGAGTGATCGCAGCCCGGCCGCGGTGCTGTACGCCGCGACGCAGGACGACGTCGTCGCGGGTGTGCGCCTGGCGGCCCAGCGCGGCTGGCAGGTGGCGGTGCGGTCGGGTGGGCACAGCTGGGCGGCGTGGTCGGTGCGCTCCGGGTCATTGCTGATCGATCTGGGCGGCCTGCGCGAGATGTCGTACGACCCGGCGACCGGAATCGCCACCGCCGCACCGGCGATCACCGGCGGCGACGAGTTGAACCCGTATCTGAGCCGGTTCGGCCGGTTCTTCGGCGGCGGCCACTGCCCCTCGGTCGGCCTGGGCGGCTTCCTGTTACAGGGCGGGCAGGGGTGGAACGCGCGCGGCTGGGGCTGGGCCGCCGAACAGGTCGCGGCGCTGGACATCGTCACCGCGGACGGTGAGCTGGTCCGGGCCGACGCGGAGAACAACACCGATCTGTATTGGGCTGCACGGGGTTCCGGCCCCGGGTTCTGCGGTGTGGTGACCCGCTTCCACTTGCGTACCCGCCCACTGCCCGGACATCTCGCTCATACAGTGCACATCTATCCGCTGGCACGGTTCGACGAGGTGATGACCTGGCTGCACGGCATGCACCACACCGTGCCGGATTCGGTGGAGATCGTGGCCCTCACCCGAACCGTGCCCGAATACGCCGAGCCGGTGCTGCTGGTGACCGGCCTCGCGTTCACCGACAACCCGGAGCAGGCCGCCGCGGCACTGGCGCCGTTGCACGCCAACCCCTTCGCGTCACGCGCGCTGTCCCGTAAGGAGTCCGCACCGACGACCTTCGCCGAGCAGATGCAGGACCAGCGCCTGGCGAATCCCCGCGGCCACCGGTATTTCGTGGACAACTGCTGGCTCAGCGGTTCGGCCGGGGACGTCGTGCCCGCCATGCGCGCGGCGTTCACCACGTTGCCGACCCGCGACAGCTTCACCATCTGGTTCTCCATGGCCCCGCTGCGCCCGCTGCCCGACGATATGGCGTTCTCGCTGCAGAGCGAGATCTACTGCGCGGCATATGTGGTGAGCGACGACGCCGCCCGCGACGCCGAACTGCGCGGCTGGCTCGGCGGTGCGATGGCCGCCATGCGCCCGGTGACCGTCGGTCAGTATCTCGGAGACAGTGATTTCACGGTGCGGCGCTTACCGTTTCTGGGCGACGCCCAGTGGGGGCGACTGCGCCGAGTGACGGCCGAACGAGATCCGTTGGGCCGGTTCGCGGGATATCTGTCGTCGGGACCGGTGACGAATTCGAATGAATAGGTGAAGGCCGACGAAGTCTCGGGCCCTGGATTCCGGTTGGTTTGCACGCCTTTACAGAAAGGAAAGCCGTGATCACGCGGGTGTGGGCGGCAGCATCGGTCGGCCGATACGTGGCATAGCGGATCGGGATGTCTGTGATTCACGCCTCTTTTCGCGGGGGCGGTCGGTTAGCCTCGAGACGTCGGCACAGCGGTGTGATGGAAAGTAGTGGAAGGACAGACGCGATGGCCCTGGGCGCAATTGATCTGAATCTGCTCGTCGCGCTGGAGGCCCTGCTGGAGGAGCGCAACGTCACCCATGCGGGTCACCGGTTGTGCACCACCCAGTCCGCGATGAGCGGCTCGCTGGCCCGGCTGCGGCGACATTTCAATGATGAGCTGCTCGTTCGGGTCGGGCGCGAATACGACCTGACCCCGCTGGCCGAGCGACTACTGCCGCTGGTGCGCGAATCGCTGGTCAAGGCCGAGGAAGTGCTCGCCTTGACCCGCACCTTCGATCCGGCGCGCAGCGGGCACCGATTCTCGGTCGTGATGAGCGACTACATGATGAGCGTCTTCGCGGCGCCGCTGCTGCGGGCCATCGCGCAGGAGGCGCCCGGCGTGCGGCTGGACGTGCATCCGATCGTGGACGGCGCGCCCGAACAGGAGGAGCACGTGCGCATGCACGACCTGAGCGTGCTGCCCTTGGGATTTCAGCTGCCCGGCGTCTCGGAGACGGTGCTGTCGGACCGTTTCGTCTGCATCGTCGACCGGCACAATCCCCGGCTGCGCGAGGGGCGGCTGACCGCCCAGGATCTGGGCGAGATGTCGCACGCCGCCGCGGGTTTCGGCAAGAGCGTCACCCCCATCGAGCGGCAGCTCGAGACCCTGGGCATCCGGCCGCGGGTGCAGGCCAGCGCGCCCGGCTTCGGCACGCTGCCGTTCCTGGTGTGCGGCACGGAACTGGTGGCATTCGTGCCCGAGCGCCTCGGCCGGTGGTACGAGCGCAACACCGACTGCGTCGTGGTGAGCACGCCCTTCCCGGATGTGCCTCTGGTGGAGGCGATGTACTGGCATCATCACCGGCACGGCGACCTGGCGCACCGCTGGCTGCGCACGATCGTGCGGCGGGTGGGCCGGGAGCTGGAGGGGGATCAGCGGTCCTTCTCGATCAATTCGATGAGGTTGCCCTCGGGATCGGCCACCCAGGCCATGCGGATGCCGGGCTCAGGGGAAGGGCCGGGCGCGCGAATCTCGGCCGCGCCCTCGGCCAGCAGCCGCGCGTAGGCGGGGTCCAGTTCGGCGACGGTGACCGCGAAATGGCCGTAACCCTCGGTGAGGACGGCGTCGATGGGATCCGCCGCGCGCAGTCCCGGGGCGGATCCGTTGCGCGCCAGCAATTCCAGTCGCCACCCGCGAGCGTGTTCGAGTACGACCGCGGACATGCCGACCTGCTCGAGTGTGAACTCGAATACCGGAAGGAGTTCGAAAACCCGCTGATACCAGTCGGTCTGGGCCTGGAGATCACGAACGTTGATGCCGACGTGGTCGAGCCTCGGGTGCATCTGCCTATTCCCTTCCGTCTCCATCCGACAAGGTCATCCCGCTGCGTGTCCCCCGTCAGGTCGCGTGCACCTTCGTCATCCCGGCGCGCCTTTGGCCGGGATCCACCGTAACCCGCTGCACACCAGTATGTTCCCGCCAAAGCACATGGAAACGACGGATACGCCATGCTGCTACGCCGGTGCACACAGCGCGTCCATGGTCTGCGCCATGAGCCGGGCAGAATCCGCCCCTTGTGCGTCCGGGCGGATCTCCCACTCGGCCAGCAGCAATGAATTGTCCAGCACCATCCGTACCCGGTCGAGGCGGCGAGCCATGAAGGCCGCCAGCGCATCATCGATGGAAGGCGCGGCGGCGAGCAGTTCGGCCAGCACGATGCCGTCCTCCGCGCTCATCGCCGCGCCCTGGGCGATGGTGGGCGGGCAGGCGTGCGCGGCGTCGCCGATGAGCAGCACTCGGTCGCGATACCACGGCTCGTTCAGCACCACCGACTCGATCCAACGGTAGTCCACCAGCGTATCGTCGCGCAGCTCTTCGCGAATGCGTCCCCACAGCCCCCCGTACCCGGCCGAGCGTTCGCGCAGCAGCGCTCCGGCGGGACGTTCGCCGATCATCGACGAATCCAGTGGCACATCGAGCAGATAGGCATAACAGCGATCCTCGGAGATCGGACAGTATCCGGCCTTGTAGCGCGGGCCGCCGAAATACAATTCCGCGCAATCCATCTCGGCGGGACGCTCGGCGACCACCCGCCAGATGCCCATCCCGGTCGGCTTCGGCTCGATATCGATGCCGATCGATCGCCGTATGGTCGAACGGATTCCGTCCGCCCCGACGACCAGCGCGAACCGTCCCCGTTCGCCGGTGCCGAGAGTGACCTCGACCCCTCCGGGCCGCTGGTCGAGTGCGGTCACGCCGGTGCCGAGCGTCACCGGAATGTCCTTCTCGCGCACCGCATCCGACAGTGCCGCCTGGAGATCCGAACGCAGCGCACCGACCGTGGCGGGCAGATCCGGCCCGCCGGTGCGCGGGGTAACGAGCTCTTCGAGCAGTGTCCCGTCGACGTGACGCATGCGCAGCGTGTCGAACGGCACCGCCCGAGCCAGCACCCGATCGAGGACCCCTACCGTGCGCAGGGCGTGCAAGGCGTTGCCCTGCACGGTGATTCCGTGCCCCGCGCCGGTCCAGGGCGACCGGATCTCCACGATCCGCACGCCGATCCCGCGCTGGTGCATCGCCAGGGCCGCCACGCATCCGGCGATGCCGCCGCCGACCACGAGCACATCGTTACCCTCCACAGCCCCGATCCCGCTCGCTCACCAGACCCCATCCCGCCCGGCGCACACCATTGCGCCCGGCGTACGGGATCCGACTTGGCACCTGACTGCTGACGCTGAGTTCGAGTTCGGCACGGCGGAAACACCTTCTGCCGATCCCGGCATGCCCAGCGGCGATACTGCGCGGCCTCATACCGCGACCAGCTCCGGATGGGCAGGCCGGATCACGACGACGCTGATCACCGCACCCACCAGCGAGGCGATCCCGCAGACCACGATGCCGATCGTGAGCCCGTGCTGCATGGCCAGCAGACTCGCCGAATGGACGTGATCGCCGAAGTCGCCCGTGACCACCGCCAGCGGGCCTCCGCCGTGGTTCGCGCCGAGCGCCGCATGCAACTGCCCGCCGGACACCCCGGCGTGCTCGAGTTGGCCCGCCATGGCCGAGCCCGCCTGGCCGAGCATGATCGCACTGATCACCGCGGGCCCCAGCACCTGACCGAACTCTCGCACCAGACTCGTTGCCGCGCTGGCCATTCCTGCCAGCCCCACCGGTACAGAGTTCACCGCCGCGGCAGTCAGCGAGGACACCACCAGAATGAATCCGATGCCGAGCAGCAGGGCCGGCGGTACCAAGGCGAGCATGGAGCTGTTCGAGATCGGAAGGGCCGCGAACCAGAACTGCCCGACCGCGAGCGGAAGCAGCCCGCCGGCCAGCAGCCAGCGCGGATTCACCTGGCGCAGCAGGCGGCTGAGCACCGGGGCCAGAAGCAGCGGAATCGCCTGCACCAGAACGAACGGAAAGGCCGTGTGCAGGCTGTCCCTGTGCTGCACCACCCCGACCCGGATGCTCACCGAGTAGGCGGTGCCGATGAAGCCGAGCATGCCGACCAGCGCGACACCGGCCGCACCGGCGAATGCCGGTATCTTCAACAGATCTAGTTTGAACATCGGTGCGCCCGAACATAATTCGACGAAAACGAACAGGACGAGGAAGACGACCGCCAGAACATAGACGATGATCACCGCGGGCGCGCCCCAACCGGCTGCCGACCCTTGCAGAGTCGCCCACAGCAGACCGAACAGCGCCAGTGCCACGGTGATCTGGCCGGGCCAGTCCAGCTTGCGGCCCTCGGGCGCGCGGGAGTCGGTCACCGCGAACACGTTGACCACGCCCACGATCACCCCGAATATCAGCGGTACCACGAACACCCACTGGTAGACGGTGAGCTCGGCGATCACCCCGGCGATGAGCGGCCCGAGCGCCGAGGCTATCGATAGGCTCAGCGCCCACCGGGCGAGTGCCTTCGCGCGGTCGCCGGGATCGGGTGTACCCGCGGCGATTACGGCGAGGGAGGACGGGAACAGCATGGCCGCACCGATTCCCGACAGGGCCTGGCCGACCCACATGAGGTGGATGGTCGGCGCCACCACATCGACGAGATTGCCGACGGCGAGCAGGAATCCGCCGTACACGAGCAGTGCCTTGCGACCGAACATATCGCCCAGCAGTCCGAAGTTGAGCTCGAGGATCGCCGTCGGCAAGATGAACGCCGAGGTGACCCAGGCCAGCTGGGAGCCCGTCGAGTGGAAGTGCGCCTGGATATTGCCGTTGATCGCCGACGGCAATGTCAGGCACAGCTGTGCCGCGGCGACCGATAGGCACGCGGCGACCAGCGTTGTCCTGGTCAGCGTCGCGGTCGGGGCGGGGGCGCGATCATCGGCGACCGCGGGTTGTTCCACCATGAGATGCTCCTGGAGATCCGGCCCGGTGGAACGCCGTCACATCCCACCGTGCTGCATCGTCGCAATGAACACAGCACGGGCGGAAGAACTTTCATGGTATGCGTGGTATCGCCCGCGGCGATGCTAGTCGGCGCTGTGCGGTGTCCTCGGCCGCCCGCGCAGCAGCGAGGCGACCGCGCCGATCACGGCCATGACCGCGGCGGTGCCGAAGACGATGACCAGCCCGTGGTGGAACGGTCCGGACACCAGCTCCGGGAAGAAGCGGGTGCCGGTCAGCGTGGCCGAATCGGCGGCGGGCAGGCTCTTCAGGACATCGGGCCCGAGCAGATGCGAGATGGGATTGTTGCCCAGGAATGCGGCGAACAGGCTGCTGACCGGCGGCAGTGAGGCGAGGTGGTTCGCCGTCGCGGCGGGCACGCCGTGAGCGGTGAGCCCGGAGGAGAGGGTCTTGGGCAGCGTGGAGGCCAGCCCGGCGATCATCAGTGAGAAGAACACCCCGATCGACAGCGACGTCCCCGAATTCTGCAGTGTCGCACGCATTCCCGAGGCGACGCCGCGCCGCCCGGCGGGCACGCTGCTCATGATCGCCGAGGTGTTCGGCGCGGAGAACATGCCCTGACCGATGCCGCTGACGAACAGCAATATGGCGAACAGCGGATAGGAGAACAACACGGGCAGCGCCACAAGCCCGACGAACGACGCGGCCACCAGCAGCAGCCCGGTGGTCGAGAACAATCGTGCCCCGAACCGGTCGGACAGATATCCCGACAGCGGCCCCGCGATCAGGAATCCGCCGGTCAGCGGAAGCATGTAGACCCCGGCCCACAGCGGCGTGGACTCGAAGCTGTAGCCGTGCACCGGCAGCCAGATGCCCTGCAACCAGATGATCAGCATGAACTGCAACCCGCCGCGGGCGATCGCGACCAGCAGCGCGGCAAGGTTTCCGGCGGCGAACGCGCGTATTCGGAACAGCCCGAGCTGGAACATGGGCTGACGTACCCGGGTCTCGATGATGCAGAACAGCACCAGCAGCAGCGCCCCGCCGACCAGCGCGCCCAGCACCTTCGGATTCAACCAGCCGGTGGGGTGGTTGGCGTAGGGCTGGATGCCGTAGGTGATGGCGGCGAGGATGACGCTGGTGCCGATGGTGAACGTGGCGGTGCCCGCCCAGTCCACCCGCGCGGGCTGGCGCGCGCCGATCTCCCGCAGGCTGCGATACGACCAGATGGTGCCGATGAAGCCGACCGGCACGCTGACCCAGAACACCGCATGCCAGTCGATCGCGGCCAGTACCCCGCCGACGAGCAGCCCGAGGAACTGGCCCGCCAGCGCGGTGATCTGATTGATGCCCAGCGCCATGCCGCGCTGGTGCGCCGGGAAGGCGTCGGTGAGGATCGCCGCGGAGTTGCCGGTGAGCATGGCGCCACCGAATGCCTGCACCATTCGCCAGGCGATCAGCCAGATCGCCCCGCCCTGCGCGTGCAGCGGATCCACCGACAGCGCCAGCGAGGCGAAGGAGAAGACCACGAATCCGGCGTTGTACATCCGTACCCGGCCGAACATGTCGCCGAATCGCCCGAGGGTGACCACCATGACCGCGGACACCAGCAGATAGCCGAGCATCATCCACAGCAGATAGCCGATATTGCTCGGCGCCAGCGGATCCAGGCCGATACCCCGGAAGATGGCGGGCATGGAGACGATCACGATCGAGGCGTCCACCATCGCCATGAACACGCCCAACGTGGTGTTGGACAGCGCCACCCACTTGTAGCGCTCGCTGACCGCCGGAGACTGAATTGTGGTGCTGCTCATAGTCGCCCGGCCAACCTATCCAACGGGGGTAGTGCCACCTGCATGATATAGACAATAGACTGAACAGTCCGGACTGACGAATCCAGACCCACCCGGCCTCGTGCGCCCGCGCCCGCTACGTCCCGCGATCCACGCGGCCGGGTGATCGGCACCCGCGGTGACCGGTAGGTCGGGCGTCTGTCTTGACGGCGCTGTCGGGGCGGATCTTCGGATTCGGCGCATGGTTCCGGCGCGGCGTGCCGGGATCACCGGTCCAGGAGTATCGCCGGGTCGCCCTGCTGGCGCTGCGCCCGGGTGATGAGGCGATCCGTCCTCGAACGACGCGGCACCGGCTGGTCCGGATCGGTGCCCTGGGGCGCCGGGGCGCGGTCGCGCAGGTAGCCCCACGTGGTTCTCGTCGCGGGCAGGTCGCGGTGCGGGCACGCTTCGTCCAGCGTGCTCCCCGGGCCCTCGGAACCCAGGAGCACCACGTGGTCGGCGTGCGCGCTTGGCGCGGGCGCGCCATCGCTCTCGACGTCACGGCAGTATCGGCGTCCACTGGTGTCGCGTCGACTGGCTGATCCCGGGTGCCCACCTCGAGCTCGGAAAGTCCAGCCGGCTCGGTACAGCCAGCGGGCAGCCGGCCGCACCGGACAGGGCGGGGCACACTGGGCTGGAATTTCCGGAGAGCGATTTGCCTCGCGATGTGCGGTCCTCGAGCGTGCGGTGATTTCGGTTAGTGGCCGTCGGTGTGCAGGGCGCGTGTCAATGCTTGCAGGCCCGGGATCGCGGCGATCATGCGTTCGATGTCGGCCTCGTCGACCGTCTCCAACGCGTCCAGCACCAGTTGCGTGCGTACCGCCTCGATGCGTCCGGTGTCCTCGATCGCCTTGTCGGTGGGCAGGATGCGGGTGCTGCGGCGGTCGGTGGCGTCGGTCTCGCGGCGGACGAGCCCGAGTTCGGTCAGGAAACGCAGGGTTGCGCTGACGTTGCTCGGCTGCATTCCGGTGACCGTGGCGACCCGGCCGGGCGCCATCCCGGGTGCGTGCACGATCAGTCGCAGCACCTCGGCCTGGGTCTGGGTCAGCGGTTCGAGTTTGGCCCTGTGCACACTCGCCCGCTGTACCGCCCGGGACAGCTCCCGCAGCGCGGTGTCGAGCTTGCGCAGCTCCGACTTGCGGCTCATGGGCACCATGGTAGCTTATTTATTAATAAATAAGTATCTGGAGGTGGTGTCATGCGGAAGTCGGCCGATCCGGGGGTGGCCGGGCTGCTGCTGGTGGTGTTGGGGCTGTTGTCGGCGGTGGCGCCGTTCGCCACCGACATGTACCTGCCGTCCTTCACCGGAATGGCGGCGAATCTGCACACCGGCGCGTCCAGCGTGCAGCTCACGCTCACCACCTTCCTGGTAGGTCTGGCGGCCGGGCAGTTGGTGATCGGCCCGCTGTCCGACCGATTCGGCCGTCGCCGCCCCCTGCTGCTGGCCACCGCGATCGCGACAGTGGCCACGGTCGCGATCGCCATTGCCCCGACGATCTGGGTGCTGATCGTGCTGCGCTTCGTACAGGGCTTCGCCGGCGCGGCGGGCATCGTGATCGCGCGGGCGGTGGCCGCGGACCGGGTCGGCGGCGTGGCCGCGGCCCGCATCTTCACCCTGTTCGCCAGCATCACCGGCATCGCGCCTGTCATCGCGCCCCTGCTGGGCGGGGTGCTGGCGAAGGTCGGCTGGCGCGCGGAATTCTGGGTGCTGAGCGGAATCTTCCTGGTGATGTTCCTCGGCTCGCTGGCGATCGTGCCCGAATCGCTCCCGCCCGAGCGCCGCCACGGCGGCGGCCTGGCCGCGACCGGCCGTACCCTCTGGGGCCTGCTGCGCGATCGCGGATACGTCGGCTACATCCTGGCCTTCGCCTTCGGTTTCGCCGCGCTGATGAGTTACATCTCGGCCTCACCGTTCGTCCTGCAGGACGTGCTCGGCCTGACCACCACCGAGTACACGGTGGATTTCGCTGTCAACGCCTTCGGCATGGTCACCCTCGGTCTGATCGTCTCCCGCCTGGTCAAACGCGTTCGCCCGCAGACGATCCTGACGATCGGACAGGCAGTCGTGCTGATATTCGGCGCGATCCTGCTGAGCCTGCTCGCCGCGCACGCCCCCGTCTGGGCGGTGCTGCCGGTGCTGTTCGTCATGGTCAGCTCGGTCACGATGATCATGGGTACGGCCAGCGCCCTGGCCGTGGGCCGCGCCCGTCAGTCCGCGGGAAGCGCCTCGGCCCTGCTGGGCGCGCTGCAATTCGTTCTGGGCGCACTGGTTTCACCGATGGTCGGTCTGGGCGGCAGCGATACCGGCATCCCGATGGGCATGCTCATCGTGGTCAGCGCCGTGCTCGGATTGTCCGCCCGGCTCTTGACCCGAGGCGCGGATGACGCGGCAGGCCAGCCTGAACATACCGCTGCCGCAGCGTGATCCGGAGTCCGGTTCCGGACCTGCCCATCGTGGATTCGCGATCAGCGCGACGGCCGGGTCGGATGCCGCCGATAAAAGTCCACGTGCGCGAGTGCGGCTCGTTCCCAGGTGAATTCGGCAGCCAGGGCTCGACCGCGGTCGATGCGGCCGGAATCGGGGCGCAGCGCCCGCGCCATACCCGCGGCCATCTGCTCGTGGGTCGCGGCGTAATCGACGGTGTCCCGAAAGATTTCACGCAATACCGGTAGCTCGCGGGCGACGACCGGGACCCCGGCGGCCAGGGCCTCCATCGCGGCGAGACCGAAACCCTCCTTGATGGACAGGAATGGGAGTACGTCGGCCGCCGCCACCAGGGAGGGGAGCTGATGGTGGGCGACCGGGCCGAGCACCTCCGGGCCGATGCCGAGCTTCGCCGCCCGTTCGTCGAATCGACGACGGTAGTCGTGGTAGTCGAAAAGCGTTTCCCCACCGGCGAAGACGAGATTCAGATCGGGATGTTCCCGGCGCAGCAGTGCGAAGGCCTCGAGCAGGTCGGTACTGCCCTTACGCGGCTCGATGCCGCCGACCGCAAGCACATACCGCCCGAGTCGCCGACGCCATTCATCGCGCGCGCCGACGATTTCGGGATCATCGCCCGCGGCGTCGGCGAAGCGATCGTATTGCACGCCGTTGGGTATCACGGTGGGCCGCAGCCCCCATCCGGCGCACACCTCCCGCGCCACGGCTGCGGACACGCAGATCCGCGCATAGGGCGTGATCACCGCGCGCTCGTGACAGCGGGCGAGTTCGGGCGTGGTGAAGGCGTCGAGGTGGTGGATGGTGCGGATGCAGCGGTCGACGGCATTGGCGCTGATGCAGTCCTGCGCGTGTACGATGTCGTACTCATCAGGGGTGAATGCCGCGCGTAATGCACTGATGGAACGCATGATTCGCGGTCCGACGGGTTCGCCGTCGAACGTTGCGAACGGCACTATCCGCAGGTGAACCGCGGGATCGACGGGACGGAAGAATCCGGTGTCGCCGCCGCGACCCAGGGTCCACACGGTGACCCGTGCGCCGAGCCGGGCCAGGGCCTCGGCCAGATCCAGGGTGTGCACCACCCCGCCGCGCGGTTTGGTCGAATAGGTGAGCAGTGCGACGCGCATCAGTGGCTCTTGTCCCGCAACAGCGTCGGATACGCCTCGACGCGCCGTTCCTCGAGATGCCGCAGCACCCGCCGCGCCCGCTCGACCTCGGCGTCGATATCCACATCGGCGACTGCGAGGCCGCCCTTGGACCACGTCTTGGCCAGGATGTCCCCGCCGGGGCCGACGATCTTGGCCTGCCCCAGAAAGCGCAGGTTGCCGGTGATCCCGGTCTGATTCGAGGAGGCCAGTACCACCTGGTTCTCCGCGGCGCGGGCCTGATCATAGAGGTCGAACAGGCGCGACTGGCGATCGTTGGGCATCCGGGACGCGCGGTCGGTGACGCTGGCCGGCCAGGCCGACAGCGCGGCGATCGTCCGCGCGCCGTCCAGGGCGAGCACCCGCGCCGATTCGGGGAAGGTCTTGTCGTAGTCGATGAGCATGCCGAGCCGGCCGACAGGAGTGTCGAAGGCGGCGAAGCGATCTCCGGCAGCGTAGGCCAGATGCTCGCCGGCGGGCTGATGCACCTTGCGGTGGCGGCCGAGCACACCGTCGCCGGTCAGGCAGACCGCGGCGTTGTAGCGGATATCGGCGGCCCGCTCGGCATAGCCGACGCAGACGGTCATATTCCGGGCCATGCGGCACAGCAGGCGGATCTCGGGTCCGTCCGGGTCGATGGCCTCGGGCCCGGTCGCGGGGTCCGGGTTGCGCAGATCCCCGATATATCCGCCCAGGGTGGCGTCGGGCAGCACGAGCAGATCGACGCCGTCGTCGGTCAGACGCTCGACGATGCCGCCGATTTTATCGAGCGCGCGCGAGATGCCCGCGCCGAAATGCGCTGCTACGGCTGCGATCCGGGTGGCCGTCACCGGGACACCATCCTCTGCGCGGGTTCCGGGTCGTGGCTCATGGATAGGAGTCGGTCGCCGGTCATGCGAATCCGGCGCGCGCCGTGACGGTTTCGGGGACGGTGACGGTGATCCGGTCGGCCAGATATTTCGCGTCACGGGCTATCGCGGCGAAGCGGCCCGAACCCCACGTATGCAGCCACGGCAGCCCGAGAAAGTAGAGTCCCGGCGTTCCCGTGACCCCGCGGTTGTGGCACGGATGGCCCTCGCCGTCGAAGACGCCCACCCGCAGCCAGCGATAATCGGTGCGGAACCCGGTCGACCAGATCACCGACGTGATGCCCTGGGCGGCGACGTCGATCTCGGTGACCTCACGCTCGGGCCGCCACACCGGCCTATAGCGCGACTGCACTGGCGCGTCGATTCCCGCACGGGCGATGTACGCGTCGATGGAATCCTTGATGCTCTCGGCCACGGCGTCGGCGGCATCGAGGGACTTCTCCAGCGACGGCTCGAAATAACCCGTGCCGCTGGAGAAACCGATCATTCGCCCATACAGTGCCATACCCTCGCAGGCGAATCGGCGAAGATCGATGTCGCGTCCGCCGTCGCGGCCGGTGACGTAGTGGTTGGTGTTCTCCCGCTTACCCAGTCCGCCGGGCTGATCCTCGATGGGAATGTCGTAATGACCCATATCCTGTAGCCACGCCACACAATCCCGGCCCCGATAGAAGCGTGCCACCCGCGGTGCGCTGCCGACCGCCAGATGCACTCTGCGGCCGGAGAGATGTAGATCTTCCGCGATCTGAGCCCCGGACTGCCCGGTGCCGACGACCAGCACGTCGCCCTCGGGAAGTGCGGCGGCGCTGCGGTATTCGGCAGAGGTGAGCTGCCGGATCCGGGCCGGAAGCCGCTCGGCGAAGCGGGGGAGCGCGGGCGTGTGGTAGCCGCCGACGGCTACCACCGCCCGATCACAGTGCAGCGGGCCGCAGGTGGTGTCGAGATCGAAACCGCCGGAGGGCGATACGGCAAGACCTGTCACGGCGACATGTTCGCGCACCGGCGGCGCGAACGTGTCCGCGTAGCCGCGAACCCAGGCGTATACCTCGTCGCGGGGCATGAAGCCGTGCGGGTCCGGGCCGGTGTAACGGTAGCCGGGCAGTACGCACTGCCAGTTCGGGGTGACGAGAGTGAAGTTGTCCCAGCGGGTGTCGCGCCATTCGTGGGCGATCGTATCGCGCTCGAGCACCAGGTGATCGATGCCGCGACCGGTCAGATGCCAGCTCATCGACAGTCCGGCCTGACCGCCGCCGATCACCACGACATCGTGATGTTCAGGCATGGGTGGCCGCCAATTCCCCCGGTATCGCGGGCTGCCCGACCACGCCGTGCCGTGCCACGACGCTGCCGTAGAGCTCGGGCCGCCGGTCGCGCAGGTTGTACATGCCGCCGCCGCGGGCGAGCTCGAGCGCGTGGTCGACATCCACTGTGGCACTGGCCAATCCCGGCGCAGCGCCGGTGGTGGCCAGGATGTCGCCGCCGGGGCCGACGATCTTGGCGTTGCAGACGAACCGCAGCGAACCGAAGGTGCCCGCCTGATTGGAGGCGATCCACACCACCTGGTTCTCCACCGCGCGTGCGCGGTCGAAGATGTCGAAACGCTGGGTCCAGCGGTCGTCCTCGAGTCGTTCGGTGGTGGCGGTGCGGGCGGTCGGCCAGGCCGACAGCGATGTGATGATCTCCGCGCCGTCCAGCGCCAGGGCCCGGGCGGCTTCCGGAAATGCCTTGTCGTAGCAGATCTGCATGCCCATCCGGCCGATCGGTGTGTCGAAGGCGTGATATTCGGATCCGGCTTCGTAGCAGAGGTTTTCGCCCAGCGGTTGATGCACCTTGCGGTAGGAGGCAAGGATGCCGTCGCCGGTGAGGGTGACCGCGGCGTTGTAGCGGGCCTCGCCGTCGGCCTCGCAGAATCCCAGCGTCACCACCAGATCACCGGCCATGGCCGCGACGCGCCGAAGTTCGGGGCCGTCCAGTTCGAGCGCGGGCGGCAGGCTGCGCAGGCGACGCTGCCTGTCCTCCGCGGTCTCCGAATCGCCGCCGAGGCTGGGCAGATAGCCGCCCAAGCAGGCCTCGGGCAGGACCAGCAGCGCGGAGCCGCGGTCGCGGGCCCGCTCGATGAGGGCGGCGATGGTGCGATAGCACTGCTCCATGTCGCGACCGAATTCGGCCGCGGCCACGGAGAGGGTGAGGTCGTTCATGAGTGTCCCAATCCGGTGACGGTGCTGTGCACCGCTGTGGTGATGGTTCCGTCCGGCCAGCGCAGGCGCACGCCGGGGCTCGAGGTGAGTACGCCGCATACCGCGGAGGTGGCCGGGCCGGGATCGGCGATCGCCGCGCCGGGCCGGTCGGCGGTCAGCATGGCGTAGCCGGGGAAGCAGGTGATCCATTGCGCGAGAGTGGCGTTCGCCGGACGCGGCAGGCTGGTCAGGTCGAGTTCGACGCCGACCCCGGACGCCTCCGCGAGCATGCCCGCGGTTCCGGCGATACCGGCCATGCTGACATCCTTCGCGGCGGCCGGCGCGGTGGCGGCGACGAACCGGCCCAGTGCGCGGAGTTCCTCGCCGGTTCGGTGCGAGGACGAATCCCATTGGCGGCCACGGTATCCGCTGCGCCATCTGCCGCCCAGGTCGGCGGTGAGGCGCAGCTGGTCGCCGATGCGGCCGCCGCCTCCGGGCACCGGGCGCGCGGCGTGGCCCAACGCTGTCACCGACAGCGCGGGTGGACCGATCTGGGTATGCCCGCCGAGGATGGGTACCCCCCACATGTCACTCGCCCGGGCCAGCCCGCGCAGGATCCGGGTCAGCAGCGAGCGGGTGGGCGCGGCGACCGCGTCCAGCAGTCCGGCGGGATGCGCGCCCATGGCGGCCAGGTCGTTGAGATTCACCAGCGCCGAACACCATCCGGCCCATTCCGGATCGCGTTCGACCATGGCGGGAATGATCGCGTCGCAGGCGGCCACCAGATCGCTGCCCGGAACCGGCGCGCCATCGTCGCCCCGAAAACCCGGTCCGCCCAAGGTCATCGGCTGGCTGCCGAGCCCGTCGAGCAATATGCCCAACATGGCCTTGGTCTCCCCGACCAGGCGTTCGATCCGATCGATCGGCCAACGCATCCGCGCATGGGGCATTCCGCCGATCTCTGTGTCGCCCAAGTGAATCCAGCCCAGCTGACCGAACAGCGGCGCATGCCGGGCCTGAACCGTGGCCTCGAAGCGCAGGACGTCGTTGCTCTCGGCGAAGGCACACGCCGCCCGCACCAGTGCGTTACCGACGCCCTTGGTACGCGCGGCACGATCCACGACCAACCGGCTACCGGTCCACCAGCCCATATCTTCGGCGGTAGCCGGCGCCAAGCGCACACCCCCGAGCACGGTCCCGTCCGGACTTACTGCGACCAGCACCGTGGTGCGCGGATCATCGTCCAGATCGTCGGCGTCGCTGCCGGAGAACAGCCCCTGTTCGGCGACGAAGCTGTTCCGCCGCAGCGCGCGGTAAGCGGACACCTGCGTGGCTGCGGCAGGATGGATCAAGAACCCGTCCCCGACCGCATGCGGATTGCCCGACAAAACGCACCGGTCCAGCCCCGGCGAAATGCCGACGGACGACAGGTGATCCAGCCAGAAGCGCTGCCCGCCAGAGAGTTCCGTGGCGATAGTCATAACACCCCGCCTTTCGACGTGCCCCGGACGTGCCCGTCCGGCGCAACACCGCGGCCATGTGCGGCTCCATGACCTCGAGCCACTGCGCTGACCGTCATCCCACGCCGCCACCTGCAACACGCCGCATGCGGCGGAGCCCACTCTCTGGCCGATCCTTGACCGCCCGGCTCAGCGCGGCGGCGAGGCACGTCGTCATGTTCGCGAGCGTCGGCGGTGGCCGTCATGTGCTGCCCCGCCGTCGGCCGCGCGCCGCGCAGCCCACCTCTCACCTGGCGCTCGTCATACCAGCCTGGTGTAGCGCGGCGACCATGCGTGACATCATGTTCTCCAGCGTTTGCGATGACTGTCATGTCGCGCTTCCGCCGCTTTCGGCGCGCTTCACGCCGCACATGTTGTGTAGCCCAGTCTTCAGCCCGGCCGTGGTCGGTGCATCGGCCGTGGGCAGCGCCAGGGTCTCGGGTATTCGCGGTGGTCCTCATGTCATGCTCCGGCTGCTTGCAGCACGCTGCATGCGCCGCATGCGGCGCAGCCTGCCTTCTGGCCGGTTCCGGTCATGCCCGCGCGGCGTAGTGCGGCGGCAACTCGCAGCGTCACGTCCTGCAGGACCTGCGGTTCGGGTGCGGGGGCATGATCGACGTCGACGGCCAGGGTGCCCGCCAGCGGTCGGAACGGGACGACGAATGGGTACACGCCCATGGTGATCAGTTCTTCTGCGCCCGCGACCAATTCGTCCGGGTCCTCGCCGAGGCCCACGAGTAGGTAGGTGGAGACCTGGTTGCGGCCGAACAGTTCGACTGCCTGTGCCCAGGCGGCGCGGTATTCGCTCAGTGGGACGGTGGATTTGCCGGGCATCCAGCGGGCGCGTACCCGGTCGTCGAGTGATTCGACGTGGATTCCGATGGAATCCGCACCGGCACTGTGCAATTCGCGCAGGGCGTCCGGATCGGCGGGCTCGCACTGTGCCTGGATCGGCAGTGCGGGTACCGCGTGTTTGACCGCCCGTACGCATCGGGCCAGATGTCTCGCGCCACGGTCTTTCCCGGCCGAGGTGCCGGTTGTCATCACCATCTGGCGCACGCCGTCGAGCCGGACCGCGGCCTCGGCGACCTCGGCCAATTGGGCGGGGCGCTTGACCGCGATCGTGTGGCCCGCGTCCAGCGAGGCCTCGACGGCGCAGAAGCGGCAGCGTTGGTCCTCGGCGTAGCGGACGCACGTCTGCACCACGGTGGTGGCCAGTACGTCGGCCCCGTGCAGCCTGGCGATCTGTTCGTAGGCCACGCCGTCGGCGGTGCGCAGATCGTAGAAGCGGGGGCGGCGCACCGGCTCGACCGTGATCCCCAGGTCGGCGCCGTCCAGGAGCAGGCGATCCCCGCGCAGCGAATAGGGACTGTCGGCGCGCAGGGGTATGGCGGCGCCGGCGCCCCCGAGCAGCATATGACCGTCATCGCTCGGCCCGGCCCCGGCGCGGCGCTGTACGGGCACATCCGAATGCCGCTCGGAACCTCCGGCCCGGATGCCGAGTAGTGCGAGATCCACCCGTGTCGATATCTCGGTCATCGCGGCCGTCCTACACCTGATAGGTGGAATTGATGATCGCGCCCTTGCGCGCGTAATAGATCAGCGCGTCCTGCACATCCAGCGGATGCGCGGGAATGACGCCCTCGATGAGGTCCTCCTCGCGGGCGCCGTGCAGCGCCAGGCCGAACCGGCACGCGAACACCTTGCCGCCCTCCTTGATGAAGGTACCCACGGCATCGTTGATGTTCTGCTCACCCGGGAATCCGCTGTCTCCGGTGGTCGGAAAGCCGCGGTTGGCGATGCAGTTGATCGCACCGGGTCCGTAGAAGTAGATCGCGGATTCGAACCCCTTGCGCAGCGCCCGGGTCGCCTGCAACACCGCGACGAAGCTCACCGACGACTCGTGCGCGATACCGTGCACCAGCGTGAAATAGGTTTCCCCCGCCTCGGCTCGATAGTCCGGGAAGATCTTCGTCGACCCGTAGATATTGGTCCCCGCCGGCAGCGCGGGATGCGGAATCTCGGACAGCGACTTGGCGATGTTCTCCGCGATGGCCTTGTCGATATCGTCGGTGGTGGGTGCGGACATGATTCATCTCCTGCGAATACTGAAGGTGAGACGGCCCATTCGCCGGCTCGTGCGATGAATCAAGTGGACTCCGGAACTGTTTCCGATTGGTCACATCCGGAAGAAGACGGGGTTGCCGGACCTTCACCATGATTCCGATCTCTGCTGGCAGTCGAATACGTTGTACGGCAATGTGATCCGACTCTTCGAGTGAACTTTCCGCGGATGCCGACCGTGTGTTCGATAGCGTCGACGTAATCGACGTCCAGGGCATTTCGAAACACGGTTAACATGAGCCCGGCCTGTCGCACGACGATCGGTAACGTGGACGAAATCGAATCGGCGCACGATCATCGCCATGGTCGGTCTGGAACCGAATCACCGCCAAGAATGTAGCGGGAGGCCGGTTCTCATCTCAGCGGGCAGTGTCGGGCGGCTTCGGTGCGCCGCCGATGGATTCGGCGGCGGATTCGGCGATGAGGTCGCGTAGCCAGCGGTGGCCGGGGTCCTGGTCGAGGCGGGCGTGCCAGGACAGGATCGCGCGGATCGGGGGGAGCGCGAAAGGGAGTGTGTGAGTCGCGATTGCGGGGTGCTGGGCCAGGCGGGTCACGCATGCGGCGGGGGCGACGGTGACGAGGTCGCCGGTGATCACCGCGCGCAGCGCTACGTCCAGGGTGGGGGCGGACAGGACTACGCGGCGCGTGAGGCCGTGGGTGTCCAGGATGTCGTCGATCGGGCCGCGTACCCTGCCGCGACGGGACACCACCACGTGGTCGAAGGCGGCGAAATCGGCCATGGTGATCGTGGTGGCCGGATCCAGCCGGGAGATCAGGGCGAGGCGGTCGCCGGCGACGACGCGGGCGCGCAGATCGGGGGCCTCGGGTTCGTCGGCGGACAGGCGCGCATCCGCCCGGCCCTCGCGCAGATCGTCCACGGTTGTGCCGGATTCGGCCAGCAGGCGCAGGTGCACGCCCGGCGCCGTGCGCCGGATCCGGGCGGTCAGATCGGCGACGAGTGCGTTGGCGATGACGTCGTTGCATTGCAGGGTGAACGTGCGTTTCACTGTGGACGCATCGAAATCGGTTGGGGGAGTGAGGATCGTGTGCGCCTGCTCGACCAGGGCGTGCAGCTGGTCGCGGATCTGCTCGGCGTACGGCGTCGGCAGCATGGCGCGGCCGGAGCGGACCAGGATCGGATCCCCTGTCACCGTGCGCAGGCGGGCGAGCGTGCGGCTCATCGCGGGCTGCGAAAGGTTCATCCGTTCGGCGGCCACGCCCACGCTGCGCTCGGCCAGCAGCACGTCGAGGGCGGTGAGCAGGTTCAGATCCACATGCATGGCACGCATATTATCAATCAGAACTATGCATTTGTAATCATATGGTAGCCGTCGTTGAATTGTTTCGGACGTCGACAGGGCGCGGGACAAGGGAGAACATCATGCGAGTCGTGGTAGCGGGTGGCGGACTGGTCGGGCTGACGGCGGCGGGTGCGCTCGGGCGGATGGGTCACGAGGTGACCGTCGTCGAGGGTGCGCCGGAGATCCGGGCGGCGGGGGCGGGAATCGGGCTGTGGGAG
>NZ_JAGPOX010000087.1 GCF_019038435.1 Nocardia alni
CCCAAGGGAATCAGACGGATCTCGAAGGGGTTCTCGACCAAGCGCTGTTCGGGGACCTCGACCATCCCAGGACCGTAGAAGGCATCGAGGGCGCGGCCGAGTTCCGCCAGCGCCGCCCGATCGATGCGTTCGCCCAACGGATCCGTGACCCGTGTGCCGAGACGCAGATTCGCCGCCTGTGTCCCCTCGATCAGCCAGTACAGCGGTATGCCAGCGGCATCGGCGGCGGCGCGCAGGGCACCGAATGCCTCCGCGCGCCCGCCGTTCGACAGCCGACGCTGCTGGTTCGCATAGCGCTGGGTCATTTTGTCGATATATCCGTAATATGCCGTGACACGTCGAGCCAGCGTCTCGAAGGGGTCGGGCCGTGAGAGGTCGATCAGCCTGGTCAGGCGCATGCCGCGACGCTGCTCGGCTGCTGCCCGGTCCACGCCGGCCAATAGCCTCTCGGCGTTCATGCCGGCCGAGATCGCGCGGGCGGCCGCGACAATCGATTTACGCAACATCTCTTCGACGTCGACGCGCTGTATCGGCGCCGCGCCGGCAGCCACCAGCTCATCGAGCCGATCCTTGGCCGCTCGGTGCCGCTGGTAGGCGGCCTTGGCGACACGGATCGCTTCGGAACCGAACATGACCGGTTCACCAGCCACGACATTCAGCTCGCGGTCCAGTTCCGAGGGGGAGCGCTCCGCCGCGTCCGGGTCCACACCGGCCGCCCACGCGGCGGCACGCCATGCCCGCTTGGCGGCCTCGGCTTCCTCGGCAGGTCCCTCCCTCTCGGGGGTTCGGGCGTCGTGCAGGTCGATATCCTGTGCACGGCCCCACATATCGACCAGCGCGGTGATCACGGTGCGTGCCCGGCCCGGATCACCAATCAGCGCTGTGAGCCGATCGGTCCCCGCGAGGTAATCCAGTCCACGCACCGCGGCCGCGCCCGGCGCCGCGGCCACCACCCGCTCCAGTTCGGCTTCGAATTCCAAGGCTGCCCGGACGAATGCGTCGAGCAGCGCACGCCTTTCGACATATGCCGCGTACAGCGGTGAATTCCGGTCGGGCGCGGCCGCAGGATTCGCCACTTGCCGCAGCAGGTGGACGGCCTGCCTGGCGCGCAGATACCGCAGCGTCGCCTCGCGTAGCCGCCGCACAGCATCGGGATCGTGGTATGACCGCCGCAACGACCGCAGCTTCGCCTGCGCCGCGGGCATCCGTGTCACATCGTCGACGGCGACGCCAGGCAGCGCCGCTACCGCATCGCTCAGGGCCGCATAGGCATCGCGCAGTTCCGCCGCCGCAGCCTGGAATAGTCCGTCCACCACGTGCGCGGACAGCGGTTCCTCGGGATATCCGGCCAGTGCGCCCGAATCATCGGCCGATTCTGCCGAAACTACTGCTGGAGCGGCGGATACACCTGTCCGCCGGACGGTGGCTGACCCGTCTCGCGTGCCTGCTGATAGTCCTCGGCCACCATCTCGGCCGGCCAGCTCGGATATTCCAGCACCACTCCGGTTTCCGGATCGACCGCCAGGTTCGCCGCTCCCAGCCCCGAACCGTCCGCCCGCTCCTGGGGCGTGAGCGCCGGCCGGCATACCCACACGCCCTCGAACTCCCGCACCCGGAACTCTCGATCGACGCCGAGTACCCGCGTCAGATGGTGCGCGACCTGTTCCTTCGTCCGATACGGCATCGTCGGCTTCCTCTCCGGCCGGTCCGAGAATGAAATCTACCTTGGCAACCCTGTCGTTCCAGCTGTCCCGCGGCGCGTCGCCGGTCCAGCCGGACTGCGGATCCCACCAGACCGGGCCGTCGGCGTCCTTCGGGTAGACCACGACAACCGTATGTCCGGGCCGGTCCTGCTCATCCGTCTGTTGCTCATCCCCCGTCCAGGTCAGCGCGACCATCGCCGACGAGCCGGGGCCCATCGCGGCGACCCGATCGTGGATCTGCCGCAATTGCCCGGCAATCGTGGAACGGCGATCCGGTGTCTGCCATTTCGCCTGCAGGAAGCGTTCGGCGCGGGCCTTGCCGCCATGCTCACCGCGGAACCGGTCTGCCTTGTCGTTCTCGTCGATGTACCGTGCCAGCGCCACCTGTGGATCGCCATTGAACGAGGACAACGCCGCCAGGCAGGCGTCGACACAGTTGGTGTTGCGCCCCTTGTCTCGCATGCGCCCGGCGTTGATCAACTTGCCGTAGGCGTTCGTGCGGGGATCGGCGTGGACCAGGAATCGGTCACCATCGAGCAGGGCGTCCTCGACCGCGGCCTGGTACGCCGCATTCTCCAGGCCGCGCAGTTTTCCGCGCCCGAACGGCTTCTCATCACGCAGGCCGCGCAACCGCGCCTGTGTGCTGGCCCGTAACATATCGCCGCTGATCCGGGTGATATCAGCGGCGCTGAAGGCCGGATCGGCGCCGGGCAGGCCCAAGCGCGCACGCAGCCGGGCAGCCAGTTGCTCGGGGCTCAGCACCGGACTCCAGACGTCGGCGTCGTCGGTGAGTTGCCTGTCAACCGTGATGTGCACATCGGCGGTGGCCGGGTCGTCGGTGAAAACCACGTCGACCAGCAGCCGTTCTCCATTGGACAGCTTGCTCGTCTGGTTGAAATACTGATCGATGGCAAGCTGCGTCTTGCGCTTGACCATTACGATGTCCGACGAGTTCGCCTTACGAGCGGCGAGATGCACCGGAATGGTCAATACCGCGATGCGCATATCCCGGCGCGGGGTGTAATGGGTTACACCGTATGTATATCCAGAGCCGTCCGCACCGGTCCCACGTACCCGCGCGGCCGGGCGGCCCGCCCCGGAACGCCGCAACGTGGCACGCAGATGCCATGCTCGCGCTACCGCCTGCCTGTTCTGTTCAGCGGTGTCGCGGGGCGTGCGATCCTCGGATACCGCGGAATCGTTCTCGGACGAATCCGCTACCGATACCGAGTCCGGCACCGCGGCGACGGCTTTCGTGGGACGCGGCCCGTCGAGAGTCTCGGTGTCCCCCGCGGGTTCCGGCGACGAATAGGACGCCGAACCATCGGACGAACCGCCTGTCTGCGCGGATTCGACCTCTTCGAGTTCGATCAGCCACTGTCCCGGCTCGACCTCGCGCTTCGATATGACATCGAATGTCGTTCCGGGCGCGAACAACACCTCGTCCTCGCCGAGATATGCCTTGCCGGATATCGCCGCGACGTGGCGACCATGACGTGAGGTGATGGCGAAGCGAACGTTGCCGGCGTTCGGCTCCCGCCGGTCGGCGCTGACGAAGGCGGGCTCGGTGATCGTCGTGCCCGGTACGTAACCCGCCAGGACGCCCGCCAGATCGGTACTCCGGACGCCGATCCCGCGGTACACGATGCCGGAATACTCCGGGAAGTGACGCAATCCCGCGACAATCGCATCGATCAGCGTGCGCTGCTCCGCCAGCTGTACCGGATCACCGGACCGTAGCGCATTGTTGGCCCGCACCACGGCTTTCGTGGACGTGTAGAGCAGCACCGCGACCAGTGCGGGCACCGGAATACCCGCCAGCTCTGGAACCGTGAGTGAGCGTTGATAGGCGAACTGCGCTGCGTAAGCGTAGTCACGATCGAACTTCGCGAGCCAGCCGGGCAGCGCCGCATAGGCACGCACGACCGCGGCCGGTTCGTACTTGCCCAGCAGGGAGGGCAGCCCCTCGGCGAAGCCTGATTGCAGCTCACCCCCGACGCCGAGGGCGGCGAGTTCCTCGCGGGTGACCCACCGGGCCTCCGCCGTCTCTGTGCCATCGATCGCCGGCTCGAACATCGTCGGTGCGTCGGCGGCCAGCATCGTGTACCGCCAGCCGTTCGGGCCGCGGGAGACAACCGTACCGGACAAGGCCAGCGAGGCGAGCCACTCTCGGGTGGCCCGCAATTCCTCGATGGTCTCCCGCGCCGCGCCCTGCGCCGGTGTCTCCTTCGAGTGCAGCGCACCGCCGGGCAACTGCCAGTTACTCTGCGAATATCCCGCCGCGGACTTGGTGATCAGGAATCGTTCCACCCCGTCGGCATCGACGTTTCTGATCAGCACGCCCGCGGCGCCGTACCGGCCCCAGATTCCGCTTCCGGGAGCGAACTCCGCATCACCGGACTCACCCGGATCCTCGGCCGGAACGAAGGGATGGAATGCACCGTCCGCGCCGTGTGGCCGCACGAGGGTGTCCGGAATGAACGGCCGACCGCTCTCGTCGAGGAACAGGCCCTGGGTTCCCGGCGGATATGCCGCGGACAATGCCGCGGCGACCGATCGACCATCGAGGTCGACCTGCACGGCCATACCCTCGTTGACCAACAGGTACGGTTCTTGCCCTGGGGCAGTGACAAGGACCGCTGTGCCGACAGGCGTGGTCCGCAGCCACACCAGCAGATAATCGCGATCCGGCAGTGGCTGCGGGGTGGCCGTATCGTCCAGTAGCCGCACTCCCGGACCGGCATTCCGGGTGCGGTTCAGATCCCGCAGCACCCGCGCGATGGCGGCCTGCTGATCGAAAGGCACGGAATCTTCCCGCGCTTCAGCGAATATCGCGCTATCCAGCACACCCTGCAAGCGCCCGGTCAGCTCACGGACATTGGCAGCGGCTTCTCGACGTAGCCTGGTCCAGATCGCGCGCAGGACCCGGGATTCGAGATGTGCCTCGGCGACCGCGAGGCTGCGCATCACCCTGGACCGCTCTGCGGCGATATCGTCGAGCGTCCGCAGCGCCGCGACATAGTGCTTGCGTTCGCCGTGCTTCCACCGCGGAAGCTGCCCGAGCCTCGCCTCGGCCCGTTGACGCGCCAGCGACAGTTCCCGATCGATCTGCCCGGCGGTCGCGCCGGGCGCCGATCGGTCATCTTCTCCGCCGGGCGAACCGTCCACAGAGCCGGATTCCGGTGTGCTACGGCCGATTCTGGACTGTGGGCCGGATGTGGTTTCTTCCTCGCCACCGGCACTCGGTGGCGGCACCGGCTGCCCGGCACTGTCGAACACGATCCCCGAGAACACCGCGCCGGGTCCCGCCTGAGATGCGATCTGCTGCAGCCTCTTGTGCGCATGCTCACCAGCAAGCACAACCTGCCTGAGCTCGCGGCTACCATTGCCGACGGGAGTCATCTCGTGCAGTACGAGCCCGCCGTCCGCCGCCTGGGCGAGGGTAATGAGGTGCGTCCTGATCTGATCCGGATCATTCCCGGACTCCTGCACCGACACCAACACCACTTCGGCCGGATCGCCAACCGCTGTGAGTCGCCCCAGGAACTCCCACCACCCGGCATCGGTCCACTGCCCGCCCGCATACTGCGCCAGTTCATGCGCGTGGAATCCGGTGTACTCGAGTATCAGTCGGGTGTCCGCGTCCGGGATCCGCACCGGACAGCCCTGCGCGGCGAACCACGCCCGAATGAATTCCAGCTCACCCACGCCACAGAGCGCCTGCACCGCATAGCCGCCCTGGATCGGTGAACCCTCCATCGCCGCACGCAGTTCAGCGTCGACGAGGTCGGAAACCTGGATGGCCCTGGCGACGTCGGCGGGTGTTGCGTCGGCACCGCTGTCCTCAGCAGTCTCGTGATCGGAGGCCGATACCCGTTCACGCCGGACAACCTCGGCCGTGGTCGGAATCCACGCCCACGAGGTCGCCGGAGGCTCCGGATTACCGAATGCGGCCCGCAGCCGCTCGGTCAATACGCGGACTCGGGCAACGGCGGTGTCCGTCGCGGCCCGAACCGCCTGCCCGTCGGCTTCTTGCGCCGCCAGCGCCTGTACTGCCAGTCCCCGGGCCACCATGGCCAACTCGGGCGCCGGCAGGTCCGGTACCGCAGCCGAACTCGCGCCGTTGAGCAGCGCCAACCAGCCCGCCGCATAGTGAACGAGCGCCTGCCACGCGGTCATACCGGCGCCAGGCAGTCCGACGGCCGCCTCCGCGAGATCTCCGGCCGCGCCGATCACCATGGTTTCCGGCGACTCCGCCTCGCGCAGTTGCGCCAACCCCGGAACATGCTCGGCCATATGCCGTAACAGCTGGATCATGCCGGCCTGCTGAGGGAGGTTCAGGTGTTCCCGTATCACTCCGTGCGCATCGCCGAACTCGTCGAATTGTGCCGCTGTGGGCAATAATTCAGGCTCGAGGCCTGCCGTACTCGCAAGGCGGTGCAGGCCGGTGAGCAAGAGTTCCTGCGCCGCACCGGAATCCAGCATGGCCACGGCGATCCTCCCGGCCGCCTGCTCGAAGCGGGCCGCCGTCACCGGGTCGGCGGGCACTGCGTCCCGGCCCACCTCCGGCACCGCATCGCTGAGTCCCAGCGGCGAATTGGCCGGGAAGACTTCGTAGAGAACGAGTTCGTATCCGGTGGCCGTCAACCACAACCGGTGCTCTGGACTTTCGCGTAGGAAGGCCTCCAGGGCTTCGGCATGACGACCTGCCATGGCCACGACCCGTATGGTCGGCGGCTCGTACGACACTACGATGTGGTCGCCGCTGCGCAGGCTCGGTACATTGTCGTTGGCCAGATGCCATACACCGCGCTGGGATTGTTGCCGATTCTCCGCATCCAGCATTGCCTGTGGATCTACCGAGTCGAAGGACAGCGCCGCCGCGACCTGGTCGAACCGTGGACCCAATCGCTCGATGAGGCGCCCGAGATCCCGCACATCCCGCCGACGACCGGGGTTCAAGACGAATCTTCGGCGAAGGCGGGTCAACTCGGCATCCCACCCGGCACGGTCGAGCCGGTCAGGGTGCTCCACCTCCAGTCCTTCGGCGAGCTGATAGGCCGCGACTTCGGTGTCGTCGAGTTTCGGCAAACCGAAAATCGCCCGGAATTGCGCATCCTGCAGCGTCTTCCAGTCCCGGCCGTGCACCATCACATACGCGAACGCCTCGGCAATCGTCTCATGCAGGGAATCCTTCTTCTTCGAATATCTGGATCCACTCTCCAACCACTGCAATACGTCTTTCCACACACCATTGACGCCGATGACTCCGGCGCGTGACAATGCGCCTGCGGCGGAGTCAACAAACGGTTGCAGCCGCCGACGGTTGTCGGCTTCGTTGATCCTCCAGCCGTTGATATTGGCCATCTTATGGCCCAGTTCATGGATCAGACCGGTCGCAAAGGGGTGACCACGATCGCCCGATAGGTCATTGCGTGTAATTCTGTCCTTGAATTGTGCGGCCATTGCCGCGTAATCGGTCACCCATTTCCGACCGATGGTGATGACAGCGTCGTACGAGCCGTCCGAGCGCCTGACAATCACCGCATCCATCGCGGTGCTATCCGGGACATCGCCGACAATCAGCCGTGCGTCGTGGACATTCGCGATCTGCTGATGGACGAGTTCGAGGGCGTATCTGCATTCCTCCACCAGAGTAGCGGGCACATCCCAGGCCATGAAGCCTTCCAGGAATGCATGGTGCTCCTCGGCCAGTTGGTCGATAATCTGTTTCTTCGCAACTTGATTACCGGTATCGGGCAGGCCTACGCCAACCTGCGTATCGTAAACTCGTCCGTTCAGAGCATCCAAGAACCGTCGCAGTGAATCGACGACGGCCTGCCGACTCGCGCGATGCTCCGGTGCGACGTTGGTCACCAGGTCAGCCAGATGATTGATCCTGGCCCGCAACAGCATCCGGGACCGCGGGTCGATTATTCCGGACTGACCCTGTCGGATTCCCATCTTGGCGAGTCGAATATTCTTCAGCAGTTGGCTGATCGCCGCGGCGATATCGTCGAAATCGTCACTAGAGGCATTCCCCGCACCAAGGTCCGTATCCCCTTGCCTGGAAGACAGCTGCTGCACACCGGGGTCACCCGCCGGATCCGATGAGCGACTCGAGTACGAATCGGTATCCGGTTCGGACACATCGAATTCCGCTATACGCAGTGTTCCGCCAGTCCAGGGCTGCAGGTAGACGTCCGCGGCTTCGAACTGTTCGACCGCGCTCAGCCACGCGGCGTCGGCGAGAGGTCCGGGCTGTTGCCGGTCGGCCACGGCGATCCGCAGGCGCAGACCGTCGTCGGTGTCGACCAAGGCGACGGTCAGGGTGCCGCCGGTTGCGGTCGACCGCAGTTCTTGCAGGGCGCGGGTGGCCACAGCGAGGATGCGGTCACGCTGCGCGGCGGGCGCCGCGTCCAGCAGGCGGGTCAGGCCGTCATAACCATCCGCGAGTACGAGCGGGGCTGTCGCGGTGAGGGTCTCGCTCGGATCGGGTACTTCCAGCTCGGCGACCACCACACTCGGCGTAGTCGTTGCCCGGCGTCCTTCCAGCAGCAGATCACACAGGTGCGCTGCGAGCCAGTCGCTGCCGAAGAAGCGTTGTGCGACAACGAGCTCCACATCGGACAGCTGGATCGACCGAGACAGTGCACGCCATAATCCCGAGGTCCGGCCCGACCGATCCGGGCGCCCGAACCAAAGCCTCGATGCATCTCCGGAATTTTCTATCCACCAGCCCGCGACCCATGTGTGATCCGTCGGGAAATGTTTGCGCAGTAGATGAGTCGCCCATCCCTGGGCGGCAGATAGCTGCTCCGGATCATCCCACCCGGTGGTTCGCAGATGGGCTGCGAGCCGGCGGCGCAGACTTCGTTCGATCCGGCTGCGGTCGGCGTCGAGCAAATTGGCCATCGCCGCGCTCCCCAGCGGATTCCGGGACTCGGGCACGACCAGCTCGGCGAACCGATCCGTGACGGGGTGATACCCCACCTGTGATCGTGAACCCCGCAACCGCCACTGCATCCAACGCAGCGGCCCGATCCGGTCGTGGCGCATCTCGATTCGCACCGGTCCGGACTCCGGCACCGTAATCTGCACTCGCAGCGGCTGGTCGAGTGCGGTCACCAGGGCATGAACCTCCCGCAGCGTCTCGATCGCAAGCGCGTCGACATCGGCATCGATATCGGTCACCGCACCGAAGTCGCGGTGCCGGCTCGGGAGGGCCCCCCTTCTCTCGCCCATCAGCAGGTCGATGATGCGGGCATACAGCGTCGTAAGGTCCGACAGCCGACCGGGATTCACAGTGCTTCCCACCCGCTGGCTGATGCGGCTCCCGGTCACCTCTCGCGTGGCATGGCTCACCAGAAGCGGGCCGTGGATCTCGACGTGCAGATCGGTCACAGCCCTCGAGGAGGCGCCCTTGGCATGCCATGTCGCCGCCATCTCCTCCAGCATCGGACGCGCGGAGTCGAGGGCGATGTCGCGGTCGAACTCGCCCCCGAGATATGCGCTCAGTACCCGGCGATTTCCCAGCAACCGCATATCCAGCGTCGCACCCGACTCCCCTATACCGCCGGAGACGAACTGGAGGATCAGATCCAGCACCCGTCCGCGATCCTCGGCTGGCCACGGAGAGAGCACCGTGTGCGTATAAATATGCAGCAGCGGAACGAGATCGTCTCCCGCATCCAGTACCAGCGAACGGCCACTGGCCGCAGCAGCAAGTTTCGCCTCCCGCACCTCGAGCGAAACCGGCTCGGCGGACACCGGATTCAGCTGGTCCACCTTCAGTACACGCCCGCCAGGCGCTCCGGTGATCGTGGCGCGCACGGTCGTCGGCCCGATATCGTGCAGCGGCGATTGAGCGTTGTTCAGCAGCGCCAGCACGGCTTCGATCTGTGCCTCATCGCTCCACCCCTGTTCGGACATGAACGAACCGAGCACCTGCCTCGCGGCCGTCCGGTCCGCGCCGACCCCGACGATGAACTCGACCGAATGCTGCTCGCTCGTCTCGGACGGTGGCGCGGACCGAACGGGCCCGGCTCCGGGGGGCAACGCGGCGATCGGCCCCTGCGGCATAGGCCAGTCAGCGGGGATGCTCAGCGGCATCGCGTCGCCGGATGCCTTCAGCAGAATCGTCCACATATCGGTGACGCCCTCGGGCGGAGACCACTCAGAGAACGGCACCGGCTCGTTGTATCGCGCGTCGTCGACCACAATGACGTGCTGCCCGTCGATTCGTATCGACACCAGGACGTCGCCTCCAGCCTCCGAGGCATCCACCCCCTCGCCGCCGAACTCCATCACCACGAGCGCGGCCGCACCGTTCCATGGGGCGACCCCATAGCCCTCGTATTCCTCGAGCCGTTCGGTACTGATGTGGAGGTCGATCAACTCCCCCAGCACGATGCCGATGGCCTCGACGCTCTCGATCGGGAACAGCCGCCCGTCCACGGACAGCTGCAACTCATCAGCCGTGAGTGTGGATTTCCCAGCCAGTATCGATATGTCGACCTGCACGCCCGTCCATCGCGCGGCAGCGAGCACCAATTGCCGTAAGGGGTACTCAGGGCTGGCGACTTCGCCGGACTCGGCTTGCGGCGCACCGACATTGAAATCCGGGCCACGCTTCGTCTCCGGATCGATCAGCACTGCTTCCCGCGACACCACCGGCCAGCCATCGACACTCAACCCGCCCCACACTGGGCCGCCGCCGGCAGCCGGGCGCTCGAACTCCTCACTTTCACCCGTGGCCTCATTGATCAACTCGATATGCCCGGCCTCGCTCTGCCCGCCCACGTACACCAAGCGGAAAGCATGGCCGAGACCTGGCACTTCGCGCGGCGGCACCGTGACGATCAGCGATACGCCGCCCGCCGGCAGGCCTCCCCGTTCCGGGTGCGCCGTATCCTCGAACCACTGGCCCGACTTCTCCAAAGCGTCATAGGCCGTACGCAAATTGGTGAAGTACTGCGGCTGCCCGCCGAAACCAGCGATCACCTCCGCCGCCGGCGTGCCATTCTCAGGGTCTATGACCGGCAGCCAAACCCTTGCCCATTCCTCCTCGTATTCCACGCCATCCGCGTCCCGGCCCGTCTCACGACCCGACGCCCGCGCGAAACCCAGTACCGTCGCCGGACCACACAAATTCACCGCGTCGGGCGAACGCAACAGGAACGAAAGTGTCAACGTGCGCAACAGGTTACGTCGCACTCGCAGGGCACGGCGAGCGGCGATCAGCTGACGCTGACGGCGCACGAATTCCGCACGCCGGTTCTCCCGTATCAGGGCGGTCCGCCGAGGATGTTGGTCCTGCCCGAGTTCGGCGAGCCTGGCCGAGCCGAAGGCGCGCCATGCCGCCCATGCCTCGTCGCGAAGCCGTGTCGCCTCCTCGTAGTCCAGATGGTCGCCGAGTACCGCAGGCCCGGCGTACGTATTGACGGTGGCCGCGGAGTCACCGAACAGCTGGCGCCCGAGCCGCCGCAGATAGAGCTCCACGAATGGCAGTTCGTCCCGTGTGAACACCCCGATCACACGGAACTCCGCCATTGCGAGATCGATATCGTGCACCATCTCCGGGGTGATCTCCACGCCCTGGGCGCCGAACAGCAGCGCACCCAAGCGAGCCTCCAGCACGAAGGTGGATTGCGCTGCGGGATAACCGTTCTCGGTCAGCCATTCGATACCGTCCGCCGGGACTCCGTATTCCGCCACGGCGGCTGTGTAGACCCCCCACAGTCGAGTCGGCTCGGCATCGTCCCGCGGCTCCCCGAATTCGTCGCTGCGGTCCCGCGATTCGTAGTAGGCGACCAGATCCTCCACCGGCTGGTTGCGCCGGAGCCACCGATCGCCGTCGCCGGTCAGCTCGACACCGCCGAACTCGGTGACACAGGTTCCGTAGCCGTTCATCTCGTTCTCGGGGCGGTCGCCCATCCGGAACAGGGTGATCGTCGTCAGTTCACCCGAGAACACGTCGGGGTCGGGCATACGATCCAGCGATACGGCGTAGGTCGGATCGTCGGTGCCGCCGAAAGTACCATGCGGCTTGAACTTTTCGCCGGTCTCGGTATATCCGGTGCGGGTGATCGGACGCGGTTCTCCGAAGGGTTCGCGCTCTCGTTCCCGGCCCTGCCGGAACGGCTCGACGACCGCGATGATGGCTTCCTGCAGCGCCCGCCATTCCTGGGTCAGCCGGAAATACAATTCCGGGGCGCCGACACCGTTGGGGCCGTAGTACTCCCCGGTGGCGCTCACCGGGACCGCCCGGCGGGCTACCTCGTTCAACGCGTCGGCGATCAGCGGCGCCATCCACCGGGGCGCCTTCAGCATGAACAGCGACACGTGCGGCTGCGCGACATTGCGGTGTCCCCACGGCACCTCCCGTCCCAGGACGAACTGCGGTGCGCGGGCAGCATTTCCGGAGACGTCCGCCTCCTCCTGCATACGCCCGGCAAAGGTTTCGCTCAACGCCACCGCATGCGCGTACATATGCGGCGGCAGCGTGAACGCCACATCGAGGGTCAGCAGTCCTGCCGGATCATCCTCATCCTCGTGCCAGCCCGGCGGAATGTCCTGAGTGGCCTGCGCCGGGAGCCCGGACGCCATGCGCCGCAGGCCCGCGACATACAGCCCGAACGCCTGCCACATCAGCATGCCGCCGGGAATACCGATCGTGCCCTCCGGAGCGACCGTCCCTGGTGGAGCGAGCACCAGCGGCGGTGGATGCCCGTGGTCGCGAACGAACCGCTCCAGGAAGTCCCGCAGTTCGCACAATGCCGGAATCTCGTCCGCGAGCCGCCCGAGCTGCTGGGTGAAGTCGATCACCTGTTCCGGAACGATCTGCTGCCGCACTCCACCTTCGAAATCCCCGTCGGGCACGTCCGTGAACCGCACCGATTCGCGGAGATGAGCCGGGTCTTCACCGATCACTGTCGGCGACGTTGCCGCCGGCGGAGCCGGCACCGGCAGTGAGTCGACGAGTACCTGCTCGGCCCGTTCCCACAGCAGGTCGACCAGTGCCTCGGCCTGCTCGCGGGTTCCCCGCAGATGCCGCACCAATTTACGGATGACAGCGGGTCCGAGGATCAACCGTCCCTGCTCGGCCAGCTGCAGCGCTTCCGGTGAGACGCCCACAACCGCCCTGGTCGCAGCGAGCAAACTGTGGCCTCGCAGCTGCCGCAGCGTCCGCAATTCCTGGCCTATCCGCGCGGCGACGGAAGACCGACCGCCGCCGGTGTCCGAGGCGGCGCCATGGACGGCATCGGCGCGTGCCCCCTGCCATGCCTCGTGCACCGATTCGGCCAGATCCGGTTCTACGATCTCGTAGAGAACGGACACTGGATAATGATCGGAATCGCCCGGCCATGCACGAGCGTTGGAAGCCCTGAACTCCGCGGGAGCGAAGATCTGATCCGGCGTCTCGCCCCACGGCACGGTCCTCATGCCGAACTGCCCGAGGCTTGCCGGAGGAACTCCGACGCTCAGCCCCAGTCTGCCGATACTGTCCTGATACCTCTGCTCCGGGCTTCCAATGTTGAAGTCGCCGGCGAACGCGGTCGGGCGGCCGCCGTCCTGATCCGCGATCGGGAAGATCGTCGCTTCGATCGCCGCGTTGTACGCCGCAGCTCGGGGAGATTCGACATCGACTCCCAAGAAACCCAACGGTAGCGGATGCGCATTCACGACCCGGAAACCGCCGATCTCGACCACCTGCGCCTTGCGGTCGTATTCCTCATCGACCGGCACGCCGTTGATCTTCAGTTCGAGGCCGCTCTTGGGCAGGTCCACCGACGTGGCGTTATCGATAGGAAGCCGGCTGAAGGTCACCAGGCATAGCGTGCTGTCATCGAAATGCGACGGGCACATCTCGGTCACGTAGACATACGGGTAGCCGAGTATCCGGCCGAATACCTCCGGGGGCGGAATATTCTCGCCGACCGGCCACTCCTGCGCACACACCACATCGGCGTCGAGCTCGCTCAGCCTGTCGAAGAAGTATCTCCACTGCCGCTCGGCGCTATAGACCGACGGACCAGGGGTGTCACCGGCAGCGGGGTCGACCGATGGGGTCTCGCTCGTTTCCTCGAGCCGGAGACCCGCGACGTTGGCACTGGCCACGATGATCTCGTAGTTGATCTCATCGGACGCGGCGCCGAAGAACCGATCGCGTCCGCGTTCGGCGATGAGGTCCGTGGACCGGGGTCGCCCGGGGAGGTCGCTCGGATCGATATCCCAGTTCCGCGCCGTCGTCCCCTGCTCTTGTGTGAGCGGTACCGCAGCCCAGCGGACCAGGCCGCCCGGCGTCGATCGCGGCCCTGGACGGGTCGCCCCGTGCCACCGCGTGACGCCTTGGCGCACCTCGGGCAGATCCAAGAGGGCCGGTTCCTGTCCGGAGGCCGAATCCCCCTCTGCCATGGAGAGGTCCACGGTCGTGATCACGAGCTCTCGAGTGCGCTGTTCCTCGTCACCGACGAGATTCAGCGTCAAGATCTCAGGCCCGGTCTCACCTGCCGCCGCGAGTAATGCGACGGTGACGGACAACACCTGTTCGAGTGCGACCTGATCTCCCGGAACCCAGAGCTCGACCAGTCGCATCACCACTGCTACGAGATCACCGGGACGGCGCGGGTCGACCACGAAAGCGCGCCGGGCGATCGAGGCCGGGATCGCGGAATCCGCATTCCGCACCAGCCCATGCCGCCAGTGCCCGCGGGCCTGGAACCGGTACGGATAGAACTCGCGCACAAGCCCCTCAGGACCCGGCTCGTCCCCGATCTCGTGTGCAGGCATCGACTCGGCGCCCGGTCCGCCGGGCAGATCGCCCGCACTTGGCGGGCCTGGCTCGGTCGCCTCATTTTCGGCCATCGACCAGGAGATGCCCGCAGCGGCCAGCTCTTCTTGCAACTCCGTACTCGGCGGGCGCCGATGGAATATCAGGCGATCGATGTCGGAAACTCCGACACTCCCATGGATTTGAGCCTCAATGTAACTGTTGCTGTTGAATTGTGTTCCGGCGTAATCACGTTCGATGCCCTCCAAGCCGAAATAGGAGAGCAATCCATGATCGGTGCCGATCGCGCCGAACGACTCCGACTGCGGATCGGCGAGCGCGCTCGGAATAGCCGAGACACCCATCGAGTCGCCGACGCATGCGGTTGTTCGTTGCCGTACCGATGATTTCAGGATGACGTCCACATCCCCGTACTGGTCGAGCGAACTATTCGGCATGCTGGACGCTCCGGTGCGTACGTAGCCGTAGATCGGCCGCGACGCCGCCGGTAGATCGCTCGAATATCCGAACAGCATTCGTTCGAGTGCGACCTTCGCCGCCCGCAAGCTGGACATAACGCCCTGCACGGACCGCTGAGCGAATTCCAGCTCGGATTTGAGCCGACCGCTCCGGAGGATGAGGGGCAACTTCCCGGTGTGCACACGGATCGCGACCTCACCGCTGAACGCGCGGTCCAACTCCCGCGTCTCCCGCAATCGCAACTCGCCGACGGTGATACCCAGTTCCGCCGCGAGCACCGCCTCACGCCGTTCGTTGATCACATACCGTTCCGCGTAGGCGCGCTCACTCTCGTCCGGAAGCAAATCCGCCAGTTCCGCGAGCAGTTCGGCAGCCTCCCGCTCCCGTTGGCCATCCTGCGCCGCATCCAGATATCGCGCGTACAGCTCCCGCACCGCAGTGGTGGGGCGGCTGCGGAGGACGGGCCGGTCAAAGACGGGTTGCTCGTCGTCAGCGCCATTTCCAGACAGGTGGACGCGCATTTCCATGATCTCGTTGTGGCGCGGCGCCCTCGGGCGCTGGTAATTCCCTGAACCGTCGCCGTTACCGTGCGCGGCCTCGAACCCAGCGACGCCTAGGCGGTAGACAATAGTTTCGCCCAGGGTGGGCTCCAGGCCCGGATGGCGTACGGCCACGAATGATTCGGCAAAAGTCTCGGCGAACAGCACAGTGAGATCAATTTCACCAAAACGATCCGGCAGCTGACCATCTGGGCCGAATATATCGTCGTCCACCCACTCGGGGAATTTCGGACGACCGTTCGAGCTGAACTGCTCGTAGAGCCAAGCCTTGAAGTACAGCTCACCTATTCCGCGGCCGCGGTTCGGATTCTCCTGAGTATACGCTTCGTACAGGCCGAACAATATCACGTGGGCATAGTTCGAGGCGCCGTCGTACCATAAGACATGCGAAAGCTCGTGCAGGGTGACCGTGTACGGCTCGCCGCCATGGAATATCTCACGCTTCCCGGTGTGTCCCGCCCTCTCTGTTTCAGCACGGAATTCTTTACTCGTCAACAGCGGCTTTGCAATCTCGATATTATTCAGGCCGAGCCGATGGAGTTTCCCAGATTTTCGCAATCGGCGAACATTTACAAGATGCAGAGCAAACCGCACGGTAGTGTTGGCGGCGCCATAGAGCAGTAGGTCTCGTACCGCCATCGGGCGATGGGTCGACTCTGCCCAATAGGCCGCCAGCGTCCGCCATATCGCGCTGAAACGGAGACTCGCACCCTTCGCCCGATAGCCGGTGGAGACCATCTGCCCATACAGCCCCGGTTGCTTTCGAAATCCCTTACCGCTGAAGAAATCGACGGCGCCGACAGCGTGCACCGACAGCGTCGGGAAATCGTGATAGGTGTCGACGAACGCCAGCGCAACCTGGCGGACCGTATCCGCGTCGTACTTCCGGAAACTGGTAACCGGGTTCAGGCCGTATCGGCGCAGGAACCGCACACCATACTGCCGCCGGATCCACCGTGAAGTACGCCGCACCGACCAGCTGTAGAACCCGTCCGGCGGATCAGCGGGCCGATCGTTTCCGGCCGCACGGCGAGCCCGGGTCCACTGGACCAGCTTGACGGCCCCGGTCCCCAGCCCCCACAGCCCGAGCAGGATGGCTGTCCCGGCCTCAATCGAGCCACGCTCCCCGCTTGGGTCCTCCTCCCGCCTCTCCCTATAACGCTGGCGGGTCCACCGCACCTTGTCACCGGCGAAACCTATGAGCCGAGCACGGAATCGGCGGCGGCGCGGCTGTGACGCCTCGTCGTCGCTCGCATCTACAGACGCCTGCTGCGGCGGGCTCCAGGGTTCATCGATCTCAGGGTCCGTGACCGTGCTGCCGAGCTGATTCCCGCGTTCTTCCAACGTTGATCTGGGTGCGCGCCAACCGATTCCACGAGCGGTGCTCGGGTCGGGGAGAGCGCTGCCGTCCGCGGTGGCCAACCAGGCTTGCGACCCTGAAGTGGCGAGCCCGGCCGTCGACTGTGTAGCGAGTAGACGGACCAGTGGGCTGAGGTTCGCCATCGTGGTGGGCCACAACTGGCTGGCGGACGGCTCGGCGTGCGCCTCCAGCGCGGCGAGGAACGCCCGGAGTTGTTCCAGCACAGCCAGTTCCGCGGGGCTGAACGTCCTCATCTGTTCCCAGAGCGAGAACGCCCCGCCCAGCGTGGCCGCGTCCACGGCGCCCAGAAATCCGCCGAGTCCTTCGCGCTCCAACAAGCGAATTGGCGTGAAGTCGAACGCCTCGACCGAAAGCGCGGGATCGAGCGTGCCTGGCTCGCTGTCGAAGTGGGCGCGATCAGGCTCGGCGTAGCCTTGATAGACCGCCCAGATTTCGCCGCGGATTACTGCCTGCAGGGCCGCCCCGGAATACTCTGCGCCCGTGTACAGGTCGTAGGTGGAGATCTCACCGTATGCCTCGGTCAGTGCGAGTGCCAGCAAATTGCCGTCGGCACCGCGAACCAGAACTACCGACCGCTGCCCGGAACCCAGTCCCGTCAGTGCGCTCCGGACCGCGCTGTACGACGGTTCCCGCACAAATCGGCGCCCGAGCGCATTCTCCCAATCCGCGACGTCGGCATCACTTCCCAGCGCCAGGGGCGCCTGCGCCAAGTCGTGAATGCTCTGTGGCGGCGACCAATCGGTGACCACGGGTAGCTCGAGAGTGTCCGCGCCGCCCGGATCGCCGATCATCGATGCAAGTGCGACCGTTTCGAATAGCAGCACACCGGCGTGCATTCCGACCGGCGTGCCATTGGGGAATACCTGATAGAGATCGACCTCGTACCCGTCCCTGAGCAGCGATTCGAGTAGCCGTGGCTGGGCCGTAGCGAACGCCCGGACAGCCGCGCCATGACGACCCTCCGTGGCGACGATCGCGATACGCCCGTCAGGGTAGACCACCACGTGATCGCCGTATTGAACGCCGCCCGAGCGCAGACGCCCGATTCCCCGCCGCGACCGTTGGGCATCCTCGGCGATCAGCGTCTGCTCGTCGATCTTTCCCACCCGAGCCCGTGCCGCCTCGGCCAGCCGAATATCCGGCCGCAGTACCCGGTCGACCAACTCCACGAGTGTCGCGACAGCGTCCGACAACTCGGGCTCGCTGACCAGTCGCCCCCGCAACAATGCCAACGCAGCGTCCCAGCCCGCTTCGTTGAGCGTGTCCGGTCGGCCCACACCGAGCTTCTCTGCCAGCAGATAGGTGTCGATCGTTTCGCCGTCCAGCAGCGGCAGCTTGAAGCGGGACCGCACCCGTGGGTCCTGCGGCATGATCCAGTTGTGCCCGCCGCCGACGATATAGGAGCCGGCCTCGGCGAGAGGTTCCTCCGAGGGGCCCGCCTTGCTATATCCCGACTCTTGCTCGAGATATTCTTCGATGCTGTTGTATATCCCGGCAGCCACGAGCAACCGGCCGGTCATTTCAACCGCGTCCTGTTCGGCCTTCTCAGCAGACTTCAGTATTTGGGGTATTTTGGCCGGATCACCGCGCCATGCCACATTTCCTATTGCGACGTGGCCCATTTCGTGAAGTATCAGATCGAGCAAGCGGTTGCCCGTGATCGGCAGATAGAATCTATTGCGGATATGCTCGTCATATTTCTGAGCCATCAGCGTCGGATCGGTCGCCCATCGTAGGTCGATCGCCACAATACCCGCGCCGTGATCACCGTGGCGAAGAAATCGACTCGTCATCATGAAGGCGCCCGGCGCACCGGGCCCCACCCATATCATCGGAATTCTAAGGTTCGGAAATACGTTATGGAAGATATTAACGGCCATTTCACAGGTTGCGGCCAGGTACGGCGGGATGTCCTGCCCTCTGAATCCGACCAACATCGTTCCCCGAGCGGCCGTACGAGAGATGATCGCATCCTTTTCCGCGAGCTCTTTCGCATTCTGTGGACGATCGACCGAACCCGACAGATGGACGCGCCCTCGCAGATCGTATAGATAATCCGCAACCGGCTTGATTACATCGGCTGGGACCAGTAGCGTCAGTAACGCGATCAGCAGGCGCAGTGATCCCGATTCCACCCCGGATGATTCATCCCGATAATCTATCACATTGTTTCGATAGTCGCTGATCAGACCGGATATTTCATGCAGTATATCAAACCACGACTCGCTGTCGAAACCCGCTGACTCACAGAACTCGTCCACAACCCGATACTGCAGCACTACCGTTCGCAATACCGTAGCGTAAGATGCCGCAGTACTGTACACCGGACCGCTCTGTCGAAGGTGATGAATTGCCAGCTCGGCTCGGATCAACGGATCGCCGAATTTCTTTGTCAATCCCTCGACATAGTCGACGATATCGCCGGATACGGTGAGCCTCGCGAGTATGCTCGCCAGAACTCGCGTATGCCGGACCGCCGCCGCCTTGATCTGGGTACCCTCCACACCCGCCGTGGCCAGCGCATCGGCCAGTTCGAATGACACAACGGGTGCAGGCTCGCCGCGTGCCGCCTCCAGTACCCGCATAGCATCGACAATCTGATGAAAACGCTCCACATCGGCCCGCAACTCCATCATCGTCTGCACACCGGCGTCGGAGAAACCACCCGCCCGCAACTGCCCGATGACGGCATCTATCAGCCCGATTCCGCCGGCCGCGGTCACCACCATGTCGAAGTCGATCGGGACACCTGGTAACAGAGCCCCGAAGACACTATCCCGAAGCCGATCCACGGATCCTCGAAGATAGTCCTCGAGACTTTCGCGCGACCAGCCAAGAATGTCATAGCCGCGCGACACCAGTACCTTGACGAGGTTCTCTCGCCGATCACCCTCCGCGCCGGACGACCACGCACTCTGCCGCATCGAGGTGTCATCCGGTGACTCATCAGGGCGGGTGGGATCGACCTCCGCCAACCGGATCAGCCATCGTCCCGGTTCGGTCTCGACCGGCGGCTCCAGAACCCGGAACGCCGTCCCCGGCGGGAACAGGATCTCGTTCTCGATGTGGTCGTACGCCGTGACATCGCCGATCCGGCTGCCTGTTCGGGACAGGATTTCGAAATGCACGTTGCCGGGGTATTCGTCGCCGATTTCGGTGCTGACGAATGCGGGATCGGTCACGATGCCCCCGCCGTACTTTCGTAGAAAACCAGGCAGATCCTCGGGCGCGATCTCGATCGCACGGTGCACCCAGCCCTGATATCGCGGCAGGTGTGCCAGCGCACCGGTCAATGCGTCGGTGATGACGCGATAGCGTGCGAGCTGGGCGGGATCACCCGATCGGAGGGCATGGTTGGCCGCCGGTGACCACCGATACCCGAGCACGGCCACCAACGCACTCAACGGAATCCGTGCCAGGTCGGGGTCCGTGGCGACCTGGCGATAGACCATCTCGAGGAATTCGGCATAGGGAGCGCCGAAGCCGACGTGATCGGCGAATGCCGTCGGCAACTCCCGATAGGCGCGGACTGCGGCGGCCGGCTCGAGCTGTTCAAGTGCCGCAACAATATTCGAAGTCAGTGCAGGATCGAGGTCGCCTCGTGCGGCCAACTCCAGCATATCGGTTCGGGTCACCCACCGGGCGTTGCCAACCTCGCCACCGACGACGACCGGGAACCTGCGCTGCGCGTCGGCCACCAGGACGACCGTGGAGCCGGCCGCGTCGACAGGCTCACCGTTGAGCTCCAGCAGGCTCATATCATCGTCGCCGACTTGCAGATTCGCAGCGAGTGCCCGCGAGACCCCCTGTGTGGCATTCTCGTTCACGCCGAACGCACCACCCGGCGCCCGCCAGACCCCAGGACCATCGCCGATGCTCGCCTGCTCGAGCAGGAAGTATTCGTTCCCGGCAGCGTCCACATGCCTGATCAGCACATGTGCCGTGCCCTGCACCTGCTCCGGCTCGCTGTCATCGGCGGGAACTCGGAACGGATGAGTTGTGGCATGCACGGCGTTCATTTGCTCGAGCTCGTCCGGAACCACCTGGCGGCCAATGGCATCGAAGAACAGCCCGCGCACCGACGCCGGATAGTTCATACGCGGCGACGGCCGCCCGACCTGCCCGTCGAGCGCGACCCGCACGATCGCGCCATTCTCGTTGACCAGAAGATACGGTTCCGCACCGCGCCCCCGAATCAGCACCGACGCATGCTGCCCCATGATCCGCAGCAGCGCGACCAGGTGGTCATGATCGGGCAGCGGCCGGGTATCGGAGCTCGACTGCTCCCCGGCGAGACCGGGCTCACCGTATAGATCGCGCAAGGCCCGGGATGCAGCGGCCCACTCGTCGAAAGGTACTGTCGCCGACTCGGATTCGCCCATGAGCAGCGGATGGACAAGCGCCGCTTCCAACTCCGCGAACAACGTCTCGACCTGGACTGCGGCCGACTCGCCCATGGCGGACCATCGAGCCTCTTCCGGCTGGCTCGGCACATCCTCCAACAGTGCTCTGACGAACACGTGGAACCGCGCAGCCTCAGCCAGCCGCTGCGCGATGCCCTCGACCTGCCCGTACGCTGCCGCGGCCTGCTCGAACAATTGCTGATCCGAGGGCGAGAGTTCGGCCCGCGCCGCCAGCCGTCCGAGGCTCGCATCCGCGATCTGGCGTGCCTTGGCCACGTCACGACGACGACGCCACTCCCGCAGATCCGTCTGCCAACCGGGAACATCACCGGGTGAGCGCGCCGAACCTCCGGGCGTGTCATCGTCATCGACCGTCGGGAGATCATCCCGTGTCTCGTTGTCCGATGCGGTCGTCTCGTCGAGTACATCGTCGCTCAGCTCGGGCAGATCCTGCGTCTCCACCTTCGACACGCCCACACCGTCGAGCACATCATCACTCAGCTCAGGCAGATCCTGCGTCGCATCCCCCGCTCGGACCGGACCATCGAGCACCTCGTCTGTCAGCACCGGCAGATCACCGATTGTCGGGTCGGCGGAATCGTCGGTCGGCTCGATGAGCGGTCGACGGGTGTTCGAGCCGGAGGCACGCAGCTCTCCCAGCGTCCCATCGTCCAGCCGACCGCTGTCGATCAGTTCTCGCACGGCCTCCGACAGGTCGGTGTTGGCCACTACCTCAGGCTCCTGAGTGTCGTCACCCAAGTTGCGGTAGGGGTGTTCCGGATCCACTCCCCCGTCACGAAGCGCATCTAAGGCCGCCGCAACGAAATCGGCTTCGCTGGTACTGATGGTATTGACGAGCACGGGCCAGATCAGTTCACATCGAAGGCCTCCGAAACTCTCGCCGTTCTGTTCCGGCTCGGCACCGATGGAAACCCCCGGCCCAACCTGATGCGTCATGGCAGGAACACGCCAGCCCAGTGATCCCGTATGCCGCCGCCCGTACCCCGTCAACCACGCCGAGGACCTACCTGCGGCGTCGAGATCGCCGGTATAGATCACAACGCCGTCCACGCGCGTATGGTCCGGACCTGCGATCTTCGTAGTAAGCACGCCCCGGAATCTGCCGGGATCCGCAACGATCCCGAGAGCCACGGCTCTGGGTACGGCCGCGGTGGACAGCGCGTTCCGATCCGTACCCACCGGGTTGACATACACGCGGTATTCGACGCTGCTCGAGTCTCTGCTCGAACGGAAGTACGCCACGGACACGACCTGGGCAGGATCGACGGCGCCCCCGCTATCCGCTGTCAAGTCGATCCGGAACCTGCTGCTCGCGTCCCTGCCCTCCAGTTGAGCCGCTGGCCTCAGTCCCGAGGTGCGCATCTCCATGATCTCGACCAGAGCATCCACATATGCCTGTGGATCGTCCACGGGGTCGATGAGCCCGTGGTGGTTATAGATCCGATAGACGGCATCGGCGCTGTCCAGCGATTCGCGACGCACCCAGAGTTCGTGCAGGAACGACTCCAGATTCTCCCGCGACAACGATGGCGGCTGCTCGCCGTTGCACCGATACGTCAACTCCCGAATCGCCAGCAGCTCATCGAACGGCGTTTCCTCCGAAAGCCTCTCGTGCAATTCGTCGAGAGTCCGCGGCTCGTCCAGCACCTCCGGATAGTCGGCTGTCGCCCGTGCGACCGCCTCCAACAACGCCTGCTGGTCAACCGTGGGCCGCAGCTCCTGTGTATCGTCGCTGACGGTCGAATCCGGGCCGCGCCCAATGCCTTCGGGACCGTGATCGTCATCCGCGGGCGTGCGGCCGACCGGGAACGTCTCCAGCACATTGGCGTAACTGCCGGAGGTATTGTCCACGCCCCACAGGAACAGGCGGCGGCTGAAGGCGTCCAGGAAGGTTGCCAGGATAGGGCTGCTCGGCTGTTCGGGCAGGGTGTAGGGCACTTCTTCGCCGTCCACCTCGACGACCAAGCGGCCGTGCGGCACGACGATATCGCCGATACGGGTGTCCTCGGCGTTGCTACGGAAGATGATTCGCCGGGTGTGGCCGGCGTCGTCCGGATCGTCCGGGCTGGCGGGGCGGGTGGTCAGGATGACGGAGATGCCGTCGCTTTCGTTCTCCCAGATCCGCGGGTCGCCGCCGGCGTCGATGCGGTCGCGGTGTTGCAGCCGCTTCGCGAACTCGAGCAGGACGCCGATCGCTTCGGCCTCGTCGGCTTGTTCGCGGGCCTGGGCGGGCATGCTTTCCTGGAACATGTCGTTCGGTTGCAGGCCTGTGCCGAGTTGGGTGATATCCGTGCGTTCGCGTGCCCGGTCCAGCGCACCATCGGCGGCGCTGGCGGCCGAAGAGGCGAGGTACAGCTGACGGTAGACGGACCTCAAGACCAGGTCGACACAGTTATCCTCTTGCGAACCTTGCTGGGCTGCAACGCCATTGGATAGCAGAGCAATCGAGACCGGGGTGTCCGCACTCGCCGCCCGCGACCGGGTCGACGTGGCGCCCTTCGCAAGCCGCTCGCCCGGGGGAAGCAGACGGAGTTTGCCGGGGAGCCAACGATAGGGCGGCATGCCGTCGGCCTGACGGTTGAAGTTGCGATAGGCGGCGACGCCGAGGCGGTAGACGATCAACTGGCCCGCGGTGGGCTGGGTGGCGGGGGCAGCGGGAGCATTCTGCTCGCCGGTGTACGGCTCGGCGCGGAAGCGCACGGCCTCGAACGACTCGGCGAACAGTTCGGCGAAACGCTTTATCTCCGTGGCACTGTCGGGGTCCTGCTCGGCCGCGTCCGGGATCTCGACCGCGGGGCCGTACATCGGGAACTGTTCGGCGAACCACTGCGCGAAGGTGACCGTACTGCCATCGGCACGCGCGGCCGGCGGATGCTGCTCGAAGTATTGGCGCAGCGCCGCCATCATCAGCACAGCGCCGTTCTTGGCCCCGCCGTACCAGACGGTATGTGCCGCCTCGTGCAGCATCAGGCGGTAGATCGCCAACTCGTCCGGAGACTCCGACTCCGATGGCGCCGCTTCGGATTCCACATCCGAGGCCCGTACCAGCAGCGCCTCGTTCACCTCGATGTCGACCGCATCGATGGCGTCCGACTCGTCGGCGCGCCCCCAATTCCGCAGTGCGCGGGCATTTCCCGCGAATCGCACAGCGGTGATGGCACCGAGGGCAAGGATCGCCCCCGGCAATCGGCCCGGCAGTCCGAACCCCTGCGATACGAGTGCCACGGCGAGGCCGAGGCCGACCCCGAGGCGCTGCCGTCGCTCCACCCCCGGATAGTCCGGACGGCGGCGCAGCGTGTGGGCCTCGATGTCGCTGTCTTCTTCGGGCATGTCCGCCGCGCCGACTTCGCGCAACGGCATCTCCGGGAAGTCCGCGAGGGTCTCGGCGAGCGCACGGCCCGCCTGCCGTACGGCGGCCGGTCTATATCCGGGCTCGTCGAGTTTCACGACGAGGCCGTAGGAGTTGCGCAGCCATCTGACTATCCGGGTCGGGCTTCCGGTGCGGAAAATCTCCGGGAGAATCGCGGGTTCGGTTGCGTCGCCCGATGTTTCGCCGAAGGCCACGGCGAACTTGCTGCCCAGCAGCTCATCGACCCCGGACCGGACGGGCCGCTGGTAGGCCACGGATCCATCCAGTGCGCCGACGGCGTCGTCGGCTGCCGCCGCGACGAGGCGGTAGACGATCTGCTGACCGATGGTCGGTTTCCCATCCGCGCGCATATGCGCCTGGAACGCATCCCGGTAGAGCCGGTAGAGGACCAGCAACCGGACATCGACGCCGAGGGCTGCGCGGTCCTCGTCGGACACGCCCGCAAGGACCTTGTGCTGATCCGGTCTCAGTGCCTCGGAGCTGAATTGAGTTTGCAGCCACACGCTCAATTCGGCATCGGACAGCGCACCCGAGGCGGTACGCAGCACATCGAGGACATGCTTTTCCGCATACATGCCGCCCGAATTCCACACCCAGCCGTCCAGCTGAGACAGCACCGCGCCGTAGACCGCGTCGCGCGGATCGACACCGGCCTCCTGCGCCGCCTGCGACAGCCGGCGGAGATTGACTTCCAGAGTCGTGGTGTTCCTGCCGCGAGGCACGAAGCGCCGGCCGCGGATACGCGCGCCTATCCGTCCGAAAGCATTGGCGCCCATGGCGGTGAAGATCGATATCGAGCCCGGCAGAGCCAGGGCGAACCGTGTGGAATCCGGCGCTGCCGCCTTGGCCCGCAGCCGATATAGGCCCGGGAATTCGGCCAGCGTCGTCCACAGCGCGACCGCCACCGTGCGCACCAGTTCCGGGTCATCCTCCTCGGAGAAGCGCAGTGTCACACCGTGGTACCACTGGAACCAGACCGCGATATCGGTCACCGTCCCGGACTCGATGACCTCCGGCAGCACCGGAGCCTGCCGCACCTCGTTCTCACCGGTCGACCGACCGGTCTTCGCGATCGGCGCCGCGCCCCGTGACCGCCACAGCCTGGCAAGCCTGGCCGTCAGCCACACCGCGGCCGGGACGGCGGCCAGACCGGCCACCGCGAACACGGTATCCACGACGCCGGTTCCGTTGTGGCCGTTGCGATTCGCTGCGGACGCCAAGGGAAGCGCCGGCGCGGCGGTAGTATTCCTGATCTTCCCCGTGAATCCCTCGAAGCGGCCGCGTAGGCCCTTTCGTTGCTTCGTCGAACTCTGCTTGTTCTCGGCCTCTCCCGGCGCTCCGCCGGTATCCACCTCTGTGGTGTCGTCACCGGACACCACACCGACCTGGTACAAGATCCGACGGGAAAGGCCGATAGCCCGCTCTGCCGACGCCCAGATGGGCTCGGCCTCACTTGCCAGGATATTTTCGTTCCTCTTGACGACATCATCCCGGCCGACTCTGCGGTACTGGTACGGAGCCTGTAACCCCATTCGTCTCGCGGATTGGACGTAGGTCCACGCCCGCTCGGTGGTGTTCGCGGACGCGGCCCAGCGGTCCATCGCCGCCGCCCGCACCACCAGTTCGTGCCGGCGCGCAACCCATTCGGACACGGCCGCCAGATTGTCGAGCAGCAATGGGTGCCAGCGCGAATCGACATGAGGATCGGCCAGCATTCCCAGCACCGCGAGCTGTTTGTCGAAGAACTCCGTGTAGTGGTGGTCGGAATAATGCTCGCGGATCTTTCGCAGCTGCTCGAGCAGCCCAACGGCCCGGTCCCTGGCCTCATCCATGTCAGCGGGCGCGGGCACGAAATCGGTACGGACATCGCCAGTTCCATTACCGCCGCCAGCAGGCGCCGCCCCCGACGACGTAGCGCCGCGACCGGTACCAGGCTTGGCCGCCGTAATCACGATGTACGACACATCCCCATCAGCGACGTCGTCGAAGTCGACATTCTCGAATCCCGCGCGCTGCAGCGTATTCATGAAATCGCCGACCAGCCCGGCGTTCGTCTCGTCCGATCGCCACCCTGTTTCGATACGTACCGATCCGCCCCCCGAGACGACCCGGAATAGTTCACTCAGACCTGACGCACCGGCAGCCACCAGCGACGACGGCCCGCCCCACACATCCTGAATCACTACCGAGTCGAAGAACTCATCCGGAATCGGACCTAAATCCTCGAGTCCCAGCCATCCAGCCGCCGAGCCGGTATCCCACTGCCGCGCATGCCGTCCCGCGCCGGACGCATCCGAGTACGGCACTACGACATCGGACACGTACACCTTGTCCGCATCGGCCGTCTCCCCCACCCCGACCCGGCCGAGCACCAACGTCAAGCCACCCGCGACCGCCTTCTTCCGGTCCGCCAGCCACCTTTCGAATTCGGAGCCATGGCGGCGTTTCCACGCTGCCAGCAGCTCCGCACGCAATGCACGCAACACACTCCGCTGCAGTGTCCACGGGCTCTTCCCGCGCGAATCCACCGACACCTGCGCGAACGACAGCGACTGCGCGGTCAATGCCCCCGACCGCAATTCACCGGGCTGTGCCACCCGCCAAACGTTCCTACCCGTCTGCCCAGGAACCCGCACCAGGAACAGGCGGACTCCCTCGAGTGGATTCCACTCCTGCCATTCCGCGGGTTCGCCGCCCTCCTGCCACACGCCATCGACGGGATCGACCAGGGTGACGCCACCGCTGACTGCGGTAACCGGCGGCCTATCGGTACCGCCGAAGGTTGTGTGCTCGATCGGAGTCTGCGGTTCGTCGGCTGCTGGTCCGGCGCCGACAGGCACCGCCGCGGACTCGATTGTCCGGTGGCGCCGTGTGGGACCAGCGTGGGTGAGGCGCCCGGAAAAGGTGCTCGGACCATTGGCCCCCGCCCCGCGTTTCGAACGGCTGGCACGGGAGGTACGGGCGATCGGGCCGTCGAGGCGAGCCGCAGCGACCTGCTCCGCGACCGCGATCGGAACCAGTGCGATTCCGCCGGTACCCGCTGCCCGGCCACGCAGTGGCTGTGCGGTCAGCAGTATGGTGTACGCCTGCCTGGCGGACTCGAGTGCGTCACGCAATTGTGCTGCGCGCGAGTCGAGTTGAGCATCGGAGTAGTCACCGTAGTCACCGGCGAGACGATGCTGCTCGAAGCTGAGCCACTCCTCCCATGCCCTGTCGCGGACGGCCAGCGCCGCTCGGCGGGCCGGGCGCAGGCGGACCGGAACCAGCCCGGCGTTCGGCTCTCGGCTCCTGGGGATCGGCGCTTCGGGGCCGAACATACGGTCCGAGAGCACCTGCAGATACGTGTGCAGAATCGTCGATTCGGCGGACGTGAGCTGTTGCAGTGCAACGGCTTGCGCCATGACGGCACGCGACCGCAGAAGCTCCGGAGTCAGCTCGATCCCGAGCCTCTGTAGCAGTTCCCCGGCGAGTTCGGCGTGCAGCACTACCACAGCGCGCTCGGCAGAAGTGTTGTCCGAACGCCCCAGCAGCCCGGTACTGTCAGCCAGATCGCTCGCGCGCTGGCCGGTTACGGAGGCCGAAGCCGGGGCGTGCAGGATGGGGGCCGGGCGTAGCCGCTGTACCTGCTGGGCCAGTGCATCGAGATCCTGTGCGGCCGCCGCGATCTGTGTCTCGGCTGCCTCACGGCGCTGCTTGGTTTCGGCCCGCGCCTGAGCCTTGTTGCGCTGCTTCGTCGCCGTCTTACCACGGCCCAGCTTATGCGCCGCCTTCGTCGCGGCCGGATTGAGTCCGGCCCGGTGACGCTGGGTGATGCCGTTGTGGTAGCGGTCCAGTGCGTGGAGCGCGTCCTCATCCGCCAGCGCCTCACCGGCCCACCACAGTTCCGATGCGGCGGCGTAGAGCGCGGCGCCCTCGAAGACATCCACGGCCAGCCCGTCGACGGCCTCGAAATATCCCGCCCGCGTGCGCAACCGATCGATATACTCGTGCACCGGCGTCCGCGACGCCTGCCCGGGCAGCCCGGCGCGAGGTACCTGCGCGGCATTGTCGAGGCCGGTGGCCACCCGGCCGAGTCCGATCCATGCCTGCGCCCAAAGTATCGCCGCCGCAGCGTATTTGCGCAGTAGTTCGCGTACCGCCGGATCCTCCACCGGCTGATCGAGCTGTCGTAGGATCGCCAGTTGACGATCGACCACCGCGGTGAACGGTGAACTGGGAGGGAGCCCTTCCCTGATTCCCCGCAGCTCTTCGGCGGCCTGCTCCACCCGCGCCGCGAATTCATCCTCCAGCAGCGCGTCCGCACCGCCGTCGGGGTGATGCAGCAGTACCGGCCGCAACGTTCCGTCGTGCTGAGCGCCGATCAGCTGGTGCAGGCGCCGCACCCCCTCGCCCGCCGTCCACAGCTCGGATGCGGTGACGAACAACTCACCGATGGCCGGATCGCCTGCGGCGACGGTATCCGCTGCCTCCCCGTAACCCTCGGGAGTACGCAGCAGGTGGACGTATTCACGCACCGGTGTGCGCTGGGCGTGCCGCGCATCACCCGTGCGCAGGAAATTCGACTCGGCGAGGGCATCGACCTGGACGGCGAGCACGGTCAGCCGCCGTCGGCGCCGCACCCAATCCGAAGCCGCGGCGGCGTGGTCGAACAGCCACTGCCGCAGGACGGGATCATCGATCGGCTCGTTCAGCAATGCGAGCATTTCGAGCTGACGGGTCACGAAATCGGCCTGTGGAGAACCTTTGACGAGGGTCGTCAGAATCTGCCCGAGGTTGGTGACCGTCTGTTCGAGCTGCTCGAAAAATATATCGTCATCGACACCCTGGACGCGACCGTCCGGCCCCGTCAGCAGAATCTGCTGCGGCGGCGGCAGCGACTCGAGCAATTGGCTGCGTAACCCCTGCAGCATCTGCTGCGTGGCAGGATCGCCGGTCTGCCCCGCAACCTGGTCCAGGCGCGCGATCTGGGCCATGACAGCAGCTCGCTGCTCCCGGTTCGATCGGCCGGAATCCGTTGTTGGGCTGCTGGAATCGGCTGAACTACTGTGGGGGCTGGTAGTCGTGGTAGAAGAGCCGTTGCCACTGGCCGGCGGCGCGGGGGTGCTGGATCCCCTGGCAGCCGGATGACTGGACCCGTCCGCGGTGGTGCCGGATACGTTGGCGTGTGGTGTTGAAGCCGTCCTGCCCGGAGGGGCACTCGAGAGGGCGGAGCCGTTGCGCCCCGGGATCGGGGTAACCGGAGTGCCGAGGCTCCGGCTGCCGTTCGTGGGCGCGCCGTTCCGCATCGGCGATTGTGTCGCGGGCTTGCCGTCCGGCCGCGATGTACCGGCGGGGGAAGCGCTCTGGCTCGCCGATGTTCCACCTCGACCCCGCCCGCCGGAGGCCGCGGCGATGAGATGCGCCTCGACCGCGGCCTGCATCCTGGGCACTGCGGAATTGACCAGCACCTCGGTGGCCTCATCCAATTTCTGCTTGGTGCTGTCGACCGCGCGTTTGTTCTCCGGCGTCGGGTCTGCCCGATACGCGTCATTCGCCCCCCGATGGGCCGCGCTGGCGTTCTCATACATGATGACCTGCTGGATCACCTCGCCGTCCGCGACCGGCCCCTCGAGGGATTCGGGGGAAAGATATTGCCTCGCCCGTCCGGGAGTACCGCCGTTCTCCCGGTCATCGCCTCTGCCGGATCGAGCCGGCCGACCGAATGCCTGGTCGATCACACGCGGCGAGGTGTTCGCACCGCCGAGAACCTTCATATCGACGCCACCGAGCTTCACAGCCTCCTCGGACGGCGTGTAGTCCGTACCACGGAGCTTGCCCTTGTTGACGAAGATCAAGCTGCCTGTATCCCCGAATTCCTTGACCTTCGCCTTGACATTCAGTTGCGCCCCGGTGCCGCCGCCGTGAGCCGCATCCTCATCGGCGTCAAGGACGTCATATTTCACCTTGTATCCGGAAACGAGGCTCTTCTCATACTCCTGCTTCAGCGCCGCCGCGTCGCGCTCGGACAAACCCAAGCTGTCGACATGGTCGGACACCATTTGCCTGACATGCTCGGTGGCCACCGTGTCGACATGATCGACCACACCCAGTACACCGGCTTCATGGTCACCGCGCAGGTAGATGTTGTCCATGGCGCCGACGATCTGCGGCTGCCCCGTCGCCCGGACACCGACGATATTTCCGTCCTCGTCGACAACAAGTTTCAGATTCAGGTCCTGCACAATGTCCCGGGCCGCGCCCTGCAGCATGCCGTCCTGGGTTTCGAATACCGTCGGAGGAAGTTTTTCCAGATTGCTCTCATAGTACGGCTTCATGACGGCTACCGGCCCGACTCCTCCATTTCCGTCGCCCTTGTCGCCGAACTTGTCGTAGAATTCACCCTCGATAGTTTTAATGGTTCCGGTAGTTCCGGAGAGTCCGTGCAGCAGCTTCGTGCCGACGAGCTGATCGACCGAAATACGCAACGCGCCTTCGGGGTGATTCGCGCGCATTTCGACCCCTTCTTTGAGGTCCACGAACTGACCGATCTCCTGCCACCGGGTCTGGGTAGCCTTATCTCGGTCCCACAGCACCTGGTCGTTACTGTCGGATTGAATCAGAACGACTTTGCCGCGCCCCTGAGGGTCGCTGGGGTCCTTCACAACCAGGTAGTTGCTCTTTCGGCGCGCCCCCCATTGCGCCAACGCCGCATTTTCATAGGACTTCAAGTCGGCCGGGTCTATGGGATCTTCACCGGGCACCGCATTGAGTTTCCGGATCGCTTCATCGGAAACCTTGACCGCCCACATCCCACTGGTACGGTCCGGCTTTCCAAGATCCTTCGCCGTCAGCCGCAGATCGGGATCCTCCGCATGCGCTGCCCGCTGCAGGCGACTCCAGATCTTCTCATTCTTTACTCTGATCGGATCGTTCGGGTCGAGTACGTCATCGGCGGATCCGGGCGACAGGATCGCCTGCTTCTTCCCGTCCATCAGGGTATCGATTTCGTCGACCCTGTGCTTGCCCGCAGGGAAGGGTTCAAACCTGTCCGGCAGCCGATATTTCACCGCATGCGCGTCGAAGACTGCCTTGATTTCGTCGAGCGACGGCTCCTTGATATCCATCCACCGTCGCAAATTCTTCAGCTCTGTTTCGGATGCGCCATTCTTCTCGAATTTATCGAGCATCGATTTCATCTCGGCGAGGGTGCGAAACTCGTACTCCTCTGCCGTGCCGACGACGATCATCTTCCGGCCCGGAACCGGCTCCGGCAATTTCGTGTCCTTGTCCAGCCTGACGATATCCACCCCGGTATCGCCTGCGCCGCCCGCTCTCTTCAGCTCGTCGATCATCTCGCCGACCAGCTCATCACTGCTGGTCCACACGTGCACGACACCATGTTCCATGGCGTCGGCATACAGGGTCATCGCCATGACGAGCGTCTTACCCTCGCCGGTGCGCATCTCGACCAGACCGTGATGCATCAGCAGGTGGGCCTCGATCTGCGTCTCGCGCGCGACACGCAACTGGTCGTCGCTGACGCGGATCTTCTCGATCATCGCGGCGACCCGCTCGGCCGCGGTGCCATAGGACAGCCTGTGGTTGAGCACCGACTGATCCATGCCCATGTATTCGCGATCGTCACCGGATTCGTAGAGGGCGGCGATGACTATTCGCGCGGCCCGTGCCGCGGCCTGACGCTCATCGACGACCGCCTGGAAGATCTGGTCGCGCTCACCGTCGAGCAGCCCGGCTTGAAAGGCCTGCCACCGCGCCTTGCCCGCTTCGTCGGAGGCTGCGATCAACTCCTCGGACACTTGACGCAGCGACTGCCGGTACTCCGTGGTCGCCTCTGCGAATTCGGCCTCGAACTTATCCAGGTTTTCTTTGGCCGTCTTCAGCTTGTCGGCAATGTTTTCCCTGGCCGTCTTCAGCTTGTCGGCAGTCGGTTTGAATTCTTCCGCCAGCTCGTCTTGACGGGCCTGCACGTCAGCGAGGAAATCCGTGCGCCGATCATCGTCGGGCACCATGGAATTGCGGTCGGTGACGGCCGCCTGAAGCGCGTTGAGCCTGCCGCTGAGATCGTTCGCGTCCGGCGCGGCCGAGGCCCGGCGCAGTGCCTCGTGCTCACTGGTCAGCTCGTTCAGCTCTGCCCGGCGAGCATCCAATTCCCGTTCGAGATCAGCGATATGCCGATCCATCTCGGCGACGGCATCATCGTCCGCCCCGGCCTTGACGGCTTTCTCGCGGTCCGCGACCGCACGGTTGCGCGCCTTGCGTGCTGCCTCGACATCAGGTTTGGTTTCGGCGATGTCTCGCTCGACTTCGTGCAGCCTGACGTTCAGTTCGTCGCGGGCCTCCAGGACGGGAGCGGCCCGCAGCACGGCCTCCCGCTCGACCATCACCGCGACCACATCGGCCCGCCGCGCATCCAATTCATGCCACAGATCGGCGATGTGCTGGTGAATTTCGGTGATCGCGTCTTCATCCGGAGCGGCCGCGACCGCCGCCTCTCGACCCGCCACAGCGCGTTCATATTCCGTGCGCGCGCCCTCGGCCCTGGATCGCGCGTCGGCGAGATTGCGATCGATCGCCTCCAGCCGAGCGTTCACCTCGGCGCGGACCGCGGCTACCGCTAGGTCGTATTCGTCGCGACCGACATCCCGGTTCTCGCGGGCGGCGGCGAGCTGTCGCAGCGCCGCATTCATCCGGTCGGTCGCATCGAACCGGTGTTCCGCCGCCAGGGCCTCGGCGGCGGAAACATGTTCCAGTGCAGCGGCTTTCAGCGCATCATGCGCCTCGTCGACGACGTCCTGGGAGGCCTCGAGACGGCGCTGTACCTCCTTGGCCAGCACGTCGTCGTGGATCTCGATCGCCGCGGCATGCAGATCCGCGGCATGCGACGCCGCAGCGCGCGACTCCTCCACTTGCGGATCGGCCTCGGCACGCGCCCGCGCCTGCTGCTGGGCTGCCTCCTGATCGAACTTCCCGTTCTGGGCCTCGGCTTCGGCACGCAGATCAGCCAAATGGCGCTCGACTGCGGCCTGATATGCCCGCTCATGGTCCGCCGCAGCCTCTTTAGCGGCGGCAGCGGCGTTATCGCGAGAGACGGCGGCGCCCCGTACCTTCTCGTCGTCGGCCGCCACCCGCTCCGCGGTGCCTGGCTTGGTCAGCTGCTCATGCGCGGCCTTCGCCGAGTCGTACTGCGCCTGCCGCTGTTCCTGGGCGATCTGAGCGTTCTCGAGCCGCGCCGCGCCGACGGCGGCGGGGTCGGCCGGGACTTCCCAATTTACCGCCGGCACAACCACTCCCACCGCCCCGTGAACGCCGGCGTTCGGATCGGTGACTTCCACCGCGGAACCAGCTCCCCCGGACTGCTCGTTCCCGAGCTGGATCCCCTCCGGTTGGGCGTGCTGCTCCGCGTCACCGCTACCGGATACGCCGTGCCCGGTCGTCTGGGCCGTGACCCCCGCCGCCGCGGGCCCTGCCGAGGCGGTGCCCGCCCGACCGGCGCCGGACTCCTGCGCCACCCCCCGGGCCTCCCACGCGATCTTCACCGTGGCGAATGCCTCACGACCCTGGAAGTACGCCCTGCTCGCACGATCCAACGTGGCTTGCAAATCGGCCCGCTCGGCATCGCTGAGATTATCGGCCTTCAGCGCATGGCGCACCTCGTGAAGCACCTTCCAGGCATCCTTGAAATGCGGCGCCTTCGATGCTTTCGCCTTACCGCCCGCCGCATCCCCCGCACGCCCGGCATCATCCGCCTTGGGGGAACTGTAGCGCCGGACAGTGTCATCGAATTCCTTGCTGACATCCTCCCCCTTGATCGCGCGCTCACCGAGATCATCCATTTTGGCGGTGAACTCGTCCCTGGTAAGGCGCGTGTTTTCACTCGCCGCCGAGTCGTCGGTCCGGCCGAAATTCTTGAACCCCAAATTCCGCACGAAGGATTGCCGAACGGTCGGTTGCCCGCTGCCCGCGGGGGAGTCCTTCGCACCCGAAGAACTTCCCGACTCCGTCCCTCCCTTCCCATCGTCGCCTCCGGCGGCTCCCTTCTGGCCGTTCGCGCTGTCGGGGAGGGGTGCGGTCCCGTCCCGAGACTCCGCGAGGCCCGCCGCGTCGAGGTCACCCGACCGACCCGCGATATCGTGAATACCCAGGGCCCCCATGGCCAGCCCTGGAACGAACATGCTGGCGCTGAACCCGTACTGGGTATTCTTCGCACCGAAGCCGTACTGCGCGACGAGTTCGTTGGCATCCTGAAAGCCCCACGCGCCCAAGCCGCCGGTGATACTCGAACCGAACGACAACGCCATCTTGGTGGTGAAGGCCCGTGCCGGCGACCAGTCCGGAATATCCTTCGCCGAACCGCTCAACCACTTGCCCAGGACGCCTTCGCCGAGCGCCTCCATGCCCGCCGCGCCGGCGAACTGGGCGGCCATATCGAACATTTGCATGTATTGCCAGTTGCTGTTGCGGCGATCACCGATCAGCCACTGGAATGCCTGAATCCCGCCGGACAGCACAAAGCCGAGCACGTACCCCACGACCATCTTCGCGAGGATCTTCCCGATCAGGTCTTTGATCCCCGCCCAGGTGGCCTTTTCCAGCAAATCCTCGAGCAGCTTCTTACCCAGATTCTCCAGGGCCATTTTGCCGATCGCGAGGGCGCCCGGAACAGCGAGAGAGCCCCACAGCGTCATGCACAGCTGGATCACGGTGTAGAGCGTCATGACCGCGAAGGCGATCATCTGCAGCTTCGCATACTGAATCGCGGTGCCGCCGTCTTCGTAGTAGTCGGCGAGCTTCGACAGGGCCGTCTGCAGATCCTTTGCGCCACCGCCCGATCCAGCGGGACCATTCACCAAGTAGTTGTAAACATCTTGGGCGCGATCGGAATTCAGGCTGTCGTAGTCGCTCTTGACCTGAGAGGCGGCGGACATGACCTGCTTGATCAGCGGATCCAGGGTGGACTGCAGTTCACGTAGCGAGTCGGCCGCGTGAAAGAGGTCACCCTCCTTGCCGTTCGGCCACGTGCCCTGTGACTCGGACTCCTCCGGATTGAAGTTCAGGGCGTCGATCAACCACGCGACGACACCGGGTAATTCGATGGTGCCATCGAGATGTGCGAGCGGCACTGTCTGTGCTCCGCTCTGCTAGGTCCGGAAGCCGGGCGACATGTCAGAGACCCCGGCCATCGAAGATGTCGGAGAGCTCTTCGGAGTCGGCGCCGCGCGCGGTACGTGCGGTCGCGCGATCCGGGTTGCGCTCGAGCGAATCGGGCGGTGAGGTCAATGCCTGAACCGGTTTGGGGAACAGCTCACCAACATCCGGCAGGTCCGGGAAGAAGTCGGAAACCTTCGGCACGGCAGCCGAATTGGCCTGCGCCGGGGCCATCAGCTCGGAGACCTTCTGCCTGGCGGCGGCCGCGGCCTCTTGGGCAGCGGCAGTGACCCCACGCGCGAGTTCGGTCAGGCTCATTTGATCCGCATCGGAGGTGAACCGGGTCTCGATCACCACGCCCTCGGCGTTCACCACGACCGTCACCCGCTTACCGGCCGCGGAGCCCGTGGCCGTGATCAACGCCCACTGTTGTTGTGCCTGAGCCATTTCCCGCACACTGTCCTGCACGGTCTGCATCAGATCGGACAGGAAGGACTCGGCAGCCTCGTTCGCCATATCGATATCGCCCGTGTCTCAGGCCTGCTCGCCGAGCTGCTTGAAGTATGCCTCGGCATCCTTTTCGGCCTGGATGTAAGTCTCGGCCGCGTTCTTCAGAACCCCCGCGATTTCGGTGAGCTGACCGGTCACGAAGTCCAGCGGAGAGAGCATATCGCCCTCACTGGGCAGCGAACTGGCGAAGGTCTGGCCGTAGGAGTCGGTTCCCCACTTGCCGTTGACGGCGTCGAGGGTGTTCTTCATGGGCGTACGCACTTCGTCTTCGATGGACTTGGCCAGCGCTGTATCACTATTGGCATGGCTGATCAAACCGTCGGGGTCTACCGTAACGCTCACAAATCCTCCAGCCATGGGGAATACCGATCACCGATGCTATAAAACCGTCGACGAAGGCGGGCGAGCCAAACCTTCCCACCACAGGAGACACCGCGATGACCGGCACCGGCAGCAGCGACCTGACCTCGCTGGAGAACAAGTTCACCGGATACGAGTCGGACTCCAGCCTCTACCCCAGCAGCACGGTCGATTACGTCACGAACCCTGTCGCGCAGGGGACGATGCAGTTCCAATACGAGAACGCCCAGACCGCCGCCACCGCCTGCAGCAACGCCCTCACCCAGATCAACGACATGTATGACGCCATCATCGGCGGCTCAACCCCGTTGACGATCAAATCCGCATGGTTCGGAAGCCGCTACGCGAACGGCGGTGTCGTCCAGTGCGGGGCTCAGCTATCGCAGCAGATCGACAACACCATCACCGATCTGGCCTCGGTCCTGCAGGCCCACGGAAACATCCTGCAAGACATGGAAACCACCTTCGTCGACGCAGGAGTCAAATACAGCGAGACCGAAACTGTCAACGCGGCGACCTTCAACGGCAAATCCGGATTCACCCTTGCCGATGCTCCCAGCGAAGTAGCCTCCACGGCCGAGGCAACGGCGAGCGCCGATATCGCGGCATGGGGGGGCGCCACCGGCGCCAGCGGCTCCCCCGTCGGCGGGCTCGCCACCTGGTCCACCAGCGCCTCTGGCAGCAATCCTTTCAGTGACCCCAAACTAACCGCCGCCGAACAAGCGGTTCCCAGTAAATGGACCGCGCCCAGCTTCAGCACCGGTGGCGCCCTCGCGGTCACCAGCGACGTCTGGGGTAACTACACGTACGCCGACTGCCATAGTCTCTACGAGACTATTCAGCCGTCCAAGGTCGCGGAAGTTGCGGGGAACTGGCAAAACTTCAGCGACTCACTGTCGAAAATCTTCTCCGACCTCGATAAAACCATCACTGGCATCGGCCAGGGCACAAACACTGGCGCCGGCGCCTGGACCGGTGCCGGCTGGGCCGGTTTGTACACGGCCTTCAACAGCTACAACGAGCAGGGGAAGGATCTCGCCAAGAATCTGAGTACTGCCAGTGGGGATATTCGGAACATCGCCGGAATGCTCGCATACGTCAAAAGTCGAATGCCTGTGAACCCGTCACCTAAGGCCACGACCACAACCACCAGCGATTACACGCTGTCCGGTATGCAAATGCATACGGGTCTGGGGTCTACCACCTTCTCGACAACGACCAACTATATCGAGTCTGCGGCGCTGGCGCCCAATTCCGGAAAAGCGTACTGGCCGATCCTGAGCGGCGACTACTGGCCGGGTGTGGTGGTGGCCTCGCAGAGTTTGCCCGTGTTGGACATACCGGCGGCGGCGAGCGGGGCCACCGGGGCCACCGGGGCTACCGGGGCCACCGGCAGCACCGACGCCACACTTGCCAAGGAAGAAGCACTCGCAAAGGAACTCGCAGCCGAGGAAGCCGCCGCAGCGAACAGCGCGGCCAGCGACGGCGCAATCGGAAGCAGCTCGGCCGCGCTCGCTGCCGAAGAAAAGCAAGCCGCTGCGGCCGCAGCCGCCACGGGCAGTCCCAACGTTGTTACCGCGGCCGACAATGCCGCCAGCACGGCCGGTGCTGAAACGAGCGCAGCCGACCAAGCCGCCGCCTCCGACGGCTCCTCCAGCGCAGATCCCCTCAGTGCTCTGGGCAGCGCCGCCAGCACGGCAGCCCAACAAGCTGTGTCGGCCTTGCCCCAGCCACAGCAGGCGCAACAAATAGCAGACCAGACCAAGCCCCTGGACGATCCGGCCGGCATCGCCGGACTCGGCACCGCGGCCGCAGGCCTGGCCGGCGGTGGGGGTGGGGTCGGCGACGACTCGGCCGGTGTCGCCAGTGCCAAACAGATGCTCGCAGCCGAATCTGCTGACGCCAAACTATTTCCGCGCGCCTCCGCGATCGGCACACCGGACGAGGCCGCCGCGGCCGAGGCCGAGGAATCCACGCTGGGCCGTGCGGGCGCCGCTGCCGGCGGCGGCTATCCGGGCTCGCCCGGCGGCGGCATGGGCGGCGGGGCCAGCCGCGGCCAGGAGAAGGAGAAGCAGCGCAATGCCGCCCTCGATTCCCGCCGTCATCTGGACGAAGCGATCGACGACAACCTCATCGCGGTCAAACCCATCCTCGGCGCCGCGCAGCCTCCCGAACAGCAATGACATCCGGAGCACAGTACGCATGAACAGAACCTGGACCCTTCCCGACGTCGATTTCTACGTGCTCTGGGACGATATGGACGAGGGCATCCTGCCTGATCCGCTGGAATTTCTGGCCCGCACCGACGACTACAACGAGTTCGAGACGCAGCGCCTGCGGGCCAGGGCGAATCTGACCGCAGCACCGGGCGATGCGCTGGATGACCTGCGCGGTGCCCTCGCGCATCCGGATATCAGCATCCGCGTCTTCGGCCGCGACGCCCGCACGCCCGACGATCCGCAACACTGTGTTCGCGTACTGGGTGTGCGCAAAGGCCCCCGCGGCTACGTGATACGCCAGCTACCCGGCGAAACACTCTGGCACAGCACCGGATTCGTGGTCACCGAATGTGAGGCGACCCGCCTGGGTCCGCTGGTCGCCGAGCAACTACCCGCAACCGAACCTGGCCGCGGCGGCGAAATCCCGCTCCCCCCACCAGAATCGGTCCACCTTGACTACGAATACGGCCAATCCGCGGTCTACGACTCGGCCCCGCGGCGATCGGTCGATTCATCCGAATTCCTGCGGGCCGCCGTAGCCCACACCGGGACCATCCAGGTGGTGCAGAATCTGTCCCGCTTCGGCCCCCGCGGCGCCGCCACGCGCCTGCTGGTGTGGCGTGACCACATCGACGACGGCCGCTACGCCATCGCGGCCGACAACCAACCCAGGGCCGTCCCCGCCGACACCAGACGGCTCACCACCATGATCGACACCGCGATCGCCGATATCGTCCAAGCCATCAAGGACGAACGCCGGTAGCACTATCGGGCGGTCACACCGGCACGAGATCGGGTCGAGCGGGAGTAGATCCCGGCCAGGGCGAGCTGGTATATCGCGGCGTCCAGTTCGGCCGCGGGGCCCAGGGCGGAGGCTAACGTCTCCTCGGTGACATCGGCATCCTCGGCTGCGGTGACCAGTGCCTCGATCCGGGCTCGACGCAGATCGTCTCGGGGCGAGGCGACCAGGCCGGTGATGATGTCCGCCACCGCATCCGCTGACCACACGCCGGGGATGGCCGACGAATTCTCCTGCACCGAAGGCGACTGCGCCCGATACCATCTCCCCTGGTCCCACCAGTAGCAGAACGACAGCAGGCCCTGTGCCGCACGGCCGCTCAGCAGTTGATCACAGACCCATTCCGGTGCTCCGGCATAGTAATCCGGCATGGGCGCACCGTCGCGGTAAACCGCCTCCAACGTCGGAGCGTCCCATACCCCGCCCGAGAGCACAGCACGTTCACCGGGCAGGAGATACAGGGTGGATCCGCTGTTGCGGGCGCTCTCGAACATCGCCAGCGACGGCTGCATCCGCGGGCCGAGCCGACTTGCCGCACCGCAGAACGCGGCTGCCAGCATGCCCCAGCGCACCCACATCAACGGCAGAGGCGGCAGATCGTCGCCGACCGGCACCGGCCACCTGCCGTCGCCTGGCAACCGGGTCGCGGCGACGGCGTCGCGCGGGCTGCGGAACTGGCGTTCGCCGTGATTGATATAGGCGGACAACCATAACGGCAGCCGCGAGCGCGGATGAGTCTGCAGATCCTCGCGATACGCCTCCGGGCCGAACAATTGCCCCGGCGGGAAAGGAGTGTCGCCATAGTCGTACTCGACCTCGACGATATCGGGATACTTCGCCGTGAGAATCAATCGCCACCAGGGCGATTGCCCCGCCTGCGCCACCAAGGCGCGTTGGCGCCGCACCACCTCCAGCACCTTCGGCGGCGAGGTCATCATCGCCGACCGCGCACCGTCGAAGTAGGTGACCTGCCCGGTTGCGGTGGTCGTGGTGACGGCGAACTCCGCCGTCATCTCCCGCCATCCCTCGGGTCC
>NZ_JAGPOX010000088.1 GCF_019038435.1 Nocardia alni
CGGTCACCCCCGACTCGATCGCCTGCACCCAATTGATGCCATGACGATGCCCCTGACCGACCTCGATCTCCTGCGCCAAAAGATCCGCCCCGAAACCGATCCCGCCCTGCTTGAGCGCCTCGATCGCAGTCAACTTCCACAACGGCCGCTCGGCCACCCGCACCGCCTGCGCCTCCAACGCCTCAGCCAGCTCACGCGCGATCAACCGCATGATCCCCGCACCCTCGGCCTCGACCAACGACACCGCCCACGCACCGAACAACGTCGAAAGCGCATACGCGATCTCCGCGGCCATCAACGCCAGCGTGATGATGATCTGCAACTTCGCGTACTCGGTCTGGCTGCCCATATCGAACACCGAATCGCCCAGTTGCTCCAGACCCTGCACCATGCTCGGGATCGAGCTGTCGCCGGAGAAGAACTGATCGAACTGCGATTTCATCTGATCCGCGCCCGACCCCGAATAACTGGCCAACGCGGAATCCACCGCCGCGTGCAACGGATCCAGGATCCCGTTCAACGACTCGGACGTATCCGTCCAATCCTTGCTCAACGCGAAGAGCTTGTCCTCATCCCCCTTCGGCCACGACGAACCAGCGAGATACGCCAGCCACTGCAGCTCGGGAGGGATTTCCAGGCTCATCGCTCAACTCATCGATCAGCGACAGTCGGGTGTTGACGATAACTTTCCCTGTTGGCCACCGTCGAAGGTGCCGATCCGTGGGCCGAATCCGGTTGTGGCGAGCTGGTTCCCGATGGACGCAGCAAATGTTGCGATCCGCTGCCGTGAGCCGTGGCGATCGAACGGCTGTATGCACCAGTACAATTCGTGAGATTGCAGTTCGTTTTTGGAAGGTTCACCACGTGCACTCCTGCGCGGCCTAGGAAGCTGTACGGCCGTCTCCTGGAGTAAACGGTACCGCAATCTTCTGATCCCGGCTGTTCTCGTGCTCGAGGCTTTCTCTTCATGTGAGCGATAGCGAGCCTTGTCGACGAGGACGTGCCACCGCGTCGAATCCTGTTGAGTGACATCATGATTTGAACAATCAATGCACAGCGTGCGTCCGGATTGCCGGGCACGATCCGGTAGCCCGACTCGACGCTCGGGGCTCCTGTCACGGACGCGCGATCCTGCGGATCGACCGGACAGGGCGAACTCGACTCGTCCTCCGGAGGCATCAGACCGGTCAGAACACCTTGTGTACCAAGAACTTCCGTAACATGCGACGGTTTCAAAAATCCCGGTCTGTCTCGAAAATGCCTGGTGTATAGGCGCATTCACTATCTACAGTGAGCGCTGTCGGTTGCCAGGGTGATGCCTGGTAGCCACGGCCACGAAGTCCATTCGGCCCTCGCCCGCGATCTCGTGCGAATCGCGAACTGTCAGTTGTCAACTGCTGAATCGACCGCGAACACGGATGCATCGCGCGGTGCTCGTGACCTCCCCGCCGAAGGCGATCGGGACAAAAGCGTACTCGCAATCAACTCGCCGCTCCTCTTTCCCTCTTTCCGATAGCTGTGTGGTGATCCACCAGTGCGGCATTCGCGATTCGCTCGTGAGCACGGTCCTGGTTCCGTCCACTTCACCGACAATTAGCTGCCAATGTGAATACTGGCGTTCCCTGGTCACCGTTTCCGAAATATGGGGCCACCGCTGTGCCGACATTCTCGCTGCCCGCGAATATCTGGCATCACTGCGTGACGTCTGGTCTCGATTCCTGGTGGTTGAGATTCTCGCCGGACGTAAGCGCCCGGCGCTATCAACCAGTTTCCTGTCTATGACATACAGGTCGCCGTTGAGATTCTCGCTGGACGTGGATGCTCAGCATTGCGCTGACTGAGGAGCGCTTTCGCGCTGCTCAGGACTGCTTCGTTAGGTACTCTAGCTCTTGATACCCCGATTTCCGTGGTCGTATGCTCGCAAATTTCTTGGAGCATACGTCGAATTGGAGGTTCGAACCAGCCTGAATTTTTCCGGATATCAGTCAGATGACATGTCTCTTTCGTTCTCGTCCAGGTCCGGCCATGACAAGTGCCCTAGATTTCAAAAATAGGCCGTTTGTGTAGATCCCTGTACAGCTCCCGGCAATAACTCGCCCGCACGAACTGATCATCCGATTCCGCACCATCGGGCCCGGAGTTTTCATCGCAAGACTGTGGGCTCGTCCTCTGTTCCAGCACCTTCGCCGCGAGTGGGGGTTTCCTGCCGCCGTTAAGGGCCGGAATCCGATGACGGGGCCGGAAGTTCGTGATCCGACGCGTGCCTTCCGGGTGCTCGGCGATGGCACCGTGCCGGTGGTCGTCACCGGCGACGGACCAGCGGGCGTTGCCGATCGGCTCTTGGCTCGGACCGATCGGTCGAATAGTATTGGCCGCCAGGTCTTTCGGGATCTTCAACCTTGCACTGTGGCGTTCCCGATCCGACTGCTGGACAGATGCGCCGATGCCGGATTGCCGACGCGGGCGACCGGTGGGCTGTATCGGTGGTCCGGGACCTACGACGACGGTGTCGGTATCGACGAGAATCAGCTCAGCTGAGGAGATGATTGTGAGCGGACTGCAGCTACCACGCTCGGCGGCGGGAGAGCGGCCTGTGGTGGTTCAGGTCTGGGGTGACGCGGCGCTGTTCACCAGGCCGGAGCTCAAAGCCGAGCGGGTGACCTATCCGGTCATGACGCCCACTGCGGCGATCGGTGTGCTCGCCGCGATCTACGCGAAGCCGGAGTTCGACTGGCGGGTGGTCGCCATCGAGGTCCTCAAACCGATCCGTCAATTCACTCAGCGGCGCAATGAGACAACCGATCTCGTGCCTTTGGTTGACGCGGTAGCCGGACGCCGCCGGGTCGACACCGTTGCTCACCGTGTGCAGCGCAACTCGGTATGCCTACGGGACGTGGCCTACCGCATTCATGCCCATGTGGTGCTGAGACCCCACGCCGACAAGCCGACGACCGCCTACCGGGATCAGTTCCGGCGCAAGGTGACCCGAGGCAGTTGCTTCAGCCAGCCCTACCTGGGGACGCGTGAATTCACCGCCTATTTCGGCGATTCCGACGGGACACCGGCGGTAAGCGGTTTGACCGAGGACCTGGGCATCATGTTGCACAGCATCGACCACTCCAGTACACCGCCGACTTTCGCGTGGTTCACCGCCTGTTTGGATCGTGGTGTGCTGCACATCCCGGAGCGCGGTATCGCCAGCAGTGGAGGGATCGGCTGATGCTGCTTACGCGGCTGGTTGAAGTCGCCGAACGTGGCGATATCAACGAACTATTCCATCGGTCACGAAATTTCGCTTGGCAACTGGACCTCGACGCCACCGGCCGGCCCCGATCCTCGACCTTGCCGGCGCTGTCGCAAGTCGATGCGAAGGGCAAAGCCCGGGGCATCGATCATGTTGTTCCCGCCACCGGCCGGTCGTCGAATATCGCACCGACACTGACCGCAGGCGATGTCCAGTACGTCATGGGGTGGGGTGACGAAGACACGAAACCGGCGCGAGTGGCTCGGTGCCTGGATGCGTTCGTCGACTTGACCTCTCGGTGGGCCGACAGCGAGGCCGGCCGGCAGGACCCGGTCGCGCGAGCGGTGGCTGCCTTCTACCGCAATGGCGGGCTCGGGATGCTCGAGCCGCCGGATGAGGTCCGCACCGACACCGACCCGGACGTGCTTCGGAAGGGTTTCGCCAAACAAGGCGTGCTCATCACAGTCGATGGTATTCCGGCCTACCGCTCCCCGTCGGTGGTGCCGTTCTGGGCCGCCGAGGTGGCCCGCAACAAGGGCAGCAACCAGGACGGTCTGTGCCTGGTGTGTCGTAAGAATCGACCGCTGCTGGATACCGTGCCCGGCAAGATCCCCGCACGGCTGGTCCCCGGAGCGACCAATGACGCGGTGTTGGTCACCGTGAACGAGCCGGTCTTCGGATACGGGCTGACCACCAAGCTGGGCGCCTGCCCGATGTGCATTACTTGCGGCGAGTCGATCATCGTCGGACTGCGGTCGGTGCTGGAATCCCCGCATTCCATCACCCTCCCCAGCCAGGACAGCCGCATGGCATGGTGGCTGACCAGCGGTAGCGACTCTTCCGTCCTCGAGATGCTCAATCGCCCCAGACTGCAAGACGTCAGGGCATTGATCGACGCGCCGACGCGCCGAGAGCATGTGTTCGATGGCAGCGAACGGGCCGAGGAGCGAGAGAAGCCCGATCTGTTCTGCTCGCTCACCATCGGCGGCAACGTGTCCCGGATCATGGTCCGGGACTGGATCGAGATGCCCGTCCAGAATGTCCAGGAGAACGTCGCCGACTGGTTCGTCGAGCACGCAATGGTCCCGCTAGGTCCGGGCGCATCGGAGTTCCACGGGATTCTCCGGTTCGCATTGGCAACCGGTCGGTGGATCTCGGCAACGAGCGCTTACGCCGACTTCGACGCGAAGGGCGCCGATCGTCCGCACGACGTCTACCGCGGTCTCATCCATGCCGCGCTGCTCAACCGGCCGCTGCCGGCATCACTGCTCCCGCAACTGATCCACCGCGTGCACCGCGACAACCACTTCGATTCCACGCGTGCCGCGCTGGTCCGGCTCATCCTGAACCGCTCACCCGCCACCACGGAGAAGCCCACGCCCGGCCTCGACGACAACAACGACAAACCCGGCTACCTCGCCGGGCGAGTCTTCGCCAACCTCGAAGCGCTGCAATACGACGCTTGTGGAGGAAGACTCAACACCACCTACAGTGACCGGCACCTGTCCAGCGCGGTTGCCAACCCGAAAGTTGGCCTCGTCGCCGGCCTCACAGAGGCGCGCGCGTGGTTGACCAAACTCCGCCGCGCACACCGTGGCGCAGTGGTCAACCACGCAAAAGCGCTCGACGAACTGTTGAGCAAGCTCGCCGAGGTCGGTGGCATCCCCGGTCGCGGAGGTATCGACCAGCAGGCGTGGTTCCTGCTCGGTTGCCACCAGCAACGCGCCGCTCGTCTCGCCGCCGCCGAGTCCGGCCATAACTCCGCCCCATCCGAAGAGGAGCCCACCGAATGACCGAACCCCACCTGAATCCCGAAGTCCGCCATGACATCGTCTACCTTTTCGACGTCACAGACGGCAACCCCAACGGCGACCCCGACGCCGGAAACCGGCCACGCACCGACGACGAAACCGGCCAAGGCCTGGTCACCGACGTCGCCCTCAAACGCAAGATCCGCGACACCATCGCACTCGCCGCCGACGGCGACCCCCGCTACGGGATCTTCGTCGAAGCCGGACACGCCCTGAACCCTCGCCTCGAAGCCTCCTACACGGCGACCGGTCTCACACTCGACGCCAAGATCACCGCCGAACAGGCGGCACAAGCCCGCGCCTGGCTGTGCGACCGGTACGTCGATATCCGCCTGTTCGGAGCCGTCATGTCCGTCGGCAAAACCAGACCCCTCGGACAGGTCCGCGGACCCGTGCAGGTCGGGATGGCCCGCAGCATCGACCCCACCGCGCCCGCCGACCACGCCATCACTCGCGTCACCCAAACCCGCCAGGACGACATCGACAAGGGCGAAACCACCGAAATGGGCGGAAAATGGACCGTCCCCTACGCCCTGTACAAGGTCGAGATGTACTACTCCGCCACCCGCGCCGCCCAAACCGGCGTCAGACCGCGCGATCTCGAACTGCTCTACACCAGCCTCGAGATGATGTTCGACCACGACCGCTCCGCCACCCGCGGCACCCTCGCACCCCGAGGTCTCTACGTCTTCAACCACCCCAACACCTTCGGTGCCGCACCCGCCCACACGCTCACCGAGCGCATCAAACTATCCCACCTGAATCCTCAAACTGCCACTCCGCCAAGAACATTCGGTGACTATGTCGTCAACATCGACGATACCGACCTCCCGGACGGAATCACGCTGACCAAGCTCATCAGTTGAAACCGAAAGTGCAACAGAGCCGATAATCCGCCAGTCCCTCCCAGGGCAGGGCTAAGGGCTCAGTTGCTCCAGACAAGCCACCGGAACTGGGCTGTCGACAACGACTGCCGACGGCGCCTGGGCGACGTTGGCCGCTGCTAACGAGGGAACCTCTGACGGCTTGTTGGGTAAGGGTTGCCTGACCTACACTGTGTCCGTTCGCTCCCGCCCTAGCCGAGGTCCTCTCATGTCCAGCACGAACATCGCCCTGCTAGGCGCCATAGCAGGATTCACCATCTACCTCGGCCTTCCGATCGGCCGGCTGCGCAAACCCACCCCTCGTCTGAGGGCTGGGCTCAACGCGCTGGCCATCGGGATCCTGGTGTTCCTGGTCTGGGACGTGCTGACGCACGCCTGGGAACCGATCGACGGGGCGCTGGGCAAGCACGAGTGGGGCACGGTGGCATCCGGCGGGCTCACCCTGGTGGCGGGCCTGGCGGCGGGGTTGCTGGGCCTGGTGTATTACGACAGTTGGATGGCCCGTCGCCGTCAGGCTCCCAGGGGCCCGCAGGGTCCGGGTGCGGTGGCCGTCACGGAACTCGCGTCCACGAGCCGCAGCCAGGCTGCGTCGCTGGCACTGATGATCGCTACCGGCATCGGCTTGCACAACTTCGCCGAGGGCCTGGCCATCGGCAACTCCGCCGCCAAAGGCGAGCTGTCCCTGGCGGTCCTGCTCATCATCGGCTTCGGCCTGCACAACGCCACCGAAGGCTTCGGCATCGTCGCCCCGCTCGCCGCGGCCGGTGAACGCCCCTCTTGGCTCGCTCTGCTCTGGCTCGGCCTGATCGGCGGTGGCCCGACCTTCCTCGGCACGGTCGTCGGTCAACGCCTGGTCAACGACACGGTGTCGATCGCCTTCCTCGGCTTGGCCGCGGGGTCCATCCTCTACGTGGTGATCGAGCTGCTGGCTGTCGCGCGTAAGGCCGGCCTCAAGACGCTGATGACCTGGTGTGTCTTCGCCGGTCTCGTGCTGGGCTTCGCCACCGACGCCGTGGTCACCGCAGCCGGGGCCTGACGCAAACCACGCGTCAGGAAGCCAACCGCGACTACTGCCGCCAGATGCGATGCGACCCCATGCCGACCAGAACCGACACCTCGCTGAACGAAGGGGCGGAGCCACAACCTGGATCGGTGCCGGACCGCACCCGCCGACTCCCGTGTGTCGGCCCCGGCTACCCGACCCGGGCACCGGCCTCTTGTGAGGCAACCCGGCCGCACCCGACGCGCCCGTGCCCGAGGGGCCCCGGGTCCGGGCCGTCGCGGTGAAACGACAGCGATGCTCTCGGCACCGCGTGCCCGACGCCTACTCATGCGCGGACGCATCATGCTGCGCCGCCACCACCGCTCGTCGGTCTCGTTTTCCGGGGTCAACTGATGCGTGACTGGAGGTTCTTCACCAGGAATCGTGCGGGGTCGGCGATGTCATGGAGGGTGCTGTCGCTGTCGGTGTAGTGGTAGCGATCGAGGTAGTGGCAACCGGTTTCCTGGTATCCGAGTCGCAGGTAGAGGGCCGCTGCCCGAAGGTTTCCCCCGTTGACGCCCAATCCGATCTGGTGATACCCCCGTTCGCGAGCAAGGTCCTCGGCCACGGCGATGAGTGCTGTTCCGATGCCCTGGGATCGGCGTTCGGGTGGCCAGACGTCCAGACCGTTCAGTTCGGGGCAGTCGGGGAACTGCTGAATGACCTCGGGAGCAGCGCAGCCGTTCCAGAGGATCTGACCGGTTCCGGTGGGGATGTCGTCGCTCCAGGCGATCAGAAATGTGCTGTGGCCATGTTGCTGGCGTTCGAATCGTGTGCCGTGGCGGTCGGGCTGGCCGGGTGTTGGGATATGGGTCCGCAACAAAGCGAGGTCCTGTTCCCGGCAGGGGCGCGTGATGAGCATCTACATCCTTCCCGGATGACCGAATCACGCCCGCCGCGTCATGGACATGCCCGAGATGACCGCGTCTCCAAACCTGAACTGAGACAAACAGTTACGACGACTATATTGTAGACGAGTCCGCGAGACCTGCCGGGCAAGTCCGCGGTGGATGGGGTGGTGAGCGGATGAGGCCATCATCCGCAAGGTGCTGAATGCGTGGTACCCGAGTAGGCAGGCGGCGTTCGGTGTCGGTCATCTGCCGCGAGATCGCCGGGGAATGCAAGGTATGGGCTGTGCTCGCCGTCGCGGTCGTCGGTGCAGCGGCGGATCGCCAGGTTGGATCCTGTGAAGACTGCGGCCGCTCGGGCGGCGCGGTCTCTGAAGTCGACGGGCGGGACGTCGCCGCCGGTGGCCGGGGTGTTGGAGCGGGTGCAGATCGACCGCCCTTCGGTGGGGCGATGTCGATGGTGACAGTGACGAAGGGATCATTCCTGCATGGTCGTGCAGCCTAATGAGAGTGTGCGCTGCGGCAACCGGTTTTTGTTGGTCGGTATCGGGGCGTTGTGCCGTGTATTACCGCTGTTCAGGCAGGAGCGTGTCGTTCCAGTCCTTGATCTCGAAGGACTTCACCAGGCGTTCGAGTATGAAGGGGTCTTCCTGTGTGAACTGTTCGGCCGCGGCTCGAGTGGTGAAGATCGCCATGTTTCCCATATCGGAGAAAGTGCCGATTCCAATGACTACGCCGCGAGCGATGAACTTGTCCACCACCTGCTTGTGTCGTGGATAGACGCTCATGATCGTTTCTATGGTGGCGCCCGAGGGCTGCCCTATCACGACGGCTTTCATTCGATCCTCCTGTGTTCGCGCGGTGGATCAGGCGAAGATCTCGGTCAGGAACGCGCTGGCGGCGGCGAAGGAGCGAGTGTCCGCCGCGAGGTCGTAGGCAACTCCCGGGGTCGTGCTGGGCGTGTTTTTGTGGGTGAAGCCATGCTGGACACCCCCGTACATGTTCAGCTGCCAGTCCGCTGCCGCGGTATTCATTTCTTCGGTGAAGCTGGTGACGTCCGCTGCTGGGACGTGTGGGTCTGCCGCGCCATGGCAGACCAGTATCCGGGCACGAATCGTGCGGGGCTCTGCGGGCGCGGTATTAGTGAGGCTGCCGTGGATACTGATTACCCCCGCCAGGGCTTCACCTGCGCGGGCGAGGGTGAGTGCGGCGAGGCCGCCGAAGCAGAATCCGACCGCCGCCATTCGGCCGTCTGTGCCGGGGCTCTCACGCAGGGCCGCCATGGCTGCTCGGGCGCGGCGCCGCAGCGAGGCAGGGTCGTTGCGGAACGCGGTGAGCGCTGTCACGATCCGCTCGCGGTCGCCTGCAGCGTCGCCGAGCATGTCGCAGGCGAAGACTGAATAGCCGAGTGACGCGTAACGGCGAGCCTGATCTTTGGCGTGCTCGTCGAGCCCGGCTCCGCCGTGGATCAGAAGGATGCCTGGTCGTTCACCTGGTTGTTCATCGTCGCGGCAAAGGAAGCCGGTGAGCGGAGTGTCGAGGTCGGCGTAAATAACATCACGCGAAACGATGGTCATACGACCTAATCTATCTGAACAATTCGGCATTGTATCACATAAATATTTATTTAGCAATAGCAAAGTAGCTTCCGATGCCGACTACCTGCACCGGGCAGACGTCGAGCTACAGCGTGATGTGCTGCAACACACGACGGAATCTGGCCGAACCGGCGGGACGGCTCCCGGTGGGGGCCAGGGCCTGTCGGCCGGGTAAGTCGATGGAATCTCCGCGGTCAGTGGCACGGCTACTCGATGCCGAAGTCCTTGATCCTGCGCCTTCCGGCTTGCAGCGCGGGTATCCAGCGCTTATGAGATCGACCGCAGCCGGCCGCGATTCTGGGAGGTGAGTCGGCGGAGGGCGTGGGCGGTGTCGGCGTCGTCCGGCAGGAAGATTACGAGTTGCTGGTCATCGGTGGACGCGTCGAGTGTCTCGCGCCGTAGGCGCAGTTCGTCTCCGGTGGGGTGGTTCAGGCGCAGCACGCCGCGCTGGGGCACGATATGGCGGTTCAGCCGGCTGGTGAATCCTGGACCGGCGGCGGGAGCCAGTCGCTCGGTGAACCATTCGGTGTTCTCGAGTGATGGCCCGAGCCACAGGTCGAATGCTTGCTCGTCGGCGACAAGGTCCCAATCGGCGAAGAAGATACGGGCCCGAGGATCGGTGAATACGTACCATGTGAGATTCGCGGTATCGCCGTCCAGAAGCCCGGAGTCGCGGGTGAGCGTGTCGTAGGCAGTGGTGTGGGCCAGGATGTCTCCCAATCGGTTCGTTACGACCGCGATGCCCGGCTCCAGCAGTCGCAGTATCTCCAGTATCGCGGGCCGGACCTCCCGATTCGGCGGCACGGGCCGCCCGTGCGAGGAGCAGGCGCCGCCGCTGATCTTCACCAGATATCGCAGATGGTTGCGCGCGGCACGGTCGAGGCCGAGTGCGTCGGCCAGTGCGTTCAGGACTTGCCCGGAAGGATTGCGGTCGCGGCCCTGCTCGATGCGCGTCAGATATTCGACGCTGATCCCCGCCCGGGCGGCCAGATCCACACGGCGCAGGCCGGGCGAGCGTCGGCGGGCTCGGCTCGGCAGACCGAGTGCCTCGGGCTGGAGGCTGTCGCGTGTGGCGCGAATGAACTCTCCCAACGGCGTCCCCATACCTCACTAATTTACGGCCTTCGAGAGATGACGGCGGGGGCGGAGAGTGGCCCTGCGGGGGCCAGCCTGGGCACGGTCTGGTCGCTGCCACGGATCGAGCCGAAGGTGATGTGCATGGATTCCACGAACCACGCTGAAAAGCACAGGCCAGGAACCGAACCACTGCGAGTAGCACCGTTCGCCGTCGCGATCGGCCAGGACCAACTCGATGATCTGCACCGCCGGTTGCGGCACACCCGCTGGCCCGACGCTGTGCCGGACACGAACTGGGACAACGGCACCGACCTCGCGTTCCTGCGCCGCCTCACAGATTACTGGCGCACCGAATTCGACTGGCGAGCACAGGAAGCGAAGCTGAACATGCTTCCGCAGTTCACCACGAGCCTGGACGGCCTCGATATTCATTTCATTCACCAGCGCGGAACCGGCCCCAAACCCTTCCCGCTGGTGATCACCCACGGCTGGCCGGGGTCGGGCTTCGACATGGCGCAGATCATTCCCCTGCTCACCGATCCCGGCTCCCATGGCGCGGACCCGGCCGACGCGTTCGACGTCGTCGCCCCCTCGCTGCCCGGATACGGTTTCTCGCAACGCCCGGACCGGCCGGGTTTCGGTCCCCACCGCGTAGCCGAAATGTGGATGGTGTTGATGACGGGTCTGGGGTACGAACGGTTCGCGCTCCAGGGCCATGATTGGGGCGCCAGCGTGTCCATGTGGCTGGCCTCGCGCTTTCCCGAGCATGTGGCCGGACTGCACATCACCATGGTTCCCGGCCTGTACCGGCCTCCCGTGGGGAATCGCCAACCCGTGTCGGTCGAGGAACAGGCGTTCCTGGATACCCGCTCGGAATGGTTCGCCACCGAGGGGGGATACCATGCCCTGCAGTCGACGAAGCCGCAGACCCCCGCGTACGCACTGACCGATTCGCCGGCCGGCCTGGCGGGGTGGATCGCGGAGAAGAATCGGAACTGGAGCGATTGCGGCGGCGACGTCGAGCAGGTGTTCACCATGGATGCCCTGCTGACCAACATCTCGCTTTACTGGTTCACCGGCACGATAGGATCCTCCATGCGGTTCTACCGCGAAAATAGTCTGCTACCACTACATTTCGCGCCCGGCGAGCGGGTCGTACCGCCCATGGGGGTCGCGGCGTTCCCGCAGGAACCGATGCCGCCCAGGTCGTGGCTGGAACGAGTATTCACCGTGACGCGCTGGACCCCGATGCCCCGAGGCGGGCACTTCGGCGCCATCGAGGCGCCCGAACAACTCGCCGAGGACATACGAGAGTTCTTCCGGCCGCTGCGCACATAACGTGAGCGCTCATTGCTCGACGTCAAGGTTCCAGGTCATAGTCGACGGCCAACTGCCGAGCCCGTTGTCGGGCGTGAAGCCCACGAACGGCAGTCCCCCAAAGATCTGTCGCCGAATGGCCTGGCGGGAGGCGAGCAACGAAATCTGTCCTATTTGCTACTTGCCGGTGCGTGTGAATTTTCTCCGGTAATGACCGGGTGGCCCTTGGCTTCCATCACGATCCGCGCCGTATTGAGCGACTCAGAGCTGGTAGAACTATGCCGAGTGACGTTTGTGCCGTCGAGTCCTCATCCAGCGCCGCTGATTTCGAGGCGGTCGCCGATGTGGCGGAGGATGTGGATGGTGATGTTGCGGCGGGCGCCTTCGGTTTCGATGATGTATTTTCTATTCAGGGTGCCATCGCCGAACTCGACCCAGGTTATGGCGCTCCATCGATATGTGGGTGGAGTGGGAGAACGTTCGTGCGGATTTTGTTCGGTTCTACCCCTGCGGCGGGTCATCTTCTGCCGCTCCTGCCTCTCGCGGATGCAGCGGCTCGGGTCGGTCATGATGTCACATTTCTGACCGCCGGGGCGATGGAAGGATTCCTCGGCGCTCGGACACTGCTGGCCGCGGGCCCGGACCTCGGCGAGCTGCTCGCGGAGAATGCGCGGCGCGCCTCTGGCGACCCGACGAACTTCGGCGAGGCCTCCGCCGCGTTGTTCGCAGGCACCAGGGTCGACCTCACCTGGGAAGACGCGTTGAAACAGGCACTGGAATTCGAACCCGATCTGATCGTGGGTGAGTGGGTGGACTTCGTGACACCGCTGCTCGCGGCCAAGTTCGGCGTGCCGTGGGTCGCGCACTCGATCGGTGGACCGTTGCCCGTCGAGTTCGTGGGTGCGATGCGGCGGCGTGCCGAGCAGCAGCACGGCCGTCTGTCCGTGGTGCCACGCGAGCGTCTCGCCTTGGTCGATCCGTTTCCGGATTCGCTGCGTCTGTCCACCGATACGGCGCCGGAAGCCGATCGGGTGATGATCCGGCCGGGCGGTGTCGCCGTTTCCTTCGCGGGGCGGCCGAGCCTACCGGTGCCGTCGCGGCCCGCGGGTACGGCTCGCGTCCTGCTCACCATGGGCACGACCGTGGACGATGCCGCGTTGTTGAGCACACTCGCTCGGGCGGTGGCGGAGACGGGCGTGGACGTACTCGTTACTTCTGAACCGGAGCGGTTGGAGGCGCACGAGCGGGTGCACGCCATCGGGTTCACCCCTCTGGATGAGCTGTTGCCCGAGGTCGACGTTGTCATCGGCTCGGCAGGCAGTGGCACGCTGCTGGCATCGCTGGCCGCCGGGGTCCCGTCCGTACTTTTTCCCGTGCTCGCCGATCAACCGTTGAACGCGGCGCGGGCGTCGCATCGCGGGGTCGCCGAGGTGCTGGCCGATCCCGCCGAGGCGGGTGCCGCGGTCGGTCGCGTCCTGGGTGATCCGGCGTATCGACGGGCGGCGAAGGAGGTCGCAGCGGAGATCGCGACGCTCCCCGCGCCGGAGAAGGTACTCGCGGAACTCCTGTCGCTCGGTGGCCTGTCGTAGCGTCGGCGTGGGTGTCGTGGCGAGCGACCACGGCAGGGATCGCCAGTCGCGCTGTAGCCAGGCGTCCAGCAGGTTCCGCAGGCGATCCGGCCCGATGCCCTGCGTACCGTCCGGAACAGTCTCCGCTTCGGGAAGCCGGACATGGTCCAGACGTCTGCGCAGGTCCTCCAGATCGTGGTCGGGAATGCTCACCGGAAATGGCTCGACCTCAGTAATGGCACGATTCTTGCGAAAACAGGCAACCTTTCCGCTCGTCGGCCTGAATCTCATCGGCAATTATTGACAATATGCCGGAAGATCTCACGGAAGAAGGCACCCCGGAGACTGTCACCGACCATGTGCAGCCGACGTCTGCGCCGCGGGACCGGCACGGCTTCTGCGTTATCGTGCACGGTCGCGCGCGGGCGGACCGGATCGAAGCGGCCCAGCGTGTGCTGCTCGAGATCGTCGGCCCGATCCGCGCCAACCCGGACTGCGGGGAGTTTCGTATTTTCCAGGGCAAGCACGACCCACACTCGTTCACGCTCGTCGAGCGATGGACCGGCCGCGAAGCGGTAGCCGCCAACATGAAACTCGTCTATACGACGAAATTCAATGTCGTCAGGGACGAAATTTTCGAGCGTCTCGACGTCGATTTCGGTCACGAGATCGAGCCGCCTGAAACCACGTTCTGATCAACCTCGATCATCGCCATCGACGATTTGCCTGCGGTCCTGCGAGCCCCCGACCGTCGATGTAATGGTGTTGCCAGCGCGCTGCAGATCGCGACATCGCCCGCCCGTGCATGAGCGGAGAATTTCGCTGTCGATCACATGGGTTCCGGGGGTTCGAGATGGCTCCAGGGCTGGGCTTGTTCGAGTTGGGCGGCGAGTTGCAAGAGTAGGAATTCCGAGCCGAGGGGGCCCACGAATTGGGTGCCCAGCGGGAGTCCGTCGGTGGTGCGGTGCAGGGGCACGCTCATGGCTGGGCGGCCGGTGATGTTGGCGAGTTGGGTGAACGGGGTCGGGGCCAGATTCCTCAGGACGAGGTCGCGGTAGACCGGGGTACGCGTGATCGCCGCGCCCGCACCGAGTTCCAGCAGCAGGGCCATGATCTTCTCCACGGCCGCAGGCGGTTTCGTTTCACCGATGCGCAGGGGCGGTTGCGCGAGTGTGGGTGTGAGAAGCAGATCGTAGGTGCCGTGGAATTCGGTGAGCGCGCGCGTGTAGGTGTTCCACCGCTCCTGGGCCTCGATCAGTTCCGGGACCGACTGTGCGCGGCCGGCGGCGCCCAGCATCCGGGTGGTGAGGTCGAACTCGGAATCGCTTGCGCCGGTGAGGCGCCGGGCCCGGCCGAGCTTGGTGGCCAGGTTCGCGGCCCACACCGTCATGAAGTCGCGCGCCAGTTGCCCGCCGTCCAGGCGCGGTGCGGTGGGCTCGACGTGATGGCCCAGCTGTTCCAGTAGCGCCGCGGTCACCTCGACCGCGCGTACGGCCTCGGCGTGAACCTTTGTGCCCAAAGGGGATTGGTGAGTGAATCCGATGCGCAGCGGCTGCGGGGAGGTATCCATGGCCGCTGCGTAGGACTGGTGCGGCCGCCACGGCAGCCAGGGGCCGCCGAGGTCGGGTTCGGCGAGGATATCGAGCATGACCGCGGAATCGCGGACCGTGCGGGAGAGCACACCGCCGGTCGACGCGCCGAAGATGTTCTCACCAGCGTCCGGACCCGCCGGCACCAGCCCGCGTCCCGGCTTGAGACCGAACAACCCGGTACACGACGCCGGGACGCGGATCGAGCCGCCACCGTCACTGGCACCGGCCATCGGCACGATCCCCGCCGCGACCGCGGCCCCCGATCCACCCGACGAATCACCGGGAGAGCGGTCCAGGTGCCACGGATTACGCGTGGCACCGTAGGTCCGGGATTCGGTAACGGCGATGGCGCCGAATTCGGGCGTGGTGGTCTTGCCGAAGATCACCAGCCCGGCATCGATCCACCGCTGCACCACCGTACTGTTCCTGTCGGCCTTCACTTTTCGTAGTGGACCGGTGCCCGACGCAGTCGGATAGCCGGCGAAATCCTGTCCGAGATCCTTGAGCAGGAACGGCACTCCGGCGAACGGCCCCTCCAGCGGTCGCGCGGCCGCCGCACGCCCGGCCTCGTCCATCCGGAGGCTGATCGCATGGATGTCGGGGTCGACCTGTTCGCACCGGGCCATCGCGACCTGGAGCAGTTCGGCCGGGTGCACGTCCCCCTCGGCCACCAACTCAGCCAGACCGACCGCATCATAGGCCCGATATTCGTCGTACCGCATGAACTTTCCTCTCCACCGTCACCACCGGCGGCGGCACAGCGACATCGCAAACGAGTTACATGGTTTCTAGCACCCAGAACCCGCCGATTCGCCACCGCGACGGCCGCACAGGATCCGCGGAAGTTCGACAGGCAGTTCCAGCGGTTCCTGAACGCCTGACCCGGCATGCCACGATCGCCGAATATATTCACAACTCGTTTCGGTTGTGGACGGGTTCTGCCTCCCGCGGGTCCTGGCTCAGCGACGCTTTGACCGTTTCGGTGAACGCGTCGACGATCACTTCGAACGCGCTGGCTTCGACGCGTAGACCTTCGCACCCCGTTCGACGAGCTGGGCGGCGAGGTGGAGGCCGATGCCCCGGTTGTCGCCGGTGACGAGCGCGGTAGCTGGAGGCCGTCCGCGGCGTGGTCGATCGCCTCGTCCAGTGCCGTGTGATCGCGCTGGGCCACTCGGGTCGATCGGCATTTGAAACTGGTGGAGGCGGCCGAGGAGGTAAAGCGCTTGTAGCTTGTAAGAAAAGTGACGAACGAATGGATGGGTTTTCGATGACACAACTCGGCCACACCGGCATCGACGTATTCCCGCTCGTGCTAGGCGGCAACACATTCGGCTGGACCAGCGACGAGACGACTTCGCATCAGGTGCTGGACGCGTTCGTCGCGGGCGGCGGCAACTTCATCGACACCTCGGACAGCTATTCCGCATTCGTGCCGGGCAACTCGGGCGGCGAGTCGGAGACGATCATCGGTTCGTGGCTGGCCGCCCGCAAGAACCGCGACAGCGTGATCGTCGGCACCAAGGTGAGCCAGCACCCCCAGTTCAAAGGGCTGGCCCCGGCCACTGTCGCGGCGGCCGCCGATGCGTCACTGGCCCGGCTGGGGACGGACTACATCGATGTGTACTACGCGCACTTCGACGATCCTGACACTCCGCTCACCGAAACCATCGGCGCGTTCGACGTGCTGCGTAAAGCCGGCAAGATCCGCACGGTGGCCCTGTCGAACTACACCGGCGCCCGGATCACCGAATGGCTCGACATCTCCCGCCGCGAGGGATACGAGCCACCGGCCGTACTGCAGCCGCACTACAACCTCGTGACGCGTCAGCCGTATGAGCGTGAGATCGCTCCCATTGCCGTCGCCGAGGGGATCGCCGCCGTACCGTACTTCTCGCTGGCCAGTGGATTCCTCACCGGCAAGTACAAGAACAAGCAGGATCTGGCCGGGGGGATTCGTCAGAATATCGCCGGCCAGTACTTCTCCGAGGCCGGGCTCGCGGTTGTCGCAGTGGTCGAGGACATCGCGTCCGCCCGCGGGGCGGAGATGTCCACCGTGGCGCTCGCCTGGCTGCGCGGCCGGCCGAGCATTGTCGCCCCGATCGTGAGTGCCCGCACACTCGAACAACTCCCGGCCCTGCTGGCCTCGGCGACGCTGGACCTCACCGCCGACGAGACAGCCGCACTGGACGAGGTGTCCGCCCGGATCGGGTGAGACCGCCTCCGCAGGGCCGTCTCAGGCAGCGTCGCCGCCGACGCGGTGGCGACGCACAGCGTTGCGGTCGCGGTACGCGACCTTGTCGAACCCAGGTGGCCGGCCACCCGCAGCTCCCCGGCGGCGGCGTGTTTCGATATCGCTGAAGTCGTTGCCGCAGCGCGCAATGCGCCCCACCGTATGCGGCGGGGCGAGGTCGGTGTGTTATGGCGCTGTCACTGCGGCCGGGGATGATGGGTTGTCCCGCTCAGCGGGAACCTTCGGCGGTCGCGGTGTCGCAGCCAGCACACTCGCATCGGTTTCGGAATCACCGTGCTCGCGGGTCGTCTCGACTTGTGGGTGTGCGCGAGATTCGCGCCGCCGGTGCCGCCGCCATGAGCAGTACGCCAACTCACGCAAGCGTTTTCGCCTCTGGAGTTCGATATGTCCGCTTATTCTGCTTTGAGAGTCCAGGTTGCCGCCGACGCCCGGTGCACGCGCCTTGGGCGGTTCGATCTCCTATGAGCGCGGACCGTCGACACGGCACGTCGGAGGACCTCGCGGCCGCGTTGCTGGCCGGGGACGTCGCCATCGCGCTGGCCCGCAACTGCGGAGTCGGCATCGCCGCATCGTATTTTATTGTGGCTGTGTCGATTCCGGGTGGTCGGCCGGGCGATGCCGAGTCCGAGCGGGTGGTCGGGCGCCTTCGCGGCGTGCTCGCCGGTTGGTTCGGGGGCAACGTGTTGTCGTTGCTGTCGCCGTTGGGCGGCACTGTGCTGATACCTGTCGAGTCCGGAACGGATGAGGGACTGGACATCCGGCTGGCGCAGCTGTCGACCGTGGCGCGGTTCACCGCCGCCGTGGTGTCGGCGGCGCCTGGGCAGATCCCCAGTGCCGCCCGGCGTGCGCACGAGCTTCTGGAGCTGGCCGTCGAGTTCGGTCGGCCGGGCCGGGTGTATCGGTTCGCTGATCTTGCCCTGGAGTATCAGTTGACGCGTCCCGGTCCTGGGCGTGAACGCCTTGCCGCGCTGCTGGAGCCGTTGGGGGAGTATCCCGAATTGCTGGAGACCTTGCGACTGCACCTGTGTGAGAATCTGGGGCGTCAGCGGCTGGCACGCAGGCTGCATATCCACCCCAACACCCTCGATTACCGTTTCAAGCGAATCGCGCGGCAGACCGGGCTGGATCCGACCCATCCGATCGGTCAGTGGTATCTGCGGTCGGCCTTTGTCGCCGAGGTCGGATCGCGTAATCCGGCCATTCGAAGCGATGGTGCGCCGCCCGGCTCGGCGACCGCATGAGGTGGGGCATCGACTCGGGACCAGAGCAGCTCGGTGCTGCCGCGTGCTCGATCGACGCCCATGGAAGTACCGGATCCGTCAGTGGAATTGCGAGATCGCCTGGCGGATAACGTCTTGGGACACCGTGTCGGATTTCGAGGAGACGTACACGTTCGGCAGATAGGGGCCGGTGAAGTCGGACGGCGCCTGGGGTTCGATCGCCGGGCCGACCGGGCTGTTATACCCCCAGTACCCGTCCTGGTCGGGAGCGGGGGTCGCGCGGTAGATCGTGTGCGGGCCGTCCGGGATCGCGGTGGCGTCGGAGGTCAGGGAATTCTGCTGCCGGTATTCGTATCGCAGGATCACGTCCTGGTTGTGATAGCGGAAATCGCATTCCCAGGGGTTGTGCACCGACTGTGTCGCCGGCACGCCCAACCGGGTCTGGATCGCGCAGGGGTCCGCGCCCAGCAGCACCGAGTGCGCGGTGGCCGGCGAGGCGCCCTGCTTCGGCTCGGCGGTCCAGGCGCGCATGGCGTCGGGCAGCAGCCGCTGCGCGACGGGGCACGGCTCGGTGCCCAGCGGTGTGTCTACGAACATCATCAGTGCCGCGCCCGAGACGAAACGGGCTGTGGCGGTGCAGGTTCGCTGCACGAGCTGGGCAAACTGAGCGGCGGGCAGGCCATCTCGATCGGCCTGATAGGTGTAGGTCACGGCCCCGACGGTTTGCTGGGTCCCCTTCGGCACCGCGATGGGTCTGGTGCTGAACACGTCCGACCATTGCACGTCGGTGCCCTTGTAATCCTCGGCCGACCCCAGTTGCGCGTCGCAGGTGCTCAGATTCGTATCGCCCACCGTGCGCACCGAGCCGAGGCTGTTCAGCGTCTCGCGGGGGATCAGGGCGCAGACGTCGATCTGTCGAATGCGGTTCTCGATCTGGACGCTGTCGGCGGCGGGATGCGGCGTCGTCCAGAATCCGGAGTCGGACGGACTGCTTGTCGGCGTCGGGCCGTTGCCTGTGCCGCACCCCACGATGCCGAACAGGAGTGCCCCGATCAGAGCCAGCGTTCGATACATCGCGTCCCCCCACAAGTGGTTGTGTCCGTCTATCCGGTGCGGCAGTGCAGTCTGCCCGACTATCACCGTCTGTGCAACGCGAACCGGAGCGCCTCTGTTTCGAGCCCGAGAGGCAGGGTAGCCGAGGCTCGAGCGCCCGTCAGACCGTTCGTCAGCGACAGTGGGCGCTCCGACCGAAGGAGGTATGTGATGAGCGCAACCGACAAGGCGAAGAACAAACTCGACGACTTGGCCGGCAAGGCGAAAGAGAAGGTGGGTGAAGCGACCGGGGATCGCGACACCCAGAACGAAGGCAAGGCCGATCAGGCGAAATCGAACCTGAAGGATGCCGGCGAGAAGGTGAAGGACACCTTCAAGCACTGATCACCACCGGCATCTACGGCGCGTGCCGCTCACCGCTGGTTCTTGGACCCGGTGGGCGGCACGTCACGCCAGGAGGGCGCAGTCATGCGCGAATTCGACACTCCCGAACCTATTTCCGTCGTTGTCGACGCCTACGTAGGCCACATCGGGATCATCGCGACCGACCGCGCTGTCACTGTGGTCGACGTGCGCGCCGACAACCAGAACCGGAGCCTCGACGTAGAGGTCGTCGAACAGACGCGCGTGGAATACTCCGCGGGCCGACTACGGGTGAACACGCCGCGACCGCTGCCATCGGAGCGAGCGGTCAGCCGCGATTACGGTGCGATCGAGGTCGTGATCGAGGTGCCGAGCGGCTCACGAGTCCAGGCCGACACGGCGATGGGCACGATCCGGACCACAGGCCGGCTCGGCGATTGCCGGCTGACGAGTTCGCTCGGCGACATCCACGTCGACACGGCGGGCGCGCTGGAATTGAGCACCACCATGGGCACGATCTCCGTGCAGCAGGCACATGGCCGAGTACAGATCCACACCGGCACCGGAGAGGTGCGCATCCAGCGCATCGACGGCCCTGCAGAGATCGATCACTCCAACGGCGCCACCACGATCGACTTGGTGACCGACGACCTGCGAGTCGAGTCGGCCAATGGCGACATCACCGTCGGTCGCGCGGAGTCTCGTGTCACCGCCAGAACAGACGTGGGGTCGATCCGGGTCGACGAGGTCGCTCGGGGATCGGTCTGCGTCGAGACCGGGATGGGCCAGCTCGAGATAGGCATCCGGCCCGGCATCGCCGCGGCGCTCGACCTGCACACTCCGTTCGGGTCGGTGCGCAACGAACTCGACGCCGCCCAGCTCCCCGAAGTCTCCGGCAAGAACACCGAGGTACGGGCGCGTACCTCGGCCGGCGACATCATCGTGCGCCGGTCGGCCTGATCACTCCCGGTCGGGCGCTTCGTCGGTAGCCACGGCTGTCGTCACCGCACATGCGCCGGGCTTTACGCCGTCCTGCGCTTGCAACCAGCATGAATGTAGTGACAGCGGTGTCGATGCGCGGGGTTCCGAATCGCTTGTGAATCATTTATTCTGGATGATCGTTACATTGTGGAATGATATACGGGGTGATGTTTTTTGCCCGTGGTGCGGACCCGCTCCCGCTGTAGCGACCTCGGTCGGAAACTTCGATACTGGGCTGGCAGAGTCGCGCTGATTCGTGTTTCCCAGTCGAGAAGTTGCTCCTCTGTCAGCGGCGTTTGCAGCGCGAAGTGATGACTGGACGCGCCGAACACCGTCGCGGTGCCGGGTCGGCCCGCCAGAGCCTCGATTCGTTCCCGCACTCCGGCCCAGATCCCCTGCATGGCCGAAGCCTACAAACCCTGTGAGACAGATCCGGACACGTCCGGTGACGACTGCCCGCCCGATACGAGCAGTGTTGTGCAGGTGCACGATTCTGATGACGTCGACACGGTCGAGGGTGTCGGTACCTGCGGCTATGGTCGCGCGCATGGAGACTGCTACTGCGCTCGTCGCCGACATCGTCCGTGCGATCGCGCCAATGGATTCACTCGAGCAACAGCACATCGATCTGACTCTGTCTTGGCTCGCGAGCACCGACGACATCTTCCGCCGAGTCAGGCCCGCGACTCCGCCTCAACATCTCGTCTCGTATATCGCGCTCGTCGACCCCGTCGAAAACGCGCTGTACCTGGGCTTGCATCGTCTCGCTGGATTACATCTCCCGATGGGCGGCCATGTCGACCCCGGTGAGCATCCGCTTGCCGCGGCCCGGCGCGAGACGGCCGAAGAACTCGGTATCGACGCCGACTTCAGCGTCGTCGGTGACCGGCCATTGTTCCTCACCGTCACTCCCACGGTCGATGCGGACACTCATACGGACGTCAGCCTGTGGTACGTCATCCGCGGCTCGCGGCAGCGCGACTACGCCCTGGACCGAAGGGAATTCGACGGCGGACGGTGGTGGGACATCGATCCCTCCGCCCTCCCCGAATCCGACCCGCACCTCGGTCGTTTCCTCACCAAACTACGTGTCGACATGCTCCACCGGCCGGTTCTCGATCGCTGATCTCTGAGGGACCTCCGACTCTGTCGTGTCGCTCGTGGTCACCAGATCATGAACTTGGATGCGGATCTGGTCGGGTGGTTCGCGAATGAGGTTATCGATATAGGCAAGGTATTCGGTGGGTTTCGGCAGACGGTTGGTGCGTAGGTCGGTTCGCAGGGCGACGCCGCGCAGCGTGCGTAAGATCAGGCATCCGGTGCGAACGGCTCGACGGGCGGTGACTCCGAAGTCGGTGCGGTCGGTAGGTCGCGCGGTTCATACTGTGACGCATCCGGTTGCCGCAGTGGAGTACTCGATGATCGATGCGATCCTGAATTCGGGTAGGGGGCGTTCCGGACGACGATCGACCGGTGCGGGCAGACGGTCCGGCCGAGGCAACTCTCCGGGCGTGGCGAGTCCCGGGCTCGACGCTCGCTCCGTATCGGGCGGTAGAGCCGGTGTTGCGATCGAATCGCAAGCTGTTCTGGACAGGCTGATGGCGGTCGAAGCACTGCGGTTTGCGTCGGCAACGCGGCCGATCGTGCCGCCACCGGTGCCGGTGGCGAGTGCGCCGGTGATCGCGCAGGAGTGGCGTCGTCGCAAGGCGGGCATAGGTTTGTGGGAGCGCGGTAAGCGTCGTGAACTCCGTATGCGGATCGGCATCGAGGTTCGGGCCGAGGTCGATCGCCGGTTCGACGAGGCCTGTCGTGATGTTCGCCGGTGCCAGGACGAAGCCGATCGATGGTGGAATGCGCTGAACGATGGCGATCCGGTGGTCTTGGCCGCTGTACTGTCGAATGCTTTCGCCTATGCCCGGCTCCCGGTTCGTGTCGCAGCCACCGATGGCCGATCCGCGGTTCTCATCTTGACTATGCCTGGGCTTGATGTGTTGCCGAAGAAGATTCCGCATGTCACTCCCACAGGCAGACTGGCGAGCAAGGCGTGGCCCGCTACCGAGGTCAACGCTGCCTACCAGCGCCTCCTCGGTGGTTATATGCTGGCCACCGTGCGCCAAGCCTGGGCCGTGGGCCCGCCGCTTCGGCAACTGCGGATCATTGGCGTTCGGTACCAAACAGCGGGGGCCCAGGTGTATTTCGATGTGTCAGTGGACCGCTACGCGATGGACTGGGACTCGAACACGACCGGTGCCGCTCTCCTGAGGACGGCGCCAGGAGGGCTGAAAACCTCCGGCACCGCCGGCCGAGTCCGCCCCTGGCCGAAGGACGCGATCCCAGAGGAAACATTGGCGATGATCCGTCGATCGGGCAGCATCGAACTGCCTGCGGCCCAATAGGTATCACTAGAGGCTAAGCACGCGGCGCGAATCCGGCGGAATGTGCGGCCATCGGGTGCTGCGACGCGCCCTATTCGGTCTGCGGCGGTGTCACCTTTGGGTGTTACGCCAGGCGTTCGGCGATCCCGTCGGTGGCGAAGTCCTCGAAGTCCATGTTGCCGAGGTCGAGGTTTGTGCTGATTTCGATTGCGGCGTCGGGCATCAGGCGGAATTGGGTGGTGAATTCCTCCTCGTCCTCTTCGAAGGGGTTGCCGTCCCACTCGGTCGTCACGGCCAGTAGGGGATGGACCGGGTTGTTCATCGTCATGGCATCTGCGATGAACAGTGCTCCTGGTCTGCCTGGTTCGGGTAGAGCTGCGCATACCTCGCGTAGCACCTGTTCGGCTGGGGCGCCGGCCAATCGAGGATCGGTGACTACGCATGGGGGCACCGGGTCGTTGTCGAACCACGGCGCGCTCATCTCCTGGATTATCTGGTCCCATGCCTCGTCGTCGGTGAAGTCGGTGCGGACCACCAGGGGGGTCATATCTTCCCAGCCCTCCACCACCAGGAGCGGTTCGGGCGGGCTCGTGGGTTCGGGTTCGGGCTTCGGCGCCAGGACGCCGCCGAGTAGTTCGCCGCCCAGGGCGGCGGCGGTGGGAACGACCTCGGTTGTGCGGAACAACAGGGCGTGGGAGTGCATGGAGTGCACGATCTCCGCCAGGGCGGCGGCGACCTCCGGCACCTTGGCTCCCTTGCGGCGATGGGGGTACTCCCGCAGTTCGGCCACGAGCGTGCCGTCCCGGTGGAGGTCGAACACCGCGAAGCCGCAGTTCCCGTCCGGTTGATGCACGGCCGCCACCGACGGCGCGAGCTGTGCCACCTGCAGATCCGGGTCGTCGGAGATCAGCAGAACGTCCGGCCCAACGGCGATGGCCGCCACCACCGTCCCGCCGTCCGGATGCGTTGCGTCCCTGTGTCGTTGGAGCTCACGCCAGGTGCCCGCCACCGGCGCCGCGCCGATCCGCTCGAGGACCTGCTCCGGAGTGCTGTCCTTCGCCACCGCCACGCAGTGGCCGTGCCCGCTCAGGACGTTGAACCAGGTGAGGAGGTCTTCGTTGTGCGCCAGCCGCGGTTCACGGACCGGGCCCGGTCGCTGCGAGCGAGGGGACGAGGCCCACACGAGGGCCCCCGCGTCGTCGCGAAGCTCGACCCCGCCGCGCTCGACCACGAGTTCGGCGCCAGGTCCGGCGATCTGCTCCAGCACCGTGCCGTCCAGGTTCCGCACGCGCAGGAATCCGTCGTCATCGAGCGCCAGGATGTTCTGCGTATCGGGGAACCGATCCCAGTGCGACGTGTGTCCTCGCACGATGATCCGCACCAGACGACCGTCGTGGAACAGTACGGTCGACCCATCTGCGCTGGTCAGTGACTGTCCGTCCAGGCTTTCGCCACGACGCAACGTCGATCCCCGGGGCACAGGACGCGGTGCCTCGCCCGCGGGCACGTCGGGGACGCCCGTACTCCACAACACCTCGCCGCTCCCGGAGGTCAGGGCCAGTTCACCGCTGTCACGCATCTCCAGCCGCCGCACGCCCAGCCATGCTGTGCCGGTGCTCCATATCCGGTTACCGCGGTGGTCCCACGCCACGAGATCGCCGTCGGGGCCCAGGCACAGGCTCGAGGTCCGCGAATCGACTGTCCAGACCCGATCGCGGGTGAGGTTGTCGCGTACCGCCAACGACGGCTCATACGGCGAGTGCAGCAGCGTGAATCGCCCCGACGGCGAGGTCAGGGACTGCATCGACAGGCTGCCGCCCAGTGGCAGCCACGACTGTCCCGGCTGCCATACCACCCGCCGCCGGAGCGGTTGGCTCATGCTGCCCAGGGACGCAGCGCGCGCCGGCATCGCCGGCATGGCCGATCGGGCGCCCCCGGTGTGCCCCGGTATACGTTTCTGCGGCATTTGCGGCGAGAGGGGGGCCGACCCGCTCCGGGCCCGCGGCTCCGCCTGCACCACACTGATGCCCCGGAAAGCCACTGGGACGTGTCCGGCGCGCTGGCGGTATCCGGCGAATCCGCCATCCCCGCCGGCCAGGAACCGCACGGTCTCGAGTTGGAGGTGTGGTGAACCCTGGTTGCCGGTGATGTCCAGGCGATAGTGCCCGCAGGATTCCGGCGTCGCGATCCGGTACGTCTTGGGCTGATGCCGCTGAGTGAACAACTGACCGGAGCGCGAATCGAGCGTCCGCCACTGACGCCCGTCCGCCGAACCGCGCAGCGTCCACGCCGACGGATCGCGATCGGGTGAGTCGTTGGCGGAGGTCAGAACGTAGCGATCCACCGCGACCTGCTCGGCCAGTTCGAACTCCAGGGTCGCGCGGTTCTGGTGGGCGAACCACTTGGCGCTCGACGCGAGCACCAGATTCGCGGCCACCTCACCCGCGTCGCGATATTCGGCACTGGCCCATACGCCGTTCACAAGGCTGCTGACGTCCTCGGTGCCGGAGGGACGCGCCGAGCGCAGGACGAGCGAGCAGGCTTGTCCCGATCGGTCCGACCAGGCCACCGAGCGCATTGGGGTCTCGCCGCCGTCGATCAGGATCCGCAACCGCCCCGCCGGGCTCCAGTCGTCGGAATCCTGCGTCTCGGTGTCGAACTCGTACCCGCGCGCGTCGGCCGCATCCTGCGCGAGCGAATCATCGAGTTCGCCCCGCAGCTCCTGTATCAGGCCGTCGTCGGCGTAGCGGTGTCCGTAACAGCTCGCCATATCCGGCGCGAAGCCGAGCGCGAGCCGGGCGCCGTCCTGCGTGACCCAGGACAGTTGCGTGGGCATTACGGGATCACCGTCGTTCACCCGCACGAGCAACCGCGTCGCGGGCACCCACTCCGTGGCACCCCACGCGCGTCGCCACATGCGAAATGCGAACGCGGACACTTCATCCGACACCGGCTGCACCGATCCTCCTGTTTACCTACGGCGCCGCGGACGAATTCCACGGCGGCACACGGTCGTACGCGACCGTCGCAAGGACGGTCCGCCGGACGGGCGGCCCGAAAGTGGTTGCCGGGAGCCCGATCTCGGCGGGACACCGGCGGCACGTGTGCGGGCCGATCTCCGCGTTCGGGGCCAACCATAGGCTCAGGTACCGACAGAATCGCGCCGAGCGGTGTCCGCGCTGGTAGGGCGAAGAACGTCAGGCGACAGGGATCATGCACTCGCGGTCCGGACAACCGGCGATGCCGCCGACTCGGCTCGCGCGACCGTGGGGAATAGACGCACTCGGCGTACGGTTGGTGGACATGGAAACCAAATGGGATCGTGAGTAGCGACCCGGAACCCTCGAGGAGAGTACTCATCATGAGCACCGTCCAACTGACCCCCGAGATCGATGTCCGCCGTGCCGAGGACCGGATGAAGTCCCGGTACGGCTGGCTGGATTCGAAGCATTCGTTCTCGTTCGGTCATCACCACGACCCGTCCAACACCCACCACGGGTTGCTGCTGGTCAACAACGACGACATCGTCGATCCCGGAACCGGCTTCGAGACCCATCCGCATCGCGATATGGAGATCGTGACGTGGGTCCTGCAGGGCTCGCTGGTGCATCAGGACTCGACCGGGCACAGCGGTGTGATCTACCCGGGTCTGGCTCAGCGGATGAGCGCCGGAAGCGGGATCATGCACTCGGAGAAGAACGACTCGTGGCGTCTGAGCGGGGATGTGCATACCGATCCGGTGCATTTCGTGCAGATGTGGGTGGTGCCCGACGAAGGCGGGATCACCCCGGGCTACGAGCAGTTGGAGATCGAATCGGAACTGCTGGCGGGTGGGCTGGTGCCGGTCGCCTCGGGGATGCCCGAGCACGATGCCGCCATTCGCATCAAGAACAAGTACGCGGCCCTGCACGCCGCGCGGCTGACGCCGGGGCAGTCGGTGCGGCTGCCGGACGCGCCGTTCCTGCACCTGTTCGTGCCCCGTGGTGCGGTGCGGCTCGAGGGCGCCGGCGAGCTGCGCACCGGCGACGCGGTCCGGTTCACCGCGACGGGCGGCCTGGAGGTCACCGCGACGGAACCGGCCGAGATCCTGGTGTGGGAGATGCACGCCACCGTCCAGTCGTAATCGGGCGTTTTTGAGCCCACCATGGATGTAGACGCCCGAGGAGACCTTCGATGACCGATGACACCGTGACCGATACCCCCACCGACCGGCGGCGCCTGCGCGAGGCATATCTGCGGGCGCCCGCCGCCCGCGGCGCCTCGACCGCCCGCGGCCTGCATCACACCGCGCTGATCAGCAGTGATGTGGAGCGGACGATCCGCTTCTATCAGGACCTGCTGGGTTTCCCGCTCACCGAGTTGATCGAGAACCGCGACTACGCTGGTTCCTCGCACTTCTTCTTCGACATCGGCAACGGCAACCTGCTGGCCTTCTTCGATTTCCCGGGTCTGGACCTCGGCCCCTACGCGGAGGTCCTGGGCGGCCTGCACCACCTCGCGATCTCGATGGACCCCGCCCGCTGGACCGAGGTCGTGGCCCGCCTGGACGCCGCCGGTGTGCCGTACGAGACGCACAGCGAGGTCTCGGCGTACTTCCGTGATCCGGACGGCGCCCGAATCGAGCTGATCGCCGACGAACTCGGGGAGATGTACGGCCATCGGGTGCTGTAAAACCGCGTAGTGCCTGTGGCACACCACATCGCACGTGAAGCCGGACCGGGGATCCGGCATGTGCGTTCCCGAACTGACCAGTCGCCGAATAAGATTCACACTGCGCGGGTCGAGTACGCAGACCCGGCACACAACGGAATGTATTGGCACATCCAGACAAGAGTGATCACACTGACTGGACAGGCGAGAAGTAGCGCTGGCGGGGCGAGTTCCTCGGCTCGAAAGGCGTTCGCGCGCAATTTGTCAGAGCTGTTCGAGGCGGCGGGTAATCCGACCCTCGAACAGGTGGTGCGCGCCACCAGGGCTCGATTACAGGGGCGGCGTGGGCTGCCGACGGTCCAGCGCGTCAGCGACTGGCGATCCGGTCGCAATGTGCCCGCGAAGTTCTCCTCGCTCGAGCCGGTGCTGGCGACACTGATCTTCCGGGCACAGTCGGAGCAGGCGGACGTCCCCGCCGGGTTGCTGAATATCACCACATGGCAACGAGTTTGGCAGGCCGCCCTGGACGAGGTCGGTTCCACGACGGTGGCGCCCGTGCCCCCGGCGTCCGCGCAGGACGCGGCCGTCCGGTCAGTGGTCGTCGATACCCTTCCCCGCGACGTCGGCACGCTGATCGGCCGCGATGACGAGGTCCAGCGAATCCTCGACGCGGCGGGCGAGCGGCCGGCGACGTCCTCGATCCGGACCATCGACGGCATGCCAGGCATCGGAAAAACCGTGCTGGCCACCCGCGTCGCGCATCGGCTCGCCGGACGGTTTCCGGACGGCCGGTACTTCGTCAGCCTGCACGCCCACACCCCGGGCCGTCCCACGGTGAAGCCCACCGACGTACTGGCCGGGCTGCTCACCGATCTGGGTGTGGATCCCCGCAATATTCCCGACACCCTGGAGAATCGGCGCAACCTGTGGCGAGATCGGGTGGCGGGCAAGCGGATCCTGCTCGTGCTGGACGACGTCGCGGACTACGACCAGGTCGAGCCGCTGCTGCCGAACGGTCCCGGTTGCCTGACCCTGATCACCAGCCGGCGGCACCTGATCGCGCTGGACGGATCCGAGCCGTTCGCGCTGGATACGCTGGATCCGGACAAGGCCGCCGAACTGTTCTGGACGCTGTCGCGCCGCACCCCCGGCGGCGAGGACCGTGCGGCGGTACGGGAGATCGTGCGGTTGTGCGGGTACCTGCCGCTGGCGATCGTGCTGCTCGCGGGCCGGCTGGCCTATCACACCAGCTGGACTGTCGCCGAAATGGCCGCCGATCTCGCGACGGCGCAGGACCGGCTGGGCGAACTGGAGGCGGGTGAGCGGGCGGTGCGGGCCGCGTTCACCATGTCCTACCGTGACCTGCCCGCAGAACGGCAACGGCTGTTCCGGCAGCTGAGCCTGCATCCGGGGCCCGCCATCGACCGGCACGCGGCCGCGGTGCTGGGCGGCCTCTCCCCGGCCCGGGCCCGGCGCGAACTCGAGGCCCTGTTCACCGACCATCTGCTCGATGAGCCGGACAGCGGCCGCTACCGGATGCACGATCTGCTGCACGAGTACGCGTTGGAGCTGGTCGAGCGGGATCCGGTCGACGAGCGCCGGGAGACCCTCGACGCGCTGTTGGACCACTACGAACATACCGCCGAGACCGCCGATCGGTTCGTGGCTGTGGGGTTGCGCCTGCAGGTGTCGCAGGATCCGGAACCGGCTGGCACGCCGTACTTCTCGGATCGTGCCGGGGCCCTGACCTGGCTGCGGACCGAGCGCGAGAACCTGCTGGCCTGCCTGGAATACGCGGCGTCGCACCATCAGTCGGCGCGGGTGATCGGTCTGACCAGCATCCTGTCGGGGCTGTTGCGTCTGGATGGGCCGTGGCCGTTGGCGATTCGACTGCACCGCCGGGCGGCCACGGTCGCCGAACACAGCGGCGATCTGCCCGCCGCCGCCGACGCGCTCAACGATTTGGCCGGGGTCCGGTACGCGACCGGTGACTATCCGGGGACCGCCGAGGTGATCCGGCAGGCCTTGCGGATGTACCGGGATATCGGTGACCGGGTCGGGCAGGCGCATGCGCTGAACAGCCTGGGCCGCTTGGGATATGCCACGGGTGACTATCCGGGCACCGTCGAGTTGATCCGGCAGGCGCTGGCGCTGTATCGGGAAGTCGGCGACCGGCTGGGGGAGGCGTACGCGCTCAGCGGGCTGGGCGTGGTCCGGTACGCGACCGGCGACTATCCGGGCGCCGCGAGTCTGGTTCAGCAGGCATTGGCGATATTCCGGCAGGTTCGTGATCGGCTGGGGGAGGCATATGCCCTCGATGAGCTGGGCGTTATCCGTTATGCGACAGGTGATTACGTGCACGCGGTGGCGGCCGAACAGCAGGCGCTGGAGATTTACCGCCAGACCGGTGACCGGTTCGGCGAGGCCTACGCGCTCGGTGATCTGGCCTCTGTCCGGTTCGCCACCGGGGACTACACGGGCGCCGCGGAGCTGGGTCGCCAGGCGCTGGCGATCTGCCGGGATGTCGGTGATCGGCTGAACGAGGCCTACGCGATCGACACCCTCGCCACCGCGAAGTATGCGACAGGAGAGGCCGCGGCCGCCGCCGAACAGGTCGAACAGGCGCTGGAGATCTTCGAGGAGATCGGTGACCGAGTCGGCACCGCCTATGTGCACGGCAGTCTCGGTATGGTCCGGTATTCGACCGGCGATTACATGGCCGCGGCCGAGCAGATGCGCCGCGAACTCGCGATCTTCCAGGAGATCGGTGATCGGGTCGGGCAGGGGTACACGCAGCTCATGATCGGGCTGGTGCGCTACGCGGCCGCCGACTACCACCAGGCAAACGATCTGATGCGGGCGGCGTTGGCGATCTTCGAGGAGATCGGTGACCGGGTGGGCCAGGCCTACGTGCTCAACGGCCTGGGCAGGCTGCGGTACGCCGCCGACGCCATCCCCGAGGGAGTCGCGGACCTCGACCGCGCATTGGGCATATTTCGGGAGGTCGGCGACCGGATCGGTGAGGCGTACACCCTCGGCAGCATGGGGCGGTTGCGCTTCGCCGCGGGCGACATGGCGGCCGCCGAGGCCCTGGTCCGGCAGGCGCTGAGCATCTACCGGGCGACCGGTGACCGGCTGGGGCACGCCTTCAGCCTCGACGGACTGGCATTGCTGCGGTATGCCGAGGGCAACTACGGTGAGGCCACCTTCCATCTGCAAGAGGCCACCGCGATCGTCCGCGGCATCGGCGACCGGGTCATGGAGGCGTACAGCCTCATGCTGCTGGGGCTGCTGCGCTACCAGGCCGGTGATTATCGCGGCGCCGCCGAGCTGGTCGAACAGGCGCCGGGGATCTTCCGGGAGATCGGCGATCGGATCGGTGAGGCGTACGCCTTCCTCGGCCTGGGCTTGGTGCGGTTCAAGGCCGGCGACTATTCCGCCGCCGACCTGGCCGGTGCGGGGCTCGCGCTGTTCCGCGAGTTGGGTGACGAGCCCGGCCGGGCCGAGGTGGTCGAGCAGATCAATCAACTCTGGGAGGAATCCAGCGGGCCGCAGAACGCGGTGGTCTCCTACGTCGACGCGCTTCGCGCGATCCGCGAAATCCATATCCGCTGGAAGAGGCGCCGGGTGTGGCGCGATCTGCCGGTGCCCGAGGTCGCGCGTTGACCGCTCACCGGGCCTGCTCCAGCGGAAGGGTGTCCAGAAATCCGCGCAGCACCTGCGCGAATTCGCCGGCGCGCAGGCGTAGTTCGTGCAACTCCCGATGATCGACCTGCCCCCAGATGAGTCGTGCGTGCGTCGCGCTCTCGACGACGAAGATGTCCCAGGGATCGAAGGCCGCGGTGCGCGGACTGACGAAATAGGGACCATACCGCGTGCCGTCCGCCGCGATCTGCTCGTCGGAGCGGTCGTTGTCGGCGAACAGCGCCTCGGTGACGATCCGCGCCACTTCCCCGGCCGGCAGGTCGACGAGGTCGGACTCGTGCCTGCCGCTGTCCTGCCGGAGAATCCGTTCGGCCGCCGACGCGACATATCGGATCGCCGTGCTCGATTCGTAGCGGCCGACCGGCTGGTTACCGCACCACCATCGGATACGCCCGAATATCCAGTGCGACGGCGGCGTGTCGCTGCCCGCCGCGTCGAGCTCGTATTCGACGGCAAACCGTTGTGGATCCCCGACCAGCACCATTGCATCTCTCCGAACCTATGACCGCCGCCGCCACAGCAGGTTGCACCGAAGACCGAGCCGAAATCACCACCGAACAGTAGGAAGAAGCCGCATCGGCTGTCAGCGCCCCGGTCGCCCGCGCCCTCCGGGAGCTGGAGGTCCGGGGCTTTTCCGGTCCGGAAAACCCGCCTCCGCTCCGGAACCCGCAAGCGCACGTCATGCCGAGTATTGTTTTCGCTCACGGATTGTGGGCCGATGGTTCGTGTTTCAGCACAGTGATTCCCGCGCTGCGGGCGCTGGGGCGAGTCAGTGGACGTGTCGAGCACATCGAGGTCGTCCATGGGCGAATCTGGTTGCGGCCGGACGGTATCGAGTGACAATGGCTTGGTGTCGGCGGTCGTCGTTTTCAGCAGCGGTGAGCTGTGGTTCGCCAATTCGCTCGGTTGGTACTCGTTCGTCGAGCGGGCGCGGGCCCGGTTACCGGATGCCGAGGGACTGGACGATTACGGGGTGTTCTTCGACATGATGTCCGACGAGGATCGGTTACCGGTGGCTCGAGCGCTACTGGGTGCGGCACGTGAGCTGCATCAGGAGGCGATCGCGGACGGCGAGGAGGGTAATGCCGACCACTCGCACCGCCTGGCGGAACTTCTGGAAGTGGAACTCGCTACGACCGAACGCCCGGTCGCCGTGCATTTCGGTATCGAGCGGTGGACCGCTGAACCGGCCACCTGGCAACGGATTTCCGCACGGGCTCGGGATGAACTCGAACAGCGCGGGCTGGGACAACTCGCCGATCGGCTGCGACCGGAGGGCATGCGTGTGGATCCCGGATACGACGAACAGTTCGTGCAGGCGCTCCTGGACACGGTCGAGGAACTCGCCACCCAGCCGCCGATCGACTCTCGGCTCCACATACTGGCTGACCACCTGGCCGCCCTCCTCGGCACGATCCAGCCGACGCGGCGACACATCTATTTCCCGGACGGAACGGACTGGATCACCACCATCACCGGCTGGGAGAGATTGGTGAGAAGGGCGGCGACGGTATCGACCGAGCGACCAGTCGGTGGCCTCGTTTCCCGGCGCGGTATCGCCTTTGCGCTGATGGACGAACCAACGGTGCGCTGCGCGATACACGCTCTGCATGTCGCCGCCACCGCGCTGCTCACCGATCCGGAAACCGCCGAATCGGACCGAACGGACCTGCGCCGGCTACTCGACGAGGTCCGACCCGGTTAGGCGCCGGGTTCCCGATCGGGGTGGTTATCGGCCGTGCAGCTCCGCGAGGCTCTGCTGGACCATCGCCTCGTGGCGTTCGGCGTCCTCGCGGGCCTTGGACGGGCTCCAGCGGCCACGCATCACGAAAACGAAGGGGATGAACAGCAATTGGGTGATGGCGCAGACCCACCACCACACCTGCCATTGCCGCGGGCCGTCGTGTCCTGCCTTCGCTACTTCGGCCGAATGCGCCTTCAGGTAGGCCAGATCCGCCGTGGGAATCGGGTGCGAGCCCAGTTGGCGCAGAACGGCTTCGGCGCCCGCCGGATCCGTGGCCACCTTCGCGTGGATGAGCTGTGTTACCGCGGTGGCGGCGACGGACGGGTCGGTGGGATGCGCGGCGAGCTGGGCGCTCACCTGCGGGGATAGGGCCGAGAGCGCGGCGGTCTGCTCGGGATAGGCCGCGACGATCGCCCCGACGCGCGAACCCTGGTCCACCAGTGTGGATGTCGCGGTGACCACGAGGGTGAACACCGCCAGGGAGATGGTGATCACGATGCGGATGGTCCAGCCGTAGATGGCCAGGCCGGTGGCGGTGGCGGCCGGGTTGTGCGCCTCGACGGTCTCGGTGTACGCGGCCATCCACGTGCAGTAGGCGAACGCGGCGCCGGCGGCGCCGATGGCCATCACCGCGGCGAACTCGTAATACGAGGTGTTCGGTCGGGTGGCGAGCAGGGCGAACACCGCCGTCGAGCAGCAGGCGACGACCGCGCCGACGATCATGAACGGCTTGCGCACTCGCAGTCGGTCGGACAGGACTCCGGCGACGATCAGCGCGATCGCGTCCGCGGCCCAGTACCAGTTGGCCAGGGCGTTGGCGCGAGCCTCGCTGTAGCCGAACGTGGTGACGAAGTAGACCACGAACAGGCCGACCGCGATGTAGTAGAAGAACAGGAAGACGCTGATCGCGAAGGCGGAGCCGAAAACGTCCGGGCGCAGCAGTTGCCGCCAGTGCCCGCGCAGCGCCTGCTCCGGGTCGAGGCCGGCCGCGCGCGCCTCGACGAGCTGACGATCGCGCAGGCTCACCATCAGCTGATCCCGCAACTGCGGCGTGAGCTCGCGCAGACCGAGCAGTGCGATCACGGCGACCACGAGGCCGGAGATACCGCAGACGTAGAACTGGAATTGCCAGTCGGGATGAGTGGACAGGGTGTGGCTGGAGACCACGGTGACGACCAGGCTGCCCAGTACCGGACCCATGGTCCAGAACCCCATCGCCGAGGCGCGGCCCAGCTGGGGTGAGAAGTCGCGGATCAGTGCCGGCGTCGCCACCAGCATGATCCCCTCCACGATGCTCAGTACGGCGAACAGCACTGTCCAGGCTGGCTTCTCGGTGACCCTGGGCAGCCCGACGACGACGATGAGGCCGGTGATGAACAGGCCGACGACCACGAGATTCGCTCGCCCCCAACGGTCGGCCAGGCCCGCCGCCAGAGATCCGAAGGCCCCCACCAGATTTCCGAGCACCGAGACGAAGATGTACTGGGTGAAGGTGAATCCGAAGCTGACTATGATCTTGGTGGCGACCGCGCCCTGGACGTACAGCTCGTAGTAGAGCACCACGGTGGCGAGCACGGTGATCAACAGGAATCCGTAACGCAGGGCCGTATCCGGATAGTGCGGCAACTGCCTATGCCAGATCCAGCCGAACGGGTAACCGGCCCGGCCTTCTCGCGTGGGGGTGTTGGCGGTGCTGTCGAGCATGGCTACCTCGCTGATCCGGCCGTCGACCGGCGTCGATCCAAGCAGTCCGGCTCGGCGAGATCACCGAGCCTGTGATCTGCGACACAATGCTGACTCGAGTTGAATCTGGAGTCAAGTCTTGGTCCTGTCGACCAGGGTGAATGAAAGCCGTTCTCGCTCAGCCGCTCTAGCTCATCGAAACCGCTACGGGGATGTCACGACACCGACGGGCCGTCGATCGGCGAATCCGATGAGGTTAGAGTTGTGATGTATATCACTATCGAGTGTATGGTTTCGCGCGTCGCCGAGCGGCCAGGAATAAACGACGCGGGGTCGGGTGTCTGATCATGCATGCCGAAACCCTTTTCCGAGGTTGAGCGTCAGAAGTTTCTCGAGGCCAAGCACACGGCCGTGCTGTCGGTCCAAGCGGCGGATGGCCGGCCGCCGTTGAGCATTCCGATCTGGTACGACTACACCCCGGGTGGGGTGATCCGGATTCACACCAGCGACGGGAGTCGCAAGGCGCGGCTCATGCGCGCCGCCGGGGTGGTGACGGTGACCGTGCAGCGCGAAGAGCCGCCGTATCAGTACGTCAGCGTCGAAGGGACGATCGTCGATGCGACGAGCCCCGCGCCGCGGGACGTGCGGGAGGAGATCGCCGTGCGCTATCTCGGACCAGAGGGCGGTCGGGCGTTCGCCGATGCCATGCCCGTGGAAGGGTCGGTGCTGTTCAGCATTCGTCCTGACCGGTGGATCAGCCAGGACTATTCGGGAGATCTCTGAAAATCGTTCGGACATCACCGAATAAGGACGGGGTCGTGCCCGAGAGGGTGCGGCCCCGGGTATCCATCGCTATCCGGTGATCAGTGGGATCAGCTGTTCGGCGGAGGTCCGGGCGCCGTGGTGGCCGAGCAGCGTCGATTCCATCGGTTCGAGGCCGGGGCGGACGAGCACGCTGTTGCCCTGGGCGACGGCGACGAGGTCGCCGATGCGGCCGGTGATGATCGGGCCGGGCGGGGTGGGGCCGAACCAGTGTTCGTCCAACGCCTGCTCGCGGCTCACTATCGTTGCGTGCGTGGATAGTTCGCCGGTCCATCGGGCCAGCACATCGGGCAGCGCGTCGGCGCGGTCGAGGTAGACGTGGCGCACGCGAGGCTCGCCGCCGATCAGCCGCACGTCGTGGTGCAGGTGCGGCCGGGTATCGAGATCGATCACCGCGTCCGCCCGGATCATTCCGTGGTCGCCCGTGATCAGGAGTGTGCACGTGGCCGGGAGATCGGTCAGCAGATCGGCGACGCACCGATCGATATCGCCCAGAACCGAGAGCCACGGCGGCGATTCGGGGCCGTGGAGGTGACCGTTCGCGTCGAGATCGGGGAAGTAGGCGTAGACGAAGCGGCTCTGCCGATCCGAATGATCCGCGGCCGTGAGGATTCCGGCTCGCACCTGGTCGAGGGTGGTGGCCGGATGCAGTACTCCGTCCGCGCGGAACGATGCCCGGGTCAGCCCGGAGCCGCGCTGATATTCGGGTACCACGTAGTGCACCTGCACGCCGTGCGCGGCGAGGTCCTGCAACCGGCTGGGATGCGGCTGCACCGTCTCCGGCGGGTACGCCTCGCGCGCATCCGGTCCGGTCGCCGAGTCCAGGCTCCAGCGCAACGCGTTGAGCAGCCGTGGACCATCGGCATCGGGTACCGCGAAGCTGTATCCGACGATGCCGTGTGTCGCACAGGGCGCGCCGATGGCCAGACTCGTGAGACTCGTCGCGGTGGTCGCGGGGAATCCGGCGGTCAGCGTGCCGGTGACGTGTGCGGTCAGCGTGGGCGCGACCTCCGGGTGCCGCGCGAGTAGTTCTGCGCCCAAACCGTCGATCAGCAGCATCACGACATCGCGATTGGGCCTGAGCCCCAGCGGATCGGGCCCGCCCATCCCGAACGATGCGGCGACGGACGGCAGGATATCGGCGAGTGTATTGGACATCGCCGTCCATCATGCCGGTCCGTGCCCGGCCTCCCGCTGCATTTTTCCGCCCCGAGACTCTGGTTTCCGAGGATTCCGTCCGAAGAATGCAGAGGGAGGCCGGTTCTCCGAGCCGCTCCCCGCGATGCCGACCCGGCACTACGCCCATGACCCGGTCTCAGGGCACGGCCGCCGCGCTGCACTCTGCGAGCAGACCGCACCCCGGCCTTTCGCTGCATTTTTCCGCCCCGAAACTCTGATTCCCGACAATTCCGCCCGAAGAATGCAGCCGGAGGCCGGTTCTCCCATACCCCGCGACCCGCCAGCCATCAGCGCACGGCCACCACACCGAACCGCGCTCCGCGAGCCGACTCCACGCCACTACGCGATGACCCGGCCTACCGCTGCATTTTCGTGGCTCGATCATCCGGTTTCGGACGAACGCGGGCGGAAAATGCGGCGGGAGGCCGGTTCTCGCGCGCCGGACCGCTGGATCACCTTGTCGCGCAACTTGAATCGTTCATTCGGGGCGCTATGGTGTGCTGATGGACGGGCCCAACGGATTCGACGGAATACATCATCTGAAGGTTTTCGTCACCGATCTTGCCGCTGACCTCGCGTGGTGGGAGGCGCTCGTCGGGGCTCGGCGGGAGCCGAGTCTGGACCACCGCACGGCCGCCGGTGATCTGTTCGGCTGTCTCGTTCGGATTCCCGGTGTCGCACCGTATCTGGAACTGCGGCTGGATCCGGCCGCGGCAGGGCGGACCGCCGGGCTCGATCCCATCACCTTCGCGGTCCGGACCAGGGATGACCTGGTCGGGCTGGGCGAGCGCCTGGATGGTCGCGGGATCGAGCACTCTCCGGTGCTGCGTGGGCTGGCGGGGTGGGTACTGGTCGCGCGTAGTCCGAGCCTGCAGTCCGTGCGGTTCTACACGCGTGAGACCCATGAGTGGGACCCGGCTGGGGCGGATGGTGATTCACCGTGGCTCGCGCCGTGAGCTGAGGTTTTCTCGCGCTCGGCCCCGGCTGGCGGTCGATCTCGTCGGCCGTGCCGGGATTCGTCGTACGGTGGATGTCGATCGAGTCTGAGCGAGCGGACGACCGGCAGAGCCGAGCGAGGGAGCGAGCATGTTCTACGACATCGCCGTGGAGGATCCGGACCGGGTCGCGGTGATCGATCCCGCCGGGCGTCCGGTGAGTTTCGGGCAGCTGTTCGCGCGAGCGAATCGGCTGACGCACGCACTGCGAGGGCTGGGGGCCGGTGTGGGCGACGGGGTGGTCGTGGTCGTGCGCAACGGGTTCGCTTATTACGAAATGCTTTTGGCGACAATGCAGATGGGGGTCTACTTCACCCCGGTGAACTACCGGTCGACGCCCGCGGAGATCGCGTACATCGTCGAGAACAGCGGTGCGCGCGTGGTCGTCGCCGATGCGGACATAGCGGTGACCTGCACCTGGGTGCTGGACGAGTTGGGCATCACGGAGCAGCGGCGATTCTCGATCGGGCCGGTCGAGGGATGGTCGGATTTCGAGAGCTGGGGCGCGGATCAGCCCAGCGGCGCCCCGGCGGATCGCACTGCGGGGCAGACGATGTTGTACACCTCGGGGACGACCGGGCGGCCCAAGGGAGTTCGGCGTCCGCTGTCCGGGCAGCCCCCCGCCCTGCATCCCGACGGCATACAGACCCTGCGGGCCTTCGGATTACGTCCCGGCGCGGGCGTACATCTGGTGGCCTGCCCGCTGTATCACGCCGCGCCGGGCACATTCTCCATGGGCGCACTGCATCTCGGGCACACCCTGGTGCTGATGGACCGGTTCGACGCGCAGCGCACGCTCGGACTGATCGAGCAGTACCGGGTTACCAGCACCCATCTCGTGCCGACGATGTTCCACCGCATGCTGCGCCTGCCCGAACGGGTCCGTTCCGGTCACGACCTGTCCTCGCTCAGCAGCGTCATGCACGGGGCCGCCCCGTGTCCACCGCAGGTCAAGCAGGAGATGATCGACTGGCTGGGTCCGGTCGTGGTCGAGTACTACGGCGCCTCCGAGGGCATGGTCTCGATCGTGCCGACGGCCGAGTGGCTGAAGGCGCCGGGCACCGTGGGGCGTCCGCTGCCCTCGGTCCAGGTGCGGGTTCTCGACGACGACGGTGCGGAGCTGCCGCCCGGTGAGCCCGGAATACTGTATTTCCACTCCGCGTCCACCCAGCTCGACTACCACGGTGACGCGGAGAAGACCGCGGCCGCGCGCCGCGGTGAGCTGTTCACCGTCGGCGATGTCGGCTACCTCGATGAGGAAGGTCGAATCTTCCTGTGCGACAGGCGAACCGACCTGATCCTGTCCGGTGGTGTCAATATTTACCCCGCCGAGATCGAGGGCAGGCTGCTCGCGCATCCGGAGGTCGCCGACGCCGCGGTCATCGGTGAACCCGACCCCGAATGGGGTCAGCGCGTCGTCGCTTTCGTCCAGCCCGTGCCGGAAAGCGTCGGCGACGAGAGCCTGGCTCGGCGTCTGACGGATCATTGCCGCGCGGCGCTGGCGGGATTCAAGATCCCCAACCGCTTCGAGTTCCGAGATGAGTTGCCCCGCACCGAAACCGGGAAGATGCTGCGCCGCGCCCTCCGCGCTCGGTGAATCGGCGGCATCGGTGAGCGCGATATCCGCCGCGCAACGAATGCTCGCCGCGATTATTTGCCCACGGTGAAATACAGGTGGGTGGCGTAGGGCGATTCGACCACGCGGGTTCGTTCCAGCTCGATGGTTCGGTCACCGAGGTGGTCGAACAGGCGTTTACCCGCGCCCAGCAGTACCGGCGCCACATGCAGGCGCAATTCATCGACCAGACCGGCGGCCAGGAATTGCTGGATGACGTTCGCGCCGCCGCCGATCCCCACGTCCTTTCCCTCGGCCACCGCGCGAGCCTGGTCCAGGGCGCTGTGGATGCCGTCGGTGACGAACGTGAACGGCGATTCGACATTCGCCCACTTCGACGGAACCGAATGCGTCACAACGAAGTACCGCGCGTCCGGCCCACCGGGCGGGTTGCCGCCCCAGCCGTCGGTGACGTCGAACATGCGCCTGCCGATGATGCCCGCCCCGATCGAACTCACGGCCTGCGCCAGCACCTCCCGATCGGCCTCCTGCGGCGCGAACGGATGCCCGCCCGCATACGTCCACGGCCCGCCCATCACCCAGTTGTGCAGGCATTCGCCGCGCTCACCGAGCCCAGCCCCGGGACCGTCGTTCGGCCCGGTGATATATCCGTCCACCGACATCGTGATATCCGCGACAACCCGAGTCATGACCTTCCTCCTGTGTGAGATGCACGCCTATACCGGATGGACGACGGGCGGTCCGGAAAATCATCGGTAGATGAGACTCGAGTATCCCGGAAACGGGGCGGAAGAAGCTTCATATCCGTGCTGTGGCGAGGCACTATCGATTCCGATACTGACCTCACCGATGGGAGGCGGGGATGCGGTGGCTGGGCTCGAGGATCGCGCTGGTGGTCGCGATGGCGCTGGTGGTCGCGGGGTGCACGGCCGGGCGTGCGGAGCAGCCGTTGCGGTTCGAGGTCTCCGAAGGCGGGAATCTGAACTACTTTCTGCGGGACGGCGGTACCGCGGCGCATCTGGTGTTGCGGGCGGGGCCGAATCCGCGTCTGGTGGTGGCGTTTCCCGCGGGTAACAGTGGGGT
>NZ_JAGPOX010000089.1 GCF_019038435.1 Nocardia alni
CTCGACCCCTGGGCCGCCGACCGAACCGCCTGACCCCTCCCGGTTCGCGCGACACCACGACGCGTACCACGCACACGACCACTGGAGACGACAGTCCATGACCGACGACGAGATCGGCCGCGAAACCGCCGCCGCGCTCCGCACCACCCTCCAGGTAGCGGGCCTGCTGGCCGAACACTGGAGTCGCACCCGCGAGGCACGCGCTCGCGAAGCCACCGCCCGCCACCACGCCGCCGCCCGCCACACCGAACGCCGGCTACAGGCCGAACGCCGCACCGTCGAAACCTATCTCCGCGCCACCCGCACCCGCGAATGGTGGGCCACCGCGACCCGAGCCCACATCACCGAAGCATGGTGCACCGCACGCCAATGGGAAACACACTCAACGCTCGCCGCCGACACCCTCCGGCGCCTGGACGGCCAGATCCGCGAACGCTACGGCATCGACCTCACACACACCGTGCCCGCGACCGCCCCCGCTGACCCGACCGCCATCAGCCACCTGCTCGACAGAGCAGCATGGCGACACGCCACCCACACCGACAACCCCGACACCACCATTCACGACCACACTGAACACCTTGCCGCACAAGCGCTGTACGCCCTGGTCGCCAAACATTCCAACGCCACTACCGCTTACCGCGAAACCGGCAACCACGCGGCTTTCACCAATGCCGGCATCGCGGAAGCGGGCCTGAACGCCCTGGGCGAACCCGGAGCGGCGTGGCTGCGGGAATTCGACCGTGACCCGCATTTGGCCTACGCCCGCGTCCTGATCGCCCCCGACACCCCCACCCGCCTCGCACTCCACGACAGCGCGCAACGACTACACCAACTCGACAACGAAACCCACCACGACGACACTCAACGCGCCGAACACCTCGCCGCGCTCGACCAGCTCGGCGAACCCGGCCGCCTCTGGCTCGACACCTGGCGAACCGATCCGGCAACCGCCTACGAGCGTGTCCTGCACAACCCCCACCTCCAGCAAGAACTAGCCACCAGAGCCGAGAACATGTTCAACACCCAGCAGCGGGCCGCCGAGGCGGCACTACGTGAGCGCTCCGGGAACAAATGGTTCGCCACCGCCGGGCGCGCGGAGATCTTGCGCGCCTGGGACACCGCGCGAACCTGGCGCGAGCACTCGCCACTCGCCGCCACCACCCACGACCGCCTCAACGACCTGATCCTCACCCGATTCGGTGTGGACCTCACCGCACACGACGATGCCGAGGTCGACCGGGTCAGCGAGATGATCGACCACGCGGCCTGGCGAGTAGCCGCCGCCAAAATGGACACCACTGTACTGGAAGCCGCCGAAGCCGAAACCCAAGCACAGCAGCGTCACGAACGCGACCAGCTCTACCAGCTGGTGACCGAACACGCCGAGGCCACCGCCGAATACCGGGCGCACGGCGACAACCAGCAGGATGCCACCCGCACCGATCCCGGCCGCGACCAGCGGGCCGCCGCGATCGGCACCGCGGAGATCCGGCTGCGGGACCTCGGCCCGGCCGGGCAGCAGTGGGTGCGGGAGTTCGACACCGACCCGCACCGCGCGTACGCCCGCGTCCTGATCGCACCCGACCCCCTAACCCGCCGCCACCTGCACGCCGCCGTGCAACAACTCCACGACAGCGACCTCATCGGCCCCACCCGCACACCCCGGCCCACCCGCGAACAAGCCATCGCCGCCGTGGAAGCCACCGGCGAACCAGGCCAACGCTGGCTGAACCGATGGCACATCAACCCGCACACCGCCATCGCAAAAATCCTCGAAGACCCTTACACCGCAACAGAAATCAAACAAACGCCGGCGCCAACCGCGAGACGAAAGACCAACAGACGCACCACCGCGCGCCGTGGTCCGGACCGACACGAACGCGCACCACGTCCCCGGACACCGTCCTGGACGGCAACCGATCTCGAGGAAGCCCGCGCCTGGCTGGGGAAACACGATCCGGAATGGCTCTCGGTGCGGGCCTGGAAACTCCGAAACATGCCCACCGAATACGGACGGGACAGCGTCCACGAATCCATCGTGGACCGCCACCACCGGGCCACCCACCCCGACCCAGCCATCCGCGAAACCGTCCGCCTCTCCGGCATCACCGACCACAACGACACCGACCGCAGCACAGCCATCCGCGCCCAACTAGACGACCGCAACGTATCCCCTGCCCTGCAACGCATCCGGATGAACCTCGAACAAGACAACGCCGTCCCCCTGAACGCAGTCATCACGAAAACACCCGGCGCCCCAACAGATCACGACACCACGTCACCAGATCTCGAACCAACCCGCGAACAGCAGGAATACGGACACGAACGCTGACCCATTGACGACGGTAGCGAACCGTAACGTGGCTCATCGGTCGCCCAAACGATCATGTACCCCGTCACCAGGGGGCCTCCGCACCAGCGCCAGTACAACGCGAGACACGCGTACCGATCGCCTTCGCACCATGCTCCCACACGGGTAGGCCGAGTACATTTCCAGGTTGAGTCGTCAGTGCTGGCCTTCGGCCAGGAGCGCAGTTCGCCTGGTACGCTGCTGCGTTCGCGCGCATCGCAGCACCAGACGATGGGCTATCTGCAGGAAGCAACGGGCTGGTGTGGCTTCTGCTCGCGACCGAACCCGCCCAAGAACCCGCCGATGCTCTGCGCGTCCTGCGGGGAGCTGCGCTGTCACGCCGGGCTCGGAGTGTGCTCGCGATGCTTGCCCGAACACCACGAAACCATGGTTCAGTGGGCCATGATCATCCTGATGCGGCGTCGCTTCGCCCTCACTAACTGATCAGTTCGTACACGGGCACTCACAAGACAGACGCTTGAGTCGAAGTTGTCGCGCGCACTCACTGCTTGCGGTACAAGGTGGGGGAGTGCAGAATTGGGCTTACACCAAGGTAGATCGTTGGCGAACTGGACTGCAGGTATCGCAAGTTGCAGGTAGTGCGGTTGGAGGCGTTGCTACAGCAACTGGTCGTGCAGGGCAATCCGCTGTTCGGGCGAGGTCGGGGGGATGGATTCTGTGAGCACAGCAGTGAAGCGCGGGATCGCGGCGGGAGCGACAGTAGTGATCGCTGCCGCTGTCAATGTAGCAACCGGGGTGTTGACTCAGCACTGGGCGATCGCCTGGTGGGCCGCGACCGCCGCCCTCGTTGTTGTTGGGGCCGGACTGCAAGCATGGCTGACGATTGCGGATCGCACCAAAAACGAGGTTGGTGGTGACTCGCATGCGGCAGCCACTGTCCAGCAACGGGTTACAGCGTCAGGATACGCACGAGTGAATCAGGCAGGCCGCGACTTGACCATTACCGAGAAGCCGAAGGACAAGCATTAGTTCATGGGCGAACCCGATGCTCCCGACTTGCCAGGGCATTCTGAAGTTCCTACACATCAAAGGGTCACGGCGTCCGGGCATGCGCAGGTGAATCAGGCGGGCCGCGACCTGACCATCACTGAAATTTCACTGTTCAACCGACGAAGCTCGGTCACCGACGCAGTTGTCGATCTGAGGCGGATGGTTGCGGAGCGGGAACGGACAGCGTCCCAGCAGTTACTGGGCGGCGGAGGGCAAGCCGACCGGGCCATCGACGTGCAATTCGAGTACATCCGGGCCAGGAGCCAAGCTGCAGTGGGTGCGGCCCGTGAGGGCACTCTGGCCGAGGTCGTAGACTACTTTCGTCGGCTGCAGCCTCGCCGAATGGTAATTACAGGGCCGGGCGGATCTGGCAAGACGGTTCTTGCGATAAAATTGATCTCTAGACTGATCGGTGATGATTCTGCGGGAGAGGCGGTGCCGGTACGTCTTTCAGCATCGTCCCTCGATATTGTTTCGAATGGCCAGAACCCCGAAAGTGAATGGTTGCAGGACTGGCTCATTCTGCATCTCCACCAAGTTTATGGTCTCTCGATGAAATCCTCGCGGAGCCTGGTGCAAGCACGCATGGTTTTGCCGGTCGTCGACGGCTTGGACGAAGTCGATGCCGACGAACGACCCGGATTGACGTCTCGGGCTGCCCAGATCATTGTTGCTTGCAACGCATTCTTGGAACGCGACGGCGACAGCAAAGCCTCCGTGATCTTGACATGCCGAGATGATCAGTATCAGGCGTTGGAGCAGGCAGGCGAATGGATGCTGGATTCCGCCCGGATTCAGCTTCAACCCGTCACAGTCGACGCCGCGGAGGCATTCCTGGCACGTCGCGCAAGGAACCCCGAATCCTGGGAGCCGGTCGTTGCAGCGATGCGCCACTCGTCCGGACCCATCGCCACGGCGTTAGCGACACCGTGGCGTTTGACGCTCGCAGCGACAGTTTACGAACCGGTCAATCGAGTTAGCGGGCCTCGTCGGTATCCCAATGAACTACTTGACGATAGCCTCGATACTCCGGACAAGATTCGTGACCACTTGCTCGGCTTGCTCATCCCCGCAGCGGAGGAGCTTTATCGCGATCATCGGCACCCTGATCGGTACTCGGCCGACAGGGTTAGTCGCGGGCTAAGCGTACTCGCGGATTATCTAGAGCATAACCTGCCGACAAGGACTCGTCCCGCGCGGATTCTCCATGGCCGGGTATTATCAGGAACCGATATTGTTCTACATGATCTTTGGCCGCTGTCCGGATTTGTGGCACCCAGGGTAGTCGTTTCCGCATTGAAGTTATTCGTGTGGTTTCCGTTATTTATCTGGATCGCCCAGAAATTTATAGTGCCTGTCTCGCTATCGCCAGCTGTATGGTTAATTATCCTCGTTTGCATCCCTCCGATTGTCCTGGGCGACATCGCTAATATTTTCGTGGAACCGGAACGTCCGGGCGGAGGATTATGGCCTATACCATCTCGCGCAAGACTGTTCACACATTTGCCAATTCGACGCAGTCGTCTAAGATTCGCTCTTGTGTTTGTCTTGGCGGCCGCGCTCGGTGTGATCGCCTGGCGGCTCACCCTGGTCGGCGCGATTGTAATCAGCCTCACTGTCGCACTGTCGGCAATATTCAGGAAACTTGAACCCGGTGACAATCTGCGTGGCAAGCCCGGAAATATTGTCTTATGGAGCTTCATTACCTGGCCTTTGACCGGGATATTCGTCGGCACCGCCTGTCTCATCATAGCCGAATTTGTCAATATTCCGCTAGGTCATGACGGTAGAGATCCAAGATTGGCATTTCTGGCTCTTCCGATGCTGATAGCCTACTTGCCGGCAACTCTATACATGACACGATTTCATAATATCGGATGGTATTATGTCGCCCTTTTGGTGCTCACCCGTAGATCTCGAATCTGGCTGCCCTGGCAGCTGGATCGCTTTCTGCAGTGGTGCTATGGCGCCGGTTTGTTACGTCTCGCAGGCCCGGGCTACCAGTTTCGTCATCGGGAACTACAGGAGTACTTCGCGCGGGAGGCCGATCGCCGTGTGAGCAACCGGCAGGCTTCTACTCTGAGTCCTCAGGTGCGATACGACTCGGTGTCAACGATACGCAAGGCGTTACAGAATGTATCGCGAGCGATCGCGATCGCAACTGTCGCCGTCATTTGCGGTTCGGCGTTGGCGAATGGTTCCGCACCCCTACCTATAATAGGACTTGTCGTAGCTACCGTCGCCCTAATGGAGACTCTGGACACGGCGTCTACGGTGCGCGGGCTCGCGAGGTTCGCACAGGTGACAATGCTGATCACCTGCGCCGCCGGAGGCGGCTGGTTCGCAATGAGTCACCACTGCATTACACGGCGTGAACTCGGGATCGCCTCGGCCGCTGTCGCGTCGGTTGCAGTAAGTGTGACGGTGATGCGCGCTCGGGCTAGAATACCCTCGAATATAAGGCTACTCGCCGTTGGTAACGCTTCTCGCGATCCTTCCGTTGTGACGGCAGGCGCAGGTGTGATAATTAGCGCTACAGTCTCTGTCGCGGCACTCGCCTTCAATACAGGTGGTTGGGCCTTGTTATGCAATGTGTACTGGGGTGGGTATTTCACCATTCGGCCCTTGGCGAAAATCTACCTACACGGTAATCCGGGCGAACGGGCAACCGCCCCGACCGGGGTGTCGACTACACTGCAGAATACCCCGATAAGGCCGCGTTCGAGGAATCTATTCCCCCGGACCCTTCCTGTTTTACCTACCGCCAGCTACGGACGAGCGCCAGCGCCGAGCAAAATATCGAAAACAGTGAATGTCTGCACGGGTTGGGTGAACGACATCAAGGCACTTTCATTCAGCACAGACTGGCGTCTGCTCGCCACCGCGAGCACGTTCGGATCCGTTCGTCTCTGGGATCCAATAACCTGCTTGCCGGTCTGTAAAGAACCCCTGGCAGGTCACTCCAAATTGATCTCCACCGTGGCGTTCAGGCACGACGGATATCTGCTCGCCGTCGGCGCTCAAGACGGAACAGTCCAGGTCTGGGACACCGATACCGGTACCCCCATCAGCAGCCCGGTTGGAAACTCCATTAAATCCGGAACTGGGCGGCTTCCCGTAGTGTTCAGTCCCGACGGGTACCTGCTTGCGGCCGCGAGTTGGGACAGAACCGTCCGGCTGTGGGACGTCACCACAGGTATGCAGGTCTGTAGGCAACTCACCGAACACACCAGCCGGGTCGTGTCGATGGCCTTCAATCCAAATGGAACTATGCTCGCCACCGCAGGCTATGACGGAACCGTGCGGCTATGGGACCCGGACACAGGTGAACCAATCGGCCATCCCCTCATAGGTCACCGCACAGGTCATACGGGAGATTGGGTCACTCTCGTGACATTCAGTCCTGACGGCCGCCTGCTTGCTACCGCTGGAGGTGACCGGACCGTGCGGCTCTGGAGTACCGCCACCGGAACGCAAGTTGGCAACGCTCTCACGGGCCATCCCCGGCTAGCAGCGCCAGTGGTATTCAGTCCTGACAGTCGACTGCTCGCAACCAGCTGCGACGACCGGACTGTGCGCCTGTGGAACACCACCACAACCGCACCAGTTGGCCAACCTCTCACCGGCCATACCAAATGGATCGATGCCATAACGTTCCGGGCTGACGGTCACCTTCTTGCCACTGCGAGCTGGGACCGGACGGTACGACTATGGAACACTGCTACATATACGCTGGTCGGCGAACCCCTCACCGGCCATTCTCGCCTCAATTTGCCCGTCACTTTCAGCCGTGACGGGCGAATGCTCGCCATCGCAGACAACAAGAAGATTCGCCTGTGGCATTGAGGAAATTAAGAATGCTCGGCCGCAACTCAAAACATGCTTCAGCTCGCATATTACATCAAATAGCCTGAAGTTCGATTACGCCGAACTGGAAGGATGAGAGCTTCGGGGAAAGAATCACCGAGGAGACGAATTCCGGGAGTCGCGCCGAAGACGTCTGGCCGTCGTCCAGAAGAAGACAAAGCCGGTCGCCTGCTGACTCGACGCAAGGGGCAGGCGGGGAACGACTTCGCGCGAGGCGATCAGTGGCACGGGATCCCCAGGCGACGCTGTTCTATCTCGCCGACCACCCCGACCCCACCTGACTGCCGGACCCATGACATTCCGGCGCCACTATGCACAGATTCGCGCGAAACATGACCCGGGGCCGGCACTTATTCCATTACAGCGCGTATCTATTGGCTGGCTCCAGCAGAGCCGGACGGGCATGGCTGGAACGGGAAGCACGGCTGCGGGGCGTGGTACTCGTGGTGGTCACAATTTCGGCCGTCGGCGGCGTGTTCACCGTGGTCGACTGTTCGTCGGGGGCGCAGCTGTACAGGATTCCCCAGGCAGCTATCCAAAGGGCCAACATCGCCAGCGGGGATAGGAAGCACACTACTACCAGGAAGTAGATCTTACTCAGTTGCATGACAGCCGGGCTCCTTCGTGAATACGTTGGCAGCCAAACATTTTCGCCATGCGCCGTGCCGGGAGGCGCGTATCAAACCCAGGGACAACAACGCAGGCCACGGGACGCTGACGAGCTCAAAGGCAATCGCCGCCGAGAAGAACCCTTTTAATAAACATGAACAGGAGGCTACCGTCCATCAAACTTCCTCTCGCAGTGGCAAACTGGTTTCGTAGTCTCAAGCTTGTCGCGAGATCGAGTACTGCGTGGAGACTCTGAGGCAGTTCTTATCCCGAGCCCACAGAATCCACAGCCGTCTATCAGTAGTTGCCCGGATTGTGCCCATCCTGGCTATCCCTTAGCTGATCGGTGCACGCAGCGCAAGCTGATCCAGATCCTGTCCACCGACAGCTGCCTCATCGTCCACCACGTGGATCGTTCGCGAACCGCGGCCGATTCGATCTTTACTCTCGCCGATGCATACGCAACGATCGGACGATGACGTCGGGGGCACCCGTCGGCAAACCACGAGGGCTCCCCCTGGAAATGGTTCGCTGGCATCTCAACAGAGAAGATCAAATCCGCACTACCGTCTGGACGCGCGCAGGCGCAGTACTGAGCACGAATGCGCTCGTTGTGGCCGGGACAGCACTGGCCTTCTCCATAGAGGATGCCAAACATCCCAGCGTCGCTGTCCTCTGCACCGCCTTCGGCGCTCTCCTGGCTGTGGCCGGATCGGTTATATCCGCATCGATCGCGCTAGTTACGATGCGTAACTGGCCCATCCTTCCGATCGACAACGACGCATCAATACTTCACGCCTACCCCTATGTCCGCGAGCATTGGACGACGTTCGAGGACTTCCGCGAGTCGGTCATGAACCTCTCGCCAGAGCAACAGGTTCGAGGCGCTCTCGTCGAATTGTGGAAGACCACCAACCTGCACCGGTACCAGTATCTCAAGCTCCGCGTGGCGATGCGCTGCTTGATCACCGCAATCGGCTTCCTGCAAGCCACCGTGATCTTGGCTGCATTAGCCCGCTGATTCCCAAAGCAGCCGCTCCGCATCACATCTCCTTGGCCATCGCTCCTTGATCGGACTGATCCAGCAGGACCCCCGATCACCGAGGGATGCACCGAATAGTCGTTGGAATCCAAGCGAATGTAGTCGATCACGCGGCAGCCGCGCCGAGCGTCGCCTGGCGGTCCGCGGTGATCCGGTCGGTTGGTGCACACCCCAACGCGCGCCGCGTCCGGGCACCATCGTCAGCACCGGCAGCTGTTTCGGGCTGCGGACCTGCCCGAACCCGACCGGCAACTCGATCAGCGGGAACCAGAAATCGCATTGGGCGATCTCCCCGGCGACATACGCGAGGTCCGCGACGCAGGATCCGGCGGCAGATACGCCGGCCGCAACTCCGCGACCCGCCCCGACAGGACCGGCACCGAACGAGTCCAGCCGATCCGCTCGGCGATCACCGTCGCCGACATCGTGGGATACATCTTCAGCAACTCGCGGATCTGCGCTCGACCACGTCCACGATCGCCCCCTTCGGCGCACGCTGGTACCTCGGCGGCCCGTCCGAGGCCAGAGCCCGCTTCACGATGTTGCGGGGACACGCCCAGCGTCCGGGCGATCACCTGGATCGGCATGCCCTCCGACCGGCGCAAACGACGAATCTCAGCCCAATCCTCCACAGCAAGCATCCCTTCGGTCCTCCCTGGCTCGGATAGAGCCAGGGTTACCGACCAGATGGTCCGTTTTGAGTTTTTGCCGCGCGACTGTCATTTTTCACGTTCTGCCGAGACCAGGCACGAAACTCGCGGACATCTACAAACGTCTACCGTTTCCAATGTTTTCCGGAACATACAGCCAAGGCCCTGCCGCCTAATTATGTGCGCGGCTTCCATAGAGTGACTGAGATATCAAATCCTGAGCCATATTCTCCGCTCTTGGTAACCACCTTGAACCAGGCGATATTTTTTTTCCGAGTAATCATGCAGTACGCATTACCTGGCGCAAAATCATCAAAGGATACGGCGCCTATTGAGTTATTCCGGACAGCGTAAAGACATTCTTGGGCTGTCGGCTTTGTCGAGGGCGCACTCCCCCAAGAGTCGCCGTTGGTCGCATCTGGGCGTACACCGTCGTTCCCGCAACCGACCATCGCATCAAGATCGGAATCTGTCCCTCCGCCGTCGAGCAGCTTCCCAGCTTCAAGATCCGCAGTCCACGCGTTACATAGCCCTTGAATTGGTGGCAGATCGATTTCTTTGTCACTATAGACAATGTCCCATGCTACTGACACCGATTGCGGAGAGGTCGAGGGTTCCGAGACACTTAGAACGGAGCTGGTGGTCGGTCCCGTGGCCGTAGAAGTGGCTACATTAGTCGGCGCCCTCGTCGATGCGGACGGCTGATTCTTCGTTACACCGAAGCCGACACCAATTAGCGCGACGGCAACAGCACTAATCATTGCGATGATCGCAGCGACGACAACAGGCTCACGCCAGATCGACTTGCGTTCAGGCGGCTGAGGGTTAGGCTGCGATCCGGACTCATCACCCGGCGACTTAGATGGATCTTCCTGTGGCCGTGGCGGGGAGTCCGGCTGCGACATGCACATCCTCTTTGCTGGGCGTGGTTAGGAGCACCAGCTCTAGTTTGGAGGAGATAGTCCTGCCAGGCAAGGACATTCGTCTCGCTTGCGGCCTCCGTTAGCAAGCGATCGGCCTCCAGCGGTGGCGCTTGGCTGAGACTGAGCAGTCTGTTCTTGATAGCCTTCGCTTTGTAAGAGGCGAACTGGCAAACTGGACTTCAGCAACTGCACACCTGGGCCGGTTGAGTTCCGCAACGCCCCATGGGCTCAGATGCTGCCATCACCTTCAGTGTCCGCCAGCCTCACCAGGTATACGAAAGGCACTGTGTCACAGGGAATCCCGAAGCAGAGCTACTGACTCCGCGAACGCGAATGACACCGGACCGAGCTGGCGGTATCCCACCACGGCACATCAGGCACCGTCCGCAGAGTCTCGGCGAAAAGCCGCTCGATCTGATCGGAGATCCGGCCCGGCCGCGCCCACTGCACCCACCGGGAATCATCCTGAGCGGCCTCGTCATAGTCGAGATCATCATCATCCATGCTCTACCCCTCTCGTTGCCCGACTCGTTCTGCGGTGTACTGGAATCTTAGACGGGTCGTCCAATCGCCCTGGCGGGTCGATAGAGCCAACCGGGCGGCCTGGGAATTAGCGGGGGCGGCCCGGTTTTCAGCCCGATCGACTACTGCCGGATCTGGGTGAAATACTCGGCGAGCATTTCATTCTCTTCGAATCCCAGGACCGTCGCCGCGATATCGGTCTCGCTAAACCAGCGCAACTCCTGCCCCTCGGTCAACGTGATCTTGTCCAGATCCAAGTCGAGCTGGGTGCGGAATGTGTGTTCGAGCAGACCCCAGTGACGCTCTCGGGTGCAGTGGTGTTCAACCTCGGCGGGGTCGAGCACCACACCGATTTCCTCCTTGATTTCGCGAATGACGTTCTCAAGTGGTGTTTCTTCGGGCTCGCGGTAGCCGCCCAGCAGCGCCCACATGTTGGGGCATGGGATCTCGGGTTTGTCGTCGCGCAGGAACAGCAGGATCTGATCGTCGGCGTTGCGGATTATGATGTTCGAGCCCTCATGCGTGATCGTCATTCGGCTGCTCCTGGTGGTCGTTGGATGGATTGTCGGTCGCGGGTGTTTGGTTCGGGGCGGGCGCGGTTGCGGCGCAACGGAATCCGAGATCATACGCTTCGTACTCCGGGATGCCGCAGATTCGTTCGCTGGTACGGGTCTGCAAACGCATCATCTTCCATGACCCGCCACGGGCGACAATGTATCCGAGGCGGGCGGCCGCGCCGAATCCGTCGGCGTAGTTCGCCGATCCGTAGAAGCGGTAGGGGCTCGATGTCCACTCGGTGACGTTGCCAGCCATGTCATGGCACCCGACTGGCGATATCGACGCCGGGAACATCCCGACAGCGGTAGTCGCCGGTGCGGGTCCGTGATCGGTCCAGTGGCCCGTGTACCAGCGTTTCCAGTCCGCCAGCTCGCGCATGGGCGCGTTCGCCCAGTACTCGGCAGTATTGGCCAGCAGCCGCGACCACTCCGACCCCCAAGGCCACGCCTGCCAGCTCGGCCCGTGGGCGGCGTATTCCCATTCCGCTTCGGTGGGCAGGCGTTTGCCCGCCCACTGCGCGTACCCGGTGGCGTCGTTGTGATCGACGTGCACGACGGGATGGTCGGGCCGGTCGGCGACTGCGTCGATATCGGGGTGCGGGTGCCGCCACGATATGCCCGGTATCGGCCGCCAGTAGTCCGGGCCGTAGACCAGGCCATCGCCGTTCCGCTCCGCGGCGGTGACCCACCCGGTAGCAGTCGTGAACTCCGCGAACTCGGCATTCGTGACCGGGTAACGATCCATCCAGAACCCATCGATGGTGACGGTGTGCTGCGGGGCCTCATCGTCGAACCAGGTTCGTGAGTAATGCTGTGTGTCGGCCAGAGACGCCAAATGCTGTTCCGGTGAACCGATTTCGACGAGCCCCGGCGGAACCCACACCATGTTGTCGGTAGGCGCGTACATCACTCACCCGCCCATGAAGGCCGACAACACGCACACCTCGTGCGGCTGCTGGCCGGTCAGTGGAATATCGATGCCTTCGGCGGCGCTGACGCGCTCGTCGTTCAGCGCGACCGCGGCGTAGCGCGGGATCGTCCCCTCGGCGGTCAGGATGCGATCCGCTACAGCGGGGAACTCGCTGGTCAGCCACCGAAGGGCGTCGCCGAGCGTATCGGCTTCGGTCCACAGGTTCGACATGTCACGCCCGGTGAGCGCCCCCCAGTTACCGGGAACGACGAATCGCACGGGGCTCATGCCGCGGCCTCCGGCCCGTCGCGGTGCTCGCGCATCCAGTCCACCGTGAGCGCCAGGCCCTCGGCCAGCGAGACGCGCGGTGTCCATCCGAGGATTTCGGCGGCCCGGCTCATGTCCGGGCATCGTGACGGCGCGTCGGCCTGACGGGCTTCGATCACCTCAAGGTCACCGGCGCCGGCGAGTTCGATCACGGTTTTGGCGAGTTCCTTGATGCTGATTTCCTCGGTCGCGCCGATGTTGATGGGCCCGAACTCGTCGCATTCGAGCATCGCGCATATCGCGTCGACGGCATCGGAGACATAGAGCAGGCTGCGGGTCTGCGTCCCGCCGTGCAGGGTCAACGTCCGCCCTTCCAGGGCGGCGGCGCAGAACGCGGGCACTACCCGGCTGTCGCCGCGCCACATGTGCGGTCCGTAGACATTGAAGGGGCGTACCACCCCCGCACGCACACCTTCGCTGCGCTGGTAGCCGATGGCGGCGGCCTCGGTGAACATCTTGGTCACCTCGTAGGCCGAGCGCGGCCCGAGCGGGTCTATCGCACCCCGGCAGGTCTCGGTCTGCGGGTGGGTCGTGGTATCGCCGTATACGTCGCTCGAGGACGCCAGCACTATGCGCGCCCCGTGGGACTCAGCGACCTCGAGCGCGTTCATGGTGCCCTGCGATCCGGCCCGCAACGTCTCGATGGGCATCTGGGAGTACATCGCGGGCGCGGCCGGGCACGCCAGGTGCACAATCCCGGTGACCGCGTTCAAGCTGCCGAGACAGTACCGGTCGGTGATGTCACCGAACCGCAGGGCGAACTTGCGGTGGCCGATAGCCTGATCGAGATTGGCTCGATGCCCGGTGGAGAAGTTGTCTATCACGGTCACCTCGTGTCCGAGATCGAGCAGTCTGAGCGCCAGATGGCTGCCGATCAGTCCGGCACCGCCGGTAATCACCGTATGCATGGGTATCACTCCTTGTGTGTTGAATTGACAATCAGGCGAAGGGTTTTCAGCGCTGCCGCAAGGGCTGATTGATGCGTTGGAGAACGGCCCTGTTGCGGGTGTGGTCCTGCGTCATCGCCAATGCCCATGTATGGGCGGATGGGATGCCGGCCTCGAGACGGTCTATCCACGTATCGATCGAGGCGCTGTCCTCGAGGGTGTTGCCCTCCCAGCTGGTCACGCCGAGTTCGGCCATATGGGTGTACTTCACCGACATGTACAACCGGCCGCGGGAGTCGAAAACCATTGCCGCACAAGAATCATCGGCGGTCGGACGGTCTTTCAACGATCCCTCGGCGACAGCGCGCACCGTTTCCTCCTCCGATGCGTCGCCAATGCTGGTGAGCAGCTCGCCGCGCACCGAGGAGGCGAGCCCGAATCCCCGCAACCGGCGGCCCGCGAGCCGGGCGAGTAATCCCTCGGCGGCGGCGAGGATCGGTGATCCGACGACCTGACGGGTATCGAGGTCGACCACCGTGCAGGCGAGGCCGGAGGCGGTATTGGCGGCGGTGCAGGCCAGCCCCCACAGATGAGCGGTGCAGGCCCCGTCAGCGCTCCGTGCGGTGTCCGTGGTGCGTCGGGCCAGCATCATCGGGACGATCGTGTCCAGAATCGTCGTCCGGCTCGGGTAGATCAGCATCGGTGCCGCCGACTCAGTCCGCCGCAGGCATCGACTGCGGTGAGCACAACCATCCCGGACGGGCGGTATCCGTCCGCTGGTGCCTGTGACCAGCATCGGAACCCCCGATGACGGCGGACCGGGGACGGCAGCGCGATCTCTCCTCCGGGCCGCGCCACCGCGATCTGTGCCCGGAACAATCTGGCGAACGTCGCCACGTCATCGGGGATGTCCGGCCGGACAAGCCAGGTCCATCGGGACGACCGAGGATGCGAGATGATCGGCCCCAAACGGATGCCCTGCCGCTGCATATGAAGCCGGACCCGCGCGGCCAGCTCCGCGGGCATGGTGATCGCTCCGAGCGTGTCATCGACCATGGCCATGATGGCTTGCAGCTCAGGCCGTATACGAGCATCAATGCGACAGGTTCGCCGGTAGAACTGGCACCGAGAGGTGAGCGTATCCGCGGGTACTGCTGGAAGAACCGTCGTGGCCTCGAAAGCGGCGGTCATGACCGCGCCTCCCGGGATAGCCCACCCGCCGGAGGCGAATTGCGCGGCACCGTGCCGCCGTGCGACGCGCTGCGCGTATCAGCACGAAGCTCGGTTAGGAAGACGCCAACATGACTGATGGCCAACGCCTTACACTTCGGCCGATCACCAGCCACCCCGGCCATTACATCGATCGCCGCGTTCAGGCCCGCCATATAGCTCTCCTGGTTGCCGTGCGAGGCGTCCGAGACGGCACGGGCAAGCAACCCGGTGTACTCGGGTCCGTACTCGCTGGTCAACTGCACAACCAGCGCGGTGGCGCGCGGCAGCGGACTGCCGTCGGCAGCGCTGACCATGGCTTCGGCCGGGGGAAGATCGAGACTGTCGAGAATCGGATAGTCGGACTGCTTCTCGACACCGATGACCTTGCCCCCGAGTCTGGCAAGAAATTCGCTCGCCTTGTCCAACCGCATAGGGCCGTACGCCGCAAACACTTGCCAATCCGACTCACCGCCACCGCGCGGCCGGGTCAACGTCACAATGTTCCAAGCGTCCGCGTTCCAAACGTCCACGTCGAGCTGCACTGACTCGGCCGGGATGAGAAGGCGGATCACTTCCTCGTCGGACTGCACAGGCTGTTGCTCCTCTTCCAATCGGTGATCGAGGCAATCTGTTTGAGCCCCCGCGGAATCGGGCGGGAGAGCCATGAGACCGGCCAGCACATGACCGATGTGATACCGATCCGTTTCGCGTTCGAGCGGCCTTGCCGCCGCCGGAATCGGCGTTGTCCCGAACGTGTGCTGGGGAAGAAGCGGGCTATGGCTGATGGTCATTGGATTCCTACTTATTTCTCGAACAGTCGGTGACACGGCAGTAGAGCGAGACCCGCCGACATCGCCCGATCCAGCCGGACCACAGCCCGGCCGTGCCAGCGCGCCATCCCGGCGAGGAACTCCCTGGCGGCGGATTCCTCCGCGCGGTAATGCAGCGGCGGCAGAGCGGGAATCTCCAGGAACTCGACAATCACGTGCAGTTGCATGTCCGTCTCACCTTCCCGTCCGCCGCGCGGGCCTCAGTCGTCGTTTAGATCGGCTGAGACGTAGGCGTGGGCTGCCAGAAAAGGCATGCACCCAAAACCGTGCGCGTCGTGCTGTCGGAGAACCGCGTATGCCTCGTCAGTGGTGGCGAACCCGCTCGGATCTGTCTCGCAGTCACGATGTGTTCTTGCCGCACTAGTTACGGTCCGTGTCTGTCGGATCGATCTGGAAGTGGTGCAGCCGCTCATGACCAGTCACTTCGCCAGGCAGGTTTGATGTGTCCGACATCAACCAAGGTCATGTACGCCGCGTCCTTCTGGCGGCACTGACTGCGGCGACACCCACAGTGTTGCTGCATGGTCGAATGTGCCTGGCAGATGGTGAGCGGCCGTTTCGGGGTCTCGTGCAGTGAGACTCCGGCCGGACGCGCCGGCATCAGGCTGACCACGCCTTGGGATCGCGGTCGGCGTCGATCGTTACGAGCCGACACCGCGAGGACGTCGAACACGGCCGCAACGAATACCCCGAGGCCCGCAACAACGAGACCGGTGATCTCTTGCCCGGCTGAACCCATTGCCCTTCCCTCCCTGCTCGTCTTGGAAGAAACGTCCGCCGCCCAGAGCGATCAAAAGAGGGGTCGGCGACGGGCCGGTCTCACCTTCTCCCGGAAAGCAAGGTTCATGGGGGGTCCATTTGAGGTTCATTGGGGTCCATTTGTGGCCCATTTCTGTTTCCGACTCCCGTAATAGGGTGGAATGTGTCTACCGTGGAACTCGTTGGCGGAGGTAGGGGATGGACGGAAACAGGAAGCCGCATACCCGCTTGGAGCAACTGGCCGTACAGCGCAAGTTGCGACTGGCCGACTTCATAGAACAGTTCGCCGCTACTGCCGCGAATCTCGGTGAAGGAATCCATGTATCCCGGAGTCAGGCAAAACGCTGGCTTCATGGTGGATCAGGAGTACCGCGCTCTGCGGCGCAACGCGTTTTGGAAGCCTGGTTCGGCGAGCCTGTCCACGTCCTACTCGGGCCGCCGCGTCATCAGACCACGGGCATTGAACAGGAGCTTGCAGTGGATGCCGCACACGATTCGGTCCGACATGCGATCGCCGCGGCGACGGCACTGGATCCCTCGGCGCTCGAACTCATGCAAAATGCCGCGGACGAAGCCGCTCGGGCCTACTACACCACCCCGGCGCTGGAGATGCTGAGCGACCTCGTCGCACTGCGGGACACGATCTACGCCCAGCTCGACCGTACGCACAAACCCATCCAACAGGCTCAGCTGTACCTCATGGCCGGTGAGGTGTGCGGTTTGCTGTCCTCGGTCTCTTGGGATCTCGGACGAGTGGGCGCTGCCGAGGAGCAGGCTCGAGCAGCGCTGACGTATGGATCGATCATTGACCACTCGTCGCTTCAGGCGTGGGCACGGTCACTTCAAGTCACCGCCGCTTTCTGGTCAGGTCGGCCCCGCCGCGCCGCGCCAATCGCGGCCGCCGCGATCCCGCAGGCGCCGACCGGGACAGCACGAGTGAGACTGCACAGCGTGCATGCGAGGGCGCTCGCTATGGTCGGCGCGCGGGACGAAGTCCGCGCCGAACTCAATGCCGCCGAAAATGAGCTGGACCGCGCAGGCGATGACAGTTTTCTCGATCAGATCGGCGGCGAACTGGCCTTTGACCGAGCACGCCGCGCGCTGTGCGCGGGCGCGGCCTACGTGTGCCTCGGCGATGGCGATCAAGCCGAGCGAGAAGCGGAAGCCGCTCTCGAGCTGTTCGCGGCTATACCTGACGACCTGCGTTGGGGCGGAGGCTCTTTGGGAGCGCAAGTCGACCTTGGGGCCGCCCGCACCCTCCGAGGTGATCTCGCGGGTGCCCAGGATGCCCTGGAATCAGTATTCGAGGTAAGCCCAGCCCAGCGGACCGAAGCAGTCGTACAGCGGCTGAACTCCCTGGCTCACGTTCTGGGTACGAATCGTTTCCGCGGGGCGATCGAGGCCCGCGACCTCGGTTTGGCGATCGAGGACTTCACGTCTATTTCGCTGGCGCGGACAACGGGGATGCGCGCGATCGCCCCTCCGTCGTAACTCCCTCAGGCTCCGCAGTGGTCGAGCTGGTACGCATCCCACGACTCCAGCACTGCTCGCTCGCGTTCGGGTGAAATCCCCAGCTCTCCAGCACGTTCGTGGTCGATCGCTGCGCCACCGTCGGACAGCCACGCCCATGTGTCGGCAACCGTCTCCGCGACGGGGCGACAGGTCAGACCTGCGGCGCGTGCTGCTGTCGAATCAACGGCCCATGCCCCTTTGTATGTTCGCCATAGCGGCAGTTCGGTCCACTGGGTGATGCGTTGGGACGCCAACCATTCCTCGTCGGTAATCCACTCCAGGGCACCGCCACTCCCGGTGATCACGCGACACGCACCGAGCATGTCCCCCATCGTCTCGCGCCCGGATGACGCAACGTTCCAGATCCCCCCACGGTCGAGACTGAGGGCGAAACTTGCAACATCCCGCACATCAATAGGCTGGACGAAACGAGACGGACTACCGGGGGCGAGGATGCGACCGCCACGCTGCATCCGCCGTAGCCACCATTCCAAGCGCCCTACGTATTCGTTCGGCCCCAGGATCACTCCCGGCCGAAGGATCGTGGTCCTCTCGCTGCCGAACACGGCGGTCACCGCGTTCTCGCAGCCTGCCTTGCCGAACCCGTACTTGGACGGCCCTGGATCGCCGTCATATCCGAAATCCGGCCCAGCGTCGGGCGGGCAGTCCAGCACGGTCGACGACTCGGTGAGCGGGTCCAGCGGCCAACCCTCGTAAACGGACACGGTGGACACGAGCACATATCGGGCGGTCACCGGCTCGAGCGCCCGCGCAAGCTGAAGCGTCTCCCGCGGGATGTAACTCGATGTGTCGATCACCGCGTCCCAGGTGCCCGACGATGCCAACCGGACCAGGTCGTCCGGATTGGTGCGATCACCGCGCAAAGTGGTGACGCCGTCAACATCAACGCCGCTCACGCCGCGCCGAAATGTCGACACCTCGAACCCCTGCGCAACAGCCGATTCAGCGATCGTCCGGCCGAGGAACCAGGAGCCACCCAAGATCAGTATCGTCCGTGTCACATCGCCCATTGTTGTTGACTTTCACGGCCGGGGCGAGTGGCCGTCGCCGAGCTGCGCGAGGAGCGCGGCCAGCAAGGCGGTCCGCTCGGGCATCGTCGAGACATCGACGTGTTCGCTACGACCGTGTGGATGGCCACCGACCGCACCAAGTCCGTCCAGCGTCGCAACGCCGACAGCCGCAGTGAGGTTGCCGTCCGAACCGCCACCGGATTTCACCGCGTCGAGTTCCAGTCCGACCTTCTTCGCCGCCGTCTCAGCCTCGGCGAATAGAGCGCGAGCGGCGTGCTCCTCGAATGGTGGACGGTCGATTCCTCCTGTGACCACGACCTCGGCTCCTGGTAGTCGCGGTGACAACGCGAACATGGCTCGGTCGACTGTCTCGAGTTCGGTCTTCGTCCACGACCGCACGTCCACGTCGCACTGAGCCTGTTCTGGAACCGTGTTCACAGTGGTGCCAGCGGCAAGAACTGTTGGGGTGACCGTAGTGTCACCGAACGCGAGACCGGCAATCGACAACACTTGGTGTGCAAGTTCGATACCAGCGTTGACACCGAGATGAGGCTCCAACCCAGCGTGAGCAGCTCTGCCGTGCACAGTCACTCGATAATTTGCGATGCCCTTTCGCCCGATCTTCACCGCACCTCCGTCGGCGCTCGGTTCACAGACCAGCACTGCTCCAGCAAGCTTGGCCTGTTCCTCGATCAACGCCCGGGAGGTCTCGGAGCCGATCTCCTCGTCGCTGGTGAGCAGCACACTCACATGGTTGGTGTCCTCGAGTAGGTCGAGCGCGGCGATCAGCTGCACGATGCCCGCTTTCATGTCGAAGACGCCGGGACCGCTAGCGATCCTGTCCTGGATAGAGAATGGCCACTCCGCTGTGGTCCCAGCAGGCCACACTGTGTCGAAATGCCCGAGCAACAAGACCGTCGGCTCGACCGCGGGCGCAAGCAAATGCACATGCTGACCAACCGCCACAACCTCCACCGGGCGCGCCACGGCGGACGACAACCACGGGTGCAGAAGATCGGCACACGCGCGGAGGTGCTTCAGCGATCGTGAGGGTGACTCACAGTTCACTAGCGTTTCCAACCGCTCCAGCATGACCGGCAACAGGTCGGCGGCGCCCTTCAAAAAGTGGTTACCACTACTCATCAAATCGATACTTCCACGTGATGCTCCCCCTTGCGACCGCGCAGAAGAAAGCCATCTGGAAGAGATACGACGGGATCATCATGTCCTAGTGCCGAAGCTGTATTTCCGCCTCGGGCGAAGTCGTCTGTGGTGCAGTCAGTACCTCGGAACACATCTACCGCTCAAGCTCTGGATCATCTCCCGGGCGGCGAAGGTCTTGCTCCCGATCGCGCGGCGGCTGGCTGATGTCGACAGAGGATGGTTGCTGTGCCTGGAGATGGTGTTCGCCTGGGATGGTGCCGTTGCTGAATTCGCGCACACCCTCGACGATGCGTTGCATCTGCGGGGACAGCTGCCGATCACGCCCAGCCGTGTAGCGGGCGTGGACGGCGGCCAGCTCGGTGCGCAGGGTGTGGTCGAGTTCGGCGGCGCGGTGCAGATCACCCAAGGCAGTGTGCGCGTCACGCAGCGCTTGCGCGGTACGGGTGAGCTGCACGAGCACAAGCTGATACGACGCGGCGGCGGGTCGATGGCGGGTTTGGAGCATGATCAGCGCGGCCCCGGAGGCGGTCAGGGTTTTGGCGGGTTTGTGCCAGCGGGTATGCGCCGGGCGCTGCGCTGACCTGGCCAGCGCGCGGGCCGTCGCCGCCAGAGGACCGGGGGTCGGTTCGGTGCGCAGGGACCACGCGGCCACCACGCCGGCGGCGCGGGCGGCGGCGCGTGCCCACTGGTCCCGGTCATCCAAGGGAATCCGGGCGAGGTACCGGTTCCACGCTTGCAGGTCTTGCGCTGCCCGCTGGATCTGCGCCGGGGAGACCCGCACGGTCTCCACACCGTCGGTATTGGCGACCGGGCGGTTGCGGTGCGCGGCACGCCACTCGGCGCGCGCTTCGGCGTCGGTCCGCGGGGCAGTGTCCCATTCCAGGCGCAGCGCCGGAAGGGTGAGATCACGCGCGAGACGGCCACCGGCGTAATACACCGCGCGTCCGCCGCCCAGGGCGGGGTCGGCGACCGCGTAGCCGACGGTCCGGCTGGTATCGGCGACCGCGTAGCCGACGGTCCGGCTGGTGTCGCCGTGTGCGTAGCGAGGCAAGACCGCGAGCTGCTCACCGCGGAGGCGGCGCACGAATTCGCCCTCGTCGCGCGAGGCGACCGCGCACGCCCGCACGATGCGTTCCAGCCGTCGCCGGGCCGGTTCCGCAGTGCGGCGTTCCGGGGTCCGGGTTGGGAGCTCGATCGGGGCCAGGCCGCGTTCGCCGAGACCGGTGTGCCGGGATTCGAGTACCTCGAGCCCGTATTCGAGCTCAAGTTCCCCGGCGACGCGTTGGGAGTGTTTCTCGTCCCGCCACAGATCCACTTTCGTGCCGTCGTCACGCACGGCGGTCGCGATGATGTGAATGTGGTCGTTCCCGCCCGCGGACTGCCCGTGATGGACCGCGGCCCAGCGCGCCGGGGACCGGCCGGACCCGTCGGCGGTGAACCCCATCTTCGTCATGAACCCGGTCGCGATCCGGGCCCATTTCGCCTCGGTCAGCTGACCTTCGGACACGCGCAGCGACAGCGAGCAGTGCCACACATCGCCGCGCGTCATCGGGCGTGCGGGGTCCTTGAGTTTGCGGCCCTCGGCATCGAGCCGAATACGGCCGTCGCTCTCGCGCAGGTAATTCGGCACACTCACCTGGGTACCGAACAATCGCCGTGCGCGGTCCAACCGACGAGCGATGGCCAGGGCGCCGGCGTGGGACAGCTCGACACCGGTCGGATAATCGACGGTGATCGTGGCGTCCCCGGCGACCAGGTGCGGAAAGGTGTGCTCGTCGGAGCGGCCCGGACCCACGACGTAAGCCAACAGTCCAGCCATGTTCGCTCCGCGGGTCACGTTGGGCATCACGCGGCGGCGCTCCACCCGTCCAGCACGGTATCGAGGCGCTCCCGCATCCGCCGCAGCAACGCCATGTTCGCCGCGAGCTGCCGGTGATCGATGCCGCCGCCCGAATTCGCTGTCGCCGCCATCTGGTTGACGTTGTTCGCCACATTCGCCAACAACCGCTCGATCCCCATCAACCGGTCCGCGATATCCCGCGCCGCGCCGACCTCACGCCCGGCTTCGGACAACGCGGCCTCGACCAGCAACCGCGAGACCGACACCTTCGCCCGGTGTGCCCGCGCGACGAGCTCGAGTTCCTGCTCGGCGGTGACCTTCACACAATGCGACTTCGCCCGCCCGCCCGGCGTGTTCGCCTGCCGCTGCCGCCGCCGCGCCCTGGCCCGCACCGACACCGGCAACGCGATCACAGACGCGTCGCCCGCTCCCCGATCAGACAACGAGTCGACTGTCTGCGGCTGCACGCCGTCGACCAGCGGGCTGTTCCTGGGGCCGGGTTCGGACGAAGCCATGGATCTGCGATACCTCTCATTAGCTGCCCGCTAACCGAACTGGCCAGTCTAACGGGGTGCCGCCCCACGCTACGGAGGCGCCACAGGGCTTCACAAGGCTTTCACCACTAATTACACGCCTGCAATTCGAATCCTCCAGACCGCCGCACCGTAGTTAGCCTTGGAAATGCCCAGCGCAGCGCCACGTCGACAGACGGCCCGGCCCCGAGTGGCGTACTGGAGCGTGAGCGAACCCACAGCCACTTGGATATCCAAGACCCCAGCTTGCTAAGCGACTCCGGGATTAATATGGCTAGCCTTATCTAATGCTGGTCAGGGATAGCAGTACGCCGCTGAGAATATTGCAGCCAACTTTGCAGTGGTGTCAGGAGTATTGCAGTGGCCGCGTGGGTGTGCGTTCGGCTAGCGTTTTCGCTCGTGGATCACGAACTGCATGCTTCCCGTCGCACTGCAGTGCAAACGAAAAAGACCTGCGCGTTCTGTGGCGTGCCGAGTCGGTTGACCGAGGAACACATCTTCGGTGATTGGCTACGCAAGCTGGGTTACAACGGTGAGGGTCTTCGAGAGATCGGTGACCCTCCGATCGTCCAGCGAGGCGGCCCTTTCACCAAGAAGGTCAAGATCGTCTGCGCTTCCTGCAACAACGGGTGGATGAGCCGACTGGAACAGGATACGAAGCCGCTCCTTATCCGTTTGTTCAGGTCGCATGGCAGGTCGATCCCACTCGAAACGGATGCCCAGCTCACCCTGGCGCGTTGGGCGTTCAAGACTGCGGTGGTGTGCGCCTACTCTGACAAGAGTCAGCTGGAACTCATTCCCAAGGAACACCGCCGTGAGTTCTACGAGAACGACGAGCCGCCTCGCCACGTAGGGGTCCGGATGGGTATGAGCACGGTCCCGCCCTTGGACCCATCGAAGGGTGAACACGTTGCCGCATACTCGTTGACGCCCATCGAGGGCACCCCGATTACCGATGACAGCACCATCAACTTCAGTCTGTACCGCATCACCATCTGCCTGCTGAACGTCGTGTTCTGCATCCTCGGTCACATGGAAACAATCCCGATGAAGGAACAGATCGACAACAAGTTCCGATCAATTACTATGCCGATCTGGCCGCCGCAGAGGCCCACGATGTGGTGGCCACCGGTCGGAGCCTGGCGCTTGCTAGTGGATGTTCCGGTTGATACCTGGGGTCTGGGCCAGGTAGCAAAGGTCCCTGTGCGAACAGTGCGGCGGGAGGGTCTCGTCTCACCTCATTTGCCGGTGCGCGGCGAGTGCATATTTCGAGGTTGACCAAAAGATCGAATCACCCTGTTGGGGCGGGGCAAGCTGACCTCAATACCCCCACGCCGGAGGACCGTTCCGGCCGCCTTCGACCAAACTTGAGACCGTGCGGTCTACATTTGGGCGGGTGACTACACGCACACCGGAAATGTTCGATGCCATGATGGCCTCGTCCGCCCCGCCGCCAGCACATACGCCCCTGCGGCGCGACCCGCTACCGGCAGGCAGTTCGGCCGCCGGAAATGCGCGTCTTCCGCAGAGCTAGAGACCGTCCGGTCTACATTGGAGGGGTGAGCACACCGACACCGGAACATACTCAGCTCGAGGATCTGGTGCGCGCCGAAGCGGACGCCAAGCTCGCCGCAGTCAAGCCACTCGCGGACGCCTACCGCGCACTCGTCGCCGACCGCGAGGAATTCACGGCACGCGATGCGAAGAACGTGGCCGCCGTGCGCGCCGCACGCGCGGCGGCGTTGAAGGCGGGGTTCACCGAGCGCGCGCTGAACGAGGCGGGCTACCGGCAGACCACCGAACTGACCAGACCGGCGACCGCGCGCAAACCCGCCGCGAAAAAGACCCCCGCTACCCGGCGGCGCACGCGCAAGCCAGTCGCCGCCGCAGCACCGCCGAGGGGGGCGGATGCAGCCTCACGCTCCGCCGGGTCGGAACAATCGGCGTCGACCGGGTAACCCTGTCTCGCTGGAAACCGTTGTCGAGCTATTCACTCGCTGCGACGCCAGGCGGCTACCGGTGGCGGGTCTTGGTGCGCAGGTATATGTGTTTGGAGTTCCCGTTTTCCTGCTCGTCGACATCGAACAGGCCGCACTCCTTGAGAAAGCGGCCCAGTTGAACGCGGGTGCTCTCGGGTAGCTGGGCGGTGATTCCCTTCGCGTGCAGGCGATGGCACACCGTGGCCAGATCCGCGCCACAGCTGTTCTTCTTGGCCAGAGCGTTGACCACCTCACACACCGAGGCCGCCACCGTGTCGGGCAGCCCGGCGCACCGGAGCGGCTCGGCACCACCGGTCTTCGGTTTCGGCGCGGCAGCGGTCTTCGGTTTGGTGGTTGGCTTCGCCGCCTTGACCGGCGCTGCTGCCCTCGAGGTCTGCGCGGCTGCCGTGCGGGCGGGGAGGTCCTCGAGGTAGACGAAACGGTCGTACGCGGTGACCATCGCGGACAGTGTCTTGCGTTCCCCGTACCCGTGTACCGACAGCCCGATTTCGCGCAGTCGCAGGGCGAGGTCGACGAAATCCGAGTCGCTGGAGACGATCACCATCGTAGTTATGTCCGTGGTGTACGCGAGCGTGATGGCATCCGCCACGATCGCGTGGTCGACAGTGTCCTTGCCCGGCATCACGGTGGTGACCTGGTGAGCCCGGATCGCGTGCGCGATCATCGCGGGCCGCCACCCGGCCAGGTGCGTCTGGAAGAAATCGCCGTACGCCCGCACGAACCGCACCGAACCCAACTCCCGCACCGAAGCCAGAATCGCGCCCGCCTTGGCCGGCGCGATATTGTCCGCGTCGAACAGCACCGCAATCTCCTCGCCCCTCGCGGCGGGACGCTGGACCACGGGCACGCGATCGGGCGGTGCGGCGGCAGCGCGCGACACCGACCGCAACCATCCCCTGATGCCCCGCGGGCGACGGTGCCCCGTAACCGGATCGATTGCCTCGCTGGTCTGGGTGAATATCACCTCGAGGAAGGTAATCGCCACCGCAACCGAGCCAGCGCATTCCGGGCTGTCCGGGCGCGCCGGGGCTCGCTCGAACCCCGCACCGCCGGGGCGGACGAGCGGGACAGTCAGTGATCGAACGGAACGCTGCTACCTCGATCGCCTCGGCGGCTGTGCTGAAGGTCCTGACTGCCCTCGCCGTGACGGTCCACCACCGGTTCGTGGCAGACGCGGCGAGCGTCGGACAGGAGAAAGGCGTACGGGCTGTCCTCGGGATTCGCGCGCGCCTCCGGGCGCGTGGGCGCTGTTCGACATGACGGTGCTCCTGGAGGTGGTGATCGCGTACGGGTATTGACTCCGGGGCCCGTGCCGGGCGGGTCGCATAGCCACCCTCCTTGCGGCGGGTGACAGCGAGTCGAGTGCCGACACGACCCCCGCAATCCACACCCGCGCGGTGGCGGGTTGGACCGGGGCCGGGTCAGGCCGCAGTGTCCTCACGAGTGGGGCGAAGAACCTGGAACTCGCGGTAGCGGCAGCTCAGGCTCAGGTCGATGCCCAGGGCTCGAATAGTGGCAAGGGGTTCGCCCTTGCGGGAGGTGAAGATCTCGGTGCGCAGGTTGCGGACTTCGGCGCTGACCGCGTCGCCTTTGTCGAAGGTGTGCAGCACCCGCATGGCCATGGTGCCGGCGTAGCGGACCTCGTAGGAGGTGGAACCGGTGTCCTGATAGCCGTCCTCGGTGCGGCGCTGGTGGTTGTCGATGATCGTCACGTAGACCGCGACGGTTTCGGGCTGGGTGGCGGTGGCCTGGTAGGTGACCAGGTCGCTGATCTTGGCGATGTTGCCCTTGACGATGGTGCTCATCGGAATGTCCCTTTCGGTTGGTGTCCTGTCTGGCTTGTCTCGGGGCCCAGGGCGGGACGGCGGAGATGCCACACGGGGGTGCCGGGCAAGGGACGACAAAGTTTGTTTCAGCGAGCCCGCGAGCGACCGGACCGTGTCCGGAAAAGAAAGTTTTCGCCCGCCCGGCCGAGCAACGCGAGCCCCGTTTGGCCTCGAGGACGCCCGCACTACAGTCGCGAGATCTGCCGGGAAGGATCCACCGAAAGGGCCACACCGACGCGCCCCTCGCCGAGAGCGCGACGACCACCCACAGCGGCACCGCGCCTACCAAACAGACACTGCCTGGTCACGGCCCACGACGGCCCGTCAGCTGGGCCGGGAGAACCTGCCCAGGGCACCGGTTGCATCATCCGGCGGGCTGGCGACGAGTCCACCATGGCAAGCAAGTTGAGCCGCTACAGCACAGGAGGGAAGAAGAACGTTCTCGCTGATTCCGCGGGACTCACAGAGGGATACAGCACAGAAGGATCGGCTCCTGGCATCCTGGTCGCAGCCCGGCATTCTGATCGGTTCTGCATCGGCACCATCTGGGAGGGATGACATGACCGAGCGCACATCAGGTGAGCCACAGCGTGACCGACCGATCACCGAGGAATACCTTCGTCGCCTTGAGGCAGGTGAACTCGTGCCGACCCCGAACGAACTCATCGCGTTCGAGGATCACTACGAGATGACCCCGGTGGAGCGTCGGTTCACCGAACTGCTGTACCGCGTCGAAAACCCAGGGACCCGTACCGATCCCGGACACCACCGTAAACGATGACCACCGGCGCCTCGTGGACGCCTACTCACCGAACCCGGCCGCGTTACTGGATCGCCGCTGGAACATCCTCTACGCCAACACCGACTACCTGCGAGTGCTCCAAGGACTCGATGCCCAGGACGATAACTTCCTGGACTGGTTGTTCCTCGACGACAACTCTCGGTCGGTAGTGATCGACTATCCGAGCGAGGCCCTCCATTTGATCGGACGGTTCCGATTCGTGTGCGTTGCCCACCGCGACGACCCCGAGATCATGGAACTGCTACAGCACCTCACTGGCGATCCTCTGTTCGCGAGAGGATGGAAGGACGCGGTCACCGTGCTCGCCGACGGTCCCGCCGTGACACCCATGTGCTGGCACGATCACGACACCGGGAACATTTTTCGTGTAAGCGAAGAACCCGTGCCCGGCACCGAATGGCTGACGCTACAGGTCGCAGTCCCCATTCCCTGACGGTCATCCCCGGTGCGATTCGCGGCACGGCGGTGAAGTGCCGGAAGCAAATGCTCAGATCACACCGCACTGTGGGCTGTCACACGTGGGGAGATGTCCTCGGACGGACTGTCGCGGCTACGGTCATTGGCCATACCGTGATTCGGTGAGCAGCCCACCCTCGCCGACCCCGGGCGCTCGGTCCGACGAACAAGGCCGGAAGCTGGCTGATCTGACAGTGCATGCGGAGATCTACAACGAGGTGATTGCCCGAGGAGCGCGATAGCGGATTGAGGCGGTGCAGCTGCAACACCGACCGGAGAGTACGGGGTAGCGGTCACCGGAGTGCATACGCCCCGTCGCGGCGGCCGGGCCGGAGTTCGGCGCTAATTCCGGCGACTCCGGTGCTGACTACCCGGCTCGGCCCGCGCGCTGTTATCGTCTATCCGGTCACACCCCGCGCGTGCGGGGATTGGCCCGACGTGGACCAGTGGGTCAACAACATGCGGCAACCCGCCCCGCGCGTGCGGGGATCGTTTTACATTCGTGGCGCCACCGGAGGCTGCACGACAGTAGGAATTCGCGCTGTGGCGACACACGATGACGTCAGGCTAGTTGTACGACGTGCCAGCGTTTGGTTTGACGTCTGAGTCCACGCGGCCTGCCTGCGGCGATCAACCACGAGGGCCCGTGCGAGTCGAATACGCGAGGCGCGCTCGCGCAAGCGCGTCGAGAGTGTTGACACCAATCCGGTCGGCGCCCGACCGTCGTGTTCGCTAGTTGTCGTCTTCGCGTGGCATGTCATCGAGCAGTTGCTGTCCTCGTTGCCGCATTCGTTTTACAGCCTCCGGACCGAGAACGACCGCGAGTTGGTCGTCGGTCGGTGCCTTGACGATTATGTCGCCGCCGGGCAAGCCGACCGGAAAGCCCAGTGCGGGAATGCCGTCCCAGGTCAACGAGATCCCGGAGCCCTCCAACTGCTCACCGACGATGCGTAGACCCAGGATCAGTGCGTGGATGGCGTCGCTGCCGGGTGCCCACGTGATCACCGGGTCGGGTGTCAAACCGGTGATCTTCGTGCCGCACATCCAGGTTTTCGGTTCACCGGTGGGCATCTGTTTCGGTGCCCCGATTTCCACGACTACCGGCCCCGTGGGGGATTCGAGTTCCCGGGTGGCCATGGCCGTCCCGATATCGTCGGGCATCCCGAGGTTGGCCACCAGAGACTGCCTTTCTCCATTGTCGGTTGTGCAACGAGTATCGCAGAGAGAACCCGTATGGGCCGGTAAGCCCGGCCCATACGCTGCGAGCAGAGAGCGGCGTGATGTTCAGCAGCCGAGCATCGAGCCCATGGCATTCGGATTGCACTTGCGTGCAACACAATTCGAATACCAGTCCTGAGCGTTCCTGTAACAGACCGCCCGCCCGCGGGAGCCCGCGGGGTAGTCCTGGTTGCACTCGTTGATGAGTTGTTGATGGCCCTCGTCGCAGTAATCGGCGAAGGCGGCTCCCGCACCGAACATGACCGTCCAGATCGTGATGAGCGTGAACAGCAGGCCAACACGGACCAGCCGACGCGACGTACCCGATGATTTCCCCATGCCCCACCGATCCCCCGTGAGAGTTGCCGGCCGGATCGGCCGGTCTTACCAGGGATAAGAATAACATGGAACGCAGAGCCCGCAGCCGAATTTTCTTGCGGGACCGGATGATCCGAGTTCCCTCCACCAACCACTAAACTGCGGCCTGGGCAGGCCCTGGTGTTGTATTGGGGCGTCAGGCTGAGGGTCCGTTTTCGACAGGGTGGTCTCTATCGGTCGCAGCATGCGCGCCGTTCTGGCGGGTCTGTCACCTCACCAGTGTGAGGTGACAGACCCGTGCCGCAAGGGCTCCGACCGATGGTCGGAGCCCTTGGGCCTTGAGATGTCGCGGCCCGCCGCCTGGGGTCGGCGGCGGGCTCGATGGGGGCACGTCGGCGTGCCCGTTGCGGGCGCGGCCCCGCCCTCGGGTCCTCCCGGGGCGGGGCCGCGCCGCGCCCCGCTGGATGCGGGGCGGGCGTTGGTCAGCGTGATCGGTGGCTGTTCGGGATCATCTCCGGTCAGGCGGGGGTGAGTACGCGGAACATGCGCTCGAGAGTTTCGGCGTCGGCTTGGGCGGTCTTGCCGGTGACGGCGTTGGTGGTGTTGCGTCCGGCGCGATCAGTGCGGCCGGGGCGGATGTGGTGCTGCCACGTGTTCACCGCTTGCAGCCATCCGAAACCGGTTCCCGTCCAGGGCTTCACCCGCTCGTCGGAGGTCCACAACAGTTCGATCTGTTCGCGTTTGGTCTCCGCGCGGGTGCGGGCGGCTTTGGCGGTGTCGTCCTCGGGCAGCGACGCGAAGTCGTCCAGTAATCGACGGAACTGGCCGCTGGTGACGGTCAGGTCGCACAGTTTCGCGATGTCGGCCGCGAACGAGTCTTCGGCCCGCACGATCATCCGCAACGCCTCGCGGGCGTCCTTCAGATCGAGCTGGGACAAGGTGGTGCGGCGGCGTAGTTTCCAGATCCGCCCGCAGCGTTCGGCCTCGTCCAACGCCCAGGCGTGCGTGTTGTCGCACACGACAACCTGATTCACGGCCGCGTACGACAGTGGCAGTGTGCCGTTCATGGAGGCGGTGGCCAGGATCGAGGTGCGGAAGTCGACTCCTTCGGGGGTGGTGACGGTGTCGGGGCGTTCGATCTGTACCCATGCGACCGCGCCGCCTTTGAGCAGTCCGGCAGACCCGATCCCCAGCGAGTCATCCGAGACCGCCAACCCGTCCGGGGTGACCAGCGCAGCCAACCCCTCCAACAGCATCTGCTCGTACTGCATGATCGGGTACTTGGCCGAGAACACTCCGAGCGGGCGACCGGTGTCGGAGCGGAACACCATGCGCCGCGACAGATCAGCGATCATCGGAACCGGTGAACCGGGGGCCTGCACCAACTGATACTCAGGATTGGCAGGGTCTGCCGGGGTCTCCGGCGTCGTGCCGAACGGCACTGGGTAGTGCGGCGTGACCGCTTCAGCTCGCCAGGCGAACAGTCGTCGGCGCACGTCGGCGGCGGGGATGTATCCGGGGTAGTGGTTGGGTTCTGCGCCCTGGTCCTCGGCGCGGTAGTGCCATGCGGTGCCGCGCTGGTCGGTCATCCCGATCAATGTTTGCGTGTTCAACCACTCGCTGGTTTCCTGTGACATGAAAAATCCTTTCGTACAACATGTTTCGTTGTGTCCGCGTCGGCTAGCGGGTGCGCGGGGTTACGGTTGGGGTGCAACCGGTCCACCCCGAACCCCTTGCGGGGCGGACCGGTTGAACAGCGAGGGTGGTCAGGCTGCGGCGGTGAGGGCCTTCTGTTCCTCGACGCGAGCTTTTTCTTCCTCGCGGGCGGCTTTCTGTTCGGCCCGCAGGGCGTCGATGTCGATGTCGGTCAACTCGAGTGCTCCGGTGGTGACCTGTTCGACCGGTGTCAGGGTGTGGCCCTGCCCGGCGAGGTGCAGCAGATACCGGCGGTAGCCCGGCCCGTCTCCCCACCATCCGCCCGCGTCGGCGCGCCAATGGCTTTGATCCATGCGTGCCTCGTGCGCACCGAGCACCAACCCGTACACCAGCACCAAACTCTGACCAGCCGACGCCTCCGTCGCGTTCCACTCCTGCGCGGACTCCCGGTCATCGAACCGCAGTAGCTCGAGCGCGGTGGCTTGCGCGAGGTGCCGGTTCACCAACTCCGGCTCGATCAACAGCGACTCGGCCACGAACGCAGCGGCACCGGTCGGCAACGTCTTACGCGACAGCAGGCGGCGCACGAACGCGCAGCGTTCCTCTTTGGCGACCGTGCCCTGAATATTGAGCGCGATCACCATCCGGCGCTTCTGGCGGTCCTTCTCGCGCTGCTCCTCGGCTGCCCGCCGCGCCGCCTCGGCTGTCTCGGCCGCTGCCGATGGGTCGGCCCGGCGCTGTTCCTCGCTCTCGCTGGCCTCGGTGCCGGTCTCCTCGGGGTCGCTGGCCTCGCGGTCGGTGTCGGGGGTGTCGGTGTCGGGAATCAGACCGGGGGCGTATTCCTCGTAAACGATCAGACCGGACGCGCCCAGGTGCTCGAGCGGGAGCCAGAAATCCGGTACCCAGCTATCACGCAGGAAAATGCTGTCGAAGTGCCGTAATCCCTCCTGGGCTGGCGCGCTGCGGTCATGGCGGGTGTCCCAATCGATTTCGGCGAACTCGACCGGCTCGCCGGTCTCGGCGTCCACGGCCACCGATTCGGGCTCCACCTCCAGACACACCGTCCACAGCGACGGCTGCACGGCGGTCACCTCGCCCCCGTCCGGGTTTCGTAACTCCTCATGATGTAGGAACTCACCATCCGGCAATTCGGTTGCACTGCAACCAGGTTCACGCAGAACGAACGAGAATCCGCGTTCGGCATACGGCAGGGACTCGCGCAGTTGCTCGGCGATCTGCTCGCGATCGGCCGCGATCTCCCCCGCGACGGTCCCGAACCGCGCGGTCGGAGCCTGCATCAACCGCACCACCGCATCGAGGTCCCCGGCCTGCTCGTACCGCGCGACCACGGCCGCCTGCTCGAAGGTGAGCTGACCCGAATCCACCGCGTCCATTGCAGACGGTGAATCGACCGCTGTCAGAGCGGCTTTCACCTCCTCGCGCTTGCAGGCGGTGTCACGCGCGATACGGGTCACGCTCGCCCCGTAGAGCGACATCTGCGCCCACCGGTTCGCGCGTTCACGATCGGTGTACTCACGCCTGCGGTCATTGGTGTGCACCTCGGCCGCGAGGGTTTGAATCATCGTCTCCGAATGATCTGCCCGCGCGGGAGCTTGGACGGCGACCGGAACCGTGTGCCCGGTCGCTTGGGCGGCCAGCACCCGGCGACGGCCTCGCGCTACCTGGTATCGGCCATTGGAGAGGGGGTACACCGTGACCGGCTCGAGTACGCCCCACATTCGTACGGACTCCACGAATTCCGGATCGTTGTCGAGGTCGTAGCGTGGTTCGTCCTCGGGGACATCGAAATCCAGCAGATCGGGGCGCAGATACAGGGGGCGGAACTCGTTCGGCTGCTCCTCGATCAGTTCCGCCTCGTAGACCACGGCGGCGGCGTCCAGTCCGGCAGCATCGAACACCGCCAGTTCGCTACCGGAATCGGCTTCGGCCGTGCTGGTTTCGTCCTCGGCCGTGCTGGGTTCGGCGGGGGTGCTGGTGGTCTCGATGTCGCCGGAGTCGGTGGTGTTCGCGGTGTCGGTGTTCGGGGTCATGATGGTGTGCTTTCTGGTGAGTGGTCATCGGCGCGAACGATGGGTGTGCGCCGGATGGAATGAGGTTGTGCCGCAGAGGGAAACGGCTTATAGGGGTCGTGAGCCGTCGGGGTCCATATCGATGACCAGGATCGGTTTGCCGTTGTGCCAGTACCCGAGGAAAAGCCCCAGCATGTACCGATCGGCTGCCGGACCGGCATGGACGTCATGGTCGAACCGGGTCGGGGCGGGCGGATATCCGGCCGTGCGACGGTTGCGGGCGGCTTTCAACGCCGAATCAGCGTGCGCTAACAGTGCCTCGACTCGACGCATGTGATGCCGCGTCGACGGGCGCGGTTGCGTGACGGGACGGATGTAATTCGTTTCGTCCCAACAGATCACCGACCGCCACACCGGTTCGGTCAACGTCACCGGCAACCGGAACCCGAACCGCGTGGCCTCGGCACTGACATCCGCGTACGGGTTTTCCGCTGTGGGATCGGACCGATACCGGTACACACGATTCTTCGGGAACAGTCCCAGGATCTCCCCGTCATACATCGCTATTCCCCGCCACCTCGTCCTGCGGGGTGTCGCGAACCAGGTTCACCGGCCCCAAATGCAGCCCGTACGCGCCCGGCGAGACATGCCAATTCTTGGCCTTCCAATCCGGATACAGCTGTTTGAACCGCTCCACGGTCCCGGGCATCAACTCCGATACCGGCCCGGCCTGCTGCGCCTTGCGCTTACGGGTGTACTCACTGCGGGTCAACACATCGGTCGTATCACTCATCGTGCGTTCGCCTCCAAACTGTCGTAAACGGTCCCCCAACCGCCCGTTCTTTTTGCCCTTCCGGCGAAAGAGATTTCGGGCCGGGAGATCCGCCGGGACGCAACCCCCGGGACTGGAAAATTCCGCACGAGCGAAGCGAGCCCGCCGCCAGGAGCGGAAATTTCCTGACCCGGGGTTGCGGACCGCCGGAGGCCCGGCCAAAAATCGGTCGCCGGAAGGGAAAAAGAAAACAAACCTTCAGCGAAACGCCCACCCGGGCAACGATTGTCCGGCGACGCCGGAGCCGGTCGAACCGGGCGTTTTCCGATTCTCACCGCAGGAGGCTGTCGCATCCGGGCGTCACGATGATCTGAAGTCACGTTCCCTCGCTGTGATCTACGCGGGTCACTGGCGGAAAAAGGTGCGCCAGCGATCCGAGTACGTCTGCGAAGCGAGAGCCATCGCTTCCGTGGCTCTAGGCGCTGGCTACGACGGTCAATCCCGGCGGGATTTGTCGGTGAAGGTCAGCGGGGTTGACGTGTTGGCGGGAGATTCTTTTCGGTACGGGACTTGTCGGAGGCGCATCGGTCGGCGGTGAAGTCGTTGCGGCAGGTGCGGGCGTTCGAACGGTCCGACGCGCGTGAACTCGTGGCGGGTTTGGGGTTGACGGGGCAGGCGGCGCGGGAGATGGAGAACTCGTTAGCGGAGGGGCGTGAGTGTCAGCGCGAGGGGGTGACACGTGGCATCGAGGCGATGGGGCGGGAGGCGCGCGAGCGAGGTGTTGTCGCGCAACGGGATACGGAATGGCAGGCGCGGCGCGTGGAGCGGGAGAAGACGCTGCGGGAGTTGGTCCGCACCCAGCAAATCCGTGAAGACGATATGCGGGTGCGTCTGGAGATCGAGTTCCCCACCTCGCCCGGTGAGGTGGCCCGGGACAAAGCACAGGGCCTGATCCCGATGACGCCCTCCGAATGAAACAGGCCAGAAAGCGCGAGGGACTGTCCCGGGAACGGGGCCAGCATCGAGAGCGATGAACGCCCGACGCCCGCAATCCATTCCCTAATGAATTACATCCCCCTGAACCGGGGGGTCTTGCATGTCCGGTGCGCCCAGAAACGGAAAGGTGATGGGACCGCAACACGTAACGCGTTCTGCTCGTGGGTCGGTCACGCCTTTTGTGGCCGACCTGCATGGTGCGCCTGGTTTTGGAACGCGCGTACTGTTGATGATGTCGATCAGCACCGATGGTGCGCGGTACCTGCGCGATTGAGCGTCGAAGGTCTCTCACCTCCATTCGAATTAACAGCGCCCGCCTGGCGCACTCGACAGCACGTGAATACGTTTGGCGCGCCGTTTACACCCTCGTAGGGCGGATACCGGGCGCCACCCGCCCCAGGTCGACCTGCCGGGACTTGCTGTAGTGCGAGCCCTCATAGGGCGGATGCGGACCCGGCGCCGTCCGATACGCCCGTTCGGTCGGTCTGACGTTGCGAGCCCTCGTAGCGCGAATGCGGACCATCGGACGGTTGTGCTTGTCGATCCTGGGACCGGGCACGTTGCGAGCCCTCGTAGGGCGAGTACGGACCCAGTTCTCGCGCAGGCCGATCAGCTGCGCCGCATGCTGTTGCGAGCCCTCGTAGGGCGGATGCGGACACAAGCCTCCCGGATCATGGCCGTCACGCATGTGCCTGTGTTGCGAGCCCTCGTAGGGCGGATGCGGACGCGGAGGCTCTACTCCCGCTGCCGCGATGACCGCGTTGCGAGCCCTCGTAGGGCGGATGCGGACCCCGAGTGGATTCCTGCGCTTGCCTATCGTGCCTAGTAGGTTGCGAGCCCTCGTAGGGCGGATGCGGACGGTCAACCTCGCCCGGGTGCGGAACGCACTGATGAGGTTGCGAGCCCTCGTAGGGCGGATGCGGACGTACCCGATCGGTGGTCAGCACACGACGCATTATCTGTTGCGAGCCCTCGTAGGGCGGATGCGGACCGCCGGCCAACGGCACCCGCGTGTGCGTGATGAAGACGTTGCGAGCCCTCGTAGGGCGGCGGACCTGCCGACGGGCTGCCGATTACCTGCCGATTACCTGCGTTGCGAGCCCTCGTAGGGCGGATGCGGACTCTACCGGTATGGGCGCCCGCAGGTGGCCTACCTGTAGTTGAGAGCCCTCGTAGGGCGGATGCGGACTGGCCCGCGCCCTGCGCGTCGCGCCCTCGGAGTTCTCCCCGTTGCGAGCCCTCGTAGGGCGGATGCGGACGTGCGCAGCGACAGGTCCAGGTACTCGGCGGACAAGTGTTGCGAGCCCTCGTAGGGCGGATGCGGACCGGACATCTCGCCCCGGTGAATGCGCCCGTAGTTCATGTTGCGAGCCCTCGTAGGGCGGATGCGGACTCCTGGCGCCCGCGATGATGGGATTGGCCGAGCAGATGTTGCGAGCCCTCGTAGGGCGGATGCGGACGACGACGCAGCAGGGCTCGCCCACGAACCCCGGTTGCGAGCCCTCGTAGGGCGGATGCGGACCGGGCCGGACGACCAACTCACCGAATCCGCGATAACGTTGCGAGCCCTCGTAGGGCGGATGCGGACCCGAAGGTAAAACAGCAGGCAGAGAATAGTTTTCAGGCAGTGTTGCGCTCCGATTTTGCAGCGTACCTCCGGTTGTGCACCGAACCGCGGCGTGTCGCTGCAATCCGGGATGTCCGATGTAGCCCTCGAAGGGCGGATGACGCGGTTCGCAAGCGAGTGAAGACGATTGCGAGGCCGTTGCGAGCCCGTGTTCGCTGCTTGGCGGGCGGGGCGATGTATCGAACGTTCTCACAATAGCTTTCGCTGCCTCGAGGGTCCTTGTCGGGGTTGTCCGGATCCCAATTTTCGGGTCTGGCAATGGTATTGCACCGGCTTGAAGCTTCAGCTAGCCTTGCTGCGGGCTGGCCGCTTGCACACTGTGACAGCTGGCACCGACAGAAACGGTTCGCGACGGCCCGGTGGCCGTCCGTGGGGATTCCGAAATCAGGTACGAACTATGCGTATTCGTGTAACGGGCCATACCTCGGCGCGGACGTTGCCGTGGGATCACGTGCTCAGTCCGGGGCGTGCGGTGTGCTATTCACTGTTCCATCGGACAGACCCGGAGTTAGGTGTGAGCTTGCACGACAACGGTTTCGGTCGGCATCGACTTGTACCGTTCGGTTATTCGGCGCCGGTGTTTCCGGCGGGCCGTCGAGGCCCGGGCGCGTATCCGGTGGGTGGTCCGGGGGTGATCGAGTTCGGCAGTCCGTTGCCGGAGGTGATTCTCGCGTGGGCGCGGGCGTTGGAGTCGACTCCGGTGCTGGCGTGGGGTCCGGTCGCGTTCATCGTCGACCAGGTCGAGCTGCTCGATGTACCTGATTTCGGTTCTGGTACCGCGGTTTTCAGGACATCGACACCGGTGGTGATGAAGGGCTCCGGGCGGGATGACTCCGGTGCGCGTACGACGAGGCAGGCGTGGGTGCTGCCCGGTGCCCCGGAGTGGGAGGTGTACTTCACGGGCAACCTCCAGCGCAAGGCCGAGACCCTCGGTCTGGATCCGGCGGTGGCCCTGGAAAGGGTGCGGTGGGTCGGCCCGCGTCGCGCCTTCGCGGTGGCGGGCCAGTCGGGTGTGGCGGGTAAGAAGCCCGGTGCGTGTGTCGAGGTGGAGGTGGTCGGGGCGCCGGAAACTCTTGCCGCCATTCACAGCTGGGGGTTGGGTCAGGCCAACGCCACGGGGATGGGCTGGATCGAGTCCCCGCGCTCGCCGGCCTCGAAACTCTTGTCGGCGCACGCTGGCGCCGCAGTCTGAGGAGGCGTGGCTGTGATCGATACGTCGAATCCGCATGCGGATACAGTGTTCGACGCCGAGCAGCATCGGGTGCTGCTGACCTCCAGTCCGCTGCAACGCATCGGCGCCTACGCCCTGGCGGCTCTGGCGCAGGTGAAAACGCCGGACGAGTTGACGGTAGAGCGGTTCGAATCCGCAGTCGGGAAGATGACCGATCATCTGAAAACTACTGTGACAGTGAACGAAGCGACCGATCCGGGCGGGTTTTGGCTGTCGGCCGGGTACGGGTTGTGGCCGAACGTGGATGGCTTGACGCATCCCAGCCGTAAACGCAAGCCGCAACCCGCTCGTGCTGCGTTGCTGGAGGATTGGCGTACCTGCCCTCCCGTCGAGCTGTGGCCCGGTGCGCCGTGCGCGTATTGCGAGCGTGCGGCGTGCGGTTGGTTCGGCAAGATGGATATCCCGCTGGGGGCCAGCATCGAGCATCGGAACACCACGGCGCCGGGGCATCTGGGGACACCGCTGTGTTTCGCGTGCGTGGCCTGCTTGTGGGCGTTCCCGTATGGGTGCCAGCTGGCCGGTGGCCGGGTCGCCGCGGTCCATTCCTGGGACGAGCAGTTTCTGGGCCGGACGGTCCGGTTGGCGGTCGATCGGACGTTGGCGGCGATGGTGGCCGGGTACAGCAAAGCCAAACTCGGTCCCTACGCGCGGGAACGGATGGTGCTCGAGCAGGTGCGCGACTATCCCGCGCGACGCATCACCGCGGATGTGGAGTTGATGGTGCTGTCGAACTCCAACCGGGAGCAATTCCTGCACACCAAACTGATGAGTCAGCCGATCGCGCGATGGTTGCGCACGACTCGCTCCTCGAAACCGGAGCACCGCGCCGGCTACCGGACCTTGCTCACCGCGCAGGCTTCTAAAGACATCGATGGCGAGGCGTGGCTGGCCAAGCGACTGTTCACCGATCCGGCCGTCGTGTTCTATCGGTCGGTCAACTTTGTCCTGGAACGGTTTTCGTCCCGGAAGGCTCCCCCGGACGAGGTCGCTGTGCTGGCGCCGTTGCTGTATTCCTACTGCCGCGAGGTATTGAACATGGAAACCAAAGACTTCGACCGGGTCCTGGCCCTGGCGGACCGGTTGGCGAGCCTGCTGAGCAAAGACAATCGTCCGGGGCCGGTGCAGGGATTCCTGCACGCGACGCGCACCACCAACGATCTGTACCGGTGGTTGAAGTCCGAGGCGATTTCCTGGCAGCTCACGACGCCTTCGAACGGTGCACCGACGGTGCTGGTGTCGGCGCTGGATTATCGGTTGCTGTTCGAGGACGAGGGCTGGTGGTCGCATCGCCGCTTGCTGGTGTTCGCCGTACTGGAGGCGTTGGCGAACAGGGGGTGGGTGCCCGAGGGGTTCGAGGATCAGGTCATCGACATGAGTGAAGAAGCGCGAGACGCGGCAAGTGAGGGAGAGGATCAACCGTGACCTACGTCGTGGGGCAGATAGTGCTGCAAGTCAAGGCCGGAGCGCCGAACAACGGGCGCGGCGACGGGAATGTGTCCATGGTCAAACAGTTCCGGGCCGGGCGCGACACCTACCCGTACGTCTCGGCGCAGGCGTGCCGCCGGTGGATTCGGGATTCGCTACCGGCGAGCGAGACGGCCTCGCCGGTGCTGCGCAGCGGGAAGGGCGCCAAGCAGCAGGCGTACACGAGCGGGCGTCCGGACCAGTACCTGGACGACGACCTGTTCGGGTACATGATCGCGGTCAAGGCCGACACCTCCGGGGCCAAGGAGTCCAAGACGTTCATGCGGGACACGGTGTTCGCGACCGGCACCCTGGTAGCGGTGGTACCGAACCCGCCGGTGATCGACTTCGGGACCATGAGCCGGGGTTTCGGCTCGGAGGAGAACCCGGTCATCCACGAGCACCAGATGTACACCGCCGATCTGGCCGGGGACATCCTGCTGGATCTGCCGCGCGTGGGCACCTTCGAACTCGGATCCAGTATCGGCAAAGCCGCCCTGTCGCCGACGGTCGCGACCGAACTCCTCGCCGGGTCCGCGCACAAGACCGCGTTGCGGGGTGTGGATTGTGCGCGGTTGCCGATCGAGCAACGCCGCCACCGGGTCGCGGTGCTGCTGCGGACCATCGCCGAAATGCGGGGCGGGGCAAAGCAAGCCCTGCACTACGGGGACCGGACACCGGCGCTGGTGATCCTGGCGCCCATGCTCGGCGGTATCAACCCGTTCACCAGGATCGTGCGCAACCGCGGCGGGCAAACCCACGTCGATGCGGATATCCTGCGCACCGAACTGGACGCCTGGGCCGACCAGCTCGACGGACCGGTCCGGATCGGCTGGGCACCAGGGTTTCTCGGCGAACAGCGCGACAACGTCCGCAACGACCTGACCGACCTGCTCGACTCCGGCCGGGTCCTGTTCGACCATCCCCGCACCGTATTGCGCGCTCTGGCCGACGAATTCGTCGCCGGGGACCACGATCACTGGTTCGAGGACCCCACCGCCTGACCGCGCCCCGCGCCTTGGCTGACACCACAGTGAGGAGCACCATCGTGACCCAGGCGTTGGAGCCGACCCCGGCATTGGAAGTCGTGGTCACCTGCCCCGTGGTCAGTTTCCGCAACGACCTCTACGCCGGACTCCAGGTCGACCTGCCGTGCCCGCCACCCTCGACGGTCGGCGGGATGCTCGCCGCCACCGTCGGCGGCTGGCAGCACGTTCCCCTGCACACCCGGTTCGCGATGACCTTCCGCGCCGAGGGCACCGGAGTCGATCTGGAGACCTATCATCCCCTGGCCGCCCCCGGCGTGCCAACCAACACCACGATCAAGGACCGCAACTTCCTGGCCCAAATCACCCTGACCCTGTGGCTCACCAGTGAGATCGACCTGTGGGCGCACGCGTTCCGCCGACCGGTCTGCCCGCTGCGCCTCGGACGCAGCCAAGACCTCGCCACCGCCCGCACCACACCGACCACCCTGCACCCCGGCCCCGGCACCCAAGGCCACGCCGTCCTGCCGGTCGATCTGCCCGAGACCACCGGGACGAGGATGCGGCTGAGTACCGCGATATCCTTCGACCGCACCCGAACACGCTGGGACACATACCAATACGCCCGTACCGGCGCCCCGCCGAACCAGACGATCGACGCCGGACAGGTCACCGCATCCGGGCAGGCCGTCGCGCTGCTGCCACCCGTTCACCCCGCCC